>JAFTWC010000064.1 GCA_017465475.1 Lachnospiraceae bacterium
AACTGACGCTCACCCTGTACTACGTTAATATCTACTGCGCTCTGATTGTCGGCTGCAGTGGAGAAAATCTGACTCTTCTTAGTCGGAATGGTAGTATTTCTCTCGATTAATCTGGTTGCAACACCGCCCATGGTCTCAATGGAAAGAGAAAGCGGGGTTACGTCAAGGAGAAGGATATCGCCTGCACCTGCATCGCCTGCAAGCTTACCGCCCTGAATGGAAGCACCGATTGCTACACACTCATCCGGATTTAAGCTCTTGTTCGGCTCGTGACCGGTAAGCTGCTTTACCTTATCCTGTACCGCCGGGATACGGGTAGAACCGCCGACTAAAAGTACCTTACTAAGCTCGGAAGCAGAAAGACCTGCATCCTTTAATGCGTTCTGAACCGGGATAGTGGTTCTTTCTACTAAGTCGTGAGTTAACTCATCGAACTTTGCTCTGGTTAAGTTCATATCAAAGTGCTTCGGTCCCTCTGCGGTTGCAGTAATGAACGGAAGGTTGATGTTAGTGGTCATCTGGGAAGAAAGTTCCTTCTTCGCCTTCTCAGCAGCTTCCTTTAATCTCTGAAGAGACATCTTATCTAAGGAAAGGTCTACGCCTTCTGCCTTCTTGAACTCGTCGATGAAGTATCTCGTTACTCTCTCATCGAAGTCATCACCACCGAGGCGGTTGTCACCGGAAGTAGCAAGTACTTCGATAACGCCGTCACCGATTTCAATGATGGATACGTCGAAGGTACCACCACCTAAGTCGTATACCATAATCTTCTGCTCTTTTTCGTTATCAAGACCGTATGCCAGGGCTGCTGCAGTCGGCTCGTTGATAATACGCTTTACTTCAAGGCCTGCAATCTTACCTGCATCCTTGGTTGCCTGACGCTGTGCGTCGTTGAAGTATGCCGGAACGGTAATAACCGCCTCGGTTACCTTCTCACCGAGATAGCTTTCTGCATCTGCCTTTAACTTCTGCAAAATGAACGCGGAAATTTCCTGCGGAGAATACTTCTTGTCGTCAATGGTTACTCTGTAATCGGTACCCATGTGACGCTTAATGGAAGAAATCGTCTTGTCGGAGTTGGTAACTGCCTGACGCTTTGCTGCCTCACCTACAATACGCTCTCCGGTCTTTGTGAATGCTAATACGGACGGGGTGGTTCTAACACCTTCCGTGTTGGTGATAACTACCGGCTTACCGCCTTCCATAACGGCAACGCAGGAGTTTGTTGTTCCTAAGTCAATACCAATAATCTTTCCCATGTTTTTGTCCTCCTATATAATTATTTTTAGTTCGCTACTTTAACCATACTGTGTCGCACCACGGAATCCTTATACATATATCCCTTCTGGAATTCCTCTGCCACTATATTCTCACCAAAATTTTCATCTTCTATGTGCATAACCGCATTATGAAAATCCGGGTTGAACTCTTTACCTACTGCTTCAATCGGTGTTACACCGGCTTCAGCAAGCTCATTAAGAAGCTGCTTATAAATCATCTCAACCCCCTGTGCAAAACCGCTGTTCTTCTCTTCTTCGGAAACCGCTGCAAGCCCGCACTCGAAGTTATCGATGACCGGAAGAAGCTTTTCTACGATGCTCTTTGCACCGATTTCAAACATTGCCGCTTTTTCCTTTTCGGTACGCTTTCTGAAATTCTCGAACTCTGCCATCTGACGAAGTACCTTGTCGTTTAACTCAGCAATCTGTTCGTCTCTCTTATCTTTCTTTTCTTTCTTCTTAAAAAGGCCTTTTCCCTCTTTGGAGGACTCGGCTGCGTCCTCTTCCTTTTCCTCTACTCCTTCGGTTTCAGCCGCATCTACCGACTCTTTTGCACCCTCGGCAACTGTTTCCTCTGCCCGTGCGTCCATGGTCTCTTCCGCAATCTCTTCTGCTCCCATGGTTTCTTCCTGGTTCTTCACATCCTGTTCTGCCATGTTACTCACCTTTCTTGTTACTCTTTATTCTTTTTAAAAATATCATCCAACTGTGTTTTTAAGGTTTGGAGTGTGCCCACAACCTTTTCGTAGTCCATACGTTTCGGTCCTACGATACCGATACGTCCGTAAATGCCTTCCTCTATCTCGTAAGTAGCGGTTACTACGGAACAATCCTTCATGGACGCCACCGAAGTTTCCTGACCGATGTACACCTGAATACCGTGTTCCTCAGTGTTCTCATTTAAGAGACCGGTTAAGGACTTTTTTTCTTCCAGCTCATAGAGCAAATCGCTGGCCACATGATGATCGGAAAGCTCCGGATACTTTAAAATATTGGTGGCACCGCTGGTATAAATCGGAATGTCTTCTTCCTCGCTGATGGCCTGCGCAATGGCATCCAGCAATTCGGAAATCACATTTCCGAGGCCACCGGCCTGCTCCTTTAACTTTGCAATGACCGAAAGATTAATCTCGGACATGTCAAGCCCCGTCAGGTAGGTGTTTAATACTATATTTAACTTTAAGATATCTTCTTTACTAAGCTCCGCTGCCAAAGGAAGCATCTTGTTCTTTACGATGTTGCCTTCCAGAACAATAACCGCCAAAAGCTGTGTCTCATCCACATCCGTCAACTGAATGAACTTTACTTTCCGGCTACGGTACTGCGGTCCGGTTACCAACGTTGCGTAGTTGGTATTTACCGCCAACAGCTTTGCTACCTGCTGAAGCAGAGATTCCATCTTATCTGCCTTATCATTCAGAGCGTCCCACATCTGCTCCACTTCCTGCATGCGGCTCTGCATCATGGTGTCCACATAAAGACGATAGCCCTTATCGGAAGGAATGCGGCCTGCAGAAGTATGAGGCTGTACGATGTAGCCCAGTTCCTCTAAGTCAGACATCTCATTTCGAATGGTTGCGGAACTTAAATTCAAATCCGTAAACTTCGAAATGGTACGGGAGCCTACCGGCTCACCGGTTTCAAGGTAGTTCTTGATAATCGCTTGTAAAATCTTAAGTTTTCTCTCATCTAATTCCACCGGATACCTCCTGTCCCCTTCTCCTTGGTTTCCATGCTACTCGGTGTCCTTTTCTTCTTTGTTAGCACTCAACTCGATGGAGTGCTAATACCTTGTGTCTATAAAATAACACCACAAGAAACATTTGTCAAGTGGTATTATAAAAAATATCCTATTATAAAGGTAAATTAATTTTAATAATTTGTTCGATTGACATTTACTGTCATACGTCCTAGAATATATTCAAGTGCTACTAAGTACGGTAGGACGGTTGCCCTCCCCCAGAGAGTACAAGCTCTGTTTACATAGATGCTTTATCCAGGGGTATTTACCTTTGGAAATATGTAAATGGGAGGATTTGCGCATGATAACGATTTCTGTTCAAACAATTTATTATCTCGTTGGCATTATAAGCATTATTTGTGGTGCTGCGTATAGATTAGGATATTTGTACAGGCAACGCTCCGCGCACGCCCGCACTCCGCGACTTTGTCGCTACGTTGAGGGCGCGTTCATATATTCAGCAATTTGGGAAAGCAAGCTTCCCCAATTGCTTCAATATTCACTTTGCCTGCACAAAAAAAGTAACTGTCCACGCCTCGCAAGCTTGACAGTTACTCTTTTGTAACATCAAATTTCAGGGCAACCGTTCTATCGGTAGCACTTTCTTTACCTTAGTATAGCATGATTTCTAAAGAAATGCAACTAAGACTTTCTCTTATGAGCGAAACTTTTTTATCCCCTACTTCATAACTTTCTCCAACAGTTTCTGGTAAGTATCTACCACACCGTATACTACATTTCCACTACTGATAGCTTTAAAATGAGCTTTCGCACAATCTATTTTTGCTTGCTCTATCGGTGAAATATGATTCCCAATCAGTTGCAATGTATCCATTGAGCCTTTTGTTTCTGCCACAAAATATATGTGCTTAACGCTTCCTTCATAAAATGCAATCGCCCAGTCCGGATTATAATGTCCCACCGGTGTAGATATATAAAAACCATCCGGTAACTTCACATACACAGCCACATCAGTATTCACATCCAGATCCGTTGCAAAATCGCGTTCATTGGACGAATCATAAACGATGTGGTCGTATAAATGTTTCTTTGCTTTCATAGCATTCACACCCAGTTTCCCCTTAATTGTCGGAGCAGTAAAAATATCTGTGTCGTACTGCTCATCTAAAACATCATAGGTAATATGCTCAATAATAGCCGTAGCTTTTTGGTCATTAATCAGTTGCGCAGCCTTTGTAATAAACTCCTCCGGATTATCCTTAAACTGATTAAATACCACTGGTTTTATCCCTTGAAGAATAGAAACAATGGCTTTACGTGTAAGCCCTGTCTCGTCCACCAATTTGCCAATCAAATCATATTTCACATTAGAATTAGCCGTTACGGACACACCATAACTCTCGGACTCTTCTTTGACAAAAGATGTACCACTAAGTAAATCTTCCTTGGACCGAATAGAATCCATCCTACCGGTCTCAACCCGGAAATAAATTGGTGATACGCTTAGTTTAGAATCCAGTGAAGCAATAGACTTGCGAATCAATTCCTCGGTGTCGAAGTCCACCACATATACCGACTTAGCATTGATTTTCGACCACAACGCCTTAAATTCCTTACTATTTAACTTCTCATTATCCACCTGCAGTTCCACATTATTACTACGGGCATTCTCCGGCTGCATCGCTCTACTATCATAAATAGAATCAATAATTTCTATTACTCCGGTAGCAATATCCTTTGCTTCTTCTGCAATTTTTATTTTACCGTTTGCTTTGTCTTCATAGTATTTCTCTGTAAGTTCACCTAACTTATTGATATATCCATTAACAATAAGATCAAAGTGGATAGCAGATGCAACTTCACTTGTAATAAGAAATTCATTACCTTGGTCATCCTTAACCAGCCTATCGACAAAGAGTTCTTTATTAACCGCTTTCGGTCTATTAGCAACAGCTTCTGCCATTTCAGTCTGTAATCCCTTTGCAAACGAATCGTAACTCTCACTCGCAATGACAGTCAATACATTAACGTTATGAACATCATTCCCCAATGCATTGACATCCATACGCTCACCGTTCTGGTTTACACATAATCTAAGTCCACGACCGACTTCTTGACGTTTGCGAACATCACTGCTGCTCTGCTTCAAAGTACAAATTTGGAAGACATTTGGATTATCCCAGCCCTCTCGAAGTGCGGAATGTGAAAAAATAAAACGTACCGGTGACCGTTTCGGATCTCGGTCTAACAGTAACTCCTTATTCTTCATAATCAATTCATATGCACTAACATCATCAGAAGTAGTCTCTTTTTTTCCAACCTTGGAATTGACCATCTTGCCTTTGCCATCAATGGAAAAATAGCCTGCATGTGTCTTTCCTGCCGGAATAGCCTGCAGATACTTAAAATAATCTTCTTCACCCATAGAAATCTGCATACCATTCAAAATATCCTCATATTCCTCTTCGAACATAACAGCATATTTTCCGTTTACAGGCTGGTTCGCAGCATCATACTCACGATAATTGTCTACTTCATCAATAAAGAATAGGGATAACACCTTAATTCCCTTATAAAACAACTGGCGTTCCCGTTGAAGATGTGACATAATCGTTTCACGAATTTGAATCCTTCGCAGCTGGTCTTCGTCCACTGCTCCTACAACATCACCGGCATAGATTTTAATTCCATTGACAAACTCAACCGAATCATCACGGCCATCGATGCGGCTTACAACATACCCTTGCCGATACTCTTCCAAACCATTGGAATAATCATAAAGATTATCTCCTTCTGATACAACTCTGCTCTTTTTCTTCGGGGCACCGTTTGCCAGTTTTACTTCGAACTGCAAGGTAGCAGTCGGATTTCCTTTTGATAAATTAATGCTTTCCAGATACAAATAACTATCTGTAGCGGTACTTCCGGTTTCCGTAATACCTTTAACAGCAATTTTCTTTACAAGGCGCTTATTATAAGCTTCCAGTGCATCCAACCGATACACCATATTATAAATACTATCACTTTTATGTGTGGCGGAATATCGCAGGGTAAGCATCGGATTAAACTGTTTCAGGTTTTCTTTTGTCTGCTTTCCTTCTACCGATTGCGGTTCATCAATGATTAAAATCGGATTCGTTTTAGCAATAATATCAATCGGTCTACGAGACCGGAACTCATCCAACTTCATATAAATTCTTCTGGCATCCTTACCTTTGGCATTAAATGCCTGAGAATTAATAATCATTACATTAATGGAACTATCAGACGCAAAACGATCAATTTCTGTCAACTGTGCAGAATTGTAGATAAAGTAACGTATCTTTTTTCCGTACTCTTCCGCAAAATGCTCCTGCGTCATTTCAAAAGACTTATACACACCTTCGCGGATTGCAATGCTCGGAACAATTATGATAAATTTGCTCCAACCATAATGCTTATTCAGTTCGAACATAGTCTTAATATATGTATAGGTTTTGCCGACACCCGTTTCCATTTCAACAGTCAGATTATATCCGTCGCTTCGACCTTCCAGCTTATTGGACGGTGCAATCTGGTTTGCTCTTTGAATCTTCTGCAAATGTTCCAAAATCAGCTGGTCATTTAGTTCCGGTACGATTTTCTGATTACTCCAACCGGTAAATTCCGCATCCCCGGCTAATGTTTCCTGAATATACCCGGTACCTTTGTCCATCATGTAGGTTGGAGTCAAATAAGGCTGTCCGGCAAATACATCAACAACCGCTTTTGCGGCATCCGCTTGGAATTTTTGATGCTTGAATTGTAGCTTCATAAAGCCGACTCCTTCCTTAGATTACTTTTACTCTCGTGTCCGGTGCTAACAGCTTAAACACTTCACCCACATTAATCTTGGATGGACTATTAGCAAAACTGCTGTCACGAAATACCGCACGAAGCGGTTGTCTCTTTGCAATAGCCTTGATAACACTATCCGGAATGTTTTCATCAAAGCATGCGATAAGGTCACCGTCATTATAAGTATGTACGGTACAGCCCTCAATTTTTTCAGAAGTATATGGCAATGATAACGGAAGTCCCCACTCAAGTAAGCAGCCAAACAATAAATCTAAATCCGTACGGTCAGCTTTAATATTAGACTCTAACATTGCAAGCATGCCCTGCGAATAATCATTGGCAGAATAATATACGTCATTCATATTCCCGTCGTCCAACTTAAAAACACGAAATCCAGTATCAAGATTTTGAGTAGTAAGCGGACTTTCCTCTTTAACACGTTTTCCCGCACGACGAATACGCTCTTTTGCAACATCACTGATGGTATTCATTCCCATATTATTGGCCTCATCATTATCACTCAAAGGTTCTGGTAACTGCACTAAAATAAACTGTCTCGAGGAATCTTTTTCTGCATTCAGTTCAAAAATAGAATGAGCCGTTGTAGCTGAACCTGCAAAAAAATCCAATATAATATCATGATCACCAGAGCCTAACATCGCTAACATTTTAATCAGCTTAATCGGTTTCGGGGTATCAAAAGGAACTTTGACTAAGTCAGGAAATAGTTTAATCAAATCTTTTTTTGCCATATCCGTATGACCATAGTCTTCATACATCAATAAACTAGATGCTTTTCTACCACCAACATCTGATAAAAACTGTTTCACAGCAGGAAAACTATTGCCATCCTTTCCCCACCAAATACGATTTTCCTCAATTAGCTTTTTCATTGTTTCTGGCGCATATACCCAATGTTTACCCTCAGGAACATTAAACACTTTGCCTGTCGGTCCAGTTACATCATAATATCCATTTTTACGAACTCCATTACCCACACAATCGCCTGGCTTCCAATCTCCTCGGGGATCATTATCTGGATTTTTATATCTAGCATTCATCGCGTCTGTTCTTGGCAACTCTCCCAAAGTAAATGAATTAATATTTTTACAATAGCAAAGAACAAATTCATAATCATTAGAAAAGTATCTAGCTTGGTTCTTAGGAGAATATACTTTCTGCCATCCTAGCTGAGAAATAAAATTCATATCTCCGAACACTTCATCACAAATTTTTCGCATATTGTGAACTTCATTTTCATCAATACTAATAAAAATCACTCCATTATCAGACAGTAAGTTCCGAGAAAGAATTAAACGAGAATACATTAGGGAACACCAGTCAGAGTGATACCTAGGCCTTCCATTTTCATTGGCTCTACTATAGTTCACATTGCCATTTTCATCAAAGTATCCACTTCCCGCATCATATATTTCTGAGTCCATAACAAATGAATCTGGATATACAAAATCGTGCCCCGTATTGTATGGAGGGTCAATATAAATCATTTTTATCGCCCCCAGGTAACTCTCCTGTAAGAGCTTCAATACTTCTAAATTATCCCCTTCAATGTATATATTCTTAGTAGTATCCCATTCTTCACTATCTTCTTTGCATGGGCGCAAGGTCTTACGAATAGGCTTATTGGCTTCTATAATCGCTGCTTTCTTGCCCACCCAAGAAAATTCATATGCTTCGTCTCCTTCTATTACTTCTACCGAAAGCATCTGACGAAGTAAATCAAAATTCACAACCCTTTTATATACCTTTTCTTCCGGAGTACTCTTCTCCTCATCCAGCATCTCAGTAATACAGTTCGGAAATAATGCTGCAATCTTATCCACATTCTTCTGTGTCATATCTACAGATTCCATTCTCATCCTATCCATCATTCTCCTCCTTGCTTTCTGCTGACTTTTTTACCATACATAAGCTCAAAATATTTGCCGTTCAACTCTTTTCTCACTGCAAATACTAATTTATTCTTCACTGACTTGCTTTGAATCATTTCTCCATCTTCTCCCGTATGGTTTCCAATAAATTCTTGCTTTATTTTTTCTTCAATTTCCGCAATAAACCTCTCCATCATCGGTACATTAGTTCCACTACCGTCTTTGTGCCACCTAAAATGTAGTGCATGCTCTGCTACTTTTTGATTTAATTCGAGTATAGGCATATATATTTTTTTATGTATATATTTGTATTTTTCTCTGTTTACATCACACAGGAAACATATCTCGCCCATATGAGCATCCCATTCAAACTTATCTACATCAAAATAATCAAGAAAAAAAACTATCTTTTTCTCTAAATTCCAGTTAAACTCATATTTATTAATAAGGCGGACTAACACCGTTGTTTTATAAAAAAAACTTTCAAGAGTACGTTTCTTTTCGGTAACATAGCCGATATACGCCGTAATACATGTCAACAATCCACTTCCAAAGATAGCCAAACTCACATTGCACAAAAAATCTGCTTCGCCCCCTTCAAATCCATAATGTATCACTATAGTGATTAACAACGATATCACTGTTAGTAGAGCCGTTATCCGAGTCAATTTTACATTATTTCTCATAAATCTACCCTTCCTTTTTGCACTAATTCTTCTAATTCCTTTTTAGTTTTTTACTGTTTTGTCCTCTCGTAGCAACCATATCGCCACTCACGATATCCGCAACATTGTTAAAAATCTTCATTGTCCGACCTCGCAATCATCGTCTCCCAATCCGCATCACACTCTTTCGACCACATTTTCCAATATATTCGCTACATTTCGTAGCGTTTACAACTAATATGCTACACTATTTATACATTTTTGTCAATTTAAGCTACGAAGCATAGCATTTTCACAACTCAAACTGTCTATACTTTCCATATACACTAAATAATCAACCTTTGAATGAAAATGAGGTGACTCCCATGACAAACAAAACCCTTGCAGACAAGTTAAAAGAACTTAGAAAATTTCATAATTACAACCAGGAAGATATTGCTGCGGTCATCGGTGTTATCAGACAAACCTATTCACATTACGAGACCGGGAAAAGAACTCCAAGCGGTGATATCTTATGTAAACTTGCAAGATTTTACAATATTACCATGGATGAACTAATTGCCGATACTGTCGAGTTAGATCCGGACCTCTATTTTACCTCTCCGGCCCCCACTCAAAGAGCCGAAGAATTCGGCGAATATCTCTCTTATTTCAACACCGAGACTAATAAGAAAAAGTATCAATTTCATTCAGTACTGGAAAAAGAACTATTGTATTATTTTGAAAAACTATCCGAGGCAGATAAAAAGGAAATCATCGAATTTACGAAAATCAAAGCAAGAAAATAAAAAAGAGAAGCGACTGGAACTCAAATCCAAATCGCTTCTCTTTTTATTTTAATTTTTTGTTATGATTCCTTCTGAAGCATCTCCATCGTCATCCTCTTCCAACGATACTTTTCCAAATCCACCTTCTTAGCCACCACTTCCACCCCTTCACTTCTTAAAAGCTCCACCTGCCGGTTCCCACCACCGAAGGCGAATGCCTCCGACACTGCACCTTCTCTGTTCACCACTCTGTGACACGGGATATGCGCCGGATCCGGATTGGCATGCAGGGCATAGCCCACAACTCTCGCCCATCGTTTATTTCCGGCAAGAGCGGCCACTTGACCGTAGGTAGCCACGGTACCTTTTGGGATTTGTTTTACAATATCATAGATAAGTTCAAATGCAGATTGCTCCACAACGATTCCTCCTACTCTTAAAGATATCTGTAAATGTGACCTGCTCAGTTCGGAACGCAGTGCGTTCCATTTTGACATCTACATAATATCCTCCCTCAAAAGAGAGTAAATATTCCCGTCTTCATTTCTTTCGTTCAAGCAAAAACGGCGACGTAACGTACCCTCTTTTGTAAAACCGGCCTTCACTAAGGTTCTGTTGGAACCGATGTTATCCACATGGGCATTTGCCTCAATCCGTTCCAGTCCCATAACTTCAAAGCCGAACCGACACACTGCCTTTAATACCTTTGTGTTGATTCCCTGATTCCAATACTTTCTCTTTATAAAATACCCTACCTCTGCCATCGTATTATGATTTCCGAAATTAAAAAGCTGAATCTGGCCTATGGTTTCCCCTTTTAATGTTACTACCCATGTATACTCCCTTTTCCCTTTAAACCCCTTAAGACGGCTTTCCTGCACTCTGAGCTCTCTTTCCTCATTCCACTTCCCGGGTCTTTTATATAAACCGAAGTATTTAAAATTCTCCTCGTCATAGTAGATTTCCCAAAAAGGTCTTGCATCTTTCTCCGGGTCCGTCTGTCGTAAATAAATATCCTCATCCACACGAATCGGCTGAAATTCTTTGAACAAATCACAAAATGCCATCGCTAGTCCTCCAATCTTCTTACCGGAATATAAATCTCCATCTGGGCCGCTCCCGACTGGCAGTCCCACCGTTCATCGTAATATTCAAAATCCGCAAGGAAGTTCTCATCCAAACAATACTCCGACTGCGGAAGCCAAACTCCATAAATATATTGAAACGCCTTCCCGATTTCTCCGTTCCCATTATTGCCGTTTACGGTAAAAACCGCATACAACGCTTTCGGAACTCGCTTCGCTACCATTCCCTCCGGCACCGCAGACTCCGGTTCCGCCTCTACCGCCGCCATATAATAAAATTGTAGCGGGTCTTGAGAAAACTCCTCCATATAATCCTCAAACCCGTACATGGTATTCGAATTTTTTCGTGTAATCTTTGTCATATTGTTTTTCAGCTTGTACCACGCTTCACCTATAACACCGTAGCCATCCCTGGTATGTCCGCGATATCCTACCAACAGAAACTCATCCCGTTCCTCAAAGCGTGGTGTGAGAGAAAACTCACCATCCATGTACACGCGCTTTGTGTATCCCGTGACAATGGTATCTACACTTCGATATGTAATCTTCGGTTTTCTTTTTCTTGCTTCCAACGGGGTCATTCCAAAGGTTTCCTTAAAGGTTCTGTTAAAAGACTGTATGCTGTTAAAACCATTTGCCAGTGCAATCTCCATCACCGTCCGGTTGGTTTCACACAACTGCATGTGTGCCAACGTCAGTCTGCGTTTCTTCATATAATCCGTTATGGTCTGCTCCGTTACCGTAGAAAAAATCCTATGAAAATGAAATGCCGAATATCCGAACTGTTCTGCCAAATGCTCAAAGGTAATCGGTTCGCTGATATGTTCATCAATATAATATAGTACTTGTTCAATTAACTGTAAGTTATTCATCTATAAACCGCCTTTCAAAATAGTATCGGTCCGATGCATCCAGTATACTACCTTAATTACCCTAACGTCTTCTCATTTCTTGCGGTTCTTGTACAAAAAAAATAACTGTCCGAGCCTAGGAAACTTGACAGTTACTTTTTTGTAAATTGTTAAATTTCAGGGCAACCGTTCTATCGGTAGCACTTTCTTTACTTCAGTATAGCATCCTTTTTCTTAAAGTGCAACTAATTTTCCCCCACGGTCACCAACTCATTCCAACAATAGGTCACATCCTTCACACTGAGCCACAACTGGCATTCTCTACGGTACGGTTTCTTCTTCTGACAGAGTTCACACCCGAAAATCAGCTCTTTATATCCACCCTCGTACCGGTCCTGAAAATCCAATCGATACTTTCCGCTGTTTAATGCAGAAACCAGTTCCGAAACACTCCATCGCTGCCGCACTGCCTTTCGTTCCGATTTCTTATCAAACACATAGCATTGAAAATCATCCTCTTCTTCGTATAACAAATGAAACCGTACTTCAGAAGCATCTGTCCGTTCCGGTTCTCCTGTAGGATTCGCCGGATGGTCCGGCAGTACCCAGAATCCGTCCTGTGGAAAATAAAAAGTCAATACACCGTTTTCAAAGGTTACCTTTTCGGCTTCACTGTCGTACAGGCCGATTGCCGCGCCGTTCTTGTCGTAATGTTTGTACATAGTCTCCCCCTTATTTCATATGCTCTTAAAGTACCTCTCCGGCAATATAACATTCCTTAATATAATCTCTCGGCTGATAGAAAAAATCCGTATTATAATTCGAAATACTGTCACTTACCCATGACGTGTATACCTCTATCAGTTTTTCTACCACATTACCTTCTTCTACATCTTCAATTAAACGCTCGTATACTTCTCCGATGGTCCAGTAATCCGGCACCTCGTATTTACATTTTTTCACATTATCATAATCACCGTTTTTCATCCCCACCATAGAAATGTATTCGTCTGCCACTCGTTCTATAGGTTCACAGTGTAACACATCCGCATATTTGTATATTCGGGTAATGTTCGTGATTCCCAAAGCATTTACAACATCTCTTCTGGAAAGTTTTTGACGTCTTCCGATATATTCAATCAAACTGCAGGTAAACATTAATGCACTGTTATTCTTCGTCATAAACCTCATATCCTTTCAAAAACCGTAATGTGGATAATGCTTTCTCCGTATGGAAACTCATTTGGTGCGTCGGCTTCTTAAACTTTACTAATTCCCAAAACGCCGCACGACTAATCTTTCCGTCAGCAAAATTTTGCACGTAATTAAAAATAGTATCATCAGCCATAGGGCCTTCTACGATATCGTACTCATGAGGTTGGCCGAGTCTGCAGCTCACAATAAAATCAAGCCATTCTTCCGTCATTTCTGAAAAGCTCAACATTTTCAAACTATCGTCTTTCACATATTGATATTCATTCACGATACCTTTCCCGGTAAATCGCACTGCCCATCGTGTTGCCTGTCCCAAAAACTGCGTACAATAAAAGCCGAAATAGAAATCTTTATGATATTTCGTCATACGAATCTCAGGATGCTCTACAATTTCTTTGCTTCCATGATATACAATAATTTCACTCATAAACCTCACCATCCTTTATCAAAAGAAGTTAGTCTAAGTATATCATCTATACTACAAAAAAGCAAAAACTTTTCCTCTAATTCGTTCTTCGTTTTTCCACACCCCACAGCACCAAACCGCCTATCGCTCCGATTCCGAGCATCACCGCCGTTATCTCCGCAAAATATCCCATACTCGTCTGTAGGTCGCTTAACTGTCCCAGCAATGCGGTTTGGGCAAGGATAAAGAACAGACCGGTCAAACTGATTAAAAGCGTCAAACGGCACACTCTGTCCTTTTTTATAAAACGAATCATGGTATACGCAAACACCGCAATCTCCACCGAAAGAGCAATTCCCAGTTGTCTGTGAAGAAAAGGCCCCACCTCGCCAAGCTCCATTCCCAAAGGTATGTTCCCGTTTCCGGCAGATGCCATCATAAAACAAAGCCAGAAAAGTGCATACACAATCGCTGCAGGCGACAGCCAAAGCATTCCCTTTTCCACTTTCTCGTATTTTGCATGACCTTCTCCCTGCATCGTCACCAAAAAGGTGGCTGTAAGCGCCACGACAAAAAGCCCGTAATACCACCGCGGTCCCATCAAATTGTAATTTACGGTGAAGTTATACGCTCCGAACAATAACACAATCCAAAGCAAACCGTAACTTGCAAAGGTCTGCAGCTTTATTCTCTTCTTTACCTTCCGCAATCCGTCCAATTGCTTTTCTTCCATTTTCTTTACGGAAAACTCCACCATCTTACAGTCTTCCAAATATGCTTTGCACTCTTCACATTCTTTTGTATGTTCCTCCACACACAGCTTGGACGACTCTGAACAAATCCCATCCACATAGGACGGAATCAAATCCTGTACAATCCCACAATCAATCTTCATGTCGCACCTCCTGTAACAACTGCTTCTTTGCACGAAAAAAAGTTACCCGGGCCCAGTTTTCACTTTTTCCTAACATCGCTCCGATTTCCTGAAACGATAAGTCACTCATAGCCCGAAGCTTTACCACCTGTGCCACATCATTAGGCATCCGGTCAAGCGCATCCATCACTTCTGAAAGCTCCACTTTATATAACACCTGCTGTTCCGTATCGGACTTTGCCGGTATTTCTTCCGTCAGCTCCGCAAGGGATACCTTCTTTTCCTTTTCCCAATGCTGATACAACAGATGCCTTGCAATCTGGCACAGCCAGGTAGAAATCTTACAGCTTCCGTCAAACCGTTCCATGGACTCAAAGGCCTTTAAAAACGTGTCCTGCAACAGTTCCTCAGAAAGTGCTTCATCCTTACACCTGGTATAGAGGAAATGATAGATTATTTTTGCATTTTGTTTATATAACTCTTCCATCGTCTCCTCCTTTGTGCGTTCTACTCTATTAATCCGAATTTAGGGCAATACGTTACAAGAAATTTATTTTTCTTTTATCTTATCATAACATTTCTTTTCACTTTTCGGTACTCAAAACTTCTGCACATTGACTTTCCTTTCTCCCTCTAACTGTCGTTTCGCCATTCTCCGCCAATTCATAAACCCATACATATCATTGGCAAAAAACACCACAAAGCAAATCACTACGGACACATAATGAATGTCTTCCAGGCTCGCCAGTACCCAAAGTACAATCAGTACAATATCATTTGCCGCATAGGCCAGGGCATAATACGGGCTGCGCCGGAACGTCAAAAACACCGCCAGAAAACTGGTAGTTACGGATATGGTACTTGGTAACAGATTGGCGGTGTGAAACGCTTCCAATATAAAATAAAACGCGACCGTCACCACCGTTGTCAAAATCATAGCCCACAGCACATCCTTTTTCCCGATTCGATTCACCTGCACTTCTGACTTTTTTCCTTCATACGGATGCCGCAGCCATGCCACCAATGCCACCACCGACATAGGAAGCGTCATTCCCAGATATGTTATCATTTCTCCGTAATATGCAAAGCTGTAAGAAATAATTCCGTACAAAATACTGAACACAATCATTAACACCTGGGACACCGGATGGCCCTTCGCCGCAAAAATCAGGGATGTTACGCCAATCAAAGAGGCAATCAGGGTCAGGTAGTTTTCGCGGTCAAATAAACAAAATGCCGTTACTATGAACAGAACCGAGCCAAGCCATAGGGCAAGTTCTGTTTTTGTAAAATATGCGGTTGTTTTTTTCATATCTAAAGATCTCCTTCTATCTTTGAAGATTTTTGCCAAAGCGTTGCGCTTAGCAAAAGAAGAAATGTTTATGCGCATAACGTCGGTAAAAACATCCGACAAAATTGCAGACTGATTCTTTCCCGACAAATATCGAAAAAGCATCCGCAGACACATCTTCTAAGACCTAACGATGTGCTACGAATGCTTTGCATTCACTACCCGGTGGCAGTCACGTTCTTCTTTTCTATCTTTATATATACACGATTTCATGCGAATATGCAAGCCTTTTCTTTCAACGTTCTGCTTCCTCTTCTCCAATGCACCGCCTTAGCTCAAATAATACTTTCATTAACGCGATTATTACCACCAAGCACACAACCAGCGCCACAATAGAAAGCAACACCGCGAAATTCCCCAGCCACTTGGCCAAATAAGCGTTCACCATCATGGCAGTCTGTAACACAGTCAGCACCGTACGATAGCGCAGCAACTCCGCATCTAAAGAATACCCTTCAGGCTGATATTTTTTTGCAATGGAGGACAAATTGGTAAGAAACTGGAAATGGAAATAAAGGTTTACCATACCGACCAAAATGTCCGCCACCTGCCATAATCCACTCAGACTGGCACCGCCGAAACTTAACAGCCAGTTTACGCCGTGCCACAATGCCAAGATGGTGCCTAACGGCTTTAATAGCCCCAACTCCCGTTCATCCTCCTTCAAATAATGGATGGCCGATAAGAACATCCAATACCCTACAAAAGCAGGCAAAAGACTGACGGAATTGATTTTAAAATCAATAAATACAAAAAAATATCCCCAGGCTACTTTTCCTATCCCCGTATATCTGTTTTCATAGTCCATTACTCCCCATCTCCCTTCTGCAGTGTCAAATCCGTTTCCCCTACTTTTTCGTTATTTATGTACAACGCGGCCACATAATACGTAGGATGTTGTTCTGCCATATTCGCCGGAACAACGGTTCCTCCGCCGTTTAATTCCACCGTCGGTCCCCACCCCGGCTTTAGGGTCCTGTTCGCCACCCGTTCTCCGGTATTGAAGCTGCCGCTCATCTCCATCCTATACGGAGCCCGAAGTTCTTCCGGGCGCTCTTCTCCCTCGCATACAGGCACCATGGATATGCCGATTTGTCTAATGGTATCCTTCTCTTCCTCGCTTCCCAAATAAGTACAATATGCATACTGCATCTCTGTTACTTCCGTAAATTCACCGTTTGGTTTCGGTGTTGTATCATAACGGGAATGGAATGTTACGGACGGTTGTCCGGAAACCGTCACCGGACTTGCCATCACATGCATAGTTTGGAACACATTCTGAATTCGGAACCCTCCCGCTTCTCCTGTATAAACAAATCCGGGAAGCTTCTTGCAGCCCCAGGCAAAGCTTTCATTCTCGGTTTCCACGTATCGGAACTCCTCTAACGGAATGGCGACCCATCTTCCGTTTTCCTGCTCTACCCGAACATTTTGTACCGCAAGATAGCTGCTCTCCTCTTCTTCCTCTTCTGCCACCCCCACCGGCGGATGTATCAGCATCACTGCAAACAAGCCTTCGTACGTGTTCTCTCTCACTTTCGTTAGGTTAAACACCGCATACCCTTTCTGGGCATCCGGCTGCGATGTAAGACCAACCTCCCAAAAAGGAAGCATTCCATCTTTATACTTCGTTGACAGTTCCTTAAAAAGCTCCTTCTGCAACTGTTCTGTGGCACACATTACGCGGTAATATCTGTTTTGTGCAAGGATTGCCTTCCCGTAAGCATCAAAAGCTCCGGCGTAGGTGGTACACGGAGTACTGCGTACCGAGGCAAAGGAAAGCCGAACAGAATCTCTGAATTCATGTGCCGCAGCCGGCTGTGCTCCCAGCACCAAAGGAAACGCCAACAGTATTGCCACACAAACAGAAACCAAACCCATTCCTTTCGGATACTTTTTAAATCGTGCAATGGCTTCGATCCGTTTTCTGATATTATTTCCTCCGTTGTTTATGCAGGTGCTTCCCGGTGTTTTCGCAAACCGGTCATTGACCATAGACAACAGAATATGACCGTATTCCCTGCGTTCTTCTCCCTCCAACTGCTCCAACACATACTGGTCACAGCGGGATTCCATATCATTTATGGCACGACCTGCACAATACACCACCAGCGGATTACACCAATGGAGACACCGGAACATACAGATAAGCACATTCCATAGTGCATCCTTATGTTTTAAATGGAATAGCTCATGCAGCAAAATTTTATCGTCAAGTTCTTCTCCTTCCGGTAAAACCAGCACAGGACGAAACACACCACATACGAAGGCCCCGGAAAGTCCCGGAACTTCTGTCACCTTACGGACTTTTATTCCGTACCTATGAGCCAATTCCCCAATATGTTCCGCTCGCTCCCCTGAAGGCTTGGCTCCCATTCGCAACACACTTCTCAGTTTTATGTAGGAAACAAGATACCACACTGCAAATATGAACACGCCACCCACGTATCCCCAAAACAACCAATCCGCCACCGTTTCCGGCAGTTTATTCACCACAGGAAACGGGAAATGCACTTTTGTAAAACTATAGTCTCCCACCTGGGATTTTAGTACTTCTATCGGAAGCTGCCAGTGAAACAGACTGTAACGGCCGCCAACTCCTGCCGGCATCAATAAAAGTACTCCTAAAACACTCCATACACCGAACTGCCACTTCGGCGGCAATTTATCCTGAAACAATGCTTTCACACCAAGAAGCAACACTGCTGCTCCCGATACGGTCAGTGTCTGAAGCAGAAAACTCCAAATATCAAACATCTCCTACACCTCCATATCGTCAAGAAGCTTACGAAGACGCTCTTTTTCCTCACGGGAAATCGGTTCTTCTTTTAAAAATGCCGCAATCAAATCTCCTGTAGAACCGCTGTATACACGGTTCAGGAAACTGTGACGCTCTTTCTTCTGACAGCTTTCTCTGTCAAGAGTAGCATGATAAGTGTGAGGTGTAGTGCTTTTATCAATCCGCACCAATTCCTTTGCTTCCATGCGTGTCAAATAAGTAAGGACTGTATTTCTGTTCCATCCTGTCTCCGCATACAACTCGTTTACAAGGATTCCCAGTTCTGCCCCTCCGGTTTTCCACAGGGCATTCAATACAGTCCATTCACGTTCCGATAATTTCATTTTGTCACCCTCCTACACTTGTAGTATCTGCATATAATACTACACTTGTAGGAGCCTTTTGTCAAGTATTTTTAATATCTTCGCTTATAGGACGATACATATCCTTACTTTTTCTAAATTACCATTTATTTCTTCTTTTCTTTACATTCAATGGTACAATAGCAAGTCACGTTTTACCGTCTTACCATTCATTTAAACTTTTTATTTTTTCCAATGGTACAACTATAAATCGCCCCAACTCACTTTACCATTTAATTGTAAAATTCTTTATTCTCAATGGTAAATTCACAAATTCAGTCCGAAAAACTTACCATCCCTTTTCGCTTTTTCTTACACTCAATGGTAAATTTCAAAATCACTCCTAAATTCTTACCATTTCTTTTTGCCTTTTCTTACTTCCGATGGTAAATTACAAAATCCCCTTTAAAACCTTACCATCTTTTTTCGGTATCTCTTTACTTCCAATGGTATTTTCCCTTTTTCAGCCGGTACACTCCTCCCCCAAAAAAGCACTAAAAGACAGCCTTTATTCGGTCTTCCCCTTCCGAATAAAGGCTGTCTTTTATCTCCTTACAAACTCATCAAGTAAAAACTCTGCCAGCACCACATTACTGACATCAATACCTCTCGGAGTAAGGAATACTCTTCCGTCTGCTTCCGCAAGAACTCCTTGGGAAACCAGACGTTTCATCACATCTCCATAAATCGTTTCGATATCACATTTGAAACGACGCTTAAACTCCGCCTTTTCAATACCGCGGCACATACGAAGTCCCAGGAACATAAACTCTTCCATCTGCTCCTTCTGTACCAGACGCTCCATATCTTCTCTTAAGGAAAAAGGATCAGATGCTCCGGAAATATACTCCTCCATATCCGTCGTATTATGGAACCGGGCATTGGACATAAGGGAGGATGCCCCAAGACCAAGTCCTAAATACTCCGTTCCCAACCAGTAAGAGCTGTTATGACGACTCTCAAAACCTTCCTTTGCATAATTGGAAATCTCATATCGGCCATAACCGGCTTCCTCTAACAGCTTTCCGGTCAGTTCATACATGGCACGGTCCGTATCCTCGCCCGGAAGTTTCTCTTTCTCCGGTCCCTCCTCACCATAACGCTTTGCAAACTCCGTACCATCCTCAATCTGCAAGCTGTATACTGAAATATGCTCCGGCTGTTGTGCCAGAAGGAACCGAATACTCTCCGTAAGAGTTTCTTCCGTCTGCCCCGGAAGCCCTGACATCAAATCTCCGCTAATGTTCCGGAAACCGGCCTCTCTTGCCGCTTTGACGCACTCCGCGAACTGCTCCTTGGTATGAATTCGTCCAAGGCAGGATAATTCCGATGCTACTGCAGACTGCAAGCCCATACTGAGACGATTAAAGCCCATCTCATAAAGCGCCGCAAACTTTTCTTTATCCGCTGTTCCCGGATTTACCTCAATGGTCACTTCCGCAAGTTCACCGTTCATGACACGTTGCAAACGCATTTCCGGGGTTTCTTTTTCTTCCGCCTCTTCCTGTCTGCATTTTCCGAAACGAGACTTCTTTTTTGCCTTCTTGCCTTGCCCATCTTGCGCAAATCCGCGCACCTCAAAGGTCTCTAAAATCGCACCGAATATGGTCTCCAGCTGTTCCACAGCAAGCACGCTTGGGGTACCGCCGCCGAAATATACGGTCTCAACCATATATTCTTCTACATTTTCTTTATTTGCCCGGATTTCTTCACAAAGTGCAGTTACATACTTCTCTTTTGTAGCCTCATCTGCCGCAAAGGACAAAAAATCACAGTAGGCACATTTCTTTACACAAAATGGGATG
>JAFTWC010000049.1 GCA_017465475.1 Lachnospiraceae bacterium
CCATTGCCCGCGGTGCTTATGAAGCAGGCGTGAAGGTATCGGCTGCGTATCCGGGAACTCCGAGTACGGAGATCAGCGAAAATATTGTGCAGTATAAGGAGATTTACTCTGAGTGGTCGCCGAATGAAAAAGTGGCTGCAGAGGTGGCAATCGGTGCGGCAATTTCCGGTGTACGTGCCATGTTCTCCATGAAGCATGTGGGTGTAAATGTAGCAAGTGACCCGCTCTATACCATTTCTTACAGTGGTGTAAACGGTGGCTTGGTATTGGTTGCGGCAGATGACCCGGGGCTTTACAGCTCTCAGAATGAGCAGGATACCCGTATGGTGGGCAGAGCGGCACAGGTGCCGGTTTTGGAACCGTCCGACAGCCAGGAAGCAAAGGATTTTGTAAAGCTTGCCTTTGAACTCAGTGAACAGTATGATACCCCGATGATTGTACGTACCACCACTCGTTTGGCGCATTCTCAGGGTTTGGTGGAACTTTGTGACCGTGAGGAAGTTGCGGATAAGCCGTATGAAAGAAATGTGGCAAAGTTCGTTATGATGCCGGGTATGGCAAAGCAGAGACATATTTATGTAGAACAGCGTTTAAAAAAGATGGCAGAAGATGCATGCACTCTCTCGATCAATAAGGCAGAGTACAATGACACTTCCATCGGTTTTATTACCAGCGGTATTCCGTATCAGTATGTAAAGGAAGCCTGTCCGAATGCGTCTGTATTAAAGCTTGGTATGGTGCATCCGCTTCCGCGTAAGCTTATTGAGGAGTTTGCATCTAAGGTGGATAAGCTTTATATCTTTGAGGAATTGGAACCGGTCATCGAGGAGCAGGTAAAGTCCTGGGGCATCAAGTGTATCGGAAAGGAAATCTTTACCGTACAGGGCGAGTACAGTGCCAACATGCTTCGTAAAGCAGTGCTTGGTGAGACTGCAGAACTTAAGGCACCGGCACAGGTTCCGGCGAGACCGCCGATTTTATGTCCGGGTTGTCCGCACAGAAGCGTTTACTCTGTACTTAACAAGCTTAAGATTCATGCGGCAGGTGACATCGGATGTTATACTCTTGGTGCGGTTGCTCCGCTTAACGTGGTAGATACCACTGTTTGTATGGGTGCAAGTATTTCCACGCTTCATGGTATGGAAAAGGCAAAGGGCAAGGATTACATTAAGAACTGGGTAGCTGTTATCGGTGATTCCACTTTTATGCATACGGGTGTGAACTCTTTGATTAACATGGTATACAATAAGGGAACCGGTACGGTTATGATTTTAGATAACTCCACCACCGGTATGACCGGTCATCAGGATCATGCAGCAACCGGTAAGACCCTGATGGGCGAGACCACCAAGGCTGTGAACTTAGTACAGTTCTGTAAGGCCATCGGCATTGAGCACGTAGTGGAAGTAAACGCATTTGATACTGCGGAACTTGAGCGTATCATTAAGGAAGAAACAGCAAGAGACGATGTTTCCGTGATTATTACCAAGTCTCCGTGTGTACTGTTAAAGGGTAATGTATTCCCGGATGTTTGCGTTCCGGACAGTGATAAGTGTAAGAAGTGCGGTATGTGCTTAAGACCGGGATGTCCGGCACTTACCAAGAATGCAGACGGCACCATCGCTATTGATGCTACCATGTGTAACGGTTGCGGACTTTGCATGCAGCTTTGTAAGTTTGATGCAATCGAGAAAAAGGCAAGATAAGGAGGATTGGACTATGACCACTAGAAATATTATGATTGTCGGTGTGGGCGGTCAGGGTACCCTGCTTACCAGCCGTATTTTAGGAAATATTACCGTAGAGGCAGGCTTTGATGTAAAGCTTTCCGAGGTACACGGTATGGCACAGAGAGGCGGAAGTGTAGTTACCTTCGTTCGTTACGGCGAGAAGGTTGCGGAGCCGATTGTAGAAGAAGGACAGGCAGACGTTTTGATTGCATTTGAGCGTTTGGAGGCTCTTCGTTACGCACACTTTTTAAAGAAGGACGGTGCTATGGTAATCAATGACCGTCGTATTGAGCCGATTACTGTTGTGACCGGTGCAGCACAGTATCCGGAGAATATTATCGAGGATCTTTCTAAGGAGCATCAGGTATATTCCGTAGATGCACAAGAAGAAGCATTAAAGCTGGGAAATTCCAAGGTGTTTAACGTTATCGTTCTCGGTGTTGCAGCAAAGCATATGGACTTTACGAAGGAGCAGTGGCTTTCCGCTATCGAGGCTACTGTACCGCCAAAGACCGTAGAGTTAAACAAGAAAGCATTCCTCGTAGGATACGAGATGTAATATTTTTTAATCGCAGAGTACTGCGGAAGGAGAAGCCAATGATTTGGAATGAAGCAAAAGAATGTATGAGCAGAGATGAAATTCATCATCTGCAGGGCAAGCGTCTTGTAAAAACGGTAAATCACGTATATCACAACGTGGAATTTTACCGTAAAAAGATGCAGGCGGTAGGTTTGGAACCGGGAGATATTCGGTCTGCGGACGATATCACAAAGCTTCCGTACACAACGAAAGATGATTTACGTGATACCTATCCGTTTGGCTTATTTGCTGTTCCGATGTCTGAAATTGTACGTGTGCATGCGTCCAGCGGAACCACCGGTAAAGCTACTGTAGTAGGTTATACCAGACACGATATCGATGTTTGGTCCGAGTGTGTGGCTCGTGCATTTACCATGGCAGGTTTGACGAAGGATGATATTATCCAGGTAGCATACGGTTACGGTTTGTTCACAGGTGGTCTCGGTGCCCATTACGGTGCGGAGAACTTAGGTGCAACGGTAGTTCCGATGTCCACCGGTAATACGAAGAAGCTGATTACCATGATGAAGGATTTCGGCGCAACCGCTCTTGCTTGTACTCCGTCTTATCTCATGCATATTGCTGAGACTTTGGAAGAGCAGGGAGACATTCCGAATATTAAGTTAAAGGCAGCTATTTGCGGTGCAGAGCCGTGGACCGAAAATATGCGGAAGCAGATAGAGGAGAAGCTTCATATCCATGCTCACGATATTTACGGTTTATCTGAAGTAATGGGACCGGGTGTTGCATGTGACTGTATTTATCATAAGGGACTTCATGTATACGAGGATCATTTCCTTCCGGAAATTGTCAGCTCCGAAACTTTACTTCCGGTACCGGAGGGTGAGACCGGAGAACTTGTATTTACTACCCTTACCAAAGAAGGTATTCCGTTAATCCGTTACCGTACCAAGGATTTGACCAGCATTTCTTACGAGAAATGTGAGTGCGGAAGAACTTTAGCGCGTATTAGTCGGTTCAAGGGCCGTTCTGATGATATGTTGATTATCCGAGGTGTCAATGTATTCCCGTCTCAGATTGAGGCAGCACTTCTTGAAATGTCCGGAACCACACCGAACTACTTTATGATTGTAGACCGTGTGAACAATCTGGATACTTTAGAAGTACAGGTAGAAGTAGAAGAGCGTTTCTTCTCCGATGAAATTAAGGAGTTGGAGCGTCTTAATAAGCAGATTGTACATACCATCCAGCAGGCCATCGGTTTGGCGGTTAAGGTGACTTTAGTAGAGCCGAAGACCTTAGAGCGTAGCATGGGTAAAGCGGTTCGCGTACTGGATAAGAGAAAGTTGGTTTAAGTGAGGGCTGCCTGTGTGGCAGGGAAAGGAGAAACATATGTATTTAGAGCAGTTATCGGTTTTTATGGAAAATAAAGTCAGCCGTTTAAATGAGGTATTACTTCAGTTAAAAATGAGCAAAGTAAATGTGTTATCTTTAAGCCTTGCGGATACCAGCGAATTCGGAGTACTTCGTCTGATTGTAGACAATCCGGAAGAAGGACGCAGAGTATTAAAGGAAAACGGTTTTTCCGCAAGACTTACGAAAGTACTTGCAATTAAGCTTCCAAACGAAGTAGGAACCTTACAGAGTGTGTTGGCACTTTTAGGTGATGCAGGCATGAATGTGGAATATATGTATGTGCTTGCCAATGCAAAGGACTTTTCCGGTATGATAATTAAGACTGCTGCTCCGGAGGAGGCCGCAAAGCTTTTGGAAAGCAAAGGGATTGAGTTTGTAAAAGCAGAGGAAGTAGGTAAAATTGGAGCGTAAAGTAATTGATTTTCATACGCACGCATTTCCGGACAAAATTGCCGGAAAGACAATCGAATTGTTATCGCAAAAGGCAGGCATCCCGGCGCATACGGATGGTACTGCAGAGGGGCTGAAAAAGGCACTTACAGATGCCGGGATTTCTCTTGGTATTGTGTTACCTGTGGTAACGAGACCGGAGCAGTTTGAGTCTGTTACCCGGTTTGCAACGGCGATTAATGAAGACAGAATGCGAAAAAAGGATGAGAATAACTCCGAAGCGGAAGTTGTATCGGAATTATTGTCCTTTGGCGGAATTCATCCAGATACGAAGGATTACAAAAAAGAGCTAAAGTTACTGTCTGAGGCGGGATTTTTGGGTGTAAAGCTTCACCCGGACTACCAAGGCGTATTTTTTGATGATATTCGTTATATGCGAATTATTGAGTATGCCTCGGAATTGGGGCTGATTGTGATTACCCATGCCGGTGTAGACATCGGATTTCCGGATATGGTACGTTGTACACCGAAAAGAGCGTTAAAAGTTCTCAGAGAAGTAAAACCGGAGAAGCTGGTGCTGGCTCATTGTGGCGGCTGGAGACTCTGGGAGGAGGTCATGGAAGTTCTGGCAGGGGAGCAGGTGTATATGGACACGGCCTATTCCATGGGACACATTTCGGAAGAGATGTTTCTCTCTCTTTGTCGCAGACACGGTGTTGATAAGATGTTGTTTGCAACAGATTGTCCGTGGGGGAACCCAAAACAGGATGTAGACACCTTTTTGTCCATGCCGTTAACAAAAGAAGAGCAGGAACTGATTCTGTATAAGAACGCGGAACGATTGTTAAAGAAATAAAAATATCTGTCCGAAGGGGTTGACAAATTCCCGGAGGACAGATATAATTATATCTGACAACTTCATTGCGTTAAAGCGCAACGGTTTAAAGTGCAACGGTTTAAAGTGGAGTGAGATTGGTGTGAAAAAGAAATAAAAGGAGATTGGATATGTTAGTTAAGATTATTCTGTTGGTTATCTTTTTCGGAACGATGATCGGTGTGGGGGTATATTCCAGAAAACATGCCACTGATGTAAACGGATTTGTACTCGGAGGAAGAGGAGTAGGACCGTGGCTTACGGCATTTGCTTACGGAACTTCATATTTTTCTGCAGTTGTATTTGTAGGGTATGCGGGACAGTTCGGTTGGAAGTACGGTATGTCTGCAACATGGATCGGTATCGGTAATGCGCTAATCGGTTCATTGCTTGCATGGGTAATACTTGGTCGTCGTACCCGTATTATGAGTAAGCACTTTTCTTCTAAGACCATGCCTGACTTTTTCGGAAAGCGTTATGACAGTAAAGCACTTCGTATTGCAGCATCTGTCATTGCCTTTGTTTTTTTGATTCCGTATACCGCATCCGTATACAACGGTTTATCCCGTTTGTTCGGTATGGCATTTGATATTCCTTATGCGGTTTGCGTTATTGTAATGGCCGTACTGACCGGTGTTTATGTTATCCTTGGGGGATATATGGCTACGGCAATTAACGATTTTATTCAGGGAATCATTATGTTATTCGGTATTGTTGCAGTTATCGTTGCGGTACTTAACGGACAGGGCGGTTTCTACGAAGCAGTGAAGAATTTGGCTGAGTTCGAAAGTGATGTGGCAGTTACGGCAGGGCAGAAGGGGGCGTTTACATCGTTCCTCGGACCGGATCCTTGGAATCTTCTCGGAGTAGTTGTACTTACCTCCCTCGGAACCTGGGGCTTACCGCAGATGGTACATAAGTTTTATGCAATCAAAGACGAAAAGTCTGTTCGTACCGGTACGATTATTTCTACACTGTTTGCTATTGTAATTTCCTGCGGATGCTATTTCCTTGGAGGATTCGGTCGCTTGTTTGACGGACCGGAGATTTATAACGAGAGCGGCAGCATTGTGTATGATGCCATTGTTCCGTCCATGCTTTCGAAACTTCCGGACATTTTAATCGGTATTGTGATTGTGCTTGTGCTTTCTGCATCCATGTCCACCTTGTCTTCTTTGGTTATGACGTCCAGTTCTACTTTGACGTTGGATGTGATTAAAGGAAGTATCGTAAAGAAGATGAGTGAGAAAAAGCAGCTTCTTTGCATGAGAGCATTGATTGTTTTCTTTATTGTGGTGTCTGTTGTGATTGCGTTGGATCCGCCGGCATTTATTGCACAGCTTATGGGTATTTCCTGGGGGGCATTGGCAGGTGCGTTTCTGGCTCCGTTCTTATACGGTTTATACTGGAAAGGTGTTACTAAGGCTGCGGTTTGGGCAAGCTTTGCCGCAGGTGTCGGTATTACGGTAGCGAATATGTTCTTTAAGTTTATTGCGTCTCCGATTAATGCAGGTGCAATCGCAATGGTGGCAGGTTTGGTTGTTGTACCGTTGGTAAGTTTGATTACCCCGAAAATGAAAAAAGAGACTGTAGAAGAATGTTTCGCCTGCTATGATAAGAAAGTAGTGGTGGAAAACAGCGTGGCTCTTCCGAAAGAAGAAGCAGAGGAGGAGAATAAGTAAAAAAAGTGTGAAATCGTTGAATTTAGTTGCAAAAAGCCGAAAAAAGAGGTAAACTGATAGGGGTGTATTTTTTTAGAAAGGCACTGATTGAATCAGGTTTACAAGGCGAAGAAAATGAATTCAACTACTTCGGAGAAAAACGAGAACCAAAAGAGGGATGGGAATACAAAAGCTTCTATGACGGAAGATGTTATGGAAGTGAAGGAAATAATAGAGCGCAAACCGGAACTACAAAAGAAGCATAAAAAGGAAACGAACAAAGGGAACGGTAGTATGGCTTTTGTGAAAAGCATTTGTGTGAAAGTAGTTTCCGGATTGAATGAACTGACAAAAGCAATACAAAGAGAGCCGAAGCGAATGGTTTGGTTTACTTCGGCAATCAGTGTATTGCTTTTCGTTGTGGTTATTATTCTCTCTGTTCGTTTGGGAGGAGTGACAAAAGAGTTAGAGTCGGTACAGGCTATGTCCCTCGGTTTACGGACCGAATTGGATGCCGTAAAGGCGGAACAGTCTGATAGGAAGGTTGCAGAAGATGTATCGATGGCGGATTCTTCAACGGTGACAGAGGGTGCAACATTGAAAGAAAGTCCGTTGTCTGTGACGGTGACTCCGATACCGACAGTAATCCCGAAACCATCGGCGACGCCCACTCCGGAACCGAAAAAATATGTGGTTTGTGTGGATGCAGGACACGGTGATTGGGACGGTGGCGCTGTGTTGCAGATAGACGGCGTGGATCAAAGAATTGAAAAAAATGATAATCTTTGGATGGCAAAGCTGTTTCGGGATGAATTGGTTCGTCTGGGGGTAGAGGTAGTAATGACCAGAGAAGAGGATGAATATCTGGGACTTACGGAGCGTGCGGTAATTGCGAATAACGCAAATGCGGATGCATTGATTTCCTTTCATCGGAATTCTTTTGCAGGAGAAAATGAAGTAAGCGGAGTAGAATTCTGGCTTCACAACAGCAAGCCGGCGGAAGCTTGTGACTTGGCAGAACAGATGCTGGCATCCGTTATGGAAGTGGGCGGAATGGTAAATCGCGGAGTAAAGTTCGGTTCCATGTCAGATTTGAAGGAGAATTATGAGATTAACCGAAAAGCAAATATGACCAGCATGATAATAGAATTGGGATTTGTAACAAGTGCTGCGGATAATGCCGCTTATGATATGTACGGAGAACGCTATGCGGAAGAAATGGCAAAGGTTGTGTACCAGTGGTTACAGGCACGGGAGAAAGAAATGAATTAAAAGAAGCAGAGGGCGACATGTGTAAAGCATGCGGCCCTTTGTTGGCATAAAGGAGAGGAGAACGCAGATGATTTGGTGTGTAGATGATGATGCGACAATTCGAGAAATTGAAGTGTATACGCTTTGTTCCACCGGTTTTCAGGCAGAAGGCTTTGCAGACGGAAGAAGTATGCAGGAAGCTCTGAAAAGAGAAAAGCCGGAACTGATTGTACTTGATATTATGCTCCCGGGAGAAGATGGAGTCGAAATACTAAAGAAGCTTCGTGAAAACCCGGAGACGAAAAGGATTCCGGTCATTATGGCAACGGCAAAGGGAACGGAGATGGATAAAATACACAGTTTGGATTTGGGTGCAGATGATTATCTCGTAAAACCCTTCGGAGTTATGGAGATGGTATCACGCATTAAAGCGGTATTAAGAAGATGTAACAGTAAGGAGAATGTGAAGGAACTGTTATATGCAGGAGATATTGTATTAAATCTGAAAGAGCATATTGTAAAGGTGAAGGAGGAACGGGTAACGCTGACGTTGAAAGAGTATGAAATACTGCGTTTGTTTATGGAAAATCCTCGACAGGTATTCAGCAGAGAGCAATTGTTATCCGATGTATGGGGCGTTGAGTATGCAGGAGAGACAAGAACTGTGGACATGCATATGAAAACATTGCGACAAAAATTGGGAGAAAGCGGAAAAATGATTAAGACTGTCATTGGAGTGGGGTATCGTTTGGAGGTGGAATGATGACAAAACGCATTTTTCGTTCTATTTTATTAGTGGCCTCTGCAGTATTGGTGTTAAGTTTATTGGCGTTTTTTGGCGTATTTTACAACCATTTTTCCAAAACCCAAATGGAACGCTTGGATGCGGTTGCGGAACTTACCATGCAGGGAATTGAGTTAAACGGGGAAGCCTATTTTGAAGGAGGATACGAAGGAGAAATCCGTATTACCTGGGTGGCAGCGGACGGAAGCGTATTGTATGATTCTAAGGCGATTCCGGAAGAAATGGATAATCATGAAAACCGGGAGGAAATTTTAGAAGCATTTGAAACGGGAGTCGGAGAAAGTTCGCGGTACTCCGACACTTTGCTGGAGAAAACGTTATATTGTGCAAAACGAATGGATGACGGAACCGTAGTCAGGGTATCCTCAGGCTTGGCATCTGTGTTTTCCATGATGTTTCGCTTGATTGTTCCCATGACTATAGTTGTTCTTTTGGCAGTCATTCTTTCGGCTTTGTTAGCAAGACGCATGGCAAAACGTATTGTAAAACCGTTGCATCATTTAAATCTGGACAGCCCATTGGAAAACGAGGTATATGAAGAATTATCTCCGATACTGGGAACCATGAACAAACAACATAAGCAGATAGCGGAGCAAATGGTCTTATTAAAGCAAAAAGCAGATGAGTTTGAACAGATTATAGCGGCAATCGGTGAAGGAATCGTACTGTTGGATGAACGCGGTGTGGTGATTAGTATGAACCCGGCAGCAAAGGGGTTATTCGGAATCTATACAAAATGTGAGGGACTTGATTTCTTTGTTATTGAAGAAAGTATGGAAATGCGGAGAGGAATCAAACGGGCATTGAAACTGGAAAAAAATGGATTTCGTATGCAAAAGAACGGGAAAGAATTTCAGTTTGATGTGAGTCCGATTTCTTCGGAAGGACAATTATTGGGCGTGGTTGTGTATGCATTTGATATTACGGAGCAGGCGATGGCGGAAAAGAGTCGTCAGGAGTTTACGGCGAACGTTTCCCATGAATTGAAAACGCCGCTTCAGTCCATTATGGGAAGTGCGGAACTGATGGAAAGCGGCTTGGTAAAGCAGGAGGACATGTCAAGGTTTCTTGGTAATATTCGGCGGGAAGCCGGGCGCTTAGTGACATTGATAAATGATATTATTCATTTGTCCGAGCTTGATGAAAATACGGAAGTTGCAAAAGAATCCGTAAATCTGGAAAGTGTGGTAAATGAAGTATTCAGCGTGCTGCGTCCTGTAGCGGAGCAAAAAAAGGTGTTTCTAGTTTCAGAAGGGGAGCCGGTGGTTGTGAAAGGTATTCGGCGCTATTTATACGAGATTTTGTATAACCTGTGCGATAATGCAATCCGCTATAATAAAGAAGGCGGAAGTGTAAAGGTTACAGTTGTTAAGGTGGGCGATAAGGTGAGTTTGAAGGTGGCAGACACCGGTATCGGTATTCCAAAGGAGCATCAGGCAAGAGTATTTGAGCGCTTTTACCGGGTAGATAAAAGTCATTCCAAAGAAACGGGAGGAACCGGTCTCGGGCTTTCTATTGTGAAACATGCTGTACAGTTTCATGGAGGAAAATTGAGTTTAGAAAGTGTACCTGGAGAAGGAACCACAGTAACGGTAGTGTTTTAATCAGAGATTCCAAACTTTTGGGAAATTCCGCTTGCTTTTTTTTGCAGATACGGTACAATATAGGATAGAGATTTTATGTGAACAGGTATCAGAAAGGATAAAAGACATGATTCAGGCAAGCAATGTTACATTAAGATTAGGAAAAAGAGCGTTATTCGAAGACGTAAATATTAAGTTTACCGAAGGAAATTGTTACGGCTTAATCGGTGCAAACGGTGCCGGTAAGTCTACCTTCTTAAAGATTTTGACAGGACAGTTGGAGCCGTCTAAGGGTGAAGTTATTATCACTCCGGGACAGCGTTTGTCCTTCTTACAGCAGGACCACTTCAAATATGATGCATTTCCGGTACTTGATACCGTTATTATGGGAAATCAGCGTCTGTATGACATTATGAAGGAAAAGGATGCCATCTACGCAAAGGAAGATTTTACGGAAGAAGACGGTATTAAGGCCAGTGAGTTGGAAGCAGAGTTTGCTACCTTAAACGGTTGGGAAGCAGAGTCCGATGCAGCTACTCTTTTAAATGGTCTCGGTATCGATACGGACCTTCATTATAAGATGATGAGCGAGCTGAAAGCCAGTGAAAAGGTGAAGGTTCTCCTGGCACAGGCATTATTCGGTAATCCGGATATTTTGCTTCTGGACGAGCCGACCAACCACTTGGATTTGGAGGCAATCCGTTGGTTAGAGGAGTTCTTAATTAACTTTGACAATACGGTTATTGTGGTATCCCATGACCGTTACTTCTTAAATAAGGTTTGTACCCATATTGCGGATATCGACTATGCAAAGATTCAGTTGTATGCAGGTAACTACGACTTCTGGTATGAGTCTTCCCAGCTTATGATTAAGCAGATGAAGGAAGCAAATAAGAAGAAGGAAGAAAAGATTAAGGAGTTGCAGGAATTCATTCAGAGATTCTCCGCAAATGCATCTAAGTCCAAGCAGGCTACGTCCCGTAAGCGTGCATTGGAAAAGATTGAGCTGGATGAAATCCGCCCGTCTTCCAGAAAATATCCGTATATCGACTTCAGACCGAGCCGTGAAATCGGTAATGAGGTTTTGACGGTGACGGATCTGACCAAGACTATTGACGGCGTGAAGGTTCTTGATAATCTTTCCTTTATTGTGGGTCGTGAGGATAAGATTGCGTTGGTAGGTGCAAACACCCTTGCAATTACCACTCTTTATAAGATATTGACCGGTGAGATGGAGCCGGATTCCGGTAGCTATAAGTGGGGAATTACCACCAGCCAGGCATATTTCCCGAAGGATAACACGAAGGATTTTGCATCTGACCTTTCCATCGTGGACTGGCTTATGCCGTATTCTCCGGAAAAGGATGTGACCTATGTTCGTGGTTTCATGGGACGTATGCTCTTTGCAGGTGAGGAAGGCGTAAAGAAAGTAAATGTGCTTTCCGGTGGTGAGCGTGTGCGTGTTATGCTCTCTAAGATGATGCTTATGGCCACCAATGTACTTTTGATGGATGAGCCGACCAACCACTTGGATATGGAATCCATTACGGCGTTGAATAACGGTTTAATTAAGTATCCGGGCGTGATTTTGTTTACGTCTCAGGACCATCAGTTCATTCAGACCATTGCAAATCGTATTATTGAAATTCTTCCGAACGGAAGTATGATTGATAAAGTTTCCACTTATGACGAATACTTGGATAGTGATGAAATGGCACGTAAGCGTCAGGCACTTTCCGTAGAAGTAGTGGAAGAGGTTCTGACCGAGGAAGAGTAGTTTGTTCTGTTTTGACAGAGAACGGAGGGTGTTTTGGGTTATACAAACGGACTTTGGGAAGGAATGTTTGGTGAACAGTTCGGTGCATGGCGCCGGACAGGTAAAATATGCTTTAAAACAGTGGCAGAGGGTGCAGATAATTGCACTCTTTTGCTGTTTGGTAAGGGAAAAGAGGAGCCAAAGAAAGAGGTTCCCATGACCCGTATCGGAAATAGTGCGGTGTTCTATACGGAGGTTTCGGAAAAAGATGCAAAAGGTTGTATGACATATCTTTTTGCCGGCGAAAACGGCAGGTTTACGGATGTGTACGCGAAAGCGGTGTGTGGAAAAGAGGAATTCGGAATCGTTGAGGAGGATGTACGCCCGATGCTTCCGAATCCGAAGGAAGCGGATGACACGGAGGCAGAGCAGAAGAATCGTTTTGTAAGTTCCCGCTTTTCCGATTTGATTGTTTATAAGCTTCACGTCAGAGGCTTTACAAAACATGCAAGTTCCGGTGTAAAGTATAAGGGAACCTTTATGGGGCTTATGGAAAAGATACCGTATTTAAAAGAACTTGGTATCAATGCGGTACTTCTGATGCCGGTGTATGAGTTTGACGAATGTATGGAGGTGTCACAAAACTGCGGTTGCCTGTCACAAAAGCAGCTGGCGCAGTACGAGGCACGCTACGGAGAGGAGTTTGTAAAGGTACAGAAGTCTTATGAAACCGGAAAAGAAACGAAAACGGTGGAACGGGTCAATTACTGGGGCTATTCAAATAATAATTTTTATTTTGCACCGAAGGCATCTTATGCGGCAGATAAGAAACATCCGGAGGAAGAGTTGTGTTTGTTGGTAAATGCACTTCACGAAGCCGGGATTGCGGTGTTTTATGAGTTTTACTTCGGATCGGATGTAAAGAGAAGTCTGATTACGGAGTGTTTGCGGTACTGGACCTACCGGTACGGCGCAGACGGATTCCGGCTAATCGGAGAGAACGGAGCATTACCGTTGTTACTGGAGGACCCGTATCTGGCGGGGGTAAAGTTTTTTGTGACGGATACCGGTTCTATCGGAAGTGCGGGAGCACAGTCTTTTGAGGATCGTCGGGTGGCAATGTACAACGACGGTTTCAGGAACGTGATGCGTCGTTTTGTAAAGGGCGACGAAAATATGGTAGGCGAATTCGTGGGACGTTTTTGTGAGGATAAAAAAGAGTTTGCACAGATTCAGTATATTGCGGATCAAAACGGTTTTTCCGTTTATGATTTGTTTGCATATGACAGAAAGCATAACGAGGAAAACGGGGAAGAGAATAAAGACGGCGAGGATTATAATTACAGCTGGAATTGCGGAATTGAGGGAGAAACACAAAAGAAAAAAATAAATGCTCTTCGGGCGAAGCTTCGTAAGAACGCTCTCAGCATGGTGTTATTGTCCCGGTCAGTGCCGATGCTGTTTATGGGAGATGAGTTCGGTCAGACAAAGAAGGGAAATAATAATGCCTACTGTCAGGATAACGAGATTTCCTGGTTGAACTGGCGCTTGAATAAGGAGAGGCAGGAGCAGTTTTCCTTTGTTAAGGATTTGATTGAGTTACGTAAATCTCACGGGATTTTGTCCGGTGGACGCATGCTTAGAGGAAGTGACTGGAAAAATGTAGGACTTCCGGATGTGTCCTATCACGGAGTACAGTTGTGGCAACCGGATTATGCTCCTTACAGCCGTACCGTGTCAGTGTTATTAAACGGTGCATACGGAGAAGAAGCGCAGGCGGATTTGTATCTTTTGTTTAATATGCATTGGGAAGAGCTTTTATTTGCGCTTCCGACGGAAATTCAGGGAGGGAAGCCGGTTTGTAACTGGGAAAAGATATCGGATACGTCGGGTGCGTGTGAGATGCGTTCGGTGAATGTAGGAAAAGAAGTTGCCGTAACGGCAGACGAAAGTTTAACGGAGTACTTTTGCAAGGTACCGGCGCGGACGGTAGTTGTATTAGAAAGAAAACGAAACTAATATGTAAGCGCCCGGGACTGTGAAATGCAGTCTCAGGCGCGTTCGCATGACTGTGCAACTGTTTGGGAACAAGTTTCCACAGTGTGCCCGCATGCGCACTTGGCCTACTGGATACCGTGGTTTTCTACGATTTTGTCGTATAAGTCAAGGACACAGTATTTGTCCTCATCGAAATGCTTGCAGTTGGTGCAGGAAATGTCCTTGGTATCGCAACAACTGTTGGAAATCTTGGTTTCACTCATCGGCTCATAAGCACTACATGCTTTTGCTACTTTACGGTAAGTTTCAAAACTTGCACGCATGGGAATCTCCTTTCAGGGGGATTTTGGCCTGATTTATAGTGTTTTTTTACTATAAAGATTGGCTGCAATCCATGGTCATTTTGTTACATGAGATAGTTTGTGCGATATTGTTCCGATTTATGAGAGGAATTTCGTTACAGAAAGGATTTTATTATGTTTTCGGGAACGGTAGAAGAATTAAAATCATTTATGGCACTTTTACTCCGTGGAGATTTGTTTGATACTTGGGAAGTGACGGAAGCAAAGGTGGAAACTTTTTTTGAGTTGTCCGTAAACGGACGGTTAAAAAAAGATTTTTTTGATGAGCCGGAAACGGTGCAAAGAGACTTTGCCAAATGGGGGGAAGTAAAGGAACTGTTCTTTCAGGCGATTAAAGGAAAGCGGCTGCCGGGAATGCTTCGGATTGTGTTGGCTGCGGATAAAGAACGGACGATACAGGTTCTGAGAGAATGCGGAAAGGAACAGGAAGAAGCCGGTGCCTCATTGTATTTAAATATTCGTTACTCCGCCGGCGGATGCCAGGTGATAAGCGGTGTTTCTCATGTGGGATTTACGTTGGACAAGACGTTAGATGAGGCTTGGGATACGGCTTTACAGGATTTTTTTAAAAAGAACGGGATCATTGTTAGCACTCAATGAAGTTGAGTGCTAAATTTTTCTTGACATTTTGAACGGTCAGTATTATAGTAGAAGCATAGCAAACGTGCCATGCTTCTTTTTTACTGTAAAGGGGATACCGTGTAAGGGGACAGAATACGGACAGATGCAGTAGATAAGGTGGCGTGAAATGGAAAGGAGATTTGAGTTATGAGTAATGTTGTAAACGAACAGGGCAGCTTGTCCATTAATTCGGAGAATATTTTTCCGATTATTAAGAAGTGGTTATATTCCGATCATGACATCTTTTTCCGTGAGTTGATTTCCAACGGTTGTGATGCCATTACAAAAATGAAAAAGTTAGAGGTGATGGGAGAAGTTTCCCTTCCGGATGACAATGAATGGAAGGTAACCGTAAAGGTGAGCCCGGAGGAAAAGACCATTACCATTATTGATAACGGTATCGGTATGACAGCGGAGGAAGTGAAGCAGTACATTAACCAGATTGCGTTTTCCGGCGCACAGGCTTTTGTGGAGCAGTATAAGGATAAAACCAATGAGGATTGTATTATCGGTCATTTCGGTTTAGGTTTCTATTCTGCATTTATGGTGGCGCATAAGGTAACCATTGATACCAAATCTTACAAGGACGAACCGGCAGTGCACTGGGAGTCTGAAGAGGGCGTAGAGTTTGAGATGGGAGAAGGTACCCGTACCGAGAGAGGAACGGAGATTACCCTCTATTTAAACGAGGACAGCTATGAATTTTCCAATGAGTATCGTGCAAAGGAAGTTATTGAGAAGTATTGTTCCTTTATGCCGACTCCGATTTTCTTCGAGAATGTAGATGCACCGGCAAAGGAAGCACCGAAGGCGGAAGAAGGCAAGGACGGCGAGGAAGCGGAAGAGAAGAAGCCGCAGCCGTTAAATGATCCGAATCCGCTTTGGACGAAGCATCCGAACGAGTGCACGGAAGAAGAGTATAAGAAGTTTTTCCGTGATGTATTCCATGATTATAAGGAACCGCTGTTCTGGATTCATTTGAATATGGATTATCCGTTTAATTTAAAGGGTATTTTATACTTCCCGAAAATTAACACGGAATATGAGAATTTAGAGGGAACCATTAAGCTGTACAGCAATCAGGTGTTTATTGCAGATAATATTAAGGAAGTCATTCCGGAGTTTTTACTGTTATTAAAGGGTGTAATCGATTGTCCGGATTTGCCGCTTAACGTATCCAGAAGTGCGCTTCAGAATGATGGTTTTGTAAAGAAGATTTCCGACTACATTACCAAGAAGGTGGCGGATAAGCTGTCCGGCATGTGTAAGGTAGAGCGGGAAGAGTATGAAAAGTACTGGGATGATATCAGCCCGTTCATTAAGTTCGGTTGCTTAAAGGATGATAAGTTCTGTGAGAAGATGAAGGATTACATGCTCTTTAAGAACTTAGAGGGTAAGTACCTGACCTTAGAGGATTATGTAAAGGCTGCAAAGGAAGCTGCCGGTGAGACGGAAGAAATACCGGTTGGGGAAAATGCGGACGGCACTTCCGCAACAGGAGAAAATGGCGAAGAGGCAGAGGAAAAGAAGCAGGTTGTTTACTATGTAACGGACGAGAGACAGCAGAGCCAGTACATCAACATGTTTAAGGAAGCAGGACTGGATGCTATTTTCTTAACCCATAACATTGACCAGCCGTATATTTCAAAGCTTGAGTACGATAATAAAGAAATTCGGTTCCAGAGAATCGATGCGGACCTGACCGAGACCTTTAAGGAAGAGGTAACGGAAAGCGAAGAAGACTGGAAGAAGCTTACCGATACCGTCACCGATATGGTAAAGAAGGCACTGAACAAAGAAAAGCTTACCGTGAAGGTGGAAAAGCTTAAGAATGAGAAGGTAGCTTCCATGATTACCCTTTCTGAGGATAGCCGCAGAATGCAGGATATGATGAAGATGTACAATATGTACGGCATGGATCCGTCCATGTTTGGCGGTGAGGGCGAGACCTTAGTGTTAAACGCAAATCATCCGCTGGTGAAGTTTGTTTTCGAGCATAAGAAGAGTAAGAATGCTTCCGTCATCTGTGAACAGCTTTACGATTTGGCTATGCTTTCCCATAAGCCGCTGGCTCCGGAAGAGATGACGAAGTTTATTGAAAGAAGTAATGAGATTATGTTGCTTTTGACAAAGTAAGTCATAAAACAGAATGCAAGATAACACGAGACCGCTTATCCGAAGGATGGGCGGTTTTGTGTTTGTAGTAACATTTAATTAATGAAAGTAATGGGGGAGGCACTTTATAGCCTCCCCCTTACTGTTTGTGGGTTACTTTGTTCCTTCCAATTCCTTAATCAGCTTGTTTATGCGGTTAATTTGGTTGAGGTAAATTACCATAGGAAAAATAAAAAGTCCCAGAGAAAGCCAACAAATGATACCTATAAAGGTACTAAGAACCGGGCTACCTGTGTCAACGGGACCGGCCAGCCGGAGGAGGTTTATCACACACGGCAGAAGTAAAATAAACGGCAACATCCGTAAAAACTGACCGTGTACTACACGCTTGCATAGCTCCAGTTTGGATTCCCGGTCACCAAAGAGGGTGGTGTCAGTGTCTTCTCCTTCCATGCGTTGCTTGCGGAAGTAACACCAGTGGTCGCACTGACCGGCATATTCCCAGCCGTAATCCGCGTACATGCGGATGTAATCCTCTTCCGCAACGCCGTTTTCTTTGTAGTCCAGCTGGTAGCACCAGTCTTCTTTTTCTGTTTTCTCGAATTGATAATGAAGGCTGTCGGTGGATACAAATTTCCATCCTTCCCGGTGCATAAAAGAGAGCCATGCGGCCTCTTGTTCAAACTCACTGATATAAAATTTCTGCTTTTCGATTAAGATGTTCGGGTTGTTTTCTTTTTTATTCTTTTTCATGTTCTGTACCTCCTATGAGCTCTCCTTTACTGTTTTTATAAAGTCGTTCGATACGGGCAAGTTCCAAGTCAAGAATTTTGTATCCCAGTTCGGTAATATGGTAAAACTTTCTTTTGTCTTCTGTTTTGACCAAATAAATCAGTCCGTCATGTTCCATTTTGGAAAGCGTGCCGTACATGGTGCCCGGACTGATGGAAAGCTCGCCGCCGGTCATTTGTTTGACTTGCAGACCGATGTTGTAGCCGTGATTTTCTTCCTGCAGACAGTAGAGGATATAAAAGCCGGTTTCTGTCATGGGAATGTAGATGCGTTTTAATTTGTCGTTCATATAGTGTCCTTTCCTGTTGGACCGAAGTAGCGGAACAACATATGATGTGCATGTGGATTACAATATTGTACTTCGATGTATATTAGTTCGATACATCGAGGCACGATATATCGAACTTTGATATGAGTATATCGTACTTCGATATATTTGTCAATCTGTTTTTTTGAAAAAAGGTAATGGGGAACTTTTTTTGTTTTAACCGAAAATTTATGGACAAACTTTTAAATGTGTGATATGATGAGATGTAGAGATGAAAACTACATGATGTGACAATAAACGACATGAAAAACATAAAAAAGAGGTATTGAGCTTATGGTAAGAAGATTGATTGCAGACAGTTGTGCTGATTTTACTCCGGATAAGAAAGTATGGACTGATGTACGTCTGGTGCCGTTGACGCTAACGGTGGATAAGGAAGACGTCATAGATGACGATAGTTTTTGTCAGAAGACTTTTTTAGAGATGATGCGCAGAAGCGAGGAATGCCCTCGTTCGGCTTGTCCGTCTCCGGAACGTTACATGAAGGAGTTTGAAGGAGCGGATGAGATTTTTGTAGTGACCTTGTCAAAGCATTTAAGCGGTTCTTATCAGAGCGCTGTGTTAGCAAAACAGTTGTATCAGGAAGAGCATCCGGAGGTAAAAATCGAGGTGGTAGATTCCTGGTCTGCATCGGTTGGAGAATCTATCATTGTATTAAAGCTTCGTTCGTTATTTGATAAGTTTAATTTTGAAGAAATTGCGAAAAAAATTAAGACGTTCCGGGATAATTCCCAGACGAAGTTTGTATTAGAAGACTTAGATGTATTTATTAAAAACGGTCGTCTTACCCAAGTGCAGGCAATCCTGTGCAATGCATTAAATATTAAGCCGCTTCTTGCAGGAAAGGAAGGACAGATTGTAAAGCTTGACCAGGCAAGAGGGGTGGAGCGTACATTAAAGAAGCTGGTGGATGCCGTGGTGGCAGATGTAAAGGAAGCTACTACAAGAACTCTTGCTATCGCCCATTGCAATCATCCGGCAAGGGCAGAAGCAGTAAAGCAGATGATTATGAGCAGGGTTCCGTTTAAGGAATGTATGATTGTGAACACCGGCGGTGTCAGTACCATGTATGCCAATGAGGGTGGAATTATTGTGGCGTATTAGTAGTTTGTAGGAACAAAAAAGCAGGATGAAACGGACCGGTATACTTCCCTATATCGGTTCCTTTTTTACCTTGAAAAATTTTTTGAAAAAAGTTCAAAAAAAGTGTTGACATTTTTTTAGAAATGTTGTAAGATATCACAGTCGGGTTTGAACGACAGCAAAAAAATCAAATAATAAAATCATCGAGGCGTGGCTCAGTTTGGTAGAGCGCTGCGTTCGGGACGCAGAGGTCGCAAGTTCGAATCTTGTCGCCTCGATTTTATTTTTAGCCTGTTTTTGGTTGAATGCTGGAATAGCTCAGTCGGTAGAGCACTTCACTCGTAATGAAGGGGTCGTCAGTTCAAGTCTGATTTCCAGCTCTACGCAAAGTCTGATGTCCTTTCGGAGGAAAAGGGATCAGGCTTTTTTTCGTGCAGGCAAAGTGCGCATCGCAACGCGAAGTGCCTGCACGATTGACTTCTTTTGGTTCCTATGGCATAATTGTGATAGGAAGCGAAAGCTGAGAGGAGGTACCCATGGCGAAGGGCGCAAACCAAAAGAAAAAATTGTTTTATATTTTGGAGCTGTTGACGCAGGAATCCGATGAAGCGCATCCGGTGACAACGGAACGCATGATTGAGTATCTGGCCGGAAACGGAATCTCGGCGGAGCGAAAGAGCATCTATGATGATGCCCATGCACTTCAGGAGCTGGGGTATGATGTGATTTCCTGCGGGCGGAAAGGATATTATCTGGGGGCACGGGAGTTTGAACTGGCAGAGTTGAAACTATTGGTAGATGCTGTGCAATCTTCAAAGTTTTTGACGGAAAAGAAATCCAATGAACTGATAAAGAAGCTGTCTCGTTTCTGTAGCAGGTTTGAAGCCGGAAAGCTACAGCGTCAGGTTCATGTGTTTGACCGTGTTAAAACCATGAACGAAAGCGTGCTCTATCTTGTGGATACCATACACGAGGCTATTGCTGAAAACAGGATGATTTCTTTTCAGTACATGAAATGGGACGGGAATAAAAAACTTGTTCCCCGTCATGAGGGCAGACGTTATTTGGTGAGCCCTTATATGTTAATGTGGGAAGAGGAGAATTATTACCTTGTAGCCTATGATGAGGCTGCCGGCGGAAGACGACATTACCGGGTAGATAAGATGGCCAAAATTAAAATTGAAGAGACCAAAAGAACTCAAAACGAGGAGTTTGCCAAGGAAAATGCCGCCCTGCTTTCTAAGAAAACCTTCGGAATGTATGACGGAAAAGAGGAAAGAGTACGTATTTCTTTCGAAGAACCGCTTCTTGGTGTAGTGATAGACCGGTTCGGAACCGAAGTGATTTTGATTTCCAAAGGAGAAAACCGGTATGAAGCGGCGGTGGACGTACAGGTGAGCCAACAGTTTTTCGGTTGGGTCTGCGGAGTGTCAGGGGTAAAAATCTGCGAACCGGAATGGGTTGCGGAACAGTATAAAGAACATTTGAGAAAACAAAACGAATGGTATCAATAAAACCAAGGAGGAAAGTGACATGAGTAAGAAGGAGCAGGTAAAGGCTTTGATTACAAAGCAGGAATGTATGACCGGCGAGATTTTTGAAATGAGAATTAAGGCAGAGAGCATTGCCGCAGCGGCAAAAGCAGGTCAGTTTGTATCTTTGTATTGTAAGGAAGGCGGAAGACTTCTTCCGCGTCACATCAGTATTTGCGGAATAGATAAAGAAAAGGGAGAACTGCGTTTGGTGTATCGTATCGCAGGAGAGGGAACCCGTGAGTTCTCAAAGATGAAGGCAGGGGAAGAAATTACGGTGACCGGCCCGCTTGGAAACGGATTTATAACGGAAGATTTGAAGGAAGGGATGCATGCGGTGCTTCTTGGCGGAGGTATCGGTATTCCGCCGATGTTGGAGTTAGCAAAAACACTTCCGGGGGAGAAAACCATTGTTCTAGGTTACAGAGATGCGGATACGTTCCTGGCAAAGGAATTTGAGGCCTACGGGAAGGTGTTAATTGCATCCGATAACGGTGCTGTGGGCGTAAAAGGAAATGTAATCGATGCCATGAAGGCAGAAGGTGTAAAGGGTGATTTATTCTTTGCCTGCGGACCGAAGCCGATGCTTCGCGGAATTAAGGAATATGCGGCAGAACAGGGAGCAAGAGCACAGCTGTCGTTAGAAGAGCGTATGGCTTGCGGTATCGGTGCCTGTCTTGCCTGTGTTTGCAAGACTACGAAGAAGGATGAGCATTCTCAGGTAAACAATACGAGAATTTGTAAAGAAGGTCCGGTATTTTATGCAGAGGATATTGAACTGTAAAAGGAAAATGAAAACAACTTTTTACAGGTCGTTTCGAAAAGAATGTAAAATATAACTTTGAAGCAGAAAGGATGACAGAAGATGAATCTTTCAGTGAATATAGCAGGAGTAACCTTGAAAAATCCGGTAACAGTGGCATCCGGTACCTTCGGATCCGGAATGGAATACGGCGAGTTTGTTGATTTGAATCGTCTCGGTGCGGTGACCACCAAGGGAGTTGCCAATGTGCCGTGGCCGGGGAATGCAACTCCGCGTATTGCAGAGACCTGCGGCGGGATGATGAATGCCATCGGATTGCAAAATCCGGGGTTAGCTACTTTTAAAGAGAGAGACTTAAAGTTTCTTGCGGATTACGACACTAAGATTATCGTAAATGTATGCGGTCGTTCGAAGGAAGATTACATTGATGCGGTAGAACAGCTTGCCGATACCAATGCAGACCTTTTGGAAATCAATATTTCCTGTCCGAATGTAAAGGAGGGAGGTATTGCTTTCGGCCAAAACCCGAAGATGGCGGAAGCGATTACGGCAGCAGTGAAAAAAGTGGCAAAGCAGCCGGTGATTATGAAGCTTTCTCCGAATGTGACGGATATTACGGAAATGGCTCGTGCGGTGGAAGCAGGCGGAGCAGACGCAGTTTCTCTGATTAATACCTTGACCGGTATGAAGATTGACGTGGAACGCAGAACCTTTGCTGTGGCAAATAAGACCGGCGGACTTTCCGGCCCGGCCATTAAGCCGGTGGCAGTGCGCATGGTATACCAGGTGGCAAATGCAATTAGTTTGCCGATTATCGGCATGGGTGGTATCCGCACCGCGGAAGATGCTTTGGAATTTCTTATGGTAGGTGCTTCTGCAGTAGCAGTGGGGACGGCCAACTTTGTGAATCCGTATGCTACCATTGAAGTGATTGACGGAATTGCGGCCTATATGGAGCGTCATGGAATTCAGGATATTAAGGAATTAATCGGTTGTGTAAAATAACCATAAGGTTTCTTTTGCAAAATTAGAGTTGTATTGTACAAGGAGGGCTTGTAGATGAAGAAAGTAAAACTGTTTTTTGTTCTGTTGACTTGTACTGCGTTTTTGTTCGCCTGCGGTAAGACTGCATCTGATGAGGGGAATAAAACGGTAACGCCGGAAGTGACAGCTACCTCGGGGCCGGAAGTAACTGCTACACCGGAACCGACGGCTACTCCGACTCAAAAGCCGACTGCAACACCGAAACCGACTCCGACTCCGTTGCCGCCATGTGAGCCGTTACGTGTGGAGTTTAAAGACGGAAATTCCAATTCTGCTGTGATGGAAATTGCAAACGGTTGGTCCAACGGAGGGCAGTTTAATGTTACCTGGCGGAAGTCCAATTGTACGTTTAATGATAACAAGATGCAATTAGTAATCAGTGAAGATACGGCAGCAGGAAGTACGCCGTATGCCGGAGCGGAATATCGTACGAAGAAGTTTTACGGTTACGGAAGATTCGAAGTATCTATGAAGCCGATTAAGAACGACGGAGTGGTGTCTTCTTTCTTTACCTATACCGGACCGTCGGATAAGAAACCGTGGGATGAGATTGATATTGAGTTTTTAGGAAAAGATACGACGAAGGTACAGTTCAACTACTTTACTAACGGTAGAGGAAATCATGAGTATATGCATGATTTGGGCTTTGATGCGTCGGAAGCGTTCCATACGTATGCTTTCGAGTGGCATGAAGATAAGATTATTTGGTTCGTAGATGGTGAGGAAGTATACACCGCTACCAATAATATTCCGTCGAATAGGGGAAAAATTATGATGAATGCATGGTGCGGCAAGGGCGTGGATTCCTGGCTGAAGGCATTTGATCCGAGCGGAATGCCGCTTACGGCAGAATATGAGTGGTTTTCTTATACACCGTTTGAATAGAATAACGGATAGAACAAGGATTAGGACAGCTTCGCATGGAAGGATGCGGGGCTGTTTTTTATTTTGTAAAATTGAGCACCAGAGTGCTCAAAGTAATTGTAAACGAACATAAAGAAAATAAAATAAAACAAAATGTAATTTATATATTGCATTTTGGAATATAATATGATATACTACAGTCAGAGCATAGGAAATATGCAGATAAAATTATATGGGAGGTTGTAAATTATGGCAAAGAGTAAAGAAAAGAGAAAACCGGATGAACGTATTGAGAAGGAGTCCAATCAACTGATAGGAAAGATGTTTTATGGGGTGTGCGGTCTGTTACTTGCATCCATTGCGGTAAAATGCTATTTTGATTTGCCGTTTTATGTGTATGCACTGGAGATTATTAGTTTGTTTGCCGGTATCGCGTTTTTGGTGGTTCGTGAAATGAGGGACGGTATTTTGTTCATCGTAAATCGGGATGCCATTCTGAAAGAACTTCACAAGGAAGCCCAGACAAAGGCATTGATGGTTCAGTTTTGGGTTATGACGCTGGGACAGGCCGTACCGATGGTGCTTGAGCATTATGTTGCAGAGATTCAGCAGTATTTTTGGTGGTTTGCAAGTTATATGATGATTTTGTTTCCGTTTTCTTTGATTATTACAGTGGCTATGCTTAAGAACGGCTGGCTTGTCTGGGGAAGCAAAAAGCAGGAGGAAACAGGGAGAAAGAAGATGGCTGTTCGCGCGGTATTCGTCGGCTTGTTTTACGGAGTGATGATGGAAGTTGCCGACGGATTTGAAAATCTGTATCATGACGGAGCGTTTCACATTGAGGGCGTATTGTGGATTGTAGGTTTAGGTACCTTTTTCGGAGTGTCTGTTTATTTTGCTATGCTTGGTTTTATCAAAATCTCCGAGAAGAATGCGAATAAGCGTTTAAAAGAGGCCGGAGCGGAAGCAGAGGAGCAAGGAGGCGAGGCTTGTGAAGAATAAGCGGATGAAGATTGCCAGAGTAGAATGTGACCTGACACAGGAGCAATTGGCAGAAAAAATCGGTGTGGCACGTCAGACCATCGGGTTAATCGAGGCAGGGAATTATAATCCCAGCATCAGCCTTTGTATTGATATTTGTAAAGCTCTGAACCGGACCTTAGATGAACTTTTTTGGCCGGTGGAGTAGAGAAAAAGAACGTTTTTTGGCGGGATAATGATAGAAAGTGTGATAAATAAGCTTTGCAGTGCTAAGTTTTGAAAAAATATGCTTGACAATTTGATTTGTCAGTGCTATACTCGGTAAAAATGAAACGAGAGGTGCTGCTATGAATCAGAATTGTCAACTTGCAAAGTTGAATAGGGACGACGATAGGTAGCGCTTGTATCTGTGAAGTATCATAGGTGCAAGCGCTTTCCGTGTTGTGCCTATGTGGAATAGTAGTTACATGCAAAGAGCCACATAAGGTAGAGTTTTTCTGCTTTGTGTGGCTCTTCCTTTATTTTGAAAGGGGGCGATATGATGGGACAAAAAGACGATGTCCTTACGGATGATTTAAGAATATTTAGGAGACAGAATGTGAGATTTTGACCGGCTGTGTCTGCGCTATGGCACGGCAGGGTCCGGAGAAAATAGCGCAGAAAAGAGGATATTACTATGATAAAGACAATGAACGGAGAAATCAATCAAAGAACGGTAGCACCGGAGTGCTTACAGCAACATATGGGAGAACAGGTACGGATTCACGGAAGCATCTATAAAATTCGTAAGATGCGCGGCTTTGCATTTGTGCTTTTGCGGACCGCCAGACAGGTAGTGCAGTGTATTTATTCTGAGGAGAAGGCCAACTTTTCTTTGGAGGAATTGACGGAAGAAAGCTGTGTAATACTGACCGCAGAAGTAGTGGCTGAGGAACGGTCCAGAACCGGATATGAGCTTCATCTGTTACAGGTGGAAGTGCTCTCAAAGCCTTACGAGGCAAGCCCTATTGTGATCAATAACAAACTGGTGGACACATCCTTGGAAAATCTGTTAAATTTTCGCCCGATTACGTTGCGTAACGAAAAAGAGCGGGCCATCTTTAAGATTCAGGAAGGCATTTCCTTCGGAATCCGGAAGTTTTTGCAGGAAAAGGGTTTTACGGAAATTCATTCTCCGAAGATTGTATATTCCGGTGCAGAGGGCGGAGCCAATATTTTCCGTATCGGTTACTTCGGACGGGAAGCCTATCTTGCCCAGAGTCCGCAGTTTTACAAGCAGATGATGGTAGGCGTCTATGAGCGTGTATTTGAAATTGCACCGGTGTTTCGGGCAGAAAAGCATGACACTTCAAGGCATCTGAATGAGTACACCAGTGTGGATTTTGAGATGGGCTACATTGAGAACTTTGAGGAAATTATGCAGACGGAAACGGCAATGCTACGGTCGGTAATGGAGTATCTGGAAGAACATTATGCGCCGGAGTTGTCCCTACTTTCCGTGATACTTCCGAAGGTGACGGAGATTCCGGCTATCCGGTTCCATGAGGCAAAGGAACTGGTGGCAAAGGAATACAATCGTGAAATTAAAGACTACGAAGACTTTGAACCGGAGGAGGAGAAGCTTCTTTGTGAACTGATGCAGAAAAAGACCGGAAGCGAATTTGTATTCGTAACCCACTATCCGAGCAAAAAGCGTCCGTTCTATGCCATGGAAACTGCGGAAAACCGGGAAGTAACGGAAAGCTTTGACCTTTTATTTCGAGGCCTTGAAATAACCACGGGAGGCCAGCGGATTCATTCTTATGAGGAACAGGTGGCAAAGATGGAACGCCTCGGAATGAACCTTTCTTTATTTGAAAGTTACCTGATGATGCATAAATACGGCATGCCGCCTCACGGAGGTCTGGGACTTGGCTTGGAGCGTTTTACAAGTAAACTTCTGGGTCAGGAAAATGTACGTCGGGCAACATTGTTTCCGAGAGACACGGGACGCTTGGAACCGTAGGGAAGAGGACGAATGCGCTCACTGCCGGAGGGCGGTGGGCGTGTTTGTTGAAGAATGGAAAAAGAGATTGTTCTTCCTCCTTGAATTTCCAACCCACTTGTGATAAAATGAAGCAAGTAAAATGATTGTAATGACACAGGAGGACATGTTATGGAACAGTACAAGCAGGAATTTATCGAATTTATGGTAGA
>JAFTWC010000065.1 GCA_017465475.1 Lachnospiraceae bacterium
AGCTTGTTCTGCGGAAGGATGTAGAAAAGGTTGTCAATCTGTCCGATGACTTTAATCCCTCTATACTCTGTACCACGCGGGATTTTATCATCGAGAATACCTCTGACTACATATCCCCATTGCGGATTTTGGCAGATTCTGTCAATATAAAGTTCCGCTGCACGCGAGTAACCGACAAGAAGAATATATTTGACATTGTATCCTTTTTTGCGCAACACACGCAGCCATTTGTGAATTGCGATACGAAATGCCGAATCAACGATGATATTCAACAGATAAAAATAGAAAATCATCGTACGCGAGAAGTCATCCAAATGGATAACGAACAATACGCCGATAAACAACACAAACCCTACTGTATTTGCACGGATAATATTGTAAATTTCGCGCTTGATACTGCTGGCACGCTTCGCGGTGTACATATTGAAAAGATAGTACAAAAATAAGTACCCCGGAACGATCAGGTACAGGGCACTAAAATAAGTCCGCCCGCTCAGTGCTCCGACGTCGGCTCCCGTGTAGAACGGTTCGATGCCGCTTCGGAACTTCAGAAACCAGGCAGCTGCATATGTCAATATAATAACGAGTGCATCGAGTAAAACATGCAATCTATTAAAAATTTTCTGATTGTCTTTTATCATGGTCTTTCACCTATTATCCCATATAACACGAATATTTTACCCTATTTCCGATAAAAGGTCAACCTTCCGTCACCCTGCGAAGCAGATTATACCACAGTTCCATCTGGACTTTGACATAGCACCAAAAATACTTACCGCGGAACGGAAATTTCATCTTGGCGGCCTCCCTTGAACAGGAAAGCTTTATACCCCTCCAAAGACCTCTCACATACACGTATCCCATACCTTTTTTTATAAAAAACAGCGTCTTCACCAGGAATCCGATAAGCAACAGCGGAAAATTCAACACAATCTGTAACAACGGCATATTTTTGTAAATCAGGTAAATACTGTTTCTTGAAGAAAGATTCACCTTAAACTCATTATAACGTGAACCACTGAAACCGCTTCCGGCGTGGTAAACCACAGCCTTCGGACAATAGCCGTTCTTATAGCCCCGCAAACGCGCACGATAACCGACATCGATATCTTCCAAATATGCAAAATGCAGGCGGTCAAAATAACCGATCTCGCGAAAGATTTCCCTGCGGTAAATCGCTGCTCCCGCGCACGCTGCAAACACATCACATTTTCCCGTAAAACGCTGCGCCGACTTTCCTTTCCCTCTGGCAAAAGCCCAACCGAGCGCACAATAATAATCCCCCGCATCATCAATCACTTCCGGTTCATGCATGGAAAGCATCTTGGAAGAAAAACTGAAATATCCCGGATTTTCGTCCATCGCTTTCTCCAGACATGCAACAAAATCATGCTCCACCACAGTATCGTTGTTGAGCAAAAGGACATACGGCGTCTTCGACTCTTTGATACCGACATTGACCGCATGAGAAAAGCCTGTATTTTCTTTCAGCGCAATCAGTTTCACCCATGGAAAACGGCTTTTTAAAAGTTCCGCACTCCCGTCTGTAGATCCGTTGTCGACCACAATGGTTTCAAACACCGTTTCTTTCGAACGATGCAAAAACGTCAGACAGTCTTCCAAATATTTAATTCCATTGTAATTCGGTATCACGACCGTCGTTTTCACCATTGTCATTTCCTCACAGTAAAATCAGGCAGATAAACCATTCTTCCACTTTCGGTCTGCTGTTGCAATCCGTCTCTTCGCCGGATACATTTCTCATCCGCCGCTTCCGCCTCAAAACTAAGTACCGCCCTGTGCAGATACCCGCTGTATTTTATATTCATTCCCGAAAACCATTCTCTTCCGTCCACAACCGGTCCTTTGGCAACCCTTCCGAAACGTACCGTTTTTCCGCAAACTGCCGTAACATCTTTCCTTACGGCGAAAATGTCCGGAGTATAATCGACTCTGTAAAATCCGAGATGCTTCGTGTGCTCCACCTGTGCAGCCCATTCATTTTTTGCCAAAAAGTTTTCAAGAGCTCTTTTTCCCGCCTCGTACGCATAACGTTTACTCTCCGGATTGTCCGAAGTAGATGCCATATGCGCACGCCAATGATAAAGAACCTTCGGCACATGCCCGATTTTCTTTTCAAGACTCCCCCGCTCATACGGAATATACGGTTTTGACACCTCCTGTTTGTGGGTGAATTCTAATTCATCCCGGCGTCGCAGTTCCAGTTCATACACTGCCTGTAAAAAAAGATCATAATCCTGTGCACCGTTAAACGCCGGACGGAAGGATAAGCTTTCCATCAGACTCCGGCTTAACACAGTAAAATGACAGATATAATTGTTGGACAAAAGAAGGTCAAAGTTGAAATCCGGCTTGAAATTCGGTTCAAAGTGAACGCTTCCATCGCCACTGACCTTATCCTCATCCGTGTACACCATCTCATACTCATTATCCTGCAAAAGAAGTGCCACCTCAGCAAGCGCATCCGGATGAAGCAGATCATCATGATCCAAAAGCCCAATATAGTCCCCTTCAGCATATTTTAATGCCTCATTGGTATTCTCAGAAATCCCTTTGTTCTCTTTCAGGCGTACATAGCAGATTCTCTCATCATCGTATTCTTCCATTTTCTTCTCCAGCCTGTCACTCTTGGAGGCATCTGCAATCACAAGCTGCCAGTTCGAATAGGTCTGTCTGCATACCGAATTTATCATTTCCGCAAAGAACACCTCATCCGTCTCATATGCCGGTACGACAATACTGAATCGATATTCATTTGTAAGTTTTCGCAATTCCTTCGGCGGTAACGTCCGGGTCGGCTCCTTCGTACTCTCTGCCGATGCACCATATTTATTTGCCCTCACCTGCTCCGGATCCGGCCAAAACAAACCTGACCGTTCCATCGTGGCAACTACCGTCGGAAGAAATCCGTTCCGTTTAAAAAACGAAACCGCCCTACTGATCTGACTCATAGTTCCTCCTATACGCCATGTATATCAAATAAAATAACACGCAATA
>JAFTWC010000029.1 GCA_017465475.1 Lachnospiraceae bacterium
GAAGAGATTATCGGAAGCTTGCTTCCGATAATCTCTGACGATGCGAACGCGCCCACGACTGAGCGACGATAGTCGCGAAGGGCGTGGGAAGCGCGAAGCGCGGAGCCTGCACGCAATAGTAGCTGACGATGCGAACGCGCCCACGACTGAGCGACGATAGTCGCGAAGGTCCACAACGTCCGGGGGACGTTGGTTTTGGACGGACCGAAACGAAGTGTAGACGTGGGAAGCGCGAAGCGCGGAGCCTGCACGCAATAGTAGCTGACGATGCGAACGCGCCCACGACTGAGCGACGATAATCTTGCGAAAAAAATCAGGATGCGACGTGAAAAAGACTGAAAAAGTTTGCAATTCGATGAAAAATATGATACAATATTGAAAGAAGTACAATCAAATGTTATGTTGAGGAGGAGTTTGTTATGACAGAAGAACAGTACAAAAGATCGGGAAAAGTAGCATATCCGGTTGTTATGATGGCATGTGCATTTGTGTTATTAACATTGCTGGGGACGATGTTACAGAGCAGAGGAGAAGGACGTACTTTTATTCAAGCGGGAATTTTGGTATTTGCAATGATTATTGCCACCATAACCTATGTCAGAAAAGATTATACGAAACGCGGGATGATTATTATTGCAGGCATGGGAGCGTTAATGTATTTGACGGTGTCTGTATTAAATTCCAATAAGTATACGTTTATGTACGGTTTTGTTATTTTGATTTGTTGTATGTCTTATATGAACCGGCGATTAATAATTTGGGGAGATTTGTTTATTGTTGTCGGCTTTATTATCCGTTGTATACGTATTGCAACCTCCGGGGATATGGATGTGGAGTTTATGTTCCTGGGTGGTGCTACGGTTTTAATGTGTTGTTTTGCTTCTATCATGGCTGTAACATTGCTCTTGAAATATAATGAAGAAAGTATGGCAACCATTACCGAAAAGGGAGCACAGCAGGAAAAAGCATTGGAAGTGATGACCGGTGTAGCAGGAGAACTGGCCAGACGATTTGAAAAGGCATCCGGTCGGATGGATGAATTGGAAGAAGCTTTGCAGGTTAATGATAAAGGAATGCAGGATATTGCAGGCGGAATGACCAGTATTTCTCAAAGCATTCAGGATGAAGCCAATATGTGTAATGCAATTCAGAAGAATGTAGATCAGGCAGAGAAAGAAACGGAGGAGATGATCGAATCTTCCGAGAAAGTGAAGGAAACATTAGCGGAAAGTGCCGAAATCGTACAGCAGTTGAAGGTACAGGCAGATGCAGTAAATGAGTCCAACCAAAATACGGTGGATGCTATTAATCGGTTGACGGAGAAGGTATCGGAAGTAGAGAATATTACGAATTCCATTTTGACGATTTCAGCCCAAACCAATTTGCTGGCATTAAATGCATCCATTGAGGCTGCAAGAGCAGGAGAAGCAGGAAAGGGGTTTGCTGTAGTTGCAGATGAGATTCGTAAGTTGTCGGAAGATACCAGAGAGTCGGCAAATCAGATTACAGGAATTATCAAAGAATTGGTACTGGATGTAGAAGTTACTACGTCCAGTATGGATATTTCCAGTAAGACCATTGAGGAACAGAGTGACATGATTGCGGCTACAAAAGAGAAGTTTGATATGATCGAAACGGAAGTGGCGGATTTGATTCAAAACATCAATGAGACGGAAGTGTTGATGAAGGAGATTATTATTGCTACAGGGGCCATTAATGAAAGTATTAGTGATTTGTCCGCGGTTGGAGAAGAAATCGCGGCATCTTCCGAAGAAGGAGCCAGCGTTTCTGCCCATGCAGTGGAAAGTATGCGAAGTGTAAATCATGAGTTGCGTCAGATTCGCAAGCTTTCGGAGAAGTTAAACGAGGTATAATGAGAACAGGTTAAGAGGGGGCTGCCGCAGGCTTTGAAAGAATAGTCTGCGGCAGTTTGTTTTTTCTTGCTTTTTTGATTAGGGTTATATAAAATAGAAGTGGATATTACCGAAGAAAGGAGCGAAGTGCTGATGAAAAAGAATTCATTTGGAATAAAGTCCATGACCATTATCGGAGGGGTGATAGCACTTTTTGCTTTATTGTTGCTTTTTACAAGAGAATATCGTCAGGCAATCCGAGGTCTGTCTTCGGTGCCTTATTTTAACTATAATCCGATTGTGTTGCTATGGCTTGTTATAATGATCGGTGTCGGGGCGATGGGATTGCTTGGTTGGCAGATTAAATTGATTTTTGAACGGGAACAGTTGCTGTCGGAAGCTGCTATGGAAGTTCGAAAAGTTACAAACAATATTCATGCCGGTGTGGTCAATTATATTCCGGAGGGAATTTGTAAAATTGTGTATGCCAGCCGAGGGTATTATGAGATTATCGGTGTGGACCGGGAAGGACTGTACGAAATTTATCAAAACAGCTTATTAGGGTTTATCCCGCCACAATATCATGGCTTTTTTCTGGATATGGCATCTCTTCAATTGGAAGGACACGCGGAGGAAACCATTCAGATGCATGATTGTAACGGAAAACCTTACTGGATGCAGGTTACGTTGTCTAAAGGAGTTCATGGTGGAAAAGAAACGGTTTCCGCTGTGTTTGTAGATGTTTCCGATTTGAAATCTACCCAGGATAAGCTGGTGAAAGAAAAGGAACGTTATCGTATTGTGACGGAATTAAGTGATGAAGTGTTGTTTGAGTATGATTATCCAAATGATGTACTTACGCTGTCCGAACGTTTTACGGAATTATACGGCGGAGACTATGTGGTAGAGTATTTCAGGAAGAATTTGAATACTCATATGCAGGCGATTCATCCGGATGACCGAAAATTTGCAGTGGAACAGCTCCTGCGGACAAAGCGTGTCGGAGCTAACGAGATACAGGTTCGAATGAAAGATGCAAAGGGAGAATATCAGTGGTGCAGAGTGTTGTATCGGGCAGTCTGCGATGAAAACGGCGGTCCGCTTATGGCCATCGGAAAAATAACAAATATCAATATGTTTAAGAAAGAAATTGAACAGTTAGAGCATGAGTCAAAGACAGACTCGTTAACCGGTGCGTATAATAAGATGGCTACAAAACAGATGATTGACACATATATAGAGAAACACCCGGATGGAGCTCATATGTTACTTTTGATTGATGTGGACAACTTTAAAAAGGTAAATGATACCTATGGGCATCAATGCGGTGACGAGGTCCTTACCTATGTGATTCAGAATCTGCGGAATGCCTATGTGTCCGATGAGGTAATCGGACGTGTGGGCGGCGATGAGTTTGTGGTATTTATCGGGGATGTGAAAGAGAAAGAACAGCTTTTGTTTAAAGCACAGGAGTTACACGATTTGCTTCATCGGCCGTATAGGCGCGGAAACCAGGTGGTGCCGGTTTCCGCCTCCATTGGTGTGGCAATGTACCCGGAGGACGGTGCATGTTACGAAGAACTGATGTATTGTGCCGACAGTGCGTTGTATGAGGTAAAGGCAACGCAAAAAGGCAACTTTGCCATTTATGAAAAACACAAGTAAGGATTATTCTTTCCAGTCTTCTTTCCGGATGATTTTTCCGACAAACAAAAGAAGAATATAAAACAAGCAGTAGAGGCCACAGATAAGCAGTAAAAGCAGTAAAGCGGAAAACGTTGTTTGGTTTTGTAAAATGTGGTACAACCATACAAATAGTTGGGCAGGAAGAAATGCGAATAAGGCAGGAAGCACCAACCACTGTGAAACCGGTGGGAAGGCTTTGCAATATTTTATGACAAGAGCCGCATCGAACAAGGTGCTGACCAGTTGACTGATCAGGAGACTGATTAATACACCGTAGATACCTGTTTTCGGGACCACGAATACAATGATGGCTAAACGCACCAAAAGTCCGGCTACGGTGGTAAAAAAGGACAGATGAGGCTTTCCGAGACCGTTGATTACACTGCCTAACGTCGTGGAAAGATATAACAGCGGACAAAGGGGAGATAAAATTCGAATGTAGTCTCCCGCCAGAGGATTATGGTAGACCGCGGTCCCGATGTCACGTCCGAAATAAAAAAACACGGCAGTAGAGAACAAACCAATCACGACACTGTATTTTACGGCATTTCCCACGCATTGTTGCAGACGCGGGCGGTTTTTCTCATCCAGATTTTCCGAAACGGCCGGAAGTAATAGGACAGAAAGCGCATTCGGTATGGCAGATGGAAACAGGATAAAAGGAATTGCCATACCGTTTAGGATGCCGTAAAGGCTTAATGCGTCAGAGTTCGTCAGACCGCTTAGGCGCAGCATTCCCGGGATGAAAACTGCCTCTACGCTATGTAAGAGATTGATGACCAAACGGTTTAGGGATAAGGGCATGGAAAGACTAAGTAAGCGTTTGGTAAGGCCGGTGGTACTACAAGGAGATGCGTGTCGAAGCAGCTTTGTCCGATGCATACGATAAGCAATACAGTTAAAGAGATTGGAGACCACCTCTCCCAGAACGAGACCGATTACAGCAGCAAGACATCTGCTTTCTTCGTTTGAGAATGTAGGAAGGGTAACGAGATAAAGTACCAGCCCGATGCGTACAAGTTGTTCCAAAAGCTGAGTGAAGGCAGGAACGGCAGTCGTTTTACATCCGATATAATATCCGTTGATACAGGCGGTTACGGCGCAAAAAGGAAATACAAGGGAAAGAATACGGAGAGAGTCGGTGGCACGAACTTCCATGAGAAAGTATTTAGCACAAGGTTCAGCTCCTGCATATACGAGGACAGACAAGGTCAGTGCGATACCGAAGGCAAGGAGCATGGAGCGGCGCATCAGACAAGAAGTCAAAGTAACATTTCCCCGGCTGTTTTCTTCAGCCACCAGCTTGGATACGGCAGTTTGGATGCCGGAAGCATAGAGGGTATAGCAAATGCCGTAAACAGGAAAGACAAGCTGATAGATGCCCAGATATTCCGCTCCAAGCGCATCCGCAAGACAGATACGGTAATAAAAACCCAGAACTCGGGTAATCAGTCCGGTTATGGTAAGGAGGATGGTTCCTTTCAAAATGGCATTTTTCAAGAGGGTGCCTCCGGGCATTTTTTATTAGCTTATGATTGGAATGACAGAAACAGAACGAAAACAAGGAATTTGAATAAAATAAGGATATAGCAGATTGAGGATAATGGCATGGATAAGAGAATAATATATTTAGATCATGCGGCGACAACGCCTATGTATGAAGAAGCTGTGGAAGCCATGCTTCCCTATTTTACGGAACGGTTCGGAAACCCGTCCGGTCAGTACGGTTTGGCAAATGAGGGGAAGCGTGCCGTAGAGACTGCAAGAAAGCAGATTGCGGCAACCATAGGAGCCCGTCCGGAGGAGATTTATTTTACCGGAAGCGGTACGGAGGCTGATAACTGGGCCATTAAGATGGCGGCGAAGGCTTACGGGGACAAGGGACATCATATTATTACCACGAAAATTGAGCATCACGCGGTACTCCATACTTGCGAAGCTTTGGAGCGGGAAGGATACCGGGTGACCTATCTGACACCGGATGAAGAGGGGCTTATTTCGAAGGAAAGTTTGCTCAGGGTGCTGACACCGGATACGATTTTGGTATCTGTTATGGCGGCAAATAATGAAATCGGAACTATTGAACCCATAGAAGAATTGGCAAAAATCGTAACGGAACGGGGCATCTTGTTTCATACCGATGCGGTACAGGCATACGGGAAACTCCCGCTTTCGGTGGAAGAGGGAACCATAGCCATGCTGTCCGCCAGCGCTCACAAAATCGGCGGACCGAAAGGGGTTGGCTTTTTGTATGTAAGACGGGATGTGAGGTTGCAATCCTTTTTACACGGTGGGGCGCAGGAAAAGCGTCGTCGTGCAGGAACGGAGAATGTGCCGGGAATCGTAGGGTTTGCAAAAGCGGCGGAGGTAACCTTTGGGGCAAGGAAAGAGACGGAAGCAAGAGAGCGGGAACTTCGAGATTATTTTATGAAACGGGTTCTTTCTGAAATTCCGTATGTAAGAGTCACCGGTTCGGTAAGGGAACGGCTTTCCGGGCACGTGAGCTTTTGTTTTCAGTTTATTGAAGGAGAAACCGTCCTGATTATGTTGGATTCCGACGGCATTTGCGGATCCAGCGGTTCGGCTTGTACCACGGGACAGACAGAACCGTCCCATGTACTCACGGCAATCGGACTTCCGGAGGATGTGGCCCACGGAGCGCTCAGGTTTACGTTGGGAAGGGAGACCACAAAGGAAGAGATTGATTTTACGATAGAACGGATGAAGGAAGTTATCGGGAAAGTAAGGGCCATGTCTCCTTATTACGTAAAGTTTGCGGCAAAGGATGGGAAAGAATAGAATAGAATGCACTCAAACTTGCTTTAGAAGCAGAAGAGAAAGTGTACAGAAGTATTCTACAGAAATAGAAAGGCAACAGTATGAAGAAAATTGTAGTGGGCTTATCCGGTGGTGTGGACTCCGCCGTGACAGCATATTTGTTAAAAGAGCAGGGGTATGAAGTCATTGGTGTTACCCTTTGCATGCACAGAAACGCGGAAAAAGAAGTAAAAGATGCCGCAGAGGTGGCAGAGCGCATCGGCATCAGACATCGTGTGGTGGAGTTAAAGGAGAAGTTTAAAGAGACGATTATCCGGTATTTTACGGAGTCCTATAAACAGGGGGAAACTCCGAATCCGTGTATGGTGTGCAATCCGTTGATGAAGTGGACGGCGCTCCTTTCAGTGGCGGAAGAAGAAGGTGCGGATGGTGTGGCAACCGGTCATTATGCAGGTGTAGTGCGTCTTGCAAACGGCAGATATGCCATCCGGTGTGCGGAGTCGTCTGCGAAGGATCAGGCATATGTGCTGTATGGATTATCCCAGGAGCAGCTGGCAAAAACCATAATGCCTCTGGCCTCTTATGAGAAAGAGCAGATTCGCGAAATTGCATCAAAAATAGGACTTTCTGTGGCAGATAAGGCAGACAGTATGGAAATATGCTTTTTAGCCGAAGGAGAGGTGTATACCGACTATTTGGTGGAGAAGGCTGGGCTTATGCCGGAAAAAGGTAATTTCACAGATGAAGACGGAAAGGTTCTGGGAACCCACCAGGGCATTATTTATTATACGGTGGGACAACGGAAAGGTCTTGGAATTGCTTTTGGGGAACCGCGGTATGTGAAAGAATTACGTCCGGAAACCAATGAAGTGGTATTGTCCGGAAATGAGGCATTACAGAGCAGAACGGTATATGCCAGAGAGTATAAAGGGATGGCGTTAGCGCAGATAGAAGATAACATGCGTCTCCTTGCTAAAATCCGATACAGCCACAAGGGAGCTATGTGCACCGCATATCATGAGGGTGAAGGGCTTCGTTTGGAGTTTGACGAACCCCAGCGTGCCGCTACGCCGGGACAAGCTGTGGTGTTTTATCGGGAAGAAGAGACCGCAGAGGGAAATACAGTACCTGTGGTAGCTGGCGGCGCAGTGATTTGTCGGGCAACGGATGAATAAAAGACAACAGGTAAGATGTGGGAAGAACAGGAAAGCTTCAAAAGACGACGGAGCAATCGGAGGATGGAAACTATGGCAGAGGTAAAAAGGAGTATAATGTTGGCAAACGGCTTAGAAATGCCTACCATCGGTTACGGCACTTGGAAGGTAGAACATAGTCCGGCGGGGGCAGATGCGGTGGCAGAAGCCATTGGAGCAGGGTATCGTCATATTGATGGTGCGGCTCGATATGAGAATGAAATGAGTGTGGGCGCGGGAATCAAAAAGTCCGGGATTGCCCGTGAAGAATTGTTTGTCACGAGTAAAGTATGGTATACCCACAGAAGTTATGAGAGGGTGCTGGAATCCTGCGATACTACACTGAAAGATTTAGGTTTGGACTATCTTGATTTATTTTTGATTCATTGGCCGGCGGTGGCAAATAATTACGAGAACTGGGAAGCGGTAAATGCAGAAACATGGCGTGCCATGGAGACGATTTATCGGGAAGGAAAGGCCCGTGCCATCGGAGTCAGTAACTTTTTGCCACAGCATTTGGAACCGCTCCTTAAAACAGCGGAAATCGTGCCGATGGTGAATCAGATAGAGTTTCGTCCGGGGTATCCGCAAGAAGAATGTGCCAAGTGGTGTATGGAACACGGTATTGTTCCGGAAGCCTGGCGTCCCCTTGGTGCTGGAGCTGCATTAACCGGAGAATTGATGACGGAACTATCGAAAACGTATGGAAAAACACCGGCGCAGATTTGTCTTCGCTGGGTATTACAACATGGCCTGGTACCGCTTGTAAAGTCTGCTAATCCTATGCGGATGCGGGAAAATCTGGAGGTATACGATTTTTGTCTGAGTGAGGAAGATATGGCACGAATTGATGCACTGCCAAGGGATGATGCCGGCGCGGAAAAGCCGGAGGAACTGGTGGAACGATAGAGGTGAATGACGATGAAACTAAAGAATATTTTAATTGTTGTGAAAGATATTGAAAAATCAAAACAGTTTTATCATGACTTGTTCGGTATTGATATGGTGCTTGACAATGAGGGAAACATGATTTTAACAGAAGGTCTTGTGCTTCAGGATGAAAAAATCTGGAGCAGTTTTTTAGGAAAGAACATTGTTTCCAAAAACAATTCCTGTGAGTTGTATTTTGAAGAATGGGACATAGAGGAATTCATTGAAAAGCTGGAACGGATGTATCCTGAGGTGGAATATGTGAATCGGCTTATGACGCATTCCTGGGGACAAAAGGTAGTAAGGTTCTATGATTTGGACGGCAATTTGATCGAAGTGGGAACACCGATGTAACACAGAGAGGGAGAAAAGTGACGGAAATTTGAATTCTACGGAGGTGTGTTATGGAGAAAATCTTAGGTGCAATTTTAATAGGGGCTTTTACAATTTTGTTTTTGGTTCTGGGCTATTTGGTATGGATAAAAGAAAAAATAACACTATTTCACAGTTATCATTATGATAACGTAGCGGAAGAAAATAGAAAAGCATTTTGTAAAATATCGGGGATAGGACTTATTGTAATTGGAATAATAGATATATGATATCTTTTGTAATATGATTGACATTACTTTTGTGCGGTGTTATACTTTTTGCTATAAATGAAAGGCATATCGTTTGATGTGAAGGGTGATGAAATGATTCGATAGTCTGATTTGGAAACATAATTTATGATTAGGGCCTGTAATAGGTTTTATTTGTGTTGCCGAAATTAGACTATGATTCATGGATTACCTTTTGATTTGAAAAGGTTTATTTGTGTATGGTCTGTTTTCGAAAGAAAGCGGACCGTTTTTAATTGTGAAAGTTTTTATGGTATGGAAATAAGAATAGTTTACAGGCTCCGGTTAAGTTAAGAAAACGGAGGAAATGAAGATGAAGAATATTGTGAAGAGACCTTATCGTGAGATGTGTGATTTTTATAAGGTGTACAATTTTATGGTAAAGAATTTTACCCCGGATTGCAAAAATGGTTGTTATCCACCATTTTTTGAGTATTCTCTTGCTACACCGTGGTCAGATAATTCCCAGAATCACAGATTTGCTATATGGGAAAAAGATGATGAGATAGTAGCGTTTTGCTGGTATGAAAGCGGTATCGGAGAGGCTTTCTTTAATCTGACGGACGATTATAACTTTTTGATTCCTGAGATGATGGACCATGCAGAACAACGATTAAGCGATGATAAGGGAAAGATTAAGCTGAAGATTTATGATGGACAGAAAGCAGTTTTGAAGGAGGCTTTGGATAGAGGGTACCAAATATCATGGCGTGAGGAACAGGGAATCATTGATTTTAGTGAAACAAAGCTGGATGCGCCATTACCGAAGGGTTATGTATTTGAGCCGGTTGAAAAGTGTGATGCAGAGAAACTGGACGAAATGACCTGGAGAGGTTTTGATAACGAGGGGGAGCCGGAGATTGATGTGGAGTCGGGCTTACATACGGAAGCAGCACCCAATGCTACTCCGGAACTGGATGTCATTATTAAGACAGAAGAAGGGGAATATGTGTGTTATGCCGGAATGTGGTGGGTTCCGGAAAACAAGTTGGCATATCTTGAACCGCTATGTACGGTTCCTGAACACAGAAGAAAAGGGTTAGCCAAAGCGGCATTATCTGAATTATATCGCAGAACGTCTCTGTTGGGAGCAAGGTACATGAGTGGTGGTACAGATGAGTTTTATTACAAAATTGGATATAAAAAAGGATACGAGTTGTTGTATTTAGAGAAATTCTAGGAGGAAATCATATGAGAACAATAAGAACAAAACAGTTTCAGGTATTAACAGACATCAATATGGCATGGGATTTTTTGGTTGAAATGTATAGCGCGGCCCTTTGTATGGGAAAGGGAAGTATTGAACCCCCTTTCTTTGAGTATGCCCTGACTTCTTCATGGATGAATAAGGACTACTTGCATTTGTGCCGCTTTTGGATGGAGGAAAATAAGGTAGTAGGATTTGTTTTTTATGAAAACTTAACGGACATTTACTTTGTTTTGCGTCCGGGCTATGAAGAACTGGCAGAGGAAATGGTTGTTTATGCAAAGGATGCTTTTTATGAATGGAGTGGCGAAAAGAATTTTATGTTTTCCAAGGGGCAAAAGGAACTTATGGAAGCTGCAAAAAAGCATGGATATCAGTTGGCGTATAAAGATAAAACGTATGTACTTGACATGACAAAGGCGGCACTAAATTATAAGTTGCCGGAAGGATTTCATTTTGTGAATCCGGAAGAGACAGATCCAGTGAAGCTTTCCAGATGTACGTGGAAAAGCTTTAATGAGTGGGAGTTAGGTCCTTTTGAAAACTGGGAGGATACAAGTGATAGCAGAGATTGGAATCCACATAAGTCTTATACCGGAGTTCTTGGATGTGTAATGGCTCCGCCGCCACACGCAACCTATCAATATAATATCATTATTGCCAATGAAGAAGGCGAGTATGTGTGTTACTCCGGAATGTGGTGGGTTCCTGAAAACGGATTGGCCTACATGGAACCATTATGTACGATCCCGGAATATCAGCATAAAGGGTTGGCAGCTGCTGCACTTACCGAGCATTATCGAAGATTTAAGAAGATGGGTGGTAAGCTTTTGACCGGAGGCGGAAGTGAATTCTATAAAAAAATCGGATATGACGTAGAGGAGTATTCCTGGGTTTATAGGAAGGCATAATTGAACGAATTTTCTGTGCGGTTACTGTTTAGAAATTTCTTTTTTTCGTGTAGGTAAAGTGAACATTGAGTCGACAGAGCAAGATTGCTTGCGGTCAGTGACGAGCAGGTGGTATTTTTGTAAAAAACGAGTCCCCTATCACCGTTATAGGGGACTCGTTTTCGTATTCTATAATTTCACCATCATCGGTTTTCGTTCCTTATATACCGCATAATACTGAAAGCCCAAGTCCTTTAGCAGTCCTGCACACCGTATGATGTCAGCCCCTACATCCGCCGGAGTGTGGGCATCAGAACCAAGGGTCAGCAGTTCCCCCCCCAGTTCCTTGTAACGTAGAAGGATTTCTTCTTTCGGATGAGGGAAGGAGAGGCCTTTTCTGAGTCCGGCGGTATTGATTTCCAAAGCCTGTCCACGGGAAATCAGGGTACGAAGTGTTTCTTCAATCAGGTCTGCATAATCCCGTACTGTATAGTCCTTTACAAGGGACACGGAATCCGGTAAATAGCGGATGATGTAGTCCAAGTGACCGAGAGAGTCAAAGTTTGCGTGTTCTGCTACATTGGTACGAATATCTTCAAAATAGCGAAGCAGACGGTCTCCCGGTAAATCCCAGTATTCCTGATAATAAGGGTCCAGTTCGTCTACTACATGAGTAGAACCAATGACAAAATCAAATGAATGCGCAGAAAGCAGGGCATCCATTTGCTCTCGTAAATCCGGGCGCCCCGGACGAAGTCCCAGTTCAATACCGAGAAGTAATTCAGGCATGCTTTTATCTGCAGAAGTCTGTGCTTTCAGCGGAAGCAATTCTTTGAAGTATTCCTTTGTATCAAAGACAAACAGGGTATCGTCTCCCGGAAAGTCTAAGTCCATGTGGTCCGTAAAGCAAAGGGCGGAAAGTCCCGCTGCCTTAGCAGCAGCAAGCATCTTAAGCGGGTTGGCTTCGGAATCACTGGAAAACTTTGTATGAGTATGAGTGTCGGCGAAAAACATAAAGGCCTCCTTTGGTACGTTAATCATCCATCTCAATCAGATGTGAAATGTTCGGTGTTGCAATAAGGGAGTAATTGGTATAATACACCACAAAGCCGGGTTTCGCTCCGTTTGGTTTCTTTACCTGCTTCTTATCCACATAGTCGATTTCTACCTTTCCCGCATCTTTGTTCTTGGAATAGTAGGCTGCCAATGCCCCTGCATCTTCGAATACATGATCCGGAAGTTCCCTGCCGTCGTTCTTTAAGATAACGTGGGAGCCTGCACAATCTTTGGCATGGAACCACCAGTCGTTGCCGTTTGCAAATTCAAAGGTCAAATAATCGTTTTGGTAGTTGTTTTTACCGACATAAAGATCAAAACCATCCTCGGTGCGGTAGTGGAGCGGTTTGGCTGTAATGCGTACCTTTTTCTCTTTCTTTCCCTTGCCCCCCTTTTGTGCCACCATGTGTTTCTTTAAGTAGCCGTATTCGGTAAGTTCTGCCTTAATCTGTACCAAATCCTCCTCATGTCGTGCGATTTCCAAGGAGTTTTTGATGGATTCCAAATGAAGGATGGCAGACTTGGTTTCTGCCACCTGTTCGGTGAGCGCCTCATAGGTGCGCTTTAGTTTATTATACTTTTCAAAATACCGCTTTGCATTGTCCAGTGCGGACATGGTTTCGTCTAACGGAATGGTCAGCGGTTCGTCGGTATAGTAGTTGGTCACGGTAGTTTCCTTTGCACCCGGTTCCACACCGTAGCCATAGGCAGTAAGCAGCTCGCCGTATACCTTGAATTTGTCACGGGATTCCGTATCCTTTAACTGCTTGATTTGTAAATCATATTTTTTTACTTCACGCTCCAGTGCGGACTGCAATACCCGGCGCAAATCCGAGGAACGCTGGCGGATACGGGTGACAGTATTTTTCTCGGAATAGAAGTCCTGTAATAGTGCGGACACCGAAACAAAGTCTTCTGTTTCATAGGGTTCTTCATTATAAAGTGTAAGTTCCGTAGCGGAAAAGGCTACCGGTTCGCCGTTTTTTCGCACTAGATTCGGTGAGAATTCTCCCTTTTTAATATCATCCGTAAGCTCCGTAAACACACGGAACAGATGGCGCATAAAATCTTCCGAAAACTCCGATGCAGGCATGTCAGGAGAGAGTCCCGCACGATGACAAAGCTCGTTGGCAGTCTGCGGAGAGAGACCGGTAAAGGTGGTATACAGAGCCTTGCTAAGCTCCATGGGTTTTTCTTGTATGATTAAGAACTCTTCGAAAGAGACTGTTAAGGGGTCCAGTTTTTCCTGAGTCTGCGGAATAAAATACGGTCGTCCCGGCAAAACCTCACGGACGGAGCTCACCATACCGGATACTCGTTTAATGGAGTCCAAAATTATGCCGTTTTCATCCACTAAGATAATGTTGCTGTGTTTCCCCATCAGCTCCACCATAATGTGCTTCTTACAAACATCTCCCAGTTCGTTTAAATGCTCCACCGTAAAATCTACGATACGTTCCAGCCCCGGCTGGGTAACGGAAAGAATTCTTGCACTGTTAAAATGTTTCCGTAACAGCATACAGAAATTCGGCGCGGTCAGCGGGCTTTGTTTGCCATCCTCTGTTAAATACAGAAGCGGAAGAGAAGCGTCCGCGGAAATTAAAAGTTTATAAGTATCATAATTTTTTATTTGTAACTGCAGCTCGTCTTTTTCCGGCTGGGCAATCTTTACGATGCGTCCGCCGGTTAAGGTATCGGAAAGCTCCTTGACCAATGCTGCGGTCATAAGTCCGTCAAATGCCATGGTGTAATCCTTTCTTTATTTACTGAACTATAGTGTACCACGGAATTGTGGATGTTGTCACTAGCAAATTTGTTTTTACTTTAATAATAAAGTTGTTGGAGTGGCATGGAAAATGTGATAGAATGAATGAAGGAAATAAATGTGAAAAATATAGAAATATGACAATAAGAAAAACAGAGGAGAATATATGAAAACAATCTTAATCGTAGATGATGATTTACATATCGGAAATATGGTGGAAGAGGTGTTGACAAAGGAAGGCTACAGAGCGCTGAGAGCCTATTCCGGTACGGAAGCGGTGCTTTTGTTATCGCAGAAAAAGCCGGATTTGGTTTTACTTGATTTGATGCTTCCGGGACTTTCCGGGGAAGAAGTACTCCAAAAGATAAAAGGAATTCCGGTGATTGTTGTCAGTGCAAAAGTTGATGTGGATGACAAAGTAGATTTACTGCTTGGAGGCGCGGCGGATTATATAACGAAGCCATTTCATACAAAGGAATTACTTGCACGAATAGCGGTACAGCTTCGAAAAGAGCAGGAATCCGGAAAATACTCGGTACTTACCTTCGAAGAGATTAGGATGGAGACCGATACCCACAGGGTAACGGTAGATGAGACAGAACTTAAGCTTACCCGAACGGAATACGCTGTTTTGAAAATTCTTTTGATGAATCCGACTCAGGTAATAACAAAATCCGCGTTGTTAGACAGGATAATGCAGGAGACACCGGACTGTACGGAGACTTCGTTGAAAATGCATGTAAGCAATTTACGTAAAAAGTTAAAAGAGGGAAAGGACAAGGATTATATTGAAGCGGTTTGGGGCATTGGTTTTAAATTAAAATCGCAGTAAATCTTTACCGTATCTTTACTGTTTTCTTTACCGGTTTCTTTACCTTTCTTTAGTAGAATGATAACATCAAAAAAGAGGAGGGTATTTATGGAATATGTTTTGACAACCGATGAGCTTTGCAAAAATTACAAATATTGTAAAGCACTAAACAGACTGTCCATGCATGTACCGAAGGGTGCTATCTATGGTTTGGTCGGTCGAAACGGTGCCGGAAAGACAACATTAATTCGTTTGATTTGCGGATTACAGGAACCTACATCCGGAGAGTACACGTTGTTCGGAAGGAAGAATACCGAAAAACAGGTGGTAGCATCTCGGAGAAGAATGGGAGCGGTGATAGAAACACCGGCGGTGTATACGGATATGACAGCGGTGGAGAATTTAAAGCAGCAGTACCGGATTCTGGGGCTTCCGTCATTTGAAGGAATCAAAGAGATTTTAGAGTTGGTAGGTCTTGCGGACACAGGAAAAAAGAAAGCAAAGCATTTTTCTTTCGGAATGAAACAGCGTTTGGGAATTGCAATTGCACTTTGCGGAGATCCGGATTTTCTGGTGTTGGACGAACCGGCTAACGGCTTGGATCCGCAGGGAATTATTGATATCAGAGAACTGATATTGAAGTTAAACAAAGAGAGACAGGTTACGGTTTTAGTTTCCAGTCATATTTTGGAAGAACTGTCAAAGTTTGCAACACATTACGGTTTTGTAGACGGAGGACGAATCGTAAAAGAGTTAAGTGCAAAAGAACTGGAAGCATCCTGTAGAAAGTGTATGCATGTGGAAGTCAGTGATGTAAGGATTTTGGCGAGAGTGTTGGATGCAAAAGGGCTTGAATATAGCATTTGGTCAGAAAATGCAGTGGATATTTATGCACAAATAGGAGTAACGGAGCTTGTAGGGGAACTGTTAACGGAAGGGTGTGAGCTTTACAGTATCACAGAAAAGGATGAGTCACTGGAAAGCATTTATGTTAGTCTGGTAGGAGGTGGTGGTGATGCGTAAATTACTTTCTGCAAACTTTTCACGCTTGTTTCACAGTAAAGTGTTCTGGTGTTGTTGGGCAGTTATGATTAGTCTGACGGCAATTCCTGTGTTATACTTTAATAGATTGTGGAATAGTGCGCAGGTTAGGTTTTTGTATGGCGGAGACGAACTGCTTCCGTTTGTATCGGCGGTACTTATCGGTCTGTTTCTGGGGACGGATTACAGTAACAGAACCATACGGAATAAACTTGTTGCAGGACATGTACGTCGCGATATTTACGGCTCGAATTGGGTGGTGTGCACGGTTTCTGTCTTGATATTTCATGTGACTTCTTTAGCTATGGTGCTGTTTCTTGAATATCTGTTATCCGGAAGTTTTTATCGTTTGCCGAAGAACTTGTTTGCCGGAATTTTAGTAAGCACATTTGCGGTAGTGGCAGTTTCGACCCTGCTTTTGTTTGTTTCCATGCTGATTCAAAGCAGAGCAATCGGAGTTGTGGTAACCATTATTACGGGGCTTTTTCTGTATGGCAGTGGTTCAAAGTTGAGGGGGGCTTTACTACGGCCGGAGTATATTTCTGAATATATATCAGACGGTAAAGGGAATTTGCTGTTTGACGGAAATGTGTTGAATCCGAATTATGTGAGTGGGGTAAGGAGAGACATATATGAGTTCCTTGTGGATATTCACCCGGTGGGACAGATTTTGCAATTTGATGAATGTACGGAACTGCCGAGAGCATGGGTTCTTTTCCCGGTGTATTCTGTTATTTTTACGATTGTTATTTTTTTCGTCGGCTACTACTTGTTCCGCAGGAAGGATATAAAGTAAGGTACTTTGTGTAAGGTGGGAAAAACCGGAAAACGGATAGGAGAGAAAATGATGGAGATTCGGTTATGGGTCGTAATCGGCATTATGGCAGTGGTGATTGTCGGCTTGCTTATAAAACTTCATAGTGTACGTAAGTCAACAAGAGAAATTACCGATGCCTTTGCAAAACGGCTCGTAACCGACACCAATATCCTCATTGATGTTGCCGGTAGGGACAGGCATGTAAGACAGTTGGCTGCGGAACTGAATGTGCAGTTACGGAAGCTACGGGAGCTGCGTCACCGCTATGTACAGGGGGATGTGGAATTAAAGAATGCGGTGACGAACATTTCCCATGATTTACGGACGCCTCTCACAGCAATCCAAGGCTACCTTGATTTACTTTGTCAGGAGGATTTGTCGGAGGACGGGATTCGTTATGTAGAAATGATAAAAAACCGTACGGAGCATATGAACAATCTTACAGAGGAGTTGTTTCGGTATTCTGTGCTGTTATCGGAAGAAAAAGAACTTGCCAAGAAGCCGGTGGTGTTAAACGCAGCGTTGGAAGAGAGCGTGGCAGGATTTTATGCAGTGCTTACGGAACGAAAAATCCAACCGGAGATTCGTATGCCGGAAGAAAAAGTGGTACGGCTTTTAGATGTTTCCGCATTATCCAGAGTTTTTTCCAATTTATTGAACAATGCCTTAAAATACAGCGACGGTGATTTATTGATTGAATTGACGAAGGAAGGAGAGATTATCTTTTCCAACAGGGCAAAAGAATTAGATGAGGTACAGGTAGGAAAGCTTTTTGACCGTTTTTATACCGTGGAAGCTGCAAGAAAGTCCACAGGTCTGGGACTTTCGATTGCAAAGACGTTGGTGGAGCAGATGGAGGGGAGTATTGCAGCGAACTATGAAGAGGGAAGGATTAAAATCATTATTTTTTTCCCGGAGTAATCCATACTTGACAAGGGGATGACAACGTGTTAAGATAGCAACGTAAATACATTACATTTTAATTTTCAGAAAAGAGGATTTTATGAATAGCATTGTAGGAAGAACAAGATAGGACACCGACAACGAAACAGTTGCGAGGATTGACTTTTTACGCTAGAAGTCTGCCCTTTGGTATCTGCCTTACATATGCTTCATAAATCTATTCATAGAATTCGTTATGACGAGATTGTGAGCAGAACTGTATGGTTCTGCTTTTTTTCGAGTAGGCAAAGTGAGCATAGAGACGCTGCGCAAGTGTACTTGTGCAAATGCCGATATGCGAACACGCTCGCTTGAACTATCTTTAAAGAACGATGAAAAGACCATGGATTTATCAGCTTTTTAAGGCAAAATCCATGGTTTTTCTTTTTGCCAAACTATCCGTGAACGGATGGATAGAGCGAGTCATGGATGATACTTCGGTGTTCTTTTCGGTGAAAAATGGCGTACAAGATAAAACGGTAGAAAAGAAAGAATACAAGGAGTATCAAAATGAATCGAGAAGAACAGTTATTGGAATTTGACAAAATAAAGGAGCTTTGGGCGGAGTACGCCCTGACGGAGGCAGCTAAGGAACAGATACGGGAGACAAAGCCGATTCTATCTGAAACGGAGCTTTTGGTAAAGCAACGGGAAACAACCCAGGGAAAGCGGATGATAGAACTGTGCGGAACTCCGCCCCTTGCCTCCATACAAGGACTTGCAGAAATTGTGGATATTGCCGGAAAAGGAGACTGTCTTTCTGTGGAACAGTTGCTTACGGTACAGATATCCCTCACCATGGTAGCAAGACTTAAAAAGTATTTGTGTCAGGGAAAGCAGTACGAGATTTCTCTTGCCTGGTACGAAGAAAACTTAGAGCCTTTGGAGGAACTGAGGGAGAGTATTTATACCCAGATTGTAAACGAACAGGTGGCGGACAATGCTTCGAAGCTGTTAAAATCACTGCGAACAGAGATTGCGCAGACAGAAAGTCGTATGCGGGAGAAGGCGGATGCGGTGATGCGCGCCAATAAGGATTGTATGTCAGATAGCTTCAGTACCATGCGGAACGGTCGGATTTGTGTACCGGTAAAGAAAGAGTGCAAGTTTCGGATTTCGGGAAGCGTCATTGATAAGTCCTCCACGGGAAATACATTGTTTATCGAACCGACAGCCTGTGCAAATCATTACGCAGAGCTTCAGAGTCTTTCTATGGACGAGGAAAACGAAGTACGAAGAATTCTGTATGAATTGACCGTGCAGGTGGATCGTCATGGCGAGGCAATGAGAGAGAATATCAAGTACATTGAGAAGTTGGATTACATTTTCTCGAAAGGAAAGTTAAGTTTTCTCTATGACGGTGCGGAGCCGGAGATTGTAACCAATCGAGAGATTAAACTTACGGATGCCAGACACCCGTTAATGAAAAAAGAAATCTGTGTACCGCTTCAGTTTCAAATCGGAAACGGCGTAAACGGTATCGTGATTACGGGACCGAATACCGGAGGAAAGACGGTAGCCTTAAAAACAGTGGCATTAAACTGTATGTTGGCACAGTGTGGTCTTCATGTGTCTTGTAAGGAAGCAAGAGTCTGTATGAACAGCAATTACCTGTGTGATATCGGTGACGGGCAGAATCTTTCGGAAAATCTGTCTACTTTTTCGGCACATATTACCAACGTGTTAGACATTTTACGCAGAGTCAATGAACAGAGTTTGGTGCTGATGGATGAGCTTGGTTCCGGTACGGATCCCCTTGAGGGGATGGGCATTGCGGTGGCGATTTTGGAGGAACTGAAAAATAGCGGAGCGCTGTTTCTTGTGACAACCCATTATCCGGAGGTTAAGGTATATGCAGAACAAACGGAAGGCATCGTAAATGCCCGTATGACCTTTGATAAGGAGAATTTAAAACCGACCTATCAAATGGTCATCGGTGAGGCAGGAGAAAGTTGCGCCTTTCATATTGCAAGAAGGCTTGGAATGCCGTCCGGAATGTTAAAGAGAGCAGCGGAAGCGGCATATGGAGAACGGAGGTCGGAGTGTATATCGGTGTCGGGTGCGACGATGGATGTGAAATATCATGTTGAGGAGAATACACAGGAAAAGATACAAAAGGAAATTTCCCCACGCATCGTAAAGAAAAAGAATCCGGCATCGAAGAAAGCGAAACAATGCGAGTACCGAATCGGTGACAGCGTCATGATTTATCCGGACAAGAAAATCGGCATTGTATGTCAGCCTGAAAATGAAAAGGGTGTGTTACAAGTTCAGATGCCGAATAAGAAGATTTGGATTAACCATAAACGGGTGAAACTTCATGTGGCAGCGGAGGAACTGTATCCGGAGGACTATGATTTTTCTATTATCTTTGACAGTGTGGAAACGAGAAAACTGCGGCATGACATGGAGCGGAAACATGTGGAAGGTGTGGCGTTGGAACTTACCGGAGCAGAGGCACAGCGGGCGGAGATGCTTGGAAAGAAGAACAGATAAAAATGATACGATGAAATAAAATAACGGAGGTGTTTAAAATGAATCATATTGAAAAGTATAAAAAGTATTTTACAAAGGAGTATTTGATGGGACCGAATTCCTTTCGGCTGCTAGATGAGTTAATTCAAAGAAATCCTGAGGACACGAAGTATAAAAGAACGTTGGATTTGGGATGTGGTTTCGCATTGACGTCCCTATTTATTGCGCAGGAAACAAACGCGCAAAGTGTTGTAGCCTTTGATTTGTGGGTTCCTGCATCGGAAAATTACAGGAGAATAAAGGATAGCAATCTTGAGGATACCATTATTCCGATTCACGGAGATGCTCTTTCGATGCCCTTTGCACAGGAGTATTTCGATGCAATTATCAGCGTGGATTCCTATCATTATTTTGGCTGTAAGAAGGGTGTGTTTGCGGAAAAAATATTGCCGTTCGTAAAAAAGGAAGGCTATGTGATGATTACGATTCCGGGCTTAAAGGAAGAACCAAAGGGAGAAATAAAAGAACTCTTCGCCACATGGGCCGAAGGGGATGATGCAGAGTTGTTTCAAACGGTAGATTGGTGGAAAGCTCTTTTAGAAAAAGAATGCGGTGACCGGTGTGACATTACGGTAAAAGAGGCAGACTGCTTTACTGTAGCTTGGCAGGAGTGGTTTGAGACAGGACACGAATTCGGGATTCGGGATAAAGCGTTTTTATAGAGGGGACTGGATAGGATTTTGAATTTTATTCTTATCTACGTGAAAAAGAGAAAGTAAGGTGAGTTTATGAAAAAAGAGAAAGAGGAAAACACTTTGCAGGTGACACGGTACGGAATCGGTTCCAATACATGTTTTCTGTTTAAGGAAACGATGAAATGTTATCCGTTTTTGTTGGTGTTATGCTTTTTATTAATTGTGATAGGAATTGTAATTCCTGTAATTACTACGTTTTTGCCCAAGATTGTGATTGAACACATCGAGGAGAGAGCGGCAATGAAAGAGGTTCTGACAGTTACGTTAATCGGAACAGGACTATTGGCTTTGTGTGCCGGAGGTAAAGTATTCTTTGAAAAGCTGTTGTATTTTCAGAAGTTTCGCATGAATACTCACTATACGGAAATGGTGGCCATAAAAGGAATGACAGCGGATTATTGTCACCAGGAAACAGAACGGTTCCGCAAATTACATACGGAGAGTGCAGGGGCATGCAACGGAAATTATTCTCCCATGATTCAGGTGTACGATGTGGGAATCGGTCTTTTTACAAGTGCTTTGGGATTCGGGTTATACTTTGGAATTCTGGCACGTTTACATATAGGACTGGTGCTGTTTTTGATTGTGGTGACGGTGTGTAGTTGTCTGCTGAATCATAAGGTAATCCGGTGGACAGAAAAGCACCGGGAGGAAAAGGTGCGGTATCAGCAGAGAACAGACTATTTGACAAGTGTGTCCGGGGATATAAAGTCAGCAAAGGATATTCGGTTGTACCGGATGAACCGGTGGCTGTCGGATGTGTACCGTAAGAACGTAGAGGGCTTAAACGGATGGTATCGCAGATATACAAAGGCTGTGTTAGGTGTGGCGGCAGGAGATGCAGGATTGTCTCTGGTACGGGAAGTGGTTGCTTATCTGTATTTGTTGTATCTTGTTTTAACGAAAGATATGGCTGTTGCGGATTTTGTGTTGTACTTCGGAGTGATTACCGGATTCTCTGCCTGGTTGTCCGGATTGTTCGGTCAGGTAACGGCACTTTCCCGTATCAGCAGTTCCGTAGATTATGTACGTACTTTTTTAGCGTATCCGGATACCTACACGAGAGAAGGAGGATGCGAACTTCCGAAAGATTCGGAGGGACCGAAAGAACTGTCCCTTTGCAATGTAAGTTATCGCTATGAGGGAGCAAAGCAGGATACCTTGTCCGGTCTTACGTTGACCGTTGCTCCCGGTGAACATCTGGCTATTGTCGGATTAAACGGTGCGGGAAAGACCACCCTTGTAAAGCTTTTGTGCGGGCTTACCGATTCGACGGAAGGTTTTGTCCGTTATAACGGAGTAGATGTGAAAGCATATAACAGAGAGGCTTACTACGGATTGTTTTCTGCGGTGTTTCAACAATTCTCCCTGCTGCCGGTTACTTTCGCAGAAGCAGTGGCTGAAGATGAGCCGGGGAAGATTGACAGAAATAAGGTGGAAGCGTGTTTGAAAACCGCCGGACTATGGGAAAAAATCGGGTCTCTTTCAAAGGGCATGGACAGCGAATACAGCAGAGCGGTGAATGATGAAGGAACGGAGCTTTCCGGCGGTCAGGTGCAGAAATTATTGTTGGCAAGAGCCCTGTACCGAAATGCACCGTTTATGGTACTGGATGAGCCTACAGCTGCATTGGATCCGATTGCGGAAAGTAATTTATATGAAATGTACCATGAAGTGATGAAGGACTGCTCTACGGTGTTTATTTCTCATCGTTTGGCATCCACCCGGTTTTGCGACCGTATTGTACTGATGGAGGACGGGAAGATTATCGAGGAAGGAACTCATACAGAGCTTCTTGCAAAACAAGGGCGGTATTTTGAACTGTACGAGACTCAGGCGAAGTATTATAGGGAGCATGCGGAAGAAGGAGGTGTTGCAGAATGAAAGACAGAATTACCATAAAGGAACGGGTGAAAATCACCGGCCGCGGTATCGGAATTTTACGAAAGTATTGTCCGGGGCTGGCAGGCGGGAAAGCAGTATCGGCATTGATTGCGGCGATACAACCGTTACTTTCTGTGTGGCTTTCGGCTAAAATCATTAATGAACTGGCAGGAGCACGACGGACAACCTATCTGTTGACATATGTGGCAGCGGTGGTACTTTGCAATTTTCTTCTGCTTCTTATGAAAAGTATGGTAGACCGGGTGACGGAAGAAAAGGAAGCCCAAATGTGGAACTTTTTCGGAAAGGTGTTTGCCGACAAATCCATGACCATGGATTATGCTGATTTAGAGGATGTTAGGGTGTTACAGAAAAAGCAGGAGGCATCGGAAAATCTGTTTATGTTCGGAAACGGGCTGGGACAGCTTGTATGGGGGATAAACAGTCTGGTGAACGCAACGGCAAGTATTGTACTTTCTTTATCGCTTACCGTAACCTTGTTTTTCACGGATACCGGCAACGGTTGGATGGATTCTCCCCTTTGGATTGTGGGAATCGGGGGTTGCGTGATCGTGGGAGGCATTGCAAATGCAAATGCGACACGAAAGGAAAACTCTGTATTTGAAACCTGGTGTAAAGAGACTGTATGGTTTAACCGGGCATTCATGTTTTTCGGGCATGAACTTGCGAAATCCCCGGAGCGTGCAAAGGATGTAAGAATTTATAGTCAGCATAAAGCGGCAACCAGAGCATTTGCTGAGATGAGAAAGAGAGATGAGGCTGTGGGAGGTTACCTGCGTGTTATGGCCACCTATCCGGCACTGGCAGCGGTAGTGGTGGGTATCGGTACCGTAGTATGTTGGGTGTTTGTGGTGCTAAAGGCTTCCTTGGGTGCCTTTGGTGTGGGAAGTATTGTCCAGTATATCGGAGCGTTGGGGAAACTTTCCACCGGTGTACAGGATATGATGTTTGTGGTGGCGGATAATGAGGTGTATTGCAGACATTTGAAAGGTTTGTACGAGTATCTGGATATTCCGAACCGTAAAGAAGAAGGAACGCGGACCCTGGCCCCGGATGTTTTCGGCGACGGAAACGATGGACACGAAGCGGATTATGAAATCGAGTTTTGCAATGTCAGTTTCCGGTATCCGGGTGCAGAAGAATACTCTTTACGCAATCTTTCCCTTAAGTTTAAGATAGGAGAGAGACTGGCAATCGTTGGGAAAAACGGTTCGGGCAAAACTACCTTTATCAAGCTGTTATGCAGACTGTACGATCCGACAGAGGGAGAAATCCGGTTAAACGGTGTGGATATCAGAGAGTATGCGTACGAAGAATATTTGCGCATCTTTTCCGTGGTATTTCAGGACTTCAAGCTGTTTTCCTTCTCTTTGGGACAAAATGTGGCTACAGACATGGAATACGACAGGGAGAAAGCAGAGAAGTGTCTTATAAAAGCCGGATTTACAGAACGGTTAAAAGCAATGCCTAACGGTTTGGATACTGCTATGTATAAGGATTTTGAATCGGAGGGGGTGGAGATTTCCGGTGGCGAGGCGCAGAAAGTAGCACTGGCACGGGCCTTATATAAAGACGCACCGATCGTTGTATTGGATGAACCGACGGCAGCCCTGGACCCGATTGCAGAAGCGGAGGTTTATACGAAGTTTAATGAGTTAATCGGCGAGAAAACAGCTATCTATATCAGTCATCGGTTATCCTCCTGTAAGTTCTGTGATGAAATTGCAGTGTTTGACGAGGGAACGGTGGTACAGAGAGGTGCCCATGAGGAATTATTACGGGAAGAAGATGGGCTGTACCATAAGTTGTGGACAGCACAGGCGCAGTATTATGAAGCGGGGTAGTGTTAAAAGTTGACAATATGGCATATATGCCATATAATGATTGAAAGGAGTACAGATGAAAAGAAGGTGTGAGTCTAATGAAGAACTTTGATGATTTTTTAGAAAACCAATTACAGGATGAGGAGTTTCGGAAAGAATATGAGAGTATGCAACCGGAATTTGATGTTATCAAGGCGATGGTTGCAGCCAGAACTTCTCAGAATCTGACGCAAAAGGAATTGGCGGAACGTACCGGAATTCATCAGGCGGACATCAGCAAGCTGGAAAACGGAACGAGGAATCCGTCGTTAAATTTGCTGAAACGTTTAGCGGAGGGGATGGGAATGGTGCTAAAAGTAGAGTTTATTCCTAAGGAAAAGTAGAAGGAGATGTGACTATGATAGAAAGATTCAGATTCGGAACCCCGATTGAGACTTGCGCAGTTGTAGAGCAACTTCCCGTTACGGAAGGGATGCTTCCGTTCTTTGAGATTAGCAGTAAAAATGGGATTACAGAGTTCGTCTATAAGCTTGCGGATAAGGATATCGTTTACGGTCTGGGAGAACAGGTTCGCGGTATCAATAAGCGGGGGTGGTGCTATGTCAGCAGTAACAGTGATAACCCGCATCATCAGGAAGATACCCGGTCTTTATACGGTTCTCATAATTTTATGATTGTTTCCGGAAGAGAGCTATTTGGCGTATTTTTCGATTATGCAGGAAAAGTTACCTTTGATGTGGGGTATACCAATCGAGATATCTTATGTATCATGCCGGAAGATTTAAATCTGGATGTATATGTGATTACCGGAGAGAGTGAAAAAGACATTGTAAAGCAGTTTCGTAAGCTTATCGGACGGAGTTATATTGCACCGAAGTGGGCCTTTGGCTACGGTCAGAGCCGTTGGGGCTATAAGGATGCGAAGGATATTCGTCAGGTGGCGGAGGAGTACCGGAAGCGTAACATTCCGTTAGACAGTATTTATATGGATATTGATTATATGGAGCGATACAAAGACTTTACGATTGATGAGGAAGCGTTCCCGGAGTTTGAGGACTTTTGTGCCGAAATGAAAGCACAGGGGATTCATTTGGTGCCGATTATCGATGCGGGAGTAAAAATAGAAGAGGGCTATGATGTTTACGAAGAGGGAGTGAAGAACGATTATTTCTGTAAGGATGCAAAGGGAAAGGACTTTGTGGGTGCGGTTTGGCCGGGCAGAGTGCACTTTCCGGATTTTCTAAAGTCTGAGACAAGAAACTGGTTCGGACAGAAGTATAAGTTTTTGTTGGATAAGGGCATCGATGGGTTCTGGAATGACATGAATGAACCGGCAATTTTCTATACGGAAGAACGTCTTGCAAGTGTAATGGAACGTATCAGTGAGCTTAGTAAAGAAAATCTCGATGTGAACAGTTATTTTGAGTTTACGGGTTTGGTGGCCGGCATCGGTAATAATGTGGGAGATTATGAGACTTTCTTCCATGATATGGAGGGGAAGAAGGTGCCCCACAGTAAGGTCCACAACCTTTACGGCTATAACATGACAAAGGCGGCGGGAGAGGCTTTTGAAATGCTTTCGCCGGACAAGAGAATCCTTATGTTTTCCCGGTCGTCCTATATCGGTGCCCATCGGTACGGCGGTATTTGGCAGGGAGATAATAAGTCCTGGTGGTCTCATCTTTTGATGAATCTGCAGATGATGCCTTCTTTGAATATGGCGGGATTTCTTTATACCGGTGCGGATGTGGGAGGCTTCGGCAGCGACGTAACGGAGGATTTGATGCTTCGGTGGTTACAGCTTGCGGTATTTACGCCACTGATGCGAAATCATTCCTGCAGAGGAACAAGAGAACAGGAATTATATCGGTTTGATAATTGTGATGACTGTAAGAAGATGATAGAGATTCGTTACGGACTTGTTCCGTATCTTTACAGTGAATATATGAAAGCAGTATTAAGCGATGAGATGATGTTCCGGCCTCTTTCCTTTGACTTCCCGACAGATGCGGATGCGAGAGGTGTGGAGGATCAGTTACTCCTGGGAAACGAGCTTATGATTGCACCGGTCTATACCCCAAATGCCACGGGACGGTATGTGTATTTGCCGGAGGAGATGATGTGTGTACGGATGCGGAGTCTTGACGATTACGAGACAAACACATTGGCAGCGGGGCATCATTTTGTAAAGGCAGAACTGAACGAGCTTGTATTTTTTATCCGGAACGGAAAGGCAATCCCGGTAGGGAAAACGGCAATGAATACAAAGAAGCTGGATGCTGCAACGCTTATGTTACTCGGATTCGAAGGTGCGGAGTACGATTTGTATGAAGATGACGGATATACGAAGAAGTACGATAGAAGTGCACGAGTGAGAGAAATCAGAAGATAGAGACCCTTTTGAAAACTGAAAATAATGGGACGAGAAACGGCGGTTGCATTGTAAAATGTAATTGCCGTTTTTGGTATGGAAAATGAAAGGAAATACAGATTGTATACAATTATACATTTTTTTAGAAAAACACTTGCACAATAGAAAATCTTGGTGTATAATATCGAAGAAGCACGGCGGTGACCCCATTTTTTGGAATGTGATTCCGGAGGGAAAGACGTGATGTGCACTATTTTTTTGAGGACGAAAGGAGAGCTTTAAGATGGGATACGTTGATGAAGTAATTGAGTTAGTATCTAAGAAAAACGCTACCGAGCCGGAGTTCCTTCAGACTGTAGAAGAGGTATTATCCTCCCTGAAGCCGGTTGTAGACAAGAATGAAGCAACTTACAGAAAGGCAGCACTTCTTGAGAGAATGTGTGAGCCGGAGAGAGTAATTGAGTTCCGTGTTGCATGGGTTGATGACAATGGTCAGACTCAGGTAAATCGCGGTTATCGTGTACAGTTTAACGGTGCAATCGGACCGTACAAGGGAGGCTTACGTTTCCATCCGTCCGTAAACTTATCCATCATGAAGTTCCTCGGTTTCGAGCAGACCTTCAAGAACAGCTTAACGACCCTTCCGATGGGTGGTGCAAAGGGTGGTTCCGACTTTGACCCGCGCGGTAAGAGCGATGCTGAAATTATGAGATTCTGTCAGGCATTCATGACTGAGTTATATCGTCACATCGGTCCGGACGTAGACGTTCCAGCAGGTGACATCGGTGTAGGCGGACGTGAGATCGGTTATATGTACGGTCAGTACCGTCGCATCAGAGGCGCATTCGAGAATGGTACCTTAACCGGTAAGGGTCGCTCCTACGGCGGTTCCTTGATTCGTCCGGAAGCTACCGGTTACGGCGCAGTTTATTATTTGTGTGAAGTATTAAAGCATGAGGGCGAGACCATCGAGGGCAAGACCGTTTCCATTTCCGGTTTCGGTAATGTAGCATGGGGCGCAGCAAAGAAGATTGCTGAACTCGGCGGTAAGGCAGTAACTCTTTCCGGTCCGGACGGATATATTTACGATCCGGATGGTGTTGTGACGGAGGAAAAGATTAACTTCCTTCTTGAAATGAGAAATTCCGGCCGTGATAAGGTTCAGGATTACGCTGATAAGTTTGGTTGTCAGTTCTTCCCGGGTCAGAAGCCGTGGGGCCAGAAGGTTGATATCGTTATGCCGTGTGCAACCCAGAACGATGTAAATCTTGACGAGGCTAAGAAGATTGTTGCTAACAACATTAAGTACTACATCGAAGTAGCAAATATGCCGACCACCAACGACGCTCTGAGCTTCTTAATGTCTCAGAAGAATATGATCGTTGCTCCGTCTAAGGCTGTAAATGCAGGTGGTGTACTTGTTTCCGGTCTTGAGATGAGCCAGAACAGCGAGAGATACAGCTGGACTGCAGAAGAAGTTGATGCAAAGCTTCATCAGATTATGATCGGTATTCACGATTCTTCCGCAGCAGCAGCTGAAGAGTACGGCTTAGGTTATAATCTTGTGGCAGGTGCTAACATCGCAGGCTTCTTGAAGGTTGCTGATGCAATGCTGTCTCAGGGTGTATTCTAATACATACGCGTGAGAATATTTGTTTGAAAGAAAGAGATCCGTAAACAAAGGTTTATGGGTCTCTTTTATGTTGAAATACTTGCAAAAAGCGGGTCTTTGTGCTATATTCAATATGAAAGTTGCAATAAACATAGTTTCTGAACGGAGGATTTGATATGGCAAAAAAAGCAACCGGTAAAAAGGTAGCAGAGGAAGTGAAGGAAATGAAAGTGACAGCAGCAGAAACGGTAGCCAAAGTGCAGCCGGCAGAGGAAAAAGTAGCAAAAGAGATGAAGAAACCGGGAAGTGTGAATAAGAGTACGGCAGCGAAGGCTGTGGAAAAGAAGCCGGAAAAGAAGGATGAAGTATTTGTTCAGTTTGCAGGTGAAGAGTATGCTGTGGCTGAGGTTATGGAGAAAGTGAAAGCTGCTTATGTGGCAGAAGGTCACAGAGCTTCCGGTGTTAAGTCGGTTCGTTTATATATTAAGCCGGAAGAAAGAAAGGCTTATTATGTAATCAACGATAAGGCGGCAGGAAGTATTGATTTATAAGAAGAAATGATTTATGCGCTTTGGACGGAGGAGGTAGCTTCTCCGTTCACTTCATTTTATGACTGTTTTTTATCAAAAAACGCGCAAGAAAGGATATGGGAGCAATGAAGTTGAAAAAAATTGTAGGGGCTCTTGGCGTATTAATGACGGTTACTGCCGTTGGTTGCGGGAGTTCCGATAATACTGCGAAGAACGATATTACCAATAGTCCGTCGGAAACGGTAACGAAGGGGCCTCTATCAGGGGTGGAAGAGGATGTGCCGGGTGGTATTGAGATAACGAAGCCGGTACAGGAAGAAGAGTTTTCGTATGAATTGCAATACAGTTTGAAAGAAGAGTCGGAAGAAGAAAAAGACGGAGAGTTTGTATATTTTAAGTCTGCGATAAATTATCCTGTCTTTGAGGGAAAGTATGCAGAAAATATGAATCGTTTTGTTGCTTCTTTGACGGAAGGGGTTCGGGAAGAACTGTTTACGGCAAGGGACAATGCAAAATTTGATTATGAGGAGTCCAAAAACGATGAATACAGGATTGCTATGTTCCCGGAGGAAGAAGAGTATATTGTCAGTTGTATCCGGAACAAAGAGCAATATTATACGTTATTTACCAAGTGGTTCAGTTATAGCGGAGGAGCCCATCCGAACACATTTTGTAAAGCCTATGTGGTGGATGTGACGAAGGGGGAAGAAGAGTCCTTTGAAAATATGATACGTCCCTACGGTGTAAGTGTGGAAGAGGTGGTTGAGTTTGCTATGACCAGAATTCAGAGTGAGCATGGGGATGAATTGTTTGAAACGGATGACGAAAGTGCTTTGAAGGAATGGATACATATGTTTACGCAGGAAAATCAATGGTATTTAAACGATAAGGGACTTGTACTGTTTGCCAATCCTTATGACATTGCTGCATACGCATACGGTATGATTGAATGTGAAATATCCTATGAGGAATTAGAACAAGGCTTGAAAAAATAATAAGATGTGCTATACTTGATGAGTAGGATAAAAAAGTATCTCCTAAAGGAGATTGGAAGGATTCAAAGGAGGAAATACTATGTTAAAAGAGTTTAAGCAGTTCGCAATTAAGGGAAACATGATTGATCTTGCTGTCGGTATGATTATCGGTACCGCATTCAATAAGTTGGTATCGTCTCTTGTAAATGATATGATTATGCCGCTTCTTGGTTTGTTGACCGGAAAGATTGATTTTGCAAAGCTTTTTATTGCGCTGGACGGAAACAAATATGAGACCCTTGCCGAAGCGGAAGAACTTGGTGTGGCATGCTTTAAGTACGGTGCTTTTATTGCAGGTTTAATCGACTTTATTATCATGGCATTTGTGGTGTTCTTGTTTGTGAAGTGGATGAATAAGCTCCGCGATATGGGAAAGAAGGAAGAAGTAGTTGTGCCGGCTGCACCGACTACAAAGGTATGTCCGTTCTGTAAGTCTGAAATTGCAATCGAGGCAACCCGTTGCCCGCATTGTACTTCTGAACAGCCGACGACGGTAGAATAAATTTTGGAGGTAGTAAGTGATGACAAAGATTGATATTATTTCCGGATTTTTGGGTGCCGGAAAAACGACACTTATTAAGAAATTGTTAGAGGAAGCATACAAAGGTGAAAAGGTTGTTTTAATTGAGAACGAGTTTGGCGAAATCGGAATCGACGGCGGATTCTTAAAGGATGCCGGTGTAGAGATTACGGAAATGAATTCCGGTTGTATCTGTTGTTCTTTAGTAGGTGATTTTGGAAAATCTCTGAAAGAAGTGTTAGAACGCTTTTCTCCGGACCGCGTGATTATTGAGCCGTCCGGTGTGGGTAAACTTTCTGATGTTATTAAGGCAGTACAGGATGTAAAAGAAGAGTTGCCGAATGCAAAATTAAACAGCTTTTCTACAGTAGTAGATGTATCAAAGGCTGCAATGTATATGAAGAATTTCGGTGAGTTTTTCAATAATCAGGTAGAGAGCGCAAAGACCATTATTTTAAGCCGTACGCAGAAGTATGATGCGGCAAAGACCGAAGTGGTAGTAGGAAAGCTTCGTGCACAGAATCCGAAAGCGATTCTTATTACAACAGCTTGGGATGAAATTGACGGTAAGGTAATTCTTTCTGCTATGGAGCAGGAGTCTTCCTTTGAAAATGAGTTGCTGAAAGAGGCACAGGAGCATCATCACCATCACGAGCATGGGGAGGACTGCACTTGCGGTTGTCATGACCACGACCATCATCATGAGCATGAGCATCACCATGAACACGAGCACCACCACGAGCATGGGGAGGACTGCACGTGCGGTTGTCACGACCATGATCATCATCATGAGCACGAGCACCACCATGAGCATGGGGAAGACTGCACCTGCGGTTGCCACGATCACGACCATCATCACCACCATCACCATGCGGACGAAGTATTTACCAGCTGGGGAAAAGAGACACCGCATAAGTATGAGCGTGATACCATGCGCGAGATTTTAAATAAGCTTGCCAATACGGAAGACTATGGAGTGATTCTTCGTGCAAAGGGTATGGTTCCGGCGACAGATGGTACTTGGATTTATTTTGACCTGACTCCGGGTGAATTTGAACTCCGCGAAGGAACACCGGATTATACCGGACGTATCTGTGTGATTGGTTCAAAAATTAAAGAAGATGCGTTGGAAGTTTTATTTGAACTTGCATAACAGAGGTTAAAGAGAGGAATCTTAAAATGGAGATACCTGTATATATTATTACCGGATTTTTAGAAAGCGGTAAAACTACATTCATTAAAAACACGTTGGAAGACCCGAATTTTGCTTCCGGAGAAAAGACCATTCTCCTTCTTTGTGAGGAAGGAATGGAGGAGTATGATACGGAGAGTTTGGAAAAAAACAATATCTTTATCATTCCGGTGGAAAACGAAGAAGATTTGTCTCCGAGCTTTTTGAAAAAGTGTCAAACCGATTATCGTCCGGAGCGGGTAATGATTGAGTTTAACGGAACCTGGAGCATGTCCGGTTTTATTGAGCGGGGGATGCCGCGAGGTTGGGAACTGGCACAGATGATTACCATGGCAGATGCAGGCACCTTTGAAGTGTATATGAGTAATATGCGTCAGATGATGGCGGAACAGATTAATTTTACGGAGCTTGTGATTTTTAACCGATGTACGGCAGACACAAAGAGAAATACGTTCCGTAAAGCGGTACGGGCATTAAATCGACGCGCTCAGGTTCTTTTCGAGTCAGAAGACGGAGAAGACGGCTTTGATGATGAGATTGATTTGCCGTATGATTTGAATGCAGATGTGATTGAGATAGAGGATGATGATTACGGTATTTTTTATCTGGATGCATTAGACCAACCGCAAAAGTATGCGGGAAAGACCGTACGATTTACAGCAATGGTATACAAAGGACGAGATATTCCGAAGGGTTTTTTTGTTCCGGGACGTTTCGCCATGACTTGTTGTGCGGATGATATCGGATTTGTGGGAATGCTTTGTAAAGGACCTCAAGCGGATAATTTTAAATTGAGAGACTGGGTAAAAGTCACGGCAAAGGTTTCTGTAGAGTACCAGAGAGAATACGGCGGGGAAGGTCCTGTGTTGTATCTTGTGGACATGGTGCATACGGCAAAACCGAAAGAGCACCTGATTTATATGAATTAGGATTGCGAGGAAAAAATGAAACAGACAGGCAGTAAACGGCATATCTTTTCAGTAACGACACGGAAGAAATGCTTAAGGACTGCATGTCTGTTTTTTTTAGTTGCAGTTTTCCTGAGTGTATGTATGTTAAAAAGTGAGCGTATGGAGAGGACATTTATGAGAAAAACAATTATGATTACAGCCCACAGAGGAGCATCCTACGGAACTCCGGAAAACACAAGAGCATCCATAGATTTGGCGATTGCAGAACAGGCGGATTATGTAGAGATAGATGTGAGAATGACAGCAGACAAGGTTCCTGTATTGATGCATGACCGGGCATTATTTCGTACCACAGGAGTTGTGAATGATATCGATAAAGTGACGTATGAGGAGGTTTCTTACTATGATGCGGGAGCTGGATATGCAAAAGAATTTGTAGGAGAACAGGTTCCTTCTTTGCAGGAAGTATTAGAAGAATACGGCGGTAAAATAAAGTTTAACATCGAATTGAAAGAAGAAGAGAACAGAGAACTGGCAGAATCCGTAGTGGCATTGATAGAACGGTACGGATTAGAAGAGCGTTGCGTGGTAACTTCTGCATTCTATGAACAGTTGGAATATGTGAAAAAAGAAAATAAATCCATTAGAACCGGCTACATTTTGTCTTTGGTATACGGGGAAATTTTTCATTGTGATGCGGCAGACTTTTTCAGTATTAAATGGAATTATATTACGGAGCAATTGGTAAAGGGGGCACATAAAAGAGGAAAAGAAGTCCATGCATGGACAGTAAATAAGAAACATGAAATAAAACAAATGCAGGAGCTTAATGTAGATAATATAATAACGGATAAGCCGGCTTATGTAAGGGAAGTGATTCAATGATGCAACATTTCAAAAAACTGCCGTATTATATTTGTAGAATGTAAACGATATGATGCGGAGGTTTGTATGGCAGTAAAGGTTGCACTGGATGCAGGACACGGCGGATATGATAGCGGAGCGGTACATGAAGGTCGCAGGGAAAAGGATGATAATCTTGCACTTACGCTTGCGGTAGGAGAAATTTTGGAACAAAACGGAGTGAATGTGGTGTATACAAGAACAGAAGATGTGTATGATTCTCCGGTACGAAAAGCGCAGATTGCAAATGAGTCGGGAGCAGACTATTTTATTTCTTTTCATCGCAATTCCAGTCCCAATGACAATCAGTATACCGGTGTAGAGACTCTTTTGTATGATGAAAACGGAGTTAAAGCAGAGATGGCGCGTGCTATCAATGCAGAACTTGCGAAAGTAGGATTCCGGGATTTGGGATTAAATATAAGACGGGATTTGGCAGTACTTCGGCGTACCCAGATGCCGGCACTTCTTTTGGAAGTAGGATTTATAAATACCGATGCGGATAATGCACTTTTGGATGCTAGATTTGATGACACGGCTCAGGCTATTGCCAACGGAGTATTACAGACCATTGGAGGAGAAATCGGTCCGGGAGCAGGAACCGGCTCCGGCAGGCCGGTATCAGAGGCCTACGCGGTACAGGTAGGCTTGTTCCGGAATCCGGAAAATGCCGATAATTTATATCGGGAGCTGGTAGCTCTCGGAATTCCGTCAGATATTTCAAGAAGCGGAAGTTTTTATGCGGTACGAGCGGGAAGAACGGAAAGTCTGAATGAAGCGGTGGCATTGCAACAGGAGTTACAGCAGTTGGGATATGATACGTTAGTGGTAACGTTATAGTTTCTTTTTACAAAGAAGGCGCTCAAATAATAGTCCGGCCAAGGCCCAACAAGGTGCATAATCCAGTCGGATAACGCCTTTATAATTGAGTTTTGCCTTGCTGTAATCCCAAGGGCAGGCATTGTGACGTTTCAGAAGGACACCGGTAGTGAATTCGCAAAAAAAGATTCCGGTAGCGTAAATCAGACCGCGGACGACAGCAGACTTTTCTTTGATTTTGTTATAAACAGCAGGGATAACGGCGGCAAGACCGTAGATGGGAAACATCCACACGGAAGTACGGCAAAAGAGCCGGTTATCTTTTGTGTGGTTCTTTACGGAATGGAGACCGGTCCAAAAACATTCCAGACACCAACCGGTGAAACCGCAACGGATAAAGTCGGAACAAAAGTGTCCCACGGAATGAAAAAAATGCATAAAAACCTCCTGTATTATTTTCCGTTTTAGTATGTACCGATAAGGAAAAAATATACAGGAGGTTTTGAATATAGTGCTATGGGAACCGATTACCGATATACGGTAAAACGGTTATCTGATAGTAGTGTATATGCACGTTCTAAAGAGTCTCTGTCATAAAACTCGATGCGAAGAGCTCCTTGTTCGTAGGCACGATTATGCACGATACCGATATTTTTTAAGCTGATGCCGTGGACTGCCAACAGGGTGGCGAAGGTGGCGATGGCACCGGCTTCATCACGAAGGTCCGCATGAAGGACAAAGGATTCCGGAAGAACGCCTTTCCGTTCCTGGAGGGAGCTGCGGAATTCGCCGGCCTCGGAAAACAGTGCACGGATTTCTTCTTTGTTATCTGAAGATAATGCCTGTTCTGCCTCGGTAAGTAAAGAAATGTAGCGACGCAATGTAGGCAAAACATAGTCGGTATTTGCGGATAAAATGCTCTCCCAAAGGGATGGGGAGGAAGAGGCAATCCGGGTAATGTCCTTAAAACCACCGGCTGCTAAAAGGCGCATGGTGTCGGCCTCTTCCGAGGTGCGCACCAAATTTACAAGCTGTGCCGCAATTAAGTGGGGTACATGACTGATGGCGGACACGGCATCATCGTGTTCTGACGGAGAAAGAACCACAGGAATGGATTTTATTTGTTTTACCAAAGTAAGAAATGCCTCTACCCGTTCCTGCGGACAATCTTCGGTTAAAGTAACAGCATAGTATGCATTTTCCATAAGAAGAGCATTGCTGTTTGTAAAGCCGGTTCGTTCAGAACCGGTCATCGGGTGTCCACCGATAAATTGAGTAGAAAGACCTGCGGCTTTTGCAGCGGCATGAATTCCGGATTTTACACTGCCTACGTCCGTAAGAATGGTTTTATTCGAAATGACTTCTTTTAATTTCGGCAAATAGGAAATATTGCAATCTACCGGCGCACAAAGAAAAATGTAGTCGCAGTTGGAAAGCTCTTTTAACGAAAAAACAACATTATCCAATACCGCAGTGTTTAACGCATTCTTTAAGTCATCAGAGAGTTCCGGTCTTCTGGAGTATGCCGTAATTTTGCAGGAAGGGGTTGTTTCCCGCAGAGCTCTGGCGATGGAGCCGCCGATTAGGCCGAGACCGATAAAGCCAAATTGTGTATCCATGAAAAGACTCCTTTATAAAAGTGGTTTGCCCATCATAGCAGAGAGTGGGCGAAGGGTATCACAAAGTTCCTCAAATTGTGCGAAGGTAAGAGACTGCGGGCCGTCGGAAAGAGCTTTTTCCGGACACGGATGGGTCTCAATCATAAGACCGTCGGCACCTGCGGCGACAGAAGCAAAGGCTAATGGTTTTACATAATCTCTGACACCGGTGGCGTGACTTGGGTCAACGATAATCGGAAGATGGCTTTTTTGACGAATTACCGGCACTGCAGCCAAATCCAACGTATTTCTGGTGGCGGTTTCAAAGGTGCGGATACCGCGTTCGCAAAGAACTACATTTGGGTTGCCTTCCGCAAGAATATACTCTGCTGCATTTAACCACTCGTCAATGGTAGCAGATAACCCCCGCTTTAACAGTACCGGAAGCCCGGTTTTTCCCACTTCTTTTAACAGGAAGAAGTTCTGCATGTTTCTTGCACCGATTTGTAACATATCTACATACTTTACTGCGGCTTCTACGGCAGCAAGACTGGTTACTTCACAAACAACCGGAAGACCGGTGGCATCTTTGGCTTCTTTCATTAAACGAAGACCGTCTTCTTCCATACCCTGGAAGGAGTACGGAGAAGTCCGGGGCTTGTAAGCACCGCCGCGTAAAATCTGAGCACCGGCTTTCTTTATTGCGATAGCAGTTTCCAGTACCTGATCAGCGGATTCCACCGCACACGGCCCTGACATAATAACAAGGTTATTTCCGCCGATGTTTGCATTACCGACTTTTACAACGGTTGGTTCCGGATGAAACTTTTTATTGGCAAGTTTATAGCTTTCGGTGACGGCAACAATGCGATCAACGCCTTCTTTAATTTCAAGGTTCTTATCGGCAAGAACCGTTTTATCGCCTACCACACCGATAATGGTGACTTCATGGCCGTGGGAGAGGTGGGTATCCAATCCCTGACTCTGAACGAAAGAAACAACATTGTTAATTGCTTCCATGGAAGCATTGGGTTTCATTACTATAATCATGTTCGTATCTCCTCTGTAACAATTTATTTTCATGTGATTTTTGTTCTATCGTTATTGTAAACCCGGTTTTTTTATTTGTCAACGCTTTTTTGCTTTAAAGCGCAACGGTTTAAAGTGACAATATCGTAAAACCCGCAGAATATAAGGAAAAATTACGATTTTATTTTAAAAAATTTTTGTGTAAACTATGCAGGAGATTATTGCAGACTATGCGAAACCTATTGCGAAAAAAATTTTTTCGTGTATGATAAACTTAACGAGCTCGATGGAAGAGGGAAGGAGGAGCGGGAGTTGAACATACGACTGAATGTCAGTGACGAGCATTATGAAGAACTGGAACAAAAGCTAAAGGCAGCAGGCTTTGTCATTGACGATGAAGCAGAGTTTGTATTGACGGAGCAGGGGCGGTTTGCCGGGCATTTGTCTGTAAAAACAAAGGAAGGGAAAAAACTGAAACTTGCCATAGAAGAAATTGTTTTTATCGAAAGTCTGGGGCACGATGTACTGGTTCACGGAGCCGACGGGGAATGCTATTATGCTTACGACAGATTATATCAGTTGTGCGCAGTGTTAGACAATACAAAATTTTTGCGTGTCAGCAATTGTGCCATCATTGCAAAGGCCCATGTAAAAAAGATTAAACCGTCCATTTCCATGAAATTTGTTTTGGTGATGTCGGACGGAGCGCTGGTGGACGTAACCAGGAGTTATTATAATAGTTTTCGGTCATTTTTTCATATATAAGAATAGGAGGATGAGAGATGAGTGCAAGTGTAGTTTATTTACCGATTCTTGTTTTATTCGTGTTGGCACTTTGTGTGCTGGGATATTTTATTTGTTACAGGATTATGATAAACCGTAAGCTTAAGCAACAGGAAAGCGAGGCTCATGTGCCGATGGCATCCACGGAGTCGGTGTTTAAGATAGTGGTGATTATCGGAGTGCTGGTAATTTACAGTTCTTTGAATTCGAAACTGGTGGACCTTCGGAGTGAATTACGGGATACAAAAAGTGCGCTGTCCGATAAAATTTATGCGTTACAGTATGAGTTGTATGAAATGAAGGAAGCAGCCAAAAAGGAGGCTTCTTTGATTAGCGGAGCATATTATGAGTTCGGAGAACTTGATGCGAAAGAGCATACGGCAGAGCTGCAGTTTTTTGTGACACCGAAAAGCTATAGTGAAGGAACGGAAGTATCGGTGGTGTTCCGGGGCGAAACGATTCCGTTAACGCATGAAAGAGGCGGGCGGTTTACGGGAAGTACCATTGTTTCGATTTTTGAAGATGTCTACGAGAAATGTGTGATCACTGTTACCGAAGACGGTGTGACGAAAACGGAAGTATGGGAGAACGCTCCGCAGGGAAGACTGTGTTTTAATTGTCTACCGGTATTAGCTGTGGGAGGTGGTGGCGGAAGCCAAATGTCTAAGAACTCGTTACGGGTAGAATATGAGTATGAGCTGTTTCCGGAGTATGCAGATTCTTTTCGGAATCTAACACTTTATGTGAAAAAAGGCGGCACGACAGTGGAGGAATTTCAGTTTGTGGATGGTCATATATCCATTAACCAAAGTTATTCGGTAAAGAAGGGAGAAAAGGGAGAGACCATTGAGTTTTATCTAAGAGGTGTGGATGAATACGGCTTTATCCATGAGAAGCTTGAGGGGACATGGAATGTCGGGGAGACCATAGGAAATGAGGCACATAGCACCATGGATAATTATGATTACCAGATTTATGCCCCGGACGGAACCTTATTGACAAAGTAGGAGAAGGATTGTGAGAAAGGCTGCACGGAATGCAGTCTTTCTTTTTTCTGAACAATAATTTATATAGAAAAAAAGAAAAAGATGTGATATGATATAAAATGATGCAGACTGTTTTGCAAGAAGAAAGGGATAGGTACAGATGTTATGGCGATAAAATGGGGCGTATTAGGTACCGCAGGAATTGCGGCAGGTTGTACAATTCCGGGCATGCAGATGGCAGCGGGATGTGAGCTGTATGCCATTGCAGGCAGAAGTGAAACGAAAGTGAATGAGTTTAAGGAACGATTCGGGTTTCAAAAGGCCTATGTAGGATATGATGCATTGCTTGCAGATAACGAGGTGCAGGCAGTTTATATACCGCTTCCGAATCATTTGCATTTTGAATGGGTTATGAAGGCCATTGAGGCAGGAAAGCACGTGTTGTGCGAAAAGCCGTTGGCATTAAATACATTGGAAGCGGAGGAAATGTTCCGGGCTGCAAAGCGCAAAGGAGTGCAGTTTGCGGAAGCCTATGCGTATCTTCACAGCCCTTATGTGGCGTCTTTGCGTGAAGTCATCGAAAGCGGCAGTATCGGTGAAGTGGATTATATCGAAACTGCATTTGTAACCCAGGGATATGAAGAGGATTACCGTCTGCATAAGGAGTTTGGCGGCGGTGCCATGTATGATTTGGGATGTTATTGTACTACCATGATGTTATCGTTGGTGGATGCAGAGCCTTCTTTTGTTAGAGCTTGCGCGGAGTTTGGCGGGGATGATGTGGATTTTCATACCGCGGGCATTGTAAGGTTTGAAAACGGAGTGAGGGCCTCCTTTAATGTAGGGATGATTTTCGGCAGAGGAGCGAACGGCAGATTTGATCGTTTGTATATTCACGGTTCCAAAGGTTGTATCCGCTCCGAAGTGGAATATAATCAGGCAGGAGAATTAAGTTATCGTGTAGTAACAAACGGTACGGAAACGACAAAGACTGTTACCGCACGGCAGAATTATTGTTTGGAAGTAGAACAGATGAACCGGGCCATCGAAGGTACGGGAAGGTTACTTGTAACACCGGAGTTTTCCGTCCGGAACGCAAAACTGATGGATGCGGTATTGCGGGAAATTGGATATTAGGGAACTGTAGGTTAGAAAGGCAGGATGTGGCATGAAGGATTTTTTGCCGATTTGCAGAGAAGACATGGAAAAGCGTGGCTGGGATCAGTGCGACTTTGTATATATTATCGGAGATGCCTATGTGGACCATACTTCCTTCGGTCCGGCAATTATCAGCCGAGTGTTGGAGAGTCACGGCTATAAGGTGGGCATCATATCCCAACCGGATTGGAAGGATGAGACAAGCGTACAGCGTTTGGGCGAACCGAGACTTGGTTTTTTAGTATCTGCGGGAAATATGGATACTATGGTAAACCATTATACCGTAGCGAAAAAACGTCGAAGTCAGGATGCGTATACTCCGGGAGGCGTCATTGGAAAGCGTCCGGACAGGGCTACCATTGTTTATTGTAATTTGCTTCGTCGTGTGTATAAAAAGAAGCCGATTATTATCGGTGGGATAGAGGCATCCCTGCGTCGTTTGGGACATTATGACTATTGGTCGGATACGGTGAAGCGTTCTGTTTTATTGGATTCCGGTGCGGATTTGTTATCTTACGGCATGGGAGAAAAGTCCATCGTGGAAATTGCGGATGCGCTTGCCTCCGGCCTGGCGGTAAAGGACATTACGTTTGTTCCCGGAACCGTATACCGGGCATCGACGTTGGATTCGGTGTATGATGCGGTTCTGCTTCCGGCTTTTTCCGAGATAAAGGAAGATAAAAAGACCTTTGCAAAAAGCTTTTACGTGCAGTATTGCAATACAGACCCGTTTTCGGGAAAACGGTTGGTGGAAAAGTACAGTGATACGGAATATGTGGTACAGAATCCGCCGGCAGCCCCTCTTACCCAGGCGGAACTGGACCGGGTGTATTCTCTTCCGTATATGAGAAACTATCATCCGTCTTATGAAGAAGCAGGCGGGATTCCTGCAATTGATGAGTTGAAATTCAGTCTGGTAAGTAACAGAGGATGTTTCGGGGGATGCAGCTTCTGTGCGTTAACCTTCCATCAGGGACGTATTATTCAGACCCGAAGTCATGAGTCCATATTGGAAGAGGCTAAGCTTATGACCTGGGATCCGGATTTTAAAGGATATATCAATGATGTGGGCGGTCCGACGGCGAATTTTCGCGCACCGGCTTGCGAAAAGCAACTTACAAAGGGAGTGTGTCCGAATAAGCAGTGTTTGTTCCCGACACCATGTAAGAATTTAAAGGTAAATCACGAGGATTATCTGGCTCTGTTAAGAAAATTGAGAGAATTACCGAAAGTAAAAAAGGTATTTATTCGTTCCGGAATCCGGTTCGACTATTTGATCTATGATAAAGACCGTACATTCTTAAGAGAACTATGTGAACATCATGTCAGCGGACAACTGAAAGTTGCACCGGAGCATGTATGCGATGCAGTGCTTTCTAAGATGGGCAAGCCGAGCCGTCATGTATATGACACCTTTATTGCTGAGTATAAAAAGATGAATGCACGGTTAGGAAAAGAGCAGTATGTGGTTCCGTATCTTATGTCTTCCCATCCGGGATCTACTATGAAGGAAGCGGTGGAACTGGCAGAGTACTTAAGAGATTTGGGCTATATGCCGGAACAGGTACAGGACTTTTATCCGACACCGTCCACCATTTCCACCTGTATGTATTATACGGGATTGGATCCGCGGACTATGGAGCCGGTGTATGTGCCGAAGTCGCCTCATGAAAAAGCCATGCAACGTGCGCTCATTCAGTATCGTAATCCAAAGAACTATGAGTTGGTGGAAGAGGCATTAAAACTTGCTCACAGAGAGGATTTAATCGGATTTGATAAAAAGTGTCTGATTCGTCCGAGAGGACAGAAGCCGTCAGGCGGTTATTCCGGCGGAACATTTTCAGGGAAAAAGAGAAGCGGAAAAACAGAACAGAAGTCATTGGTTCAGAATAAGAAGAAAACCATACGAAACGTACATAAGAAAAAGAGTAAATAAAGTACAATTCGAGGATTGTTTAGAACAGGAGGAAGTTATGTTTAAAAAATTGTATCCGAAGGAAGAGTGGGATTCAGCCTATGCTCCGGAATATGAACGTCTGTATGAAAATGGATTCCGTGGTATTATTTTTGATATCGATAATACCTTGGTGGAACACGGCGTACCGGCCAATGATAAGGCAATTGCGTTGGTAGATAAGTTACGTCGAATGGGCTTTTCCGTATGCTTTTTGTCTAATAATGACAAGCCGAGAGTAAGTGAATTTTGTAAACCCATGGATGCGGTTTATATTTATAAGGCAGGGAAACCGAAGTACAAAGGATATGAAGCAGCCATGAAATTAATCGGAACTACAAAGGCGCAGACGGTATCCGTAGGCGACCAGATATTTACCGATATGTGGGGGGCGAACCGCGCCGGTATTTATACGGTTTTAGTTAAGCCTGTAGGAAAAAAAGAAGAACTTCAGATTGTATTAAAACGATACTTGGAAAAGATTGTATTATTCTTTTATAGAAAAAGTAAGAAGAAGGGAAAGTAAGATGAAAAAGAATAATATTGTATTAATCGGATTTATGGGATGCGGAAAAAGTACGGTTGGAAAGAAATTGGCAGGAGCTCTTTCCTATACGTTTCAGGATACGGATGCAATGATTGAGGAATGCTACGGTAAGACTATTTCGAAAATGTTTGAAGAAGACGGAGAAGAGTTCTTTCGGAATGCTGAGACCGCACTTTTAAAGCAACTTTCAGAGGAGGCAAGGGGAGTGGTTCTTGCCACCGGCGGAGGAATGCCCATGAGGGAAGAGAATGTGGCGTTTCTTCATAACATCGGTACGGTTGTATTTTTGGAAGCAAAGATAGAAACCATTTTAGAACGTTTGCAGAATGATACGGGAAGACCTCTTGCTGACGGAGAGGACAGAGAAAAACGACTTCGTCCGTTGTATGAAAAACGTTTGCCGGTATATCGGGCGGCAGCAGATTATATTTTAGATACCGAGGACAAGTCCTTTTACGGAATGATAGAAGAAATCAAGAAGGTTATGGACAACGTAACGGAATAAAAAAGGAGGCAGAAGCTATGAGAATTTTGGTGATAAACGGACCGAATTTAAATTTTCTGGGGATTCGTGAACCGTCTCAGTACGGTACGGAAAACTACGAGGCACTGTGTGCAAAGATAAAGGCTGCGGCTGCGGAAAAAAATGATACGGTGGAAGTTTTCCAGAACAACTGCGAAGGCGCCATTATTGATCGGATTCAGGCTGCTTACAGTGACGGAACGGAAGGTATCATTATTAATCCGGGAGCCTATACTCATTACAGCTATGCTATCCGGGATGCGCTTTCGTCCATTACGGTAAAAAAAATCGAAGTACATATTTCAAATATACATAAGCGGGAAGAGTTTCGCCATATGTCTGTGACGGCACCGGCGTGTGACGGACAGATTGTGGGTCTGGGAACCAACGGTTATTTGCTTGCTATGGAAGCTTTGCACATGGCTTAAAGAAGGTTTATGAATCGAATTTTTGCTAAATCCGTGAAAATCGGATAAAACAAATACATTTTTTTGAAATTTGGTATTGAAAAAATTGTCAGAGTGCGATACACTAGAGAGTAGTGAATTCTAAGGAGGATTTTATATGATTTCTGCAGGTGATTTCAGAAACGGTATTACCCTTGAGATTGAGGGAAACGTTTATCAGATCGTTGAGTTCCAGCACGTTAAGCCGGGTAAGGGCGCAGCGTTTGTTAGAACAAAGTTAAAGAATATTAAAAACGGTGGTGTTGTCGAGAAGACTTTCCGTCCGACGGAGAAGTTCCCGGCTGCACATATCGAGAGAGCAGATATGCAGTATCTGTATTCCGATGGTGAGATGTATCACTTCATGGACGTAGAAACCTACGACCAGATTGCTATGACCGAAGATCAGATTGGTGATTCCTTAAAGTTCGTTAAGGAAAACGACATGGTTAAGATGCTTTCTCACAATAAGCAGGTATTTGCTATCGAGCCGCCGTTGTTTGTAGAACTTGTAATTACCGATACAGAGCCGGGCTTCAAGGGTGACACCGCAACCGGTGCTACTAAGCCGGCTACCGTAGAGACCGGAGCTGTTGTACAGGTGCCGTTATTCGTTGAGAATGGCGAGACCATCCAGATTGACACCAGAACCGGTGAATACATGAAGAGAGTATAAGCTTCGTGTAGGCAAAGTGAGCATATGGCAGGCACTAAGGAATACATTCCTTAGTGCCTGTTTTCTTGCTTTATAGGAAATTACACATTTCCAATAGAGCAAAAATGCTCCGCTATGATACACCCGTGTTATATAAAATCTGGAAATCCCTTCCATGTATAAGCCTCTTTTCTTGCGGAATACTAAAGAAGCAACTAAGTATATGCATGATATGCGAATAAGGAGGCTTTTATGAAAAGAAAAATTTTCTGCCTTATGGCAATGTGCTGTATGTCTCTGTTTTTGATGGCGTGTGCCTGCGGAGAAGACATGGGAAATGAAGATGTGACTCCGAGCCCGGCAGTAACACAACAGCCGACTACCACTCCTGTGCCGACTGCTGCTCCGACGACAACACCGAGTCAGAACAACGATTCTGATATGAACGGAAACAATGTGGGCGGAACCGATACGGATGGAATCGGCGGAACCGGAGATAACGGCGTTATCGGTGACATCGGTGATGGTGTAGGTGATGTGATTGACGGTGTAGGCGACGGTGTGAATGACGTTATGGATGGTGTGGGAAACGCTGTGGATGACGTAACCGGAGGAAACGGAACCAACGGTGACGCAGGTGCCGGTGCAACCGGCGGTATGGGAAGCGGCGGAAGCGCAGCAGGTGCAAGATAGTCGTTATTTCTGTCATAAAGGAAAAGAAAAAAGATGTCTCGGACTTTTTAGTGAGTTTGAGACATCTTTCTTTTGTTATTTGTCTAAATCAATTCGAAATATCAGTGCATCGGAAGTTTCAGCGGTACATTTATAAGGAAAAAGGCAACGTTCCAGCACTTTTAAGGAAATGGAATTGTTTTTTCTTATTTTGGCAGAAACGTAGCGGCATCCTTGGCAGCTTGCAAAGTGTAAAACAGCAGGAATGCATTCTTTGGCGTAACCACGGTTACGATATGGAGTATCAATCAAATATCCCAGCCAATAGCAATTGGAATCATCCTCCGGGAGGGAGAAGCCGACACGACCGATTAACTTACCGGATTCACGTTCATAGACACCCCAGAGGGCCAGTTCGTAAAAGGGGTAGATGTTTTTTATGTAAGAACGGTGCTTTTCCTGCTCTGTATCGTAATCAGAGAGAGTTTCATCCATAAAAGCGGCAGACTCCGGTTTAGTGCACATGGTATATAGGGATGGAAAATCCTCCATGGAAAGTTCTTGAATGATCAGTCGTTCGGTGCGAATGATAAATGCCGGATAAGAAAGTGCATGAGCGTGGGTTCGACTTAAGTAGCCCGGATCTACTTGCCGGAAACTTTGAATGACGGAATATGCGCCGAATAGGTTGTTGGAGTTTCCCGGCGGTTCATAACCGATACAAGGAATGCCGGCAGCTTTTGCGGCATAAACACCTTCTGAGGAATCAGTAATGACAAGACAGTCTTGCGGAGGAAGAGCCAGCCGATGCGCCATATCCCAATAGAGGTCTGAGGATGGCGATGCTCCGCTTTGCTTTTGTATAAAATCGATGCCCCAGTTGCCGAAATCTTCACATAAAAAAGGAAGATGGTGGATATCTTCGGCAGTAGGTGTGAAATCAAACAGTACTCCCTTTAACATAAATGTTCCCTTTCTTTTTCCTTTTTTATAAGTTTATCACGGTAACAAAGAAGTGTAAAGCAGAAAAAAAGGTTTCGTTTCACAAAAAAATGAAAAAAAATAAAAAAAAGACTTGATTATCTTCTCGTTTTGTGTTTTTCTATTAGTATGGATTTTTATTAGCAAAAAATCTGATTCTATATGAACTGAAAGGTTGGTAAGAAGCATTATGAAAAAGGTAGTTAAGTTTGGCGGTAGTTCTTTAGCCAGTGCAGAGCAGTTTAAGAAGGTAGGCGATATCATTCGTGCGGACGAAAGCCGCGTATATGTAGTACCGTCTGCACCGGGTAAGCGTCATTCCAAAGATACAAAGGTAACCGATATGTTATACGGTTGTTACGCGTTGGCAGAAGCGGACAAGGACTTCTCCAAGGAACTTAAGGCAATCGAGGCACGTTACAATGAGATTATCGAAGGTTTAGGTTTAAAGCTTTCCTTAAAGGAAGAGTTCGAGGTTATCGAGCAGAACTTTAAGTTAAAGGCCGGCAGCGATTATGCAGCTTCCCGTGGAGAGTATTTAAACGGTCACATTATGGCGGCTTATCTCGGTTACGAGTTCATTGATGCTGCTGAGGTGATTTTCTTCCACAGTGACGGAAGCTTTAATGCAGAAAAGACCGATTCTATTCTTAGTAAGCGCCTTGCACAGACGCCTCGTGCGGTAATTCCGGGATTCTACGGTGCGAAGAAGAGCGGTGAAGTAAAGACTTTTTCCCGTGGCGGTTCCGACGTAACCGGTTCCATTGTTGCAAGAGCAGGTAAGGTTGATCTTTACGAGAACTGGACCGACGTTTCCGGTTTCCTCGTGACGGATCCTCGTATCATCGACAATCCGAAGCCGATTACCACCATTACATACAGAGAGCTCCGTGAGCTTTCCTACATGGGTGCAGGTGTTCTTCATGAAGACGCTATCTTCCCGGTTCGTAAAGCTGGTATTCCGATTAATATCCGTAATACCAATGCTCCGGAAGATGAGGGTACCATGATTGTAGAAAGCACATGCCGTATTCCGGAATATACCATTACCGGTATCGCAGGTAAGAAGGGTTTTGTTGCTGTTAATATTGAAAAAGATATGATGAATGCCGAAGTAGGTTTCGGACGTAAGGTATTGCAGGCTTTCGAAGAGAACGGTATTTCTTTTGAGCATGTACCGTCCGGTATCGATACCATGACCGTATTTGTACATCAGCCGGAGTTCGAAGGTAAGGAGCAGAATGTGCTGGGCGCACTTCATCGTTTGGCGGCTCCGGATTCCATCGATTTAGAAGCAAATCTTGCATTGATTGCGGTAGTAGGTCGCGGTATGAAGTCCAATCGTGGTGTGGCTGCTCGTATTTTTGCTGCACTTGCTCATAACAACATTAACATCAAGATGATTGACCAGGGTTCCAGTGAGCTTAACATCATTATCGGTGTTCGTAATGAGGACTTTGAAAATGCTATTAAGGCAATCTACGATATTTTTGTTACCGTAGCGCTTTAATATAAAGAGAATGACAATTAAGAGAAAGCGGGGTATTGCAACATGAAGATTCAAAACGTAACTGATGCAGCATTTAAGAAGTACGGTAAGGTTGTAACCGGAATTGATTTTTCCGATATGATCGCCGAGATGAAGAAGATGGAGATTCCGGCAGATGTAGTGTATGAGCCGGGTCTTGCAAGCCTTGAGGCTTGTGCTTCCGCAAAGGATCTTTGCGAGAGCGTATACGGCGGTATGCCGATTCAGGTTGGTCACTGCAGCGGTAACAACAACAAGTTAAACGCAGTGGAGTACCACAGAGATTCTGAAGTGAACATTTCCGTAGACGGTATGATTTTACTCCTTGGCTTGGAGCAGGACATCGAAGACGACTTTACTTACGATACTGCAAAGATTGAGGCATTCTTAGTACCGGCCGGTGTAGCAGTAGAGCTTTATGCAACTACGCTTCACTATGCTCCGTGTAATTCCGAAGCAACCGGATTCCGTGGCATCGTAGTGCTTCCGAAGGGAACCAACTATGATCTTAAAAAGCAGCCGAATAAGACTCCGGAAGATAAGCTTATGACCGCTGTAAATAAGTGGCTCATTGCACACGAAGATGCAAAGATTGCAGGTGCATGGAACGGCTTAAAGGGTGAGAACATTACGCTGTAAGTCAGAAATAGTTTAAACTTTAAGAGGTCATCCTACGGACTATGGTCCGCTGGGATGACCTCTTTTTACGGAATGGATTCCGTTATCTACAATATCATAGAAATTAAATACAGTATCAGCAAATGTGCCGGATAAAAGATGTAGAAGAAATACTTAAACTTTTGTGAAAGGATGATTTTACCGTTGTACATGGCAATCGGAACAAATGCCAATAAAGAGGCAATGTTCATACCGGTGCTTAAGAAAATAACACAACCAAAGATGATTTGCATTTTCTTGGAATTACGGAAATAATACAATACGGCAATAAATAAAATACCGATGTAGCTGTAATCCGTTTTGCAAAATACAGACAGGATACATGCGGTGATGACACATAATAAATGCCCGAACATTTGCTTTATAACGGCTTTTGGGAGAATCTCCGTGGTTTCGAACCGCTTCATTCCGTACAGCATCAACAGACCGATAAACAGGGTAAATACGGTATTCTGGTACTGTGGGAAGAAGAAAGATGCACCGTCAGCTTCCCATCCGTAAATCGGAGCGGCGTTGGTTACGATTAGGTTAAACGGAAGTTCTGCAACGAGGGCGCAAATGCCTACCCGAAGAAGATAACGTTTGTAGTTGGATGTATGCATAAACCCTTCGTAAAGAAGAAATGCAAACAGAGGAAATGCAATACGGCCTACGAGACGCATAACAGTATAGGCAGAATAGAGATTTAAGTAGTCTGCCGGAATGGCCTGAATCTGTTCTGCTGTGGTATCCTGGGAAAAAAGCAGGCTCAGATACTCCGGAAATTTTGCCATTTTTGCATAAACCAATGTGATTGCCGCATGGTCGATTAACATAGTCAAAGCCGCAAAAATCTTTAAAAAGTTTGCCGGAAATCCGGATTGCGGTGTGGAATTGTTTATGGTTGTTGATTGATTTGTCATTGATGTTTCCTCCTCTTTATGTTATGATTATATAGAACAAAGGAAAGAATTTCAAGTAAGGAATTTCTTTTTTTCATGAAGGAGGAGAAAAATGGAACGGCGGCGTTTTTTGAGCTATTTTCTTGCGGCGGCGGGATTGATTGTATTGTATTGTTTATTGCAAAAATTATCAGTGGTTGGTGTGGCCGTGAAATGGGTATTGGGTATTTTTTCTCCTATATTTACCGGGTTTATTGTTGCATTCGTTTTAAATCTTCCCATGCGTGGTTTGGAGAAGCTTTGGGATAAATGTGAACTGGGAATAAAAGCGCTTTTTTATAAAAAACGAAAGAAAAAAGCCGGCGATACGGTTCAAATCAGTCGGTTCAGCGCAATAATGCGCCGACCGTTGTGTTTGTTATTGTCTATTTTGATTATTGTTGTAATTCTTGTTGCTGTGGTGAATTTGGTACTTCCGGAACTGGGAAATGCAGTGAGACTTTTGGTGGAAGGTGTACCGGAATGGTTGAAGAAGGCCATGGAGTGGTGCATGCAGTATGCAGAGGAATATCCGTTTATTTATGAGACCATTATGGAAATCAATATTGATTGGGAGACTACTGCAAAGGGGTTACTGAATTTGATAGGGTCCGGAACCATTGATGTGGTAGGAAATACGATTACCAGTATAATCGGTGCTCTTGGTGGTGTGGTAGACTTTGTAATTGCATTAATTTTTGCAATTTATGTCTTGTTAAACAAAGAAACCTTGTCCGGTCAGATTAAGAGATTATTTCAGGCATTTTTACCGAATAAGGCCAGAGATACCATATTGCATGTGGCAACCACTGCCCACGGGGTATTTTGTGCATTTATAACCGGTCAGTGTATCGAAGCGGTGATTTTAGGAAGTCTTTGTGCGGTGGGTATGTTGATTTTCCGGTTCCCGTACGCGGCTATGATTGGTGTGTTGGTGGGTGTGACAGCCTTGATTCCGGTGGTGGGAGCCTTTATCGGAGCCGGAGTGGGAGCTTTTCTGATTTTAATGAACGACCCGTTCCAGGCATTGATGTTTATTATATTTATAGTGATTTTGCAACAGATTGAAGGAAATGTCATTTATCCGAAAGTAGTAGGAAATTCGGTAGGCCTTCCTGCTATGTGGGTGCTGGCGGCAGTAACGGTTGGTGGCGGTATCGGCGGTATTGTAGGTATGTTGTTTGCAGTTCCTACAGCGTCGGTAGTATACACATTACTTCGTGAAGCAACGGAAAAACGTATAGAGAAAAAGAAAGAAATGAACAATGGGGGAAGTTTTTGATGAAACATGAAAATGTACAGACTAACAGAAAAAGTGTAATAAAGGAAATTCTCAGTTGGATTGTAGTGTTTGTAGTAGCTGTAGGACTTGGTACCGTGATTAACAATTTTGTGTTGATGAAAGCCGTAATACCGTCCGGTTCGATGGAACATACATTGAATGTGGGAGATAAAGTATTCGGATATCGTATGGCCTATTTGTTTTCGGAACCGGAACGTGGAGATGTGGTGATGTTTGACTATCCGGACGATGAAGAAATTTTATATGTGAAGCGGGTAATCGGATTGCCGGGAGAAACAGTAGAAATTGTTGACGGAAAGGTATACATCTGGCAGGACGAGACCGGAGAAGAAAAGTTGTTACTGGAGGAGACTTATTTAAAGGAAGAAGCTGTGGGGTCTTACGGACCGTTTCATGTACCGGAAGACAGCTATTTTATGCTGGAGATAACCGAAATAATTCCTGGGATTCCAGAAAATGGGAAAACAAGTTTGTAAGTAAAGAAAAAATCAGGTGTAAAGCGTGGTTTCGCTATAAACCTGATTTCGGAATCATTAAATAAATGGGTTAGTGACGCGGGTGCTTGCTGATAATCGCATGTGCCTGCGTGATTTCTGCCATGATGGAAGCTTTGAACTGACCGTCAAACTCGCAGAGACGAGACATGAGTTCTCCCTGTGTGGTTGCCACATATTTGGGTTTAAGACGATTTAAGGTATAGGATGCAATGTCAAGGCGACAGCGTTCGCATTTACAACCGTCCAAAAAGCCTAACATTTCGTCTAAGGTGATGATTACATATTCTTCCATAATATTCCGTAGAATTAATTGCATAGGTAAAGCCTCCGTTCATTTATATACTGATACATTCCCCACCTAATATGGTATCACTTTTTTGTCGGAATGTAAAGAAAAACATAAAGGAAGTTAGCAAGATGACAGATAACAAATGGATAGCGGATAAACTACTTGCAGAACGCAGTTTGTCAATGCAAGAATGGCGTAATCTTTTGGAGAATCCGCAGGAAGATATCGTGGAATATGTTCGTCTGAAGGCAAGAAAAGTGACGGATCGCGTGTTCGGACGACAGGTTTATGTGCGAGGTCTGATTGAGTTTACTAATATATGCAAAAAAGATTGTTATTATTGCGGAATTCGGAAAAGTAACAATGAAGTGGAACGATATCGTCTGACAGAGGAAGAAATTCTTATTTGCTGTGAAGAAGGATATGATGCCGGTTTTCGTACCTTTGTATTACAAGGAGGGGAAGACGGGTATTATACGGAAGATCGTCTTTGCGGATTGGTAAAAGAGATACACAAAACGTATCCGGATTGTGCGATTACCTTATCGGTGGGAGAATGGGAAACGGAGAGTTATCGAAAGTTTTATGAAGCGGGAGCAGAGCGCTTTTTGCTCAGACAGGAGACCGCCAATGAGGTACACTATGGAAAGCTTCATCCGAAAATGCAGACATTTTCCAATCGGATGAGGTGTTTGCATGATTTAAAAGAAATCGGTTACCAGACCGGATGCGGTTTTTTGGTAGGTTCTCCGTACCAGTCTTTCGATTGTATTATAGAGGATTTATTGTTTTTGGAACGGTTTCAACCACATATGGTGGGAATCGGACCTTTTTTACCGGCGAAGAATACTCCGTTTTCCGAGGAGCAGGCCGGTAGCAGTGAGATGACGTTGTTCCTTCTTTCTGTTATTCGCCTGATGCTTCCGACGGTTCTTTTGCCGGCTACGACAGCCCTGGGAACGGCCAGAGCAGATGGTCGTATCAAAGGTCTTCTACACGGCGCCAATGTTATTATGCCGAATTTGTCTCCGAAAAGAGTAAGAGATAAATATGCGTTATATGATAATAAAGTGCATAGCGGAACCGAAGCGGCAGAACATTTGGAAGCATTACGAAAAGAACTTGCAAAAGAAAACTTTACAGTGGCAATTTCCCGAGGTGACGCACCCGGGTTTGCAAAATAAATTATTTTACTAACGGGAAAGTGTTTCTGACCCGGAAGAAAGGAAAAAGAATATGTATAACAAAGCATCATTAAGAGCAGATGAGTTTATCTCTCATGAGGAAATCACTGCCACCCTTGCGTATGCTGAGGAGAACAAGGAAAATTTCGCCCTGATTGACGAAATCCTTGCGAAAGCAGAGCTGTGTAAGGGACTTGACCACAGGGAAGCCTCCGTGCTTCTTGCCTGTGAAGAGCCTACAAGAGTAGCCAGAATGTACACTATGGCGGAAGAACTGAAGAAGAAGTTCTATGGGAACCGTATTGTTATGTTTGCCCCGTTGTATCTTTCAAATTATTGTGTCAACGGTTGTGTGTATTGTCCGTATCACATGAAAAACAAGCACATTGCAAGAAAGAAACTGACGCAGGAAGAGATTGTAAAAGAAGTAACCGCATTACAGGATATGGGACACAAACGTCTTGCACTGGAAGCAGGAGAAGACCCGGTAAATAACCCGATTGAGTACATTTTGGAGTGTATTGATACTATTTACCGTATTAAGCATAAGAACGGTGCCATTCGAAGAGTAAATGTCAATATTGCCGCAACGACGGTTGAAAACTATCGGAAGTTAAAAGAGGCAGGTATCGGTACGTATATTTTGTTCCAAGAGACGTATCACAAGGAAAGTTATGAAAAGCTGCATCCTACGGGACCGAAGCATGATTATGCGTACCATACGGAGGCCATGGATCGTGCCATGGAAGGCGGGATTGATGATGTGGGCCTTGGTGTATTGTTTGGATTAGAGCTGTATAAGTACGAGTTTGCGGGACTTTTAATGCATGCGGAGCATTTGGAGGCAGTACACGGCGTAGGTCCCCATACCATCAGTGTACCTCGTATTAAGCGTGCGGATGATATTGATCCGACGGTATTTGATAACGGCATCAGCGATGAGATTTTTGCAAAACTTTGTGCACTCATCCGTATTTCCGTGCCATACACCGGTATGATTATCTCTACCAGAGAAAGTAAGGAAGTTCGAGAGAAGGTCATTCGTCTCGGGGTTTCCCAAATCAGCGGTGCATCGAAAACCAGCGTGGGCGGATATTCCGAACCGGAACCGGAGGAGGAAAATTCCGAACAGTTTGATGTCAGCGACAAGCGTACCCTAGATGAAGTAGTACGCTGGCTCATGGAATTCGGCTATATTCCGTCCTTCTGTACGGCATGTTACAGAGAAGGCAGAACCGGTGACCGGTTTATGAGCCTTTGTAAAAGCGGTCAGATTCAGAACTGCTGTCATCCGAATGCACTGATGACATTAAAAGAATATTTGATGGACTATGCTTCCGAAGAGACGAAGAAAATCGGAGAAGCATTGATTCAGGCAGAACTTAATAACATTCCGAAGGAAAAAGTAAGAGAAGTCTGTGAGGATCATTTAAAGAAGATAGAAGAAGGAATCCGGGATTTCCGGTTCTAGTTCTTAACAATGGGATTTGAAATATAATTGCGATAACGATGAGAGAAGAAGTCGGGTTCCTGATACAGATAGGAATCCGATATCTTCTTAGGAGGAATAACTATGAGTTTGCAAAATACACCCGCCTCCGAGCGGGTACATATTGCATTCTTCGGGAGAAGAAATGCCGGGAAATCCAGTTTGATTAATGCGATTACCGGACAGGAGCTGTCTGTGGTATCTGATGTGAAGGGAACCACCACGGACCCGGTGTACAAAACCATGGAATTACTTCCTATAGGACCGGTGGTGCTTATTGATACACCGGGCTATGATGATGAGGGAGAATTGGGTGAACTTCGGGTAAAGAAGACCCGTCAGGTATTAAATCGTACCGACTGTGCTATTTTAGTAGTAGATGGCTCGGTGGGATTAGGCGATTGTGAGCAGTCATTAGTGGCGCAGTTTGAGGAACGAAAGATTCCGCATCTGATTGTGTATAATAAAGCAGATTTGGAAACAAAGGCTAAGTCTGATGTTATCCGGGAAGGTCAGAGGTTTTCGGTCAGTGCAAAGACGGGAACCGGAATCTATGAATTAAAAGAAGGAATCGGAGCCTTACTTCATACCGAAGAGGAAAAACGTCTGCTTATCGGAGATAAGATAAAACCACAGGATGCAGTGGTGCTTGTGGTGCCCATTGATGAAGCAGCGCCCAAAGGACGACTTATTTTACCGCAACAGCAGACTATCCGCGATATACTGGACGCAGAAGGGATTCCGGTGGTGGTGAAAGATACCGGTTTGCCGGCAGCGTTTTCTTCCTTGACGAAGCAACCGGCCATGGTGATTACGGACAGTCAGGTGTTCGGAAAAGTAGCAAAACAGGTACCGGAAGAAGTGCCGTTAACGTCGTTTTCCATTCTGATGGCGCGATACAAAGGATTTTTATCTACGGCTGTAGAAGGAATCCGAACATTGGAACGGATTCAGAATGGGGACAAAATACTTATTTCCGAAGGCTGTACCCATCACAGACAATGCGGAGATATCGGTACGGTGAAGCTTCCGGCCATGATTCGGAAGTTTACCGGAAAAGAGCCTGAGTTTGTGTTTACGTCAGGAAAGGACTTCCCGGAAGAATTAAGCGGGATTCGTCTTGTAATCCATTGCGGAGGCTGTATGCTTACGGAACGGGAGCTTTCCTACCGGAAAAAGACGGCAGAAGGTGAAAGGGTTCCGTTTACCAATTATGGAATTGCCATGGCGTTTATGAACGGCATTTTGGAACGGAGTGTGGCATTATTTCCGGAAGTGGCGGAGTTGTTGAAATAAAAACGGAAGGATTTTAAAGTATGAATATTGTAGTGTTGGAGCGAAATAGTGTGGGACCGGATATTTCAGTGGAGTGTTTCAGTGAATTGGGAACTGTGACCTGTTATACAAATACAGTGACCATGCAAGAGGTCAGAGAACGGGTAAAGAATGCGGACATTATTGTGGCAAACAAGTCTCCCATGTGTGAGGAGAGTTTAAAGGACGCGCCGAATGTGAAAATGATTTGCGAGTTGGCCACCGGCTATGATAACTGTGATTTGGAGTATTGTAAGTCAAGAGGTATCCGTGTGACCAATGTGGTGGATTATTGTTCTGCTATGGTGGCACAGCATACTTTTACACTGGCACTGGCATTGTCCCAGAAGCTTCCGTACTATGATAATTATGTAAAGTCAGGTGCTTATAGTGCCCAGGACCGATTTTCAAATTTCGACTGTTCGTTTTATGAATTGGAAGGAAAGACCTGGGGCATCGTTGGCATGGGTAATATCGGAAAGCGGGTGGCAAAGATAGCTACAGCTTTCGGGTGTAAAGTTATCTTCCATTCCGTTACAGGAAAAAGTACTGTTACCGAGTACCAACAGGTAGATAAGGAGACCTTGCTTTCTGAAAGCGATTTTCTTTCATTACATTGTCCTCTCAGCGATTTGACTCGTAATTTCATTGACAAAAAAGCGTTGCAACAGATGAAGCCGATGGCTTATTTGGTCAATGTGGCAAGAGGACCGGTGGTTAACAACACCGATTTATATGAGGCGTTGGAAGCGGGACAGATTGCCGGAGCGGGATTGGATGTATTGGAGAAAGAGCCCCTGGAGCTTACCAATCCTCTCAGTAAAGTGAAAGACAGCAACAAACTGATTATCACGCCGCACCTTGCCTGGGGCAGTGTGGAAGCCCGTAGGCGCTGTGTAGAGGGGGTATACGAGAATATAAAGGCGTTTCAGAGAGGGGAAGAAAGGAACGTAGTGATTTAATCTAAGAGATAACTATAAAAGAGCGGTACTCCGAACAGGTGGGAGTGCCGCTTGTTTTATAGTATAATCTGTTTCCATTTTTCTGTCAAACGTTCCAAAGACCATGCCGCGTTAGCAGGAGAGGTGGAAGGAAGACAAACAGCGTCGCGACCGATGGTATTTCGGATGTATTTATTATAATATTTTTCTGCGGTTTTCCCGTTTACAAAAATCTGTTCTATATTCGCAACATTCAAAATCGTTGTCAAATCATTCGGTACCACGTTTTTGATGGAGCTGTCGGAACTTCCTATAATGTCGCAGGACGCAATCACATCCCATACGGCAATGCCGTGGGAGAGAAGAAAGGCTTTTTTCTCTTCCACTGTGTGTGGCTCCGATACCCCAAACACGGCAGAAGTCACCTTCCAAAAGCGATTCTGCGGATGACCGTAGAAAAACTGTGCTTCCCGGGATTTTACGGAAGGAAAACTACCAAGGATGAGAATTTTTGAATTGTGGTCGAAAACCGGCGAAATCGGGTGGAAAATCATAGTTTATTGAATGTCAAAGCTGCCTTTGTGCTTTGTGGCAATGATTTTTATGATGACGTCTCCCGTAACGTCGATTTCATAGTTTCCGGATGCAAGCGTTGTTTCCTCGAAGAGAATTTGATCTTCTATGTCTTTGATTGTAAGAGATATATCACCGGATTCCGTTTCTACGGTAACTGTAAGGGTGTCGTTATTTGGATTAAGTCTTTTTGTCATTTTACCACTCCTTTGTTTTTGCGCTTTTTTTAAGTCGTTCTATTTCAATCTGAATCAGAATGATACAAACAAGATCCAGAGCTACAAGCAATGCAGTGAAAAAGGACGGACGAACAATGAAAAGGATCAAAAAGAACACCAAAAACCAAATCCATGGAGTGCGCATGCGCATTGTATACAGTAAGCGGTCCTCAAAGGTAGTATGAAGTTCAAATGGAGTACCGTCTTTTTTCTTTTCCACAATCAAAAGTTCTTTGTTCAGCGTAGTTTTTGAGGTTCCCCATTTGCCTCCTTTTTCCGCACCGGGACGCCAGTAAACTTTTCCGGTGGAGTAGTTTATATTGATATTTTTGTAAAAAGTACGATATCCCAAATCCTCTAACAAGGTCTTATATTCTTCCATATGCTCCGGTGTCATATAACCGATGTATTCCACAGCGTATTCGTATTCATCCGGGGAACAAGGTTCAAATTCATAATGGGTCAGATCGGTGCGAATCAAACGGTAGCCTTGAGATGCCATTTTGTTTAACCATCGAGCTTGGGAATGCATAAACCCTGCAAAATAACGAAAAACTTTTTTATTCATGAGAACTCCCCCCTTGTAAAATGATTGCTTCCGCAACAGGAAGCAGTTGTTGCAGACGCAAAAGTTCCGTTTTTGCAATATGTTTGCCTAGCGTAGTAATTAAATACTCTTTCTTTCTTCCGGATGCGGTTCCGTAGGGCGCAATCCATCCCTTTTCCGTAAGAGAAGTCAGGGCACCATACAGTGTACCGGCACCTAATGTCAACCGTCCACCGGTAGTATCTTCAATAAACTGCATAATGGAATATCCATGCCTCGGTACATACAAAGCAAGCAAAATATAGAACGTTACCTCTGTAAGAGCTCCGCCTTTTACATTGTCACGCAAATAATCACCTCTTTTATTACGGTTACTGTAATATGATTATATCGTTTACTGTAATAAATGTCAATAAAAAAAGCGGACCGAAATGAAACGAAGACGAACTAGAAGCCTGGGTAAAAAGGCCCATTCGCTTCGGGAAACAAAGCTAATCTTGGTTTATGCGGATGGTGGGGTGAGACGGAAAAAGAAAAAGGTCCTGTGGACCTTTTTCCGTTGAACCGACCGACGAGGCGTTGTACGCCGAGGAGACCTTGAACATGGGTTCAAGGTCTTATCCGCATAAAAAAGAAGGCCCCCGGCAATAAGCCGAGAGCCTTCTTTTTTATGCGGATGGTGGGACTTGAACCCACACGATCGTGAAACCGGCAGATTTTGAGTCTGCTGCGTCTGCCATTCCGCCACATCCGCATGTACCGACGAAACAACCTCGCCGAACAGGAAATAGTGTACCATACTTTTTCCTGTTTGGCAAGAGATATTTTGAAATTTTTTGAAAAACTTAAATAATTTATTTCTTCCAGGTGGAAGGGTGGAAGAGAACCATCATTGGGATAATTTCCAAACGTCCCGCTAACATGTCAAACATAAAAACAAACTTTGAAAGAGTGGAGAACTCGGAAAAGTTTCCGGTAGGTCCAACAACGTTTAATCCCGGACCAATGTTGTTTAAAGTTGCAGCCACGGAAGTAAAGTTTGTAGTCATATCAAAACCGTCTAAGCAAATAAGCAGTAAGGATACAATAAAAATAACGATGTAAGCCATCAGTAAGGTATTACAAGAATGCACTACGGAGTGTTCCAGTGCTTTTCCGTCCATCTTTAAAACTCGAATTCGTTTCGGATGAATTTGTTGCATCAGTTCCTTTCGAACCTGTTTTAAGTAAATCATAATACGGGAAACTTTGATTCCGCCGCCGGTGGAACCGGCACAAGCACCGATAAACATAAGACAAACCATAATGGCTCGCCCAAACTCCGGCCAGAGATTAAAATCGGTGGTGGCATATCCGGTGGTGGTCATGACCGATGCTACTTGGAAGGCTACGGTCTGAATACTTTCTCCGATGCCACCGCCTTCTGCGACGAGAGAAACGGTAATAAGTGCAACGGCACCTAGAAAGATAATAAAGTACCAACGTACTTCTTCCATACGGAAAGCATCCTTTACCTTGCGAATCAAAATGTAATAATAGAAGGTAAAGTTTACACCAAATAAAAACATGGATATGGTGATTACGTTTTGTAAATAGGTGGAGTATCCCGCTAAACTGTCATTTTTGATGCCGAAGCCACCAGTACCTGCCGCACCGAAGGCATGGCAAAGGGAGTCAAAGAGGGGCATGCCGCCAAACAAAAGAAAAATCACGGTAATAATGGTCATAACCAAATAGATAGCGTACAGTAAAAATGCGGTCCGCTGCATTTTGGGAACCAGTTTTCCCACGGAAGGCCCCGGGCTTTCCGCTTTCATGAGGTTTGTGGTGGAACCTCCGGTCATAGGAAGAATAGCAAGAATAAATACAAGCACACCCATACCGCCGATCCAGTGACTGAAACTTCTCCAAAGAAGATTTGCATGGGAGAGAGCCTCTACATCGGTTAAAATGCTGGAACCGGTGGTGGTAAAACCGGAAATGATTTCAAACAGTGCATCCGGATAGTACGGAATGTCCTTGGTAAGTACGAAGGGAAGAGCACCGATAGCACTCATTACAATCCAGCTTAAAGCCACGGCAACAAAGCCTTCTTTTGCATAAAAGGCGGTCTTGTTTAATTTTTGCCGACGAATCAAACCGCCGCTAATAATGCAGAGAATGCCCAGCAGAAGATAAATCAAGGCATCATTGTATTCTTTATAAATGAATCCGGTTAGGGCCGGAGGTAAAAAGAAAATACCTTCTAATTGTATGACCCAGCCGATAATTTTAAAAATGATGGAATAGTTCATGGCAAATTCTCCTATTTCACGGAATCGTCCAGAATATCGGAGATATCCTGTAATCCCTTATGGGTAGTAACGACAATAACTTTATCACCTTTTTGGATAAAGTCCCGGCCACTCGGGGTGATGATGCGTCCGTTCCTGATAATACAGCAAATCAAAAGGTTTTTCTTTAAATTCAAGTCGATAAACGGAATATCGGTCACAGCGCATTCCTCTTTTACAAGGAACTCCAATGCTTCTACCTGATTATCCATCAGGCGGTAAAGTGCTTCCACATTACTTCCGTAAGAATTATTTTGGGAGCGTACATACTGTAATATGTACTCAGTGGTTATGTCTTTAGGAGAGATGGTGCTGCCAATCGGTAAATCGTTTATAATCTCGTTCAGTGCTAAACGATTTACTTTTGTTATTTTTTTACAGGTCGAATTCGATTTGTTGGCATATAGGGAGAGGAAGATGTTTTCTTCGTCTACCGCAGTCAAAGAAACGAAAGCGTCAGTCTTTTCAATGCCTTCTTCCAGTAAGAGGTCATGATCCGTAGCATCGGAATGGATAATGGTTGCCTTTGGAAGGGCATCACTTAAGAAATCACAGCGTTCACGATTGCGTTCAATGATTTTTACTTCGATACCGGAACGAAGCAGCATTTGAGCAAGATAGTAAGGAATCATACCGCCACCGGCGATCATGACATCCTTGATTTCCCGAATGGTGGCCAGATTGCTCATTCGATAAAAACTGTTGATTTTCTTTCTTGGTAAAATAATGGAGATAGTGTCTCCTGCCATAAGTACGGAATTACCGTTCGGAATACAAACCTGGTGGTCATGAACTAAAATGCAGATGAGGATTTCATGGTTGAATTTGCGGGAAAACTCCTGAACCTTCATGTTGTGAAGAGGGGAGTTCTCAGTTATTACTACCTGCATTAAGTCAACCTTCCCTTTTGCGAAGGAATCAATGTCCATAGCATCCGGAATCTGAATCAGCTGTGCGATTTCCGTAGCTGCTGCGAATTCCGGATTAATTATCATGGAAATGTCCATGCAATCTTTAAAGTAATTGACTTCTTTAAAATACTCCGGATTCCGGACTCTGGCAATGGTGCGACAGTGACTGGATTTTTTCGCAAGCAGACAAGAGATGAGATTGATTTCATCCTGATTGGTAACTGCAATGAACAAATCAGCATGCTCTATACCGGCTTCCTGTAAAGTTAACACACTGGAAGCATTTCCTACCACACCTTGTAAATCTAAATTGGACAGGGCGGGTTGTAAACGCTCTGCAGAGTTATCGATTAAAGTAAGATCGTGTCCTTCGTCATTTAACTGTTGTGCAAGAGCGTAGCCCACCCGGCCACAGCCCGCAATGATGATTTTCATAGGAAAACTCCTTTCATATACAAAATGTCCTACGCTATCAGTGTAGCACAAAACGGAAAAAAAGTCATTATAAATACGTGTTAGGAAAGCGAAATCAGAGTTTCTTTATACGTTCTAAGCGATGCAATTGCGGTTGCATCGTCAATTCTGTTAGGTTGAGCCCTTCCCTGGCAGTAAGGGCAAAGAGTGCATAATCGGCTACTTCTTCCGGTGTAAGGGAAGCATCGGCATCGTTTGCGGCACAGAATGAAGCGTTTCGGTATAAGTCGGTTTGGGTCATATCGGGAGCCAGAACTGTCACGCGGACACCGTATTTTCGTACTTCTTCAAACAAGCTTTTAGCGAAGTTCGAAATCCCTGCCTTTGTGGCACCGTAGGCACACCCGTGGGTATTGTTTGTTTTTGAAGCAGTTACGGAAGAAATAAACAGGATATGTCCCCGGTTGTTTTTTATGTCTCGTAAAAAGCGGTTGGTTAATAGGAGCGGAGCCGTAAAATTGACGGCAGAAAGCTCAGCAATGTGTTTTGCGGAAAGCTCTTCGTGGGGACCGTAAAAACCCACACCGGCATTTAAAAGAAGTAAATCCGGGTGTAGGTTCTCTTTGTGCATGGCGTCTGCCAAGGATTCGATTTCGGAGGTGTTTCGTAAATCACAGACGAACAGAACAACCCGTTGTAATTCCTCGTTTGTTAAGGAAGAAGAGAGTTCTGCCCATAAGACTTCTTTGCGGTCCTGGTTCTTTACAACGCCGTAAACTAAACATCCTTCTTTTAATAAGCGAAGCAATAAGCATTTTCCGATGCCGGAAGAAACACCGGTGATTAGTGCGAGTTTATTTTTTAACATAATGTTCTCCTTCTTGTGAAAATTATATTTCCCCGGACTCGTCGGGAGTCCAGAGAAAAAGTTGGTTTTCTGTGATACCGTGACGACAGAGGGTATCACGTACTACCGAAAGCAGTTCTTCGCAACGTTCCTTACGGTAGTGACACACATTGTTGGTCAGTTCATAAGGATAATGAGAAACGGAACAGCTTGGCTTAGCCTTTTTTAGCTGTTTTAAGTAATCCTTTGATATGCGGAAGACGCCCAGGCTGACGTCGGTAAGATCTTCCGGTGAAAGTACGGAAAATACATTATCTACAAGAGTAGAATATAATTCCGACGCATTCGGTACATCTAATATCGGGTCAAAACAAAGTCTTAAAGAAAAGCCACGCTTTACAGCTTCTTTTGCGGTACGCAATCTTGCCCGCAAGGATGGTGTGTAATGTTCGTATCGACAAATCAACTCATCCGGAGACAGGGTAAATGCCATGATGATATTTTTCGCTGCCGGAAGTTCTCTTACAAAGGGAAGGGCAGCACTTTTTGTACGCAATTCCAATCGTAACTCGGGATGAGTCGCGGCATACTCGCAAAAGGCTTTTGCATGAGGAAGCAAACCATTTAAAGCAGCCAAATCCGAATCATAGGAACAGCAAAGGTAAACAGGATGATTCGCAAGAAGTGTATCCAGTTCCTTAAAGTAATCTTCCAAATTCACAAAAACTACCATGTTTCTGCCGGGATACATGCCCTGTAAGTAGCAGTAGTCACAGTCATACAGACAATTCATGACGCAGGAGGTGTACATAAAGTGTTCTTCTCCGAAACTTTGACAAACCGGGGCGCCCGGATAAAAATAAGTTCCGTTATTTTTTGCAAGGATAAGAGAAGGTTCTTTTTCCTGCATGGATAAATCCTGTTTTCCACGGTTAAAGACATCCTTATAGTGTTCCACCGGAATGACGGAAGAATTTGGCAGGCGGGAAAGAATCTGTCGGGTAACCGGGTGTGTCAAAACATCCCGCTCCACGTAAATGTGCCGAAACGGTCGACGGGGGTCTGAAGATAAATCGAATGGCTTCCCGGAATCGGAAGTGCTTTTATTCGTAAGGACAAAGGATTCCAGTGCGTCCAAAAGCTGCAAGGCTTCCTTTTTCTTGTGAGGAGTATCTGTTGGCTTTGGCAAAGCAGAAAATAGTTCCTGTTCTGATAAGCCTGCATGGAATGCATAGGTGAGAAGTCCCTTCAGCTTGCGCTCCATGGTGGTGGAAAAGGTATAGTCAGCGGCTATATTCTTTGCCATGGAATCGATTTTATGTTGCGGGGCATTGTTTTCGGTTAGGAAAAGGGAAAGCTCTTCTTCTTTCATTTTCAAATAAGTAAGTAACGGAGCAAGTTGACGTTGTATCAGTTTCGTGACTGCTTCCGGAGAAGGAACTGTTCCGTCACAAATATCGGAAACAATTTTATAGAAGAAACAATGGGACGGCATAACCTTGCGAAATAATGGGACGGCAACACCATAGGCTTCCATATCGTAAAGGACAGGGAGATTTCCCTCCTGTTTTATAAAAGGGGAGGTAACCGGAGTGTCGGACGTAAACAAGCGGGCTTCCGGGAAAGGGTGATGGTACAACTCCGGGTAAACGGATTTTCCTGTGGTAAGCTCTGTAACAGAGGCGCAAAGATAAGCATCTCCCACAGAAGAATCGGAATCTCCGCCGCAAATACCGATATTACAAAAAATGTCCTGTGGAGAAACGGAATGAATGGTTAAATACTCCGTCATTGCCATAGCAGCATTTAATTTGCCGGAACCGGTAAGCAGAAGGCGCAGAGCATCCTGCTCAGATTCGTACAGTGTAAAGCTGTTGTATGCCACCTTTTTCATGGAAAACCCCGAAAGAATTGCATTTGCCTCCGGAAAAATTGCAGTAATCAGTATAATCATGGAAAACTCCTTTATATCAAAGTAATGTATGGCTTTATTATAGCGAAGGGGAGAAAACATTACAAGGAAAAACGTGGTTTTAGAAAGGAAAATCTACTTTTTTCCAAAACATACTTGAAAATTTTTGCAAAGTATGAGAAACTATGTAAGGATTTCAAAAAGATTGTTAAAAAAATGTTTATAGAAAAGGAGACAAAGAACATGAGCAAAAAGACAACGGTTCTGATGATTTTAGACGGTTACGGCGTAGAAAACAGTGAGAAAGGCAATGCAATCGCACAGGCAAAGAAGCCGGTAATGGATAAGCTTACCTCTATGTATCCGACGGTACAGGGTGAGGCAAGCGGATTGTTTGTAGGTCTTCCGGATGGTCAGATGGGGAACTCCGAAGTGGGTCATACCAACATGGGCGCAGGAAGAATTGTATATCAGATGCTTGTTAAGATTTCCAAGTCCATTAAGGACGGAGATTTCTTCGAGAATCCGGCGCTGGTGGCGGCTATGGAAAATTGTAAGAAGAAGGGTTCTGCACTTCATTTAATGGGTCTGTTGTCTCCGGGCGGTGTACACAGCCATACGGAGCATATGTACGGTTTAGTTGAGATGGCTAAGAGAAACGGTCTTGATAAGGTATATGTACATTGTTTCCTTGACGGACGTGATGTTCCGCCGTCTTCCGCAGCAGAATATATGGAAGAAGCTGCAACGAAGCTTTCTGAAATCGGTGTAGGTAAGATTGCAACCATCGCAGGTCGTTTCTATGCAATGGATCGTGATAACGCTTGGGACAGAGTGGAAAAGGCATACAACGCCCTTGTATTCGGTGAAGGCGTAGAAGAGAAGGATCCGGTAGAAGCTGTAAAGAATTCTTACGCAAACGGTGTAACCGATGAGTTCATGCTTCCGACCGTAATTGAGAAAGACGGTATGATTAAGGAAAACGACAGTGTTGTATTCTTCAATTTCCGTCCGGACCGTGCAAGACAGATTACAAGAGCATTTGTTGATAAGGATTTTGCAGGATTTACCAGAAAGAACGGTTTCTTTGATACGACTTTTGTATGTATGGCACAGTATGATGCGGAGATGCCGAATGTACTCGTTGCATTCCCGCCGGAAGAACTGACCATGACCTTCGGTGAGTTCCTTGCAAAGAATAACAAGACCCAACTTCGTCTTGCCGAGACCCAGAAGTATGCTCATGTAACCTTCTTCTTTAACGGTGGTGAAGAAAAGCAGTTTGAGGGAGAAGACAGAATCCTTGTAAATTCTCCGAAGGTAGCAACCTTTGATTTACAGCCGGAAATGAGTGCTTACGAGGTGGCTGATAATCTTGTGGATGCCATTAAGTCTGAAAAGTACGATGTAATCGTAGTGAACTTTGCAAATCCGGATATGGTAGGTCATACCGGTATTATGGAAGCTGCGGTAAAGGCAATTGAAGCAGTAGACGAATGCGTAGGAAAGGCTTACGACGCATTGATGGAAAAGAACGGTCAGATGTTTATTTGTGCAGACCACGGTAATGCAGAGAAGTTAGTGGATACAGACGGTTCTCCGTTTACGGCACATACGACCAATCCGGTTCCGTTTATCCTTGTTAACTACGACGAGGCATATACCTTACGTGAAGGCGGTTGTCTTGCGGATATCGTTCCGACTTTAATCGAGATGATGGGCATGGAACAGCCGAAGGAAATGACCGGTAAGTCTCTTTTGATTAAGAAATAAGGGTTGTACAAACAAAAGTACGAAAAAAGTGTGGGAAAATGTAACAATTTAAAAAATAACTCTTTACAAAGAGGACAAAATATTTTATAATGAATTTTGCGTTATTCTTTGATAAAAAGGAAATACTCGGTATTGGAGGTGTGATAAGTGGACGCATTAAGAATTATTGTGACAGCATTATATGTACTGATTTGTATCGCATTAGTAATCGTGGTTATTATGCAGGAAGGTAAGTCCGCAGGACTTGGAGCAATCAGCGGTATGGCTGAGACTTACTGGGGTAAGAACAAAGGTCGTTCTATCGAAGGTAAGTTAGAGCTTGCAACGAAGATTCTCGCTGCATTATTCATTGTTATTTCGTTTGTATTGAATATGAAGTGGTAAAACTACAAGCGTAAAAAACCCGAAGAACCTTGCAAAAGATGCAGTTCTTCGGGTTTTCTTTTTTCCGTGCAGGCAAAGTGAGCATTGAGGAAACGGATGCAAGCCGGCTTGCAAGACGTTATCGAAAAGCGAACGCGCCCACGACCGAGCGGCTTTGCAGCGAGGGTGGGCAAGGGGCGGAGCACCGCCTGCACGGATAGTGAAAGTAGAAAGAAAGTAGGGTATATGACAGAAAAAGAGTTAAAAAAACGGAAAGAGCAAATTCTAAAATTTATGAAGGAGCCGGAGTATGTTCCCATGCGAAAGAGGGACATTGCGGCATTATTTCGTGTGCCGGTTGAAGCAAGAGAGGAATTATCTTATATCTTAGAACTTCTGTTGCAGGACGGCAGTATTACTATGGATACGAAGGGACGCTACCATGCGGAAGATGTTTTGATTCTTTCCGGAGAATATCGGGGAACTTCCAGGGAATTCGGCTTTTTGTCTCCGGAGGACGGAAGTCCGGATGTTTATATCGAAGCCGGTTCCACATTGGGAGCATTAAACGGAGATGTGGTACAAGCGGTTATTTTTGAGGATACATCCCAAAAAGCGGGCAAAAGCCGTTTGGGCCGTGTTGTAAAAATCGTGAAGCGTGCCAATGAAATCGTAGTGGGAACTTTTTTTCGAAAAAAAGAGTACGGTTTTGTGGTTTCGGAGGATAAGCGCCTGGGAAGTGATATTTTTATAGACGGAAAATATTCCATGGGAGCGGTAAGCGGTCATAAAGTGGCGGTGAAAATTACGGATTTCGGAAACGGTAAGCAGAATCCTATGGGGAAAGTGATAGAGATACTGGGACACATCAATGACCCCGGAAGTGATGTGGTGACGGTGTTGCGTGCCTTCGGAATCCCGGAAACCTTTCCGGTGGACGTGATGGAAGAAACAGAATCGGTGCCGGAACAGATTACGGAAAAGGAGTGTGTCGGTCGTCTGGATTTACGAGACGAAGTGATGATTACCATAGACGGAGAAGATGCGAAGGATTTGGATGATGCCGTTTCCTTAAAAAAGACGGAGAATGGGTATCTTCTCGGGGTGCACATTGCGGATGTGACGGAATATGTAAGAGAAGGCAGTGCCTTGGATACGGAAGCAAAGAAACGCGGGACAAGCGTGTATTTGATTAATAAGGTAGTACCGATGTTACCTCATCGTCTTTCTAACGGAATTTGCTCGTTAAATGCAGGAGAAGACAGACTGGCGCTTAGTTGTATCATGGAACTGAATGAGGAGGGCACTATTGTGGGACATCGTCTGGCAGAAAGCGTCATTCATGTCAACAGGCGGACATCCTATACAGAAGTGGCGGCACTTCTTTCGGCAGACGAGGAGAACAAAGAAGCACTGGAAGCCGAATACGGGGAAATCTATTCCATGTTACTTATGATGGCAAAAGTTTCCGGGTTACTTCGTCAAAAAAGAAAAGACAGAGGCGCCATTGATTTTGATTTTCCGGAAAGTAAGATTATTCTGGATGAGACCGATAAGCCGGTAGAAATTAAACCATATGAAAGAAATGATGCCACACGGATGATTGAGGACTTTATGTTGGCGGCGAATGAAACTGTTGCGGAGGATTTCTTCTGGCAGGAGATTCCGTTTGTATACCGTGTGCATGAAAGTCCGGATGAAGAGAAAATCAAGCGTCTCGGGATTCTGATTCAAAATTTCGGATATAACTTACGAGGGTCAAAAACCGCGCCGCATCCGAAGGTGCTGCAAAGTCTTTTGGAAAAGGCGGACGGAAGTCCGGAGGAAGCACTGATAGCAAGGCTTACGCTTCGTTCCATGAAGCAGGCAAAGTATATGACGGAGTGTGAAGGGCATTTCGGATTGGCAACAAAGTATTACTGTCATTTTACTTCTCCGATTCGCAGATATCCCGATTTGCAGATTCATCGTATTATAAAGGAGAATTTGAGAGGAGAATTGTCGGAGAGAAGAAGGGCACATTACAGTGTCATACTTCCGGAAGTGGCACAGAATTCCTCTAAGACGGAGCGTAGAGCCGAAGAAGCAGAACGCGAACTTTTAAAGATGAAGAAGTGTGAATATGCCGAAGAGCACATTGGTGAGGTGGCCGAAGGAATTATTTCCGGTATTACAAATTACGGAATGTATGTGGAACTTCCGAATACAGTGGAGGGAATGATACGGCTATCCGATATGGTGGACGATTATTATTGGTTCGATGAAGAAAACTATCGTTTGGTAGGAGAACGGACGTATCAGGTGTTTCAGTTGGGGCAAAAGATAGAAATAAGGATAAATCATGTAGATAAATTATTAAAGACTATTGATTTTTTGCTTGTTTCGCGGTAAACTGAAAGTAGTGACAATAAAGGGGATTTGTATGGCAGAAAAAAAGCAGGCAGTAAAGTTGATTGCCAACAACAAGAAAGCATATTTTGATTATTTTATAGAGGATAAGTATGAAGCCGGAATTGAGTTATTCGGCACAGAAGTGAAGTCACTTCGTATGGGAAAGTGCAGTATTAAAGAGTCATTTATCCGGATAGAACGAGGAGAAGTGTATGTGTACGGTATGCATATCAGCCCTTATGAAAAAGGAAATATTTTTAATAAAGATCCGTTAAGAGTAAGAAAGCTGTTGTTGCATAAAAGGGAAATTCTAAAGCTTTCCGGGGAACTGGCACAGAAGGGATATACACTGGTACCGCTTTAGGTTTATTTTAAAGTAAGACTTGTAAAGGTTGAAATCGGTTTAGCAAAGGGTAAAAATCTTTATGATAAGCGAGAAACCATGGCCAAGAAGGATCAAAGACGAGAAGTAGAGAAAGAGTTTAAAGTAAGGAATCTGTATTAATTATTGTGGGTTACAAAGGAGGAGGTAATTCGGTGAAAAGAGTAAAGACTGCGCTTTTAGTACCGGGAATGATCATCGCAAAGGATGTTCATAATGCCAATAATATATTGGTGATGGGTAAAAATACAATTTTGACAGATGAAAGTATTACCAAGCTTACGTTTCACAGTATTTATTCAGTCTATATTAAAGAAGAAGTGGCAGAAGTGCCGAAGAAGCCGACTTATGAACGGACGTATATACCTTCCAAAATCAAAGAATCTCCGGAGTTTAAGGCGTTCAAGGAGAACTATGAGAAGGAAGTAGAAAATCTGGAGGTTACATTCCAGGATATTATATCCATGCAGTCTCAGAAAATCGGTATTTCCGAATTGTGTCAGAAGGCGACCAGTATGTTGGATGATACCAGAGGCGGTATTCATGTGTTTGATATTCTGCATAATATGCGGGATTATGACGATAGTACCTTTAATCATTCCATGAACGTGGCATTGATTTGTAATGTATTTGCAGACTGGATGCATATGTCTGCCATGGAGAAGGAGATTGCCACGGTATGCGGCTTGCTGCATGATATCGGAAAGCTTCGCATACCGGAGAAGATTGTGAAAAAAACTTCCAGATTGACAGATGAGGAGTATGATTTAATAAAGACACATCCGATGGAAGGGTACAATATTTTGTTTGAGTCTCGTTTTATAGCCAGTGTACAAAATGCAGCACTGATGCATCATGAGCGTAGCGACGGTTCCGGTTATCCGCTGGGACTGAAAGGAAATCAGATTGATAAGTTTGCAAAGATGGTAGCTATTGCAGATGTATATGATGCTATGACGGCAGCAAGAGTGTATCGCGGAGCATTGTGTCCGTTTAAGGTGATTGAGATGTTTGAGCAGGAAGGCTTAAGTATGTTTGATCCGGAATACATTTTAGTCTTTTTGGAAAATATTGTACAGACGTATATTAAGAATTGGGTTCGCTTGAGTAACGGTCGAGAGGGAGAGATTGTTATGTTAAATAAACATAAGCTGTCTCGTCCGGTCATTTTGTGCGGTACAGAGTTTATCAATTTGGCAGAGCATCCGGAAATCTCCATTGAAGAAATTTTAATTTAAGTATGGATTTAAAAAAAGTGCTTTACTTTTAAGCTAAGATATGTTACAATTTAGGAGCTTTCGGGCGAGCCGCTACTCAGAAGTCGGATACTCCAACCGCTTACTTAGTAGCAGGCGATTATATTATAATTAGGAGGTTGCTATTATGATTAGCAAGGAAAAGAAGGCTGAGATTATCGCAGCATACGGAAGAAACGCAAATGACACCGGGTCTCCGGAGGTTCAGATTGCAATTCTTACCGCAAGAATCAACGAGCTCACTGAGCATTTAAAGGTTAACCAGAAGGATCACCACTCTCGTCGTGGTCTCTTAAAGATGGTTGGTCAGAGACGTGGTATGTTAGAGTACTTAAAGAAGAACGACCTTGAGGGATATCGTTCTTTGATTGAGCGTTTGGGCTTGAGAAAGTAGTATTCAGAGGAGAACGGGGCCGTCGCATGAAAATGCGCGGCTCCGTTTTTTGTTTGCAAAAAGTGTATGGGCGCCAATAACGAATCTCTTTTTGCAAGTCGCAACGCTCCGTCAAACTTCCTTCAAGAGTGGCTAAGCCTTTCGGGAGCGACCTCAAGCCTAAGCCACTCTAGAAGGTGATTTCGACTGCGCTAAAAACGCGACCCTTCGGGAAAAGCAAAAAGCAGATTCTCTATTGTCAACCATACATTGAATCTATAGCATAAAAAACGGAGCCGCGCATTTTCATGCGACAGCCCCGTAAACGTTAGCCTCTCTTAAATTGTTGTTCACAGTACTCGCAACGGTATACACCCTTTGCTCGGTTTGTAAGCTTAAAGCGATGCGGAAGTTCCTGCTCGATGGAAGTGATACAACGTGGATTCTTACAACGGATGATGTTGGTAACACGCTCCGGTAAGTTCAATTTTCTTTTTTCTGCGATTACGCCTTCTTTAATAATGTTGATGGTGATATTCGGGTCAATGACACCAAGGACATCGAAATCAAAATCTGTATATCCTTCAATTTTTATAATATCTTTTTTTCCCATAACGTTACTTTTTGCGTTTTTGATAATTGCAACGGTAGCGTCTGATTTATCCAGTTCAAGGTAATGATAGATGTCCATGGCACATCCCGCTACGATATGGTCCATAACAACACCGTTTTGAATTCCTCCGATATTTAACATGGTAGTTCTCCTTTCTGCAACGATTTAGTTTGTCTTAATTCCGAGTAAAGTTAAAATAAGTGCCATACGGGCATACACACCGAAATTAGCCTGTTTGAAATAAGCTGCACGCGGGTCATCATCAATATCGGTGGAAATCTCGTTCACACGCGGAAGCGGGTGAAGAACCAACATATCATCTTTGGCCAGCTGCATTTTCTGCTTGTCCAAAATAAAGGTATCTTTTAAACGGATATAGTCCTCTTCGTTGAAGAAACGTTCTTTCTGTACACGGGTCATGTAAAGGATATCAAGTTTCGGAAGTGCTTCTTCTAAGTTAGAGGTTTCTTCATACGGAATGTTGAGAACATCTAATGTTTCCTCTTTTAAGTAGGTCGGAATCTGTAATTCTTTCGGAGAAATCAAAACAAATTTTGTATTCGGATAACGTACCATGGCATTAATAAGGGAATGTACGGTACGACCGAACTTTAAATCACCGCAGAATCCGATGGTGAGTCCGTCTAAGTGTCCTTTTAAGTTTTTTATAGTAAGAAGGTCCGTTAATGTTTGAGTCGGATGGTTATGTCCGCCGTCACCTGCATTGATGACCGGAATGGAAGAGTGCATGGATGCAACTAACGGAGCACCTTCCTTCGGATGACGCATCGCACATATATCGGCATAGCAGGAAATGATGCGTATGGTGTCTGCAACGCTTTCTCCTTTTGATGCAGAGGAAGAGTCGGCAGAAGAAAAACCAAGAACACTACCACCGAGATTCAGCATTGCGGCTTCAAAACTGAGGCGGGTACGTGTACTTGGTTCGTAAAATAAAGTAGCTAATTTTTTGCCGGTACAGCAATGGGAATACTTTTCAGGAGAGGAATAGATATCCTCAGCAAGATTAAGTAAATCGGTTACTTCATCCGGCGACAAATCTAAAGGGCTGATTAAATGTCTCATAAAATACCTCCATAAGTCATTTTGTTTTAATCCTATATTCCAATCTATTATACAGTATTATAGTAACTTTGACAAGACCAAATAATACTGTTTTTGTCGGAAAAAGAAAAAGAACTGTCCCGGGAACGAGGCAGTTCTTTTTCAAGAGGGGGGTATATTATAAACAATTAAAAGTGAAAATAGCGTAAGCAGTTGTTGTAGGAAATATCCTGTACCATTTTACCGAGAAAATCCATATCGGCAGGATATTCACCGTTTTCAACCCAGGTACCGACCAGGTTACACAGAATGCGACGGAAGTATTCGTGTCTGGTGTAAGACAAGAAACTTCTGGAATCGGTAAGCATACCTACAAAATTTGCTAAAAGGCCTAAGTTGGCAAGAGAGGTCATCTGTTCTACCATGCCGGTTTTGTTGTCGTTGAACCACCATGCGGAGCCTTGCTGAATCTTACCTACTGCGGAAGAGTCCTGGAAGCAACCGATAATGGTGCCGATGGCAGCGTTATCAATCGGATTGATAGAATACAAAATAGTGCGCGGAAGCTCATCGGTCTGAGCTAAGGCATCTAAGAAGGCTGCAAGCTGCTCGGAACAGTTAACGGAATTGATACAGTCAAAACCGGTATCCGGACCTAATGCCTTAAAGAGTCTGGTGTTGTTGTCGCGACGTACGCCGTAATGAAGCTGCATTGCCCAATCAAGGCGATTGTATTCTCTTCCCATAAATAAAAGGAACGCGTATTTAAACTTAAGCTGTTCTTCCGGGGACGGCATTTCACCGGATAATCTCTTTTCAAAGATAGAAGTTACTTCTTCATCAGAAGCAGGAGCGTACATCACATACTCTAAACCATGATCGGAAATCTTACAGCCCATGGAAGCGAAGAATGCAAGACGAGCTTTCAGTGCTTCTTTTAAATCAGCAAAAGATTCGATTTTTATACCGCTGACAGCGGAAAGCTTTGTCAAATAGTCAATATAATCCGGTTTTTCTAAGTTCATAGCTTTATCCGGACGCCATGCAGGAAGTACCTGTACATCAAAAGTTGGGTCTTCCGCAATCATTTTGTGCCATGCCAAAGAATCAATCGGGTCATCGGTAGTACATACGGTGGTGACATTGGACATTTTTATCAGGTTACGGGCGCTGAAATTAGCCTGTGCAAGCTTTTCATTACAAATATCCCACACTTCCTTTGCTGTTTCCGGAGAGAGGGTACCTTCGTATCCGAAATAACGCTTAAGTTCCAAGTGACTCCAGTGATAGAGCGGATTGCCGATGGCCTTTTGTAAAGTACCGGCCCAGGCAACAAATTTATCATAATCGCTGGCATCGCCGGTAATGTATTTTTCTTCAACACCGTTAGAACGCATCTGACGCCATTTGTAATGATCGCCACCTAACCATACTTGGGTGATGTTCTCAAATTTACGGTCCTCAGCAATTTCCTGAGGATTGATATGGCAGTGGTAGTCGATAATCGGCATTTTGGATGCGTAGTCATGATACAATACTTTTGCTGTGTCATTGGTCAGTAAAAAATCATTTCCCATAAATGGTGTCATAGCGGTATCCTTCTTTCTTTAAATAATGATAGTTATAATCCGGAAATCCCGGAAGTGAATTTATATGGAATGTAAGGCAATACCATAGCCTTAATATGCGGTTCCCCTAACGATAAAATCGTTGGAAATAGTGGTTTTGTTCGGGACATCCGCACCTTGCAACACGCGCATCAGCGTATTAACCGTAGTGATACTTAAAGTTTCCACATGATTATCCAGTGTGGAAAGCTCAGGTTCCGTACAAATGCCCAAAAGAGAGTTGTTGTAGCCTACGATTTCCAGATCCTGCGGAATACGAAGCCCCAGACTTCCTGCGAATTTGACAGCTGCAACGGCGAGACTGTCTTCGGAGGTTAAAATGGCATCACATTTGGCACCCTCCCGGTAGTAAGAAAGTAGGATTTCTTTGGTTTCTGAAATATCATTGGGACAAAACATGACGGCGTCTTCCGCAAGGGTAAGTCCGGCGGCCTCTATGCCGTCTCTGAAACCACGGATTTTGGTACGGCTGCTGTTACTGTCGGAGCGGTAAAGGAACATAAAATCCTTTTTTCCGTGGGAAGCAATACGACCGACGGTATCATAGACAGCTTGGTAGTCATCACAAAGTGTACAATAAATATTCGGATGGTTTAAATATCCGTTAATCATCATGACTGGAACTTCGTTAGCAGCGGAAATGATGTAATCGTTATCCGCCTTGTTCGGTTCTAAATAATGGGAACCGACTAAAATGACGGCATCCACCCGCTTAGAGAGCAGAAGACGAAGGTAATTCTTTTTGTTTTCCAATTCATAGCCGGTACAACAAAGAAAAGACTCATAACCGTTTTTACGAAGTGCTTGTTCAATATAATACACCGCATTAGCCAGGAAGGCATCGGAAGAGTCTGAACACAGAATACCGATGGTATGCATGGTGTTTAATCCGAGACCGCGGGCAAACACATTGGGAGTGTAGCCAAGTTCCTTCATAACGGAAAGTACTTTGTCTTTTGTTTTGTCACTGACGTTTTGATTGCCGTTTAATACACGGGATACGGTGGCAATGGATACGCCGGCCTTTTTTGATACGTCATAAATATTCATAATATGAAAGCCCTTACAAAAAATATTAAAAAAATAAATATGGTACATAAAATATTATACACTAGGCAACGCAGGTCTGCAAGTGGAAATTTAAAAAGATTTTAAGTAAAATCAATGAAAAACAGATTGACAGTTTGAAAGAAAATGTGTACAATCAAGGTGTAAACGCTTACAAAGAAATAGAAGTGAGAAAGCGGCAAAACAGAGCAGAAAAACATAATATATATTAAAAAAGGAGACAAGACTATGGCAAAGGTTGTTACAATGGGTGAAATCATGTTAAGACTTTCTACCCCGGGAAATGAAAAGTTTATTCAGGCAGACGAGTTTGATGTGTGCTACGGCGGCGGTGAGGCAAACGTAGCGGTTTCTTTGGCAAACTATGGTCATGATGCACATTTTGTAACCAAGGTTCCGAAGAATCCGATTGGTGAGTGTGCGGTAGCTGCTCTTCGTAAGATGAACGTTGGTACAGAAAACATTGCTTACGGCGGGGAGCGTCTCGGTATTTATTTCCTTGAGACCGGTGCTGCAATGCGTGCGTCTAATGTCGTTTATGACAGAGCACATTCTTCTATTTCCACAGCAGTTGCGGAAGATTTTGATTTTGATAAGATTTTTGAAGGCGTAGATTGGTTTCACTTTACCGGTATTACTCCGGCAGTGTCCGACGCTGCAGCAGAGCTTACCGAGGTGGCTTTGAAGGCTGCTAAGAAGGCAGGAGTGAAGGTTTCTGTTGACCTTAACTTCCGTAAGAAGTTGTGGACTTCCGAGAAGGCACAGAAGGTTATGAGCAATCTGATGCAGTATGTAGATGTATGTATCGGTAACGAAGAAGATGCAGAGAAGGTGCTTGGTTTCAAACCGGGTAATACTGATGTAACCAGCGGTGAATTAGAACTTGCCGGATATAAGGATATTTTTGAGCAGATGGTAGCAAAGTATAACTTTGAGTATGTGATCAGTTCCCTGCGTGTCAGTCATTCTGCATCCGATAACGGTTGGTCTGCTTGTATCTACTCCAGAGATACGAAGGAGTTCTACCACTCCAGAGAATACAGAATTTCTCCTATTGTAGATCGTGTGGGCGGCGGCGATTCCTTTGCCGGCGGTACCATTTGCGGATTCCTTGACGGAAAGAATTTTAAGGACGCATTAGAGTTCGGTGTGGCTGCATCTGCATTAAAGCACACCATTCCGGGAGACTTTAACTTGGTTTCCAGAGCTGATGTTGACAATTTAGTCGGCGGGGACGGAAGCGGAAGAGTACAGAGATAAGTTTGATAGATGAGCGGTCGTTTTGATCGGATATGGGCTCCGTTTGTATGACGGGGCCCTGTTTTATTCTTGTCACTATCCTTGTTTTAAGATAAAATATAGTTGCAGTGAGATTCGTATGTGAAGAAAGAGGAGTGTACTTATGGAATTACATGTAGTAGAGACAGCAGCAAGATATGCGGTCATTGAAATTGTGGCAGGCGGTTATTTCCATACGGAGAAGACATATGATATTGTATTAAACGGAATACCTTACGGAAAAACGAATAAAGTGATTACAACAGTTCGTGGGTTGTTACCGAATACAGTGTATGAGTGCTCTTTTTATAACGGAGAGGAGCAGGGAACAGCTTCTTTTTCCACAAAACAGGAAAGTGCCACACTGAATGTTTTGGAGTTTGGAGCAAAAGGTGACGGAAAACAGGATGATACCCTGTTTCTCCAAACGGCGATTTTGGCCTGCCCGCCTTCGGGAAGAGTGCTGGTGCCGGAAGGAACATATCGTGTTACGTCCGTGTTTTTAAAAAGTCACATATGTTTGGAGTTGGAAAAAGGGGCCGTATTGTCTGCCTTTACGGAGCGGGAACGATTTCCTGTGTTGCCGGGAAGTGTATCTGCGGATAATGAGGCGGGAGAACTCCTTTACGGTACGTGGGAAGGAGAAAGAGATGCTTGTTTTACAGGGATTTTAAATGGAATTGATGTAGAAGATGTTACTGTAACAGGAGAAGGAATCATTGATGGGAATGCTACCTGGGAGAACTGGTGGAAGGAGTCGAAAATCAAACGGATAGCATGGAGACCCCGCTTGGTGTACCTTTGTCGGTGTAAGAATATAACTGTGGAAGGAATTACGGTACAGAACAGTCCTTCCTGGACCGTGCATCCGTATTTTTCCGAATGTTTGAAATTCTATAATATGAAGATAATGAATCCGTCTTATTCTCCAAATACAGATGGGTTAAACCCGGAATCCTGTAACGATGTGGAGATTGCCGGAGTGTATTTTTCCGTGGGAGATGATTGTATTGCGGTAAAATCAGGAAAGCTTGCCATGGGAGAAAAGTATAAAAAGCCTTCGGAAAAGATTCGTGTGAGACATTGCCATATGCAGGACGGCCACGGTGCGGTAACTATCGGAAGTGAATGCGCCGGAGGGGTAAAGAATCTTCATGTGCAGGATTGCGTGTTTCAAAATACGGACAGAGGACTTCGGATCAAGACCAGACGAGGGAGAGGAAAACAGGCAGTTGTAGATAATGTATGTTTCGAACGTATTAAAATGGACGGAGTGTTGACACCGGTGGTGATTAATGCCTTTTATTTTTGTGATGCAGACGGCCATAGCGACTATGTGCAGACAAAAACGGCATTACCGGTGGATTCACGTACACCGCGATTGGGACGATTTGTATTTCGTGATATTAAGGCTACCGATTGTCATATTGCTGCGGCATATTTATATGGGTTGCCGGAACAAAAGATTGAAAGTATACGATTCGAAAGGTTTGAGGTTAGCTTTGCAGAAGAGGCGAAAGCCGGAGTACCCGCGATGCATGACGGATGTCCGGAGTTTGTAAGGGCGGGAATCATTGCCCGTGAGGTAGAAGAGTTCATCGAAGTGGATACGAAAATAAATAATTAAGAATTTCTTAAGGTCGTAACTTTTTTGACAAAAATTGTACTAATTTTATGAGAGAATACTATAAGGGAGGATTTTTTTATGTTACACATTGAAGGTTTTACAAAGCGTTACGGAGATAAGGTAGCGGTAAATGACCTGAATCTGCATATTGCTCCGGGGGAAATTTACGGTTTCATCGGTCATAACGGTGCCGGAAAGACTACTACTTTAAAGGCCTGTTGCGGTCTTTTAAAGCCGACGGCCGGAACAATTACGATAAACGGTAAGTCGATTTCCGCAGATCCGTTGGGATGTAAAAAGGAGATGGCTTATATTCCGGATAATCCGGATTTGTATGATTTCCTGACAGGATACGATTACTTGAATTTTGTGGCAGATGTATACGGCGTTTCCAAGGAAGACAGAGACGAGCGTACGGATCGTTACGGAGAACTGCTTGGGATTACGGATGCTCTTTCCCTTCCGATTTCCGAGTACTCCCACGGTATGAAGCAGAAGGTGGCGATTATTTCCGCTTTGATTCATGCACCGAAGTTGATTTTAATGGATGAGCCGTTTGTAGGTCTTGATCCGTCTGCGTCCCACCAGTTAAAGCAACTGATGGCAAAGCATTGTGAAGAGGGTGGTGCAATTTTCTTTTCTACTCACGTTCTGGAGGTGGCAGAGAAGCTTTGTCATAAAGTGGCAATTATTAAGGGTGGTAACTTGGTGGCTTCCGGCACTATGGAGGAAGTAAAGGGTGATTCTTCCTTGGAAAATGTATTCCTGGAATTGGAGGATAAGGCAGAATGAGGTTATTGATTAAAATTCGTTTGAAATCCATGTTCGGCGGAATAAAAAAATCAATGAAATCTAAAAAGGCCGGAGCGGGAGCATTGCTTATCCTTGCGGTTCTGATTTGTATTGCGTCGGTGGAAGTGGTATTGTTCGGAGCCTGTAATTTGTTGGCACCGTTTCTTGAAACAAGCTTTGCATGGCTGTATTTTTCCTTAATCGGAATTCTTGCTTTTGCCATCGGTATTCTGGGTACGGTGTTTACGACCCAGAGCCAGATGTATGAAGCAAAGGATAACGAAATGCTTCTTGCCATGCCGATAAAACCGTTTCATATTATTTTCAGTCGTGTGTTGGCTTTGTACATACTGACCTTAGGATTTACGGCATGCATTATGCTTCCGGCAGGATTGGTTTACGGATTAAAAGTCGGTTTTTCCGTAAAGTTTGTGGTGATTTATTTAGTATCCATATTTCTTCTTTCCATGATTATACAAACCATCACCTGCTTGCTTGGCTGGTTGTTGCATTTTGTTTTGGCAGGTTTCAAGCACAAGGCATTGGTGGCAACCTTCTTTATGACCATTGTGATGGTAGCGTATATGTTTGGAATTAATCAGTTGGAAGGTTTGCTGATGATGCTGATACAAAACGGCGGTAAGATTGCGGAAGCGATTCAAAGTTTTGTATGGCCGTTTTATGCGCTGGGGCAGGCATGTATGGGAGATATGGTACAGTTCCTTTTATTTACACTTTTTTCCGTCGGAGTGTTTGCGGGAGTAATGTTCTTGTTATCAAAGACCTTTACGAAGGCTATGTTAGCGGGCGGCAAGACCAAAAGTGCGGGAAAACAAAAGAGAGATCGCAAAATCCGTACGCCGGAAGCTACTATCTGCAGAAAGGAATCCAAGCGGTTCTTCACCAGTACAACCTATCTGGTAAATGTAGGTATGGGTATTTTTATGATGGTGGCTCTGGTGATAGCCGGCATAGTGTTCAAATCCAAAATAACGGCGGTAGCTGCTTTGTTGGGAGATGTAAAGAGATATTATTCGTTTGTAATCGTAGCAGTTATGGGATTTATGGCAGCCATGACTACCATTTCCGCACCGGCGGTTTCCTTGGAAGGAAAGCATATCTGGATTTTGCGTTCCATGCCGATTTCCGGTGCTGCGGTACTTAAGGCAAAACTTCGTTTTCATTGTATGGTGGCAGCATCGTTAGCGTTTATAGGTGGGTTGATTCTCGGTATTGTGTACGAATGTTCCTTGGCAGAAATTTTGATTGCTGCGATTGGATCGGCCTTGTTGCATGTACTTTGCGGAGTACTGGGACTTGTTCTCAATATGTGCTTCCCGCGTCTTGACTGGCCGACGGAAGCAGCACCGTGTAAGCAGTCTATGGCAGTGTTTTTAGCCATTATTATCATGATGTTCCTTTGCATCGGTGTGTTTGCACTCAGTATTTTCGGCATAAATCTGGTGGGAAAAGAGTTCTCGGTATTTGTTCTTTTGGGTGTGACGCTGATTATTGCGTTGGTAACCTATTTGCTGTATTTATTGATGGTAAAGTGGGGCGGAAAGAAGTTTGAGACGCTGTAAATGATACGAGTAAAATAGGGATGAGTAGAGTGTGTTCGTGAACATAATAAAGTCGTCGTTTCGGTTATGGGAGACCGAGACGACGACTTTTTCACTTTATAGGAAATTGTGCAATTTCCTATAAAGTTAAAAATGCTCCGAGTGTGTGGATAAGGGACTGATTGGAAAAAGTACAGAATCCTTATCTGTTCCAAGGACGTTTTTTGCCGAGTAAACCGTTTTCTTCCCAATAGGTTTTCTCTATAGGAGAAGATCCCATTCCGGCTGCCTGCATCTTACTCATGGCAAAGAAAATAAAACGGGTTTTGAACCCGACAAAAGGCTTTTTGTTGTTTGTAAGTTTCTTTGCCAATTTTGTTGTAATCTTATCCAACTTTTCTTTTTTCTTTCGGGAAACCATATTCCAGTTCATAGCCTGTAAGGCCACACCGACGGATTTTATGTAAGGAACTCCCCAGTAAAACAGAGCGGTGGAAACGTCCTTAGTAGCGGATTTTGCACTTGCGCCTGCTGACGTTGAGATAACAACGGCTTTTTTTGAAAACATGCAAGCTCTTGGCCTGTGTGTCATCCAGTAGGTGAACGTTAAATCAATAAAGGATTTCATAGGTGCAGAAGCTCTGAGACAATAGGTCGGTGTGGTGAAGATAAGCAAATCAGCAGCCTCTACAGCTTCCATAATCCTCTTTTTTTCTTCGTAAAACGGGCAGTTATGGTCTCCTTCGATGCATTGGTAACATCCAAGACAGAAATGATTCAAATCCTTGGGGAGAAAGAACTCCGTAATTTCTTTTTCCTCACTTACTTTATCTGCTATCATACGTCCGATATGATAGGTACTTCCCTTGTGGTTTTGTCCGTGAATCAATACAATATTCATTGTGTGTTCTCCTTTTTGTAGATTAGATTGAATTGTTTGATGTGTTGTTCCAAAAGCAGTAGTGCTTCTTGTTCACGTTCCGGTTCTCTGTCGCAAAGGGTCAGCAGAAGATAAAGGGGGGCATAAAAATGGAGTGCCATGACATCGGTGTATGCCGTGCGGAACAATCCGCAAGCACTAAGCATGGAAAATATCTGACTTTGATACGATAGTGGATCATCGGCATACTGTTTTGTGTAAAGTGTAGCCAGTTCTGCGTCGTGAAACTGTTCCATGGTCAGCATTTTACGGAAGCGGCAAACATAGTCATCATGCAAAAAGTAAGTAAATAAGCCGATGCCCATCTGAATCAAAGAATCCTCCGTAACGGAGGAAAAAATGCCGGCATCAGCTGTGGGATTGCTTCCGTTCATTTGTAGTGCTGCGGTTTGTTTCTCATACCTTACCTGCATTTCGGAAAGAATACCGTTAAAAATATCCCGTTTGCTCTTATAGTGCTTGTAGAGGGAGGGGGCTTTGATACCTACAGCATCTGCTATTTCGGCTACAGAGACAGTATGGTACCCTTTTTCGGAAAAAAGGGTCAGTGCAGCGTCTAAGATTCGGAATTTTGTGTTCATGGGAACCTCGTTTCTTAAAAGTGTTATTTGTTTTTTTAAAACAAGCTAATGAATATTAGCCTTTCGAGATGAGTATATGCTAATGACTGTTAGCTGTCAAGGTGTTTTTTAGAAATTGATTTGAATAAAAAGATTGAAAAGTATTAAACAGAACTTGTGTTCTGATGCGATTTATGATATAATAATCATAGTAGCCGGTAGGCTACCGGCAATCGTGTACATACCGTATGGTAAAGGGTGGGTGACCTTCATTCGAACGGAATGGAGGTGATGCCGATGAAGAATCGTTTTGATTTTAAGGATTTGATGTCCTTTGGAATGTTCCTTCTGGCATTGTTGACATTCATTGTTTTAGTTTGTCAATAACATAGTAACAAAAAACCTTCCCTGTACTTTGACGAGTAGGGAAGGTTTTTTCTCTTACCCAAGGTCAACCACTCTGTGGCGATTGCCTTTTTCTAAGTTTATTATATCATAAGTTTTAAGAGTTTCAAGTACATTTTGCGAAAAGTTCGTACAGAACCGTAGAATTGTGTTATTTCGAAAAAAGTGCTTTTCTTTTTCAACATATTGTGGTATCATATATATTTAGCGGAGATATATCCCGAGACTTCTGAAAAGCAAGTTGGTTCCGGCGTGTTTTTCAGTTGTTTCGGCTCATCTCCGCAATACAACAAAAGGAGATTTGAAATGGCATTTAAGAGTTTTTCAATGGAACTTGCAGGCAGAACTTTGACCGTAGATATCGGCAGAGTTGCCGCACAGGCAAACGGTGCAGCTTTCATGCACTATGGTAACACCACGGTTCTTTCCACCGCTACGGCTTCCGAAAAGCCGCGTGACGGTATCGATTTCTTCCCGCTCAGCGTAGAGTATGAGGAGAAGTTGTACGCAGTAGGTAAGATTCCGGGAGGCTTCAACCGCAGAGAGGGTAAGGCTTCCGAAAACGCAATCCTTACTTCTCGTGTAATTGACCGTCCGATGCGTCCGTTATTCCCGAAGGATTACAGAAACGACGTTACCTTAAACAACATGGTTATGTCCGTAGATCCGGAGTGCAGCCCGGAGCTTACCGCAATGCTTGGTTCCGCAATCGCAGTAGCGATTTCCGATATTCCGTTTGACGGTCCGTGTGCTACCACCCAGGTAGGTATGATTAACGGAGAGTTCGTATTCAACCCGAATTCTTCCCAGAACAAGGTTTCCGACTTAAAGCTTACCGTAGCTTCCACCCGTGATAAGGTGATCATGATCGAAGCAGGCGCAAACGAAGTACCGGAAGCAAAGATGATTGAGGCAATTTATGCCGCTCACGAGATTAACCAGCAGGTAATCGCATTTATCGATAAGATTGTTGCAGAGTGCGGTAAGGAAAAGCACACCTACACCAGTTGTGCGGTTCCGGAAGAGTTATTCGCAGCGATTAAGGAAATTGTTCCGCCGACAGAGATGGAAGAGGCCGTATTTACGGATGAGAAGCAGACCCGTGAGGAGAACATCCGTCAGATTACCGCTCGTCTCGAGGAAGCTTTCGCTGATAACGAAGAGTGGCTTGCAGTACTTGGCGAGGCTATTTATCAGTATCAGAAGAAGACCGTTCGTAAGATGATTTTAAAGGATCACAAGCGTCCGGACGGCAGAGAGCTTACCCAGATTCGTAAGTTAGCAGCAGAAGTAGATATTATCCCGCGTGTACATGGTTCCGCTATGTTCACCAGAGGTCAGACCCAGATTTGTAACGTAACCACTTTGGCTCCGCTTTCCGATGCACAGAAGCTTGACGGACTTGATGAGAACGAAGTGTCCAAGCGTTACATGCATCACTACAACTTCCCGGCTTACTCCGTAGGTGAGACCAAGGTTTCCAGAGGTCCGGGACGTCGTGAAATCGGTCACGGTGCACTTGCTGAGAGAGCACTCCTTCCGGTTCTTCCGACCGAGGATGTATTCCCGTACGCTATTCGTACCGTATCTGAGACCTTTGAGTCCAACGGTTCTACCTCCATGGCATCTACCTGTGCTTCCTGTATGTCCCTTATGGCTGCAGGTGTTCCGATTCGTAAGATGGTTGCAGGTATTTCCTGTGGTCTTGTAACCGGTGATACTGATGATGATTATGTATTGTTAACCGATATTCAGGGTCTTGAGGACTTCTTCGGTGATATGGACTTTAAGGTAACCGGTACTGATGAAGGTATTACTGCAATTCAGATGGATATTAAGATTCATGGTCTTACCAGAAGTATCGTTGAGGGTGCTATCGCAAGATGTCGTGAAGCAAGAATGTTCATCATGGAGAACTGCATGAAGCCGGCCATCGCAGAGCCGAGACCGGAAGTAAATGAGTACGCTCCGAAGATTGTTCAGATTCAGATTGATCCGGCGAAGATCGGTGAGGTGGTTGGTCAGAGAGGTAAGACCATCAACGAAATCATCGCTCGTACCAATGTAAAGATTGATATTACCGATGATGGTAAGGTATCTGTTTGCGGTACTGACAAGGAAATGATGGACAAGGCAGTAGAGATGATTAAGATTATCACTACTGAGTTTGAAGAAGGCCAGATTTTCAAGGGTACTGTTGTAAGCATTAAGGAATTCGGTGCATTCATCGAGTTCGCACCCGGTAAGGAAGGTATGGTTCATATTTCCAAGATTGCTAAGGAAAGAATCAACCATGTAGAAGATGTACTTACTTTAGGTGACAAGGTAACTGTTGTATGCTTAGGTAAGGATAAGATGGGCAGAATCAGCTTCTCTATGAAGGATGTAGCTCAGGCTTAATTTCAAAAAGAATCATATACCACTGTGGGGTGACTTGCAGTGGTATTTTTTCGTATTTACTTCTACATTTACAGTTTTTTTAGAAATGTTTATTTTTAGATAATTGTATTTGTAGATTGACAGGAGTACTATTTATTACAAAGAGTGATTCTGTCAGGAGAGGTATCTATAATGAAAGAAAAATTTATGCGTTTTATGCAAGGAAGATATGGAAATGACCAGTTCAATCGTTTTTTAATGATTGTAGCGATGGTGTTGTTGATTTTATCGGTGTTTGGATTGGATTTATTGTATTTCATCGCTATTGCAGTAATGGTATACGTATATTTTCGTATGTTTTCCAAACAGATATATAAGCGCTCAGCAGAAAATCAGAAATACTTGCAATATGAGTGGAAGGTAAAGGCCAAGTTACAGAAAAAGAAAAGTCAGCTGCAACAGTCCAAGACTCATCGTATATATAAATGTCCTAATTGTAAGCAGAAGATTCGTGTTCCAAAGGGACGTGGACGAATTGCCACTACCTGCAGAAAGTGTGGGCATGAGTTTATTAAAAAGAGTTAGGAGGCCGCAATGTTTGGATATATTATTGTAAACAAGGCGGAAATGAAATTTAAAGAATTTGATGTATATCATTCCTATTATTGCGGACTATGTCAGGTGTTAAAGAAACGTAGCGGCTGGAGAGGACAGATTACACTTAGTTATGATATGACTTTTGTGTTGATGCTGTTGACTGCGCTCTATGAGCCGGAAACTGTTCATGGTACATGTAAATGTGTAGCTCATCCTTTTTAAAAGCATGAAATCC
>JAFTWC010000030.1 GCA_017465475.1 Lachnospiraceae bacterium
ACAATGAACAACGGATCAAACAGAAACTGGGATGGATGAGTCCTGTGGAATACAGGCTTAGCCTCTTGGCTGCATAAAAACAGCGTAGCAGCCATTTAAAACTGCTACGCTTAAAAAGTCTAACTTTTTGGGGTCACCTCATTCATTTTTCGATGCGACGGTTCTTTTTTTATGTGTAATTTGGTTGCAGATTCCTATGGAATGTGCTACACTTAAAGTGTTCGTTGGATGAAAAAACAGCGAAATAGGTGAAAAATTTTACATGAGGAGAATACGATTATGGAAATTAAAAACCCTATCTTACCGGGCTTTTACCCGGATCCGTCCGCTTGTGCGGTAAACGGCAAGTTTTACATTGTAAATTCCAGCTTTTGTTATTTCCCGGGAGTTCCGATTTTTGAAAGTACGGATTTAAAGCATTGGCATCAGATCGGTAACGTATTGGACAGAGCATCTCAGCTTCCTCTTGGTCATGACGGTATGTCCCGCGGTATTTTTGCGCCGACGATTCGTTATCATGAAGGAACCTTCTATATGATTACTACCAATGTAAGCCATGGCGGTAACTTTGTAGTAACCGCTACCGACCCGGCGGGTCCGTGGTCCGAGCCGCATTATCTTGCAGGTGCGGATGGTATTGACCCAAGCTTATTCTTTGACGATGGCGGAAAGTGTTATTACATCGGTACCAGACCGAATCCGGAAGGCGTGGGCCATAACGGTGACTGGTACATCTACATACAGGAACTGGATCTTGAAAACTGGTGTCTTGTGGGTGATTATAAGATGGTTTGGAACGGTGCGATGCGTAAGGCAGAGTGGCCGGAGGGACCGCATCTTTATAAGAAAGACGGTTATTATTACATTCTTCACGCAGAGGGCGGTACCGGCCCGGCGCATGCGGTTTGTGTGGCAAGAAGTAAGGAACTGTGGGGACCGTATGAGAACAATTTGATGAATCCGGTATTTACCCATCGTCATCTCGGAAAGGATTATCCGATTCGTTATGTGGGCCATGCAGACTTGATTGAAGATACAGAGGGAAACTGGTATGCAGTTATGCTTGCGTCAAGACCGTGTGAGTGGCACACCAACATGGGACGTGAAACCTTCCTTGCAAAGGTTACTTGGGAAGACGGTTGGCCGGTATTTAATGCAGGTATCGGTATCTTAGAGGATACGGTGACGGTTCCGCTTAAGGAAACAGAGGGTGATGCGCTTATAACCAGTGGTAAGGACGGGGACGGCATTCCGTTTACTATGGTAAAACTTCGTAATCCGGTGGAAGGCATGGCAAAAGGTGAGGGTGCCGGCTATCGCTTAAAGACCCTTCCGTATACTTTGGATCAGTTTGAGCCGGCAGCATTTTTGGGACTTCGCCAGACTTCTTATTACTTTACTGCAAAGACGACAGTAGACTTTACTCCTGCACAGGACGGAGAGGCAGCCGGTCTTGCGTTATTCCAAAGTGAGCAGGCGTTCCTGACGATTGAGTATGGTAAGTTTGACGGAAAGACGCAGGTGCGTATTGTGGAAAATGCAAGAGATACCGGGGTACAGGTAAAGAAGGCTGAAGAAGTGACGGCAGACAAGATTACCTTTACCATTACCCAGAAGGGACAGACGGCAACTCTTTCTTATAATGCAGGAACAGAGGAGAAAGTCTTACTTGCCGGCACTTCCACGAAGATTTTAAGTACCGAATCTGCAGGCGGTTTTGTAGGATGTACCATCGGCATGTACACCACGGCAAACGGTAAAGAAAGCAGCAACACGGCATTCTTTAGCGGCATTGCTTATGTGGCAGAATAAAGTGTAAATAACGTGAAATAAAACAGGCTTCGGCGAGGGTTCGTCGAAGCCTGTTTGGTGTTATGAAAATTTCTCTAACGCTATATGTAAGTAGTGGAATTACTTTACAAAAGTAATATTCTTAAGCGTGAAAGCAGTATCGTTTACCATAGCCATGAAATTAATCTGGGAAAGGTCATAGTCTGCGAACTCAGCTAAAGCAATTTCAACCGGAGCGGTGATAGCACCCTCAGCGGTGTAGTTGTCCTTAAAAGGAGTCAACTGGCTGTACTCGTTTACTGCAGCGTCCGGATTTACAAGCTTAATATCCAGCTGATTGTTGGAAGTAACGTCAACAATCATTGTGCTGTACTGAGCTAAATCAACAGCTTCCGGAAGTACATACTGAATTTCCTGATACTGACCTGCGATGGTTACATTTACAGCGCCGTCAGCAATGGATGCTTCATAACCGTAGCCGCCTGCAGTAAGATCGGCAAAAGTAATTACGGTCTCATCAGCAACCGGAGCTTCTGTCGGAGCCGGTGTAGCAGTCGGCTCAGCGGTCGGTTCAGCAGTCGGCTCAGCAGTCGGTTCAGCAGTCGGTTCAGCAGTCGGTTCAGCAGTCGGTTCGGCAGTCGGTTCAGCAGTCGGCTCTACAGCCTGGGTCGGTGCAGAGGTCGGCTCTGCATTGGTTTCTTTGTTGCCGCATCCTGCCAAAGCAACAAGCATGGCAAGTGCAACGGAAACAGTTAATACGCGTTTCCAATTTCTCATTTTTATATCCTCCTGTTAAAAAAATGTGCATGGTTATGAGAAAACCACGCACATCATTATATAGCGTTTTTTGGGAAAAAGCAATTTCTACTATAATGTAACTTGTAATCCTATTTTGTGACGTTTTGACCGGAAGCTTTGTAAAATTCTTTAAATTCCGTCGGAGTGCATTTTTTAAACTTTTTAAAGACTCTGTTAAAGGTAGAAATACTGGCAAATCCGGATTGCAATGCGATTTCCGTAATCGGAAGATTCGGGTCCAAGAGCAGAGTCTCTGCTGCTTTGATTCTTCTTGCACAAAGATAATCGTAAAACGGTGTGTCCGTAAACTGGCGGAACAATCTGGAAAAGTGGAATTTGGAAAAACCGATTTGTGAGGCAACCCCTTCTAACGTAATATCTTCCATATAATGCTTTTCGATATAATCAAAAACGATGTTAAATTTCTCGATATATTCCCTCTGTTTGTTTGGTTGGACGGTAGGAATTGTTACAGTGGGAAGCGGCCCTGTATTGTAACGGGCAAATAATACGAAAAAGCGAATCAAAAGCGAAAGAATTGCTAAATCGGATAAATCTTCCCTCTGGGCATATTCTTCGGCAATCTGCAATAATAAGGAACATTCCTGTTCGTGAATTTCCGGCATGGTTTCCGGCGTAATGAGACCGGAAAAGGAAAAAGAAGAAAACAGTCGTGTGAACCCTTTGAACTTATTTAAAGAAGATAAGTCAAAAAGCAAAACAAGACGGATACCGGTCTCGGGCGGGGTTAGTTCATGCAACTCTCCCGGAGGGATAATAAGGATTTCGTTTTCTTTTAAATGGTATGTTGTGTTGCTCATGGTGACGGTATAACCGTTTTGAAGAGGCATAATAATCTCTGCAGTGGTGTGCCAGTGAAGCGGAAATCCTCCCGGCTCTTGATTAATCCAGAGAAAAACGGAAGAATCCTCTTCTGATGAGTAGTGAGTTTTCTCGTGGGTGCCGGCAATGATGCGGTTACGAAAAGAAGAATTTCGTTCGCAAGCCTTTTGACGTAACTCTTTTAAATGTGAAATGTCGAATTGTCCCGTAATATTATTCAGCATAAATGAATCACCTCCGTATAATTGTTGTGAAATTTGCTAAAAAAAGTGTGCTGGCACAACAATAAAAAACAAATGCATACAATTAATCAAAAATTGCTATTCTTTCGAACTGGGGTAGAACGGTTAAAGTGCATAAAAAAACTTCGTGAAAACGCGATTTTATACTTGAAATTATACAAATATCATAATATAATTGATGTAGGTTGTAAAGAGCCGATAAAAAAATAGTTGAATTCGCAGATATTGTGTCGAAAAGGAGCAACAGGTGAAAGCTTGAAACGCAATATTTGATAAGCGCATTTTCGAAAAAGAGACTATAATGGCTCTATACGCTACAAAAAAAGCTTTTTCTGTGATTGCCGTTTTTGGTGAATCTGTACAAAAAAGAGAAAGCATCCCCTTTGGTAATTATTTCAAAGGGAAGAAAGCCGATCCGCATTTTATGAAGGCTGTGCAAACAGCCTAAGTGAGGTGTGCACCGGCTTTGGTTTGTCGTAAAGACAAATCGTTGTGCAAGGGAATATGCACAAAGAAAGGAGAAAACTATGTCAAAAGGAAAGAGAATATTCCTTACTGTAGCAGGAGTCGTAGTTGTTGTGGCTTTGGTTGTGTTATTTACCACTGTCCTCGGCGGCGGCGATGAGAACTTCAGTGAAAAGTATGCTGGAACGAATCTTGAGGGTTCCGAAGATGGTGAGTTTGAGCGTAAAGATACTTACGCCGCATACCTTAGGGAACATGCGAATTCTTCCAGACCACAGGGTGAGGATATTGTGGTAGACCTCGCAAAGTATGTTGCGGAAACTGCCGAAAACACAGAGATTCTCACTGATTATCAGGGCGAGGAGACCGTTCTGTATCAGGGGGACGGCGGATATACCGAATGGCAGATAGATGTTCCGAGTGCGGGATTATATCGTGCTTACATAGAGTATTATCCGGTGGAGTCCAGAGGCGTTAGCATGGAGCGTCGCTTCTTAATTAACGGAGAACTTCCGTTTACCGGTTCTGATGCACTTACGTTTACAAGACGTTGGGGAGATGCGACCGAAGTTGTTACCGATAACCAGGGTAATGACCGTCGTCCGTCCCAGGCAGAGAAGCCGGCATGGAGTTCTGCTTATTTTACGGACTACATGGGATACTATACCGAACCGTATGAATATTATTTCGAAGCAGGTAAAAATACCATCGCATTGGATTGTGTGAATGAGCCGATGGCAATTCGCAAGATTTCCATTCAGTCGGTAAAGCCGGCGTTGACATATGAGGAGTATCTTGCAGCATGTCCGCAGGCAACCGGTGACGATGACTTCTTTAAGGCATTACCGGGCGAGGCTTCTACGGCACGTTCCGAACAGTCCTTATATGCGCGTTCTGACCATGCTTCCGCAAACACAGAGCCGTACAGTGTAACTCAGACGAAGTTAAACTACGGCGGTGGTGAGCAGTGGCGTGTGGCAGGCCAGTGGATTGAATGGGATTTCGAAGTAGAAAAAGACGGTTTCTATAACGTTACCGTTAAGGCACGTCAGGCATACAACCGTGGTCGTGTGTCCAACCGTGCGGTTTATATCGACGGCGTGATTCCGTTTGCAGAGATGGCTACTGTAGCGTTCCCATACTCTACTGACTGGGAAAATGTAACGTTGGCAGATGCGGAAGGAAATCCGTATAAGATTTATCTGACTGCAGGTACTCACACCATCCGTATGGAAGTAACCATGGGTGACATGGGTGAAGTATTAAACAACTTACAGGATTCCGTAACTCGTCTCAATGAGATGTATCGTACCGTTCTTGTATTGACCGGTGCAGTTCCGGATAAGTACCGTGACTACGATTTGGATAAGGTTTATCCGGAAGTAATCGCGGGTATGGAATTGGAATATAAGCGCCTGTACAAGACCATTGATGATTATGTTGCTTATACCGGTGAACTTTCCGGTGATATCGCAACTGTTCAGAAGTTAGCAAAGCAGTTAGAGACGTTTGTAAAGAAAACCGAACGTATCTCCAAGCAGTTTGCAACCTTTAAGAGTAATGTCAGTTCCGTTGGTACGTCTATCATGAACCTGGCATTGGCACCGCTTGATGTGGATACCGTATATGTAACCGGTGCTAACAAGGTGCCGGAACCGGTAGAGTCCGGTTTCTTTAAGGATGTTGCACATACCGTACGTTCCTTCGTTGCTTCCTTTACCGTAGACTATGATGCTCTCGGTAATGTATACGAAGAGGGTGAGGCTGTTACTGTTTGGATTACCAGTGGTCGTGACCAGAGTAACGTATTAAAGGCTCTTGTGGATGACGTATTCACACCGACGACCGGCATTCCGGTAAACGTAAAGCTGGTTCAGCAGGGTATGTTGTTAAGTGCTACATTGGCAGGTACCGGTCCGGATGTTGCAATTCAGGTTGCACAGGGTGATCCGGTAAACTACGCACTTCGTAACGCTGCTCAGCCGCTTAATGAATTTGAAGGCTGGGAAGATGTTATAGCAGAGTATCCGGGCAGTGCAATGGCACCGTACTACTTTGAAGGTGACTTGTACGGTATTCCGTTGACTCACGTATATAACGTTATGTTCTATCGTAACGATATTTTGGAAGAGCTTGGTGTAGAAGCTCCGGATACATGGAATGATTTGATTGATATTTTACCGACCTTACAGCAGAACAACTTAGAGGTTGCGATTCCGTCTACCGAGCGTTTGATTGGCGGTACGGCAAATCCGGACTTGTCTACTTACGTTGCATTGTTGTATCAGAACGGCGGTGCTATGTATAATGATAAGTTAACCGAATGTACCATCAACAGCGAAGCCGGTGTAAAGGCATTTGAGATGTACACCAGATTCTACAGCCATTACGGATTACCGGTTGCATTTGAATTCGCAAACCGTTTCCGTTCCGGTGAAATGCCGCTTGGTATGCAGGACTATGATACTTACAACACTTTAGTTGTTTTGGCACCGGAAATCAGAGGTCTCTGGGAGTTCTCCTTGATTCCGGGTACCGAGCAGGAGGATGGCACCATCGACCGTTCCGTTTCTTCCTGGGGTCAGGCATCCATGATGATTAAGAAAGAGGAACGTTCCGCAGAAATGACTCAGAATTGTTGGGAGTTCATGAAGTGGTGGGCATCCGCTGATGTTCAGGCAAGATACGGCCGTGAGTTGGAGGCAGTTATGGGCGCGGCAGCAAGATTCCAGACTGCAAACAAGGTGGCCTTCGAACAGCTTCCGTGGAGTGTAGACCAGATGGAAGTATTAAGAGAACAATGGGGCTGGGCAGAAGAAGTTCCGGAAGTTCCGGGCGGATATTTTGTAACCCGTCACATTACCAACGCAGCACGTAAGGTTTATAATGAAAAGCAGGACCCGCGTGAAACCCTTCTTGATTACACCGATACCATTAACGATGAGATTGAGAAGAAACGTGCAGAGTTCGGTTTAGCAACAGAGTAGAAAGGAGGATGGCATGAGTAACAACACATTATCGCTGTATATGCGAAAGAAAAAAAGAGAAAGACAGATTATGTGGAAAAAAGTGAAGGCCAGCAAAAATTGCTATTGGTTCATTTTGCCTTATGCACTTTTGTTCCTGATATGTTATGTTATCCCGATTGCAATGTCATTATTCCTTAGTTTCACATACTTTAACGTATTGGAAGCCCCGGAATTTCGTGGCATGCAGAACTATGTTAACTTGATTCTTGCCGATGACGTATTCCTTACGGCAGTAAAGAATACCTTCGTGCTTGCAGGTATTATCGGTCCGGTCAGCTACATTGCATCCTTCTTGTTTGCATGGATGATTAATGAGCTTCCGAGATACTTAAGAGCGGTTGTAGTCGTAGTGTTCTACGCACCGTCTCTTGCAGCCGGTTCTACCATGGCAATCTGGAAGATTATCTTCAATAACGATGCCTACGGTTGGATTAACTCCTTACTTCAGGTATTTGGTGTAGAGCCGATTTTGTGGTTATCTAACCCGAGCTACATGTTAATCGTAGTTATTATCGTATCCGTTTGGTCCAGTATGGGTGCCGGCTTCTTAGGTTTCGTAGCAGGTTTCCAGGGTCTTGATAAGTCCCAGTACGAAGCTGCTTATGTAGACGGTTTGAAGAACCGTATGCAGGAGCTTTGGTACATCACTCTTCCGAGCATGAAGCCGATGCTTATGTTCGGTGCAATCAATGCGATTACCACCGCATTCAACGTATCCGCAATTCCGGAGCAGTTGTGTGGTAATCCGAGTACGGACTATGCGGTACATACCGTTGTAACACACTTGAACGACTACGGTGGTGTTCGTTACGAGATGGGTTATGCATCCGCAATCGCTACCGTTCTCTTCCTTGCAATGCTTCTTTGTAACAAGTTCATCCAGAAGTTGTTAAGCAGAGTAGGTACTAACTAATTCAATGATTGTTATAAAGAATGCAGCATTTTCTGTAGATTGAGAAAAGGAGAGAAGCGATGAAAAAGATTAGAAGAAGGAAATACAGACAGCCGGGCCGTTCCCGTGCGGGCGACCTTGGCGTGTACATTATTTTAACAATATTCGGCGTAATGTTCGTTATCCCGCTTATTATGGCGGTGTGTCAGGCATTTAAGCCGCTGGATGAATTATATAAGTTCCCGCAGACCATTTTGGTTTACAACCCGACTTTAAACAACTTTAAAGATTTGTTTGTAATCATGGGTCAGTCCTGGGTTCCGTTCTCCAGATACATATTCAACACCGTATTTATTACGGCTGTGGGTACCGCAGGTCAGCTTTTGATTGCGTCCATGGGTGCATACGTACTTGCAAAGTATGATTTCCCGGGCGGAAGAAAGTTATTCGCCATGATTACCACGGCGATGATGTTTAACAACTCCGTAACCAGAATTCCGCTTTACCTCATTATGGCAAAGCTTGGATGGTTGGATACTTACTTTGCACCGATTCTTCCGGCACTTGCCGCACCGATGGGACTCTTCCTTATGAAGCAGTTCATGGAAGGTATTCCGGATTCCCTGCTTGAGGCAGCAAAGATTGACGGCGCAAAGGAATGGGGTATTTTTACAAAGATTGTCATGCCGAACGTAAAGCCGGCATGGTTGACCCTTATTATTTTCTCGGTACAGGGACTTTGGAACGATCCGCAGTCTACCTACATTTATTCCGAGGAATTAAAGACTCTTCCGTATGCACTGTCTCAGGTAACTGCAGGTGGTGTTGCCCGTGCAGGTGCAGGTGCAGCGGTTGGTTTGTTCATGATGATTGTTCCGATCGGTATCTTCATCTTCTCCGAGAGTAACATCTTAGAGACGATGGCTAGTTCGGGTATTAAGGAATAGGAGGAGAGAATTATGAAGCTTAAAAGAAAAATTATGGCGGCTCTCCTCGGTGTGATGACAGTAGTTTCTGTCTTCCCGGCAGGCGTAGCCAACGCAACGGAAGTAAATACTTACACGTATAATTACGATTACTGGGGATTGGAATATGAGTCTCCGGATGCTTATCGCCCGATGTCTTATACGGACGGTGCGGCTCTCGGAACCAAGGCATTGAAGTCTCCGCAGGGATTGTTCGTTCGTGACAATATGATGTATGTGGTAGATACCGGTAATAACCGTATCTTAGAGCTTACGGTGGAAAACGGAACGCTTACTCTTTCCAAAGAGATTACAGAGTTTACCGGTGATACTGAGGTACTCACTTTCAATTCACCGCAAGATGTTTATGTGGCTGAAAACGGAGATTTCTATATTACCGACCAGGCAAATTACAGAATCCTTCATTTAAATAAGGATTTACAGTTGGTAAAAGAAATGACCAGACCGAATCACGCGTTGATTGATCAGGAAAATCCGTTTGAACCGAATAAAATCGTAGTTGACCGTTCCGGACGTATGTTTGTAATTGCAAAGAACGTCAACAAGGGTGTTATGCAGTTTGAAGAAGACGGTAACTTCGTTGGTTTTATCGGCGCAAGTGAAGTTGCTTTTAACATGGCAGAGTACATCAAAAAGATATTCTCTACAAAGGCACAGAGAGACCAGATGGTTGACTTTGTACCGACAGAGTATAACAACTTGTTCATTGACAATAAGTCCTTCATTTACTGTACAACGGAAGTATTTGAAGAAGCAGATTTGGATTCCGGAACCGCAAAGCCGATTCGTAAGTTGAATTCTCTCGGCGGTGACATCCTTATCCGTAACGGCGAAATGATTCCGTGCGGTGATTGGGATTGGGAAAGTGCGGCAGGTATGAACGGTCCGTCCAGAATTGTGGATATTACCGCTATGGATGACGAGACATACTATGTGGCAGATCGTATTCGTGGTCGTCTCTTTGCATACGATGAGCAGGGACATTTGCTGTATGCATTCGGTGGTCCGGGTAATCAGTTGGGTTACTTTACTTATCCGATTTCCATTGAGCATGTAGGTACCGATTTATATGTACTTGATATGGTTACCGGCGGTATTACCAGATTTGCAAGAACTGAGTTTGGTGACCTGATTCACAGTGCTTTAGATGAGTACAATGAAGGTAACTATATTGAATCTGCAGAGTACTGGGAGCAGGTACTTGCCATGAACGGTAACTACGAGCTTGCTTATATCGGTATCGGTCGTTCTCACCTTCGTCAGAAGGATTATAAGACCGCAATGGAGTATTTCGAAGTTATGCGTGATAACGATAACTACTCACGTGCTTGGAAGTATTATCGTAAAGACTGGATTGAAAATAACCTGGGCTATGTAATCGTTGTATTGGTAGTGCTCGGATTTATTCCGGTAATTGTAAAGAAAATCAAAAAAATCAGATGGGAGGCGAGCATGCAGTATGAGTATGAAAACGAAAGTAAAAATAAATAAGCCTGCATTGAAGAGATATAAAGAGTCTCTCCGCTATGCGTTATATGTAATGACCCATCCATTTGATGGTTTTTGGGATTTGACCCACGAAAAGAGAGGTTCCATGGCAGCAGCCAATACGTTGCTTGTGTTGACCTTCCTGACGAATATTTGGAATATGCGTTATGAGAACTTTATGTTCAATAACGTACGTTGGGAACGCGTGAATATCTGGTCTCAGATAGCCGGTATTTTGGCTCCGCTTCTTCTGTATGTGGTAGCAAACTGGTGTCTCACCACGTTATTTGACGGTAAAGGACGTATGAAGGATGTATACATGGGTATGTGCTATTCTCTTACTCCGTATATCCTTATTATGAACCCGGTAACGATTATCAGTAATGTTGTTACCGCGGAAGAAGGTGCGTTCCTTACTTACTTTGAGTACCTGGCACTTGCCTGGGCATTCGGATTGATTCTTGTTTCCGTAATGCAGATTCATGATTATTCACTTGGTAAGGCGATTTTGGCAATTTTATTCTCTGCTGTCGGAATGATGATTATCGTATTCCTTGTAATGCTGTTCTTCAGCTTAGTAAGTGATGCGGTGGCATTCTTCGTTTCTGTAGGTAAAGAGATTATGTTCCGCGTGTACTAATCGAAAGGAGGAAAATTAAGTGAAAAAGTTTACTAAATTACTGGTATTCCTTCTTATGGTAGGTGTTCTTTCCGGATGTGCCGAAGAGGCAGTTGAAGAAGAAATCGAACTTTATACTTATAAAGAAGCGGATTACGCAGGAACCGAATTTAAAATGGAGAGCGATGATTTGCTCTTTGAGTTAGACAAAGCGACAACACAGTTTACCGTAACAAAGAAGTCTACCGGTAAGGTTTGGAGTTCTAATCCGGTAGATGCAGCAACCGATACACTTGCGGATGCTGCGAGTAAGCGTTTGCTGCAGTCTACATTGATTATGGAGTATTCCAACGTAAGTGAGTTGGCGGTTGTATTAAATACCTTTGAGCACAGTATCGGTATCGAGCATGCATCAGGAAAGGGTATCTATTCCATCGAGCAGCCGGATGCCAATACCATTAAGGTAAATTATTCTCTCGGTAAGGTTGCAAGAACCTTTGTTATTCCGCCGTCTGTGCCGGATGCACGAATGATGGAATGGTATGACAAGCTTGACAGAAGCATGCAGAAGAAGGTAGAAAACTACTATCGTAAGATTGATATCAATAGTTTATTACCTACGGATGATAAGGCAGCACTTCTTGAACAGTATCCGGACTTAGAGACCACTTGTGTATGGGAAATGCGTGCTGCAACCAAGGACCATCAGAAGGAAACCTTGCAGGAAGCATTTGCAGCTATCGGTTATACACAGGAAGAGTATGAAAAGGATTTACTGTATTATCCGACTCTGGGCGGCAATGACAAGCCGACATATAATATTTCCGTTATCTATCGTTTGGATGGGGATGAACTGATTGTAGAGGTTCCGTTTGACGAAATCGAATACAAGTCGGATTATCCGATTACCGATTTATCGTTACTTCCGTATTTTGGTGCGGCAACCACCACGGATGAAGGTTTTATGTTTGTTCCGGAGGGACCGGGTGCACTTATCAATTTTAATAACGGCAAGACAAATCTTTCCGCATACTATGCACAGTTGTATGGTTGGGATTATGGTATGAAGCGTGACGTTGTGGTTAATGAGACAAGAGCAGCGTTCCCGGTATTCGGTATTTCCTATCCGGACGGTGCTATGATCAGCATCATTGATGAGTATAGTACTTTAGCTACCATCCAGGCAGATGTTGCAGGAAGAAGACATGGTTATAACTATGCATATGCTAGTTATGATATGGTACACGGAAGTAAGATGGACGTTTCCGCAAAGAGTGACGCGACCATTATTGCATATGAAAAGAAGCTTCCGGAAGGTTCCATTAAGCAGACTTATCGTTTCATTGACGGAAATACATATTCCGATATGGCAAAGGCTTACAGAGAGGATTTACTTGAAAAGTATCCGGAGCTTCAGAAGACCGAAAATACAAATGCTCCGATTTCTATCGAGCTTATTGCGGCAATCGACAGAGTGAAGCAGGTAGTAGGTATGCCGGTTACGTTACCGGAAGTATTAACAAGCTTTGAAGATGCACAGAATATTTTGAAGGATTTTATGGCTGACGGATATGCAAATGCATCCTTGCGTTACACCGGTTGGTTGAACGGCGGTATTAAGCACTCTATTCCGAAGGATATTGATATTACCAGCGGAATGGGAGGAAAGAAAGGCTTAGAGGCATTGATTTCTCTGGCTGAAAGTCTTAATACGGATTTATATTTGAACGGACATACTCAGAATGCATATGACAGCAGTCTGACAGACGGCTTCTTTAAGTCTCGTGATGTGGCAAAGTACATCAGCCGTGAAGTGGTAGAAATTCCGGAGTTCTCCAGAATTTGGTTTGCAGATATTAACGAAAGCAGATTGGAGCACCACTTCCTTCTCAGACCGAGTGTAAGCGTAACCTTGATGCAGAGTCTTGCAGATTATGCGAAGGGATACAACGTAGGTGTTGGTTTTGAAGATGCCGGTCGCTTATTAAGCGGTGACTACAACCAGAAGAGAAGCGTTACCAGAGAAGCTACTATGAAGATGCAGACTGAGACTCTGGCAGGTATTAAGGCAAACGGTACGAAGGTTACCATGACTGCAGGAAATGAATATGCACTTCCGTATGCGGATTTGTTAACCGAAGTAGATTTGTTCGGACATGACAGTTTGATTCTTGATGAAAAGGTTCCGTTCTATGAAATCGCAATGCACGGTCTTGTAGATTACACCGGCAATGCGGTGAACTTAAGCGGAGATGCATGGGGCACCGTACTTAAGAGTGCGGAGACCGGCGCAGGTCTTTCCTTTACCTTCTACGCAGAGCCGACCAGTTTAGTACAGGGCACTGAGTACATGGATTTCTTCGGTGCAAACTACGACGGTTGGAAAGAAAAGGCAAAAGAGTATGCTACCCGCTATGAAAAGGATATGGCAGGTCTCAACAACCAGTACATTACCGAGCATCGTATTCTTGCTGACGGTGTAACTGCAACGGTTTATGAAGACAGCACGGTTGTATATGTAAATACGACGGAGTTTGAGTATTCCGACGAGACGGTTACGATTCCGGCAAGAGAGTATTTGGTAGAAAGGAGTGAGAGATAATTGGCCAGAAAGAAAAAGCAGAGAAATTTGCGTAGACGAAATGCGATTACGGGATATTTATTTATCGCTCCGTTTATCATCGGATTTTTGTTCTTCCTCTTAAAGCCGATGATTGAGTCTTTCCGCATGAGTCTCAGTGAAGTAGTAATTGCTGCATCTCAGCAGGAAGGCGGAAAAGGTTTCATTATGGAACCGATTAAGACATGGAAGGACTCCAACTACTATAGAGCATTCTTCTATGATCCTTATTTTAAAACTCGTTTGACCGACTCCTTGAAGGAGATGGCAATCCAGGTTCCGGCAATTATTGTGTTCAGTTTCTTTATTGCATTGATTTTGAACCAGGAGTTTAAGGGAAGAGGTTTTGTAAGAGCGATTTTCTTCCTGCCGGTAATCCTTTCCTCCGGTGTTATTGTAGGCTTGGAGTATAACAACTCATTGATGTCCGGTATGAAGGAAGTTATCGAAGAAGCCGGTGAAGGTATGAATATTACCGCGACTTTGGAAACAATCCTTAGGACAACGGGCCTGGGTGGTAAAATTTTGGACCCTGTATTTAAAATTATTGAAGCGGTATACGACGTGGCGTTGGCATCCGGTATTCAG
>JAFTWC010000066.1 GCA_017465475.1 Lachnospiraceae bacterium
AATATCAGTATTACCATGCACTTGCAGACCGTTGACCCGGTAAAGGCAATGAAAAATCTGAAAGGCTCGTTATCTAATATTCAGAAAATGAAGATTGACGAGCAGAAAAAAGCGGTCAGAAATGGCTATGATATGGACATTCTGCCACCGGATATTTCCGCTTATGAGCGTGACACGCTGGCTCTGTTGGAGGACTTGAACAACAGTAATCAGAAGATGATTAACGCAACATTTTTAATTACCTGTTTCGGTAAAACCAAAAGGGAATTGGAGAGCGTGATACAGAGAGTGTCCGGCATTATTCAGCAAGGCAACTGTAATCTGCGTTGTATGCAGTATTTACAGGAACAGGGATTGATGGCATCAGCGCCGATTGGCATAAATGAAACCGGAATTGAAAGAGACCTTACTACAAAGAGTACCGCTATTTTAATTCCGTTTTCTACACAGGAATTGTTTATGCCTACACCGGCTCTGTATTATGGCTTAAATGCTGTATCTAATAACATGATACTTGCTGACAGAAAGAAGCTGCGTACTCCTAACGGTATGATACTTGGAACACCGGGAAGTGGTAAAAGTTTTAGTGCCAAGAGAGAAATTCTTGGCTGTTTCCTTATGACAAGGGACGATGTAATTATCTGTGACCCGGAGGGAGAGTATTTTCCTTTGGTGCAGGCATTAAACGGACAGGTCATCAGACTTGCAACCAATTCAACAGATTATCTTAATCCTATGGATATTCAGATTAGCCATATCGGAGACAAAGAAGCCCTCAGATTAAAAAGTGATTTCCTGATTACATTGTGCGATATGATTGCCGGAGGAAAAGACGGACTGACTACCGATGAGAAGGGAATTATAGACCAATGTATTGAACGGGTCTATTTGGAATACTTCAAAAATCCTGTGCCGGAGAAAATGCCGATGTTGGAGGACTTATACAATGAGCTGTTGGCACATGACAATCCAAAGGCCGAGCGTATTGCTAACTGTCTGTGGATGTATGTGCATGGTTCTCAGAATTACTTTAACCACCGTACCAATGTAGACTCCAACAACCGTATTATGTGTTTTGACATTAAGGAGCTTGGAAGCCAGTTAAAAGAGCTTGGTATGCTGATTGTACAGGATGCGGTATGGAACAGGGTTACAATCAACAGAGAACGTAGAATTGCCACTAGATACTACTGTGACGAGTTCCACTTGCTGTTAAAGGATAAGCAGACCGCAATTTATTCCGTGGAAATCTGGAAGCGTTTCAGAAAATGGGGCGGTATTCCGACAGGACTGACACAGAATGTAACGGACTTTTTAAAGTCCCATGATGTGGAGGGTATTTTAGGTAACAGTGATTTTATCTATCTGCTCAATCAGAGTGCCGGAGACCAGAAGGTACTTGCCGAAAAGCTGGAGCTTTCAGATAAGCAGCTTAGTTATGTGACAAGTGCGGAACAGGGAAGCGGACTGATTATCTTTGACAACATTGTTATTCCGTTTGTTGACCGATACCCGACAGACACCAAAACCTATGCGATTATGAATACCAAACCGGAGGAAGCGGTGCAGAAGGACGAGGAAGCAGAGGAGAATGGCAATGAGTAAAGAAGTAAAATCGGATAGCTCCGGCTTTAGGAAGGACAAGAATGACTTTCTTGAAGGTTCCGGCAAAGGTGGCGGAGACTCCGGGCAGAAAAAGAAGAAGCGGCAGCCTAAAAGGGTAAAGGAGAAACCTTCTGCCACACAGGAACAACCTTCGGACAATTTGTCCGAAAGTTCTGCCGGGGAGAATACCAAACAGCATGAGGAGAAAAAAGCGGAGCAGTTTTCAGAGGATAAGCGTGATGATACGGAACAGGGCAGTTCCGATGGGTACAGGAGAAAAAATACCTATTATCGCTCTGACGGTGTAGGTGGACGCAAAAAGAAGAAAAAGGAACAGACCCATACCAATGATTTTAAGGCAGAGAATTTGTTCTCCGATGGCGGGGACAGTTCTGCTAGGGGAAGTGAAAAGCTGGAGAGACTGCGTAAGAAGTCCGAAAAAGCGGGACAGCGGTATGAGAAGGCACACGCAAAATTGCCCAAGCAGACCGATTACCGATGGGAGCGTGTCTTTGATGAAAAGACGGGTAAGGGAAAGAATATATTAGTGCCTGTTGTCCGTGATAAGGATTTTAGAGGTCAGGAGCAGTTAAAGGGAATGTCCCGGCGATTGCAGAATGAAGGCTCTAATTTCGTGCATGGCAAGGTGGCAGAGCATGAGAAAGAAAATTCCGGTGTGGAAGCTGCCCATAAGACGGAGCAGACAGCGGAACGGGTATTTGATTTTGTGATAGACCACCATAAACCAAAGCACCAGAGGGACAGGGAAAAGGTTCAGAAGCTGGAGCAGAAGAAAATAAAAGCGGATACCGATTTTCTGTATCAGAAGTATGTGGAGGAACACCCGGAAGTGCAGAAAAAGGCTGTCCAAAAGCGTATGCAGAAACAGCGTATTAAACAGGACTATATTAAGGCATACCGCAATAAGGGTACATCAAAAACTGCACAGGGCATGGCAACCAAGACAAAGGACGCTGCGGTTGCAGTATTCAAAAAGGCACAGGAGCTTGTTGGCAGAAATATAACCGTGATAGCAATGGTTCTTATATTTTTTATGCTAATCATGTTTATTATGACCGCATTTTCTTCCTGTGGTGCGATGTTTGCTGATACTTCCACAACGGTTATGGTAAGCAGTTATTTCAGCAAACCGGAAGATATTGATGCAGCGGAGCTTGAATTTACCAACATGGAAATGCAGTTGCAGACAGAGATAAACAATATTGAAACCGAAAATCCGGATTACGATGAGTATAGCTATGAGCTTGGGGCAATCGGGCATAGTCC
>JAFTWC010000067.1 GCA_017465475.1 Lachnospiraceae bacterium
CTGCGGAATCCGCCGCCATAAGAGTACGATACGTATCCTCGGAGAAGTCCTGATGTCCCGGGGTATCCAAAATATTGATGCAATACCCGTCATAATTAAACTGCATTACGGAAGAGGTAACGGAAATACCTCTCTGCTTCTCGATTTCCATCCAGTCCGATACTGCATGCTTTGCCGTCTTCTTTGCCTTAACGGAACCTGCCAGATTAATTGCGCCTCCGTATAACAAAAGTTTCTCCGTCAATGTCGTCTTACCGGCATCCGGGTGGGAAATAATGGCAAAGGTACGTCTTTTATTTATTTCATTGCTGTGGTTCATAGTTGCCTCCTGCATATTGTTATCTCTTTTCTGTTTCATGTTCTTTCTGCGCCTGTTTTCTTGTTTTTTCCGTTTCAGGGCATAACATGACATCTTATTTTACATGATTTTCCTGTGATATGCAAGAAAAACCTCTCGTCTTGTCATTTCACCCGTGCTGTGCTACTATAAAAGTAAATCTTCGGGCAATCATAAACAGATTTGCCGTTCAATCGGGAGGTGCCTATGAAACGTCTTTTGCTTTTTGAACCAAGTGTAGAAACCCTGCATTTTTTCTCGGACCGTTTAGCGGAGGAATATGTGCAGATGGGCTACGAAGTCCGACTGGTGCGCATTCACGAGCCTTTTTTCGGCACGAAACAACTGATTGATTTTATTGTACCTCACGAAACCGTCATGATTACGTTTAATTTTCACGGCATCCAACGGGAAGCCATTTTCCATACACCGGAAGGAGAACTCCTTTGGGATGTGTACGACGTTTCTTGTATTAATATTATTGTGGACCACCCATTCTATTATTATGAGGAATTGAAGTATCTTCCGAAGAGCTATCTGCAAATCTGTATCGACGAAGACCACACCGACTATATGAACCGGTTCTACCCGAAGATTGCCTGTGGGCCCACCATGCCGCTGGCCGGTTGTGATTATCGTTCCTCCTTCGGAAACGGAACCGCGTATTCTTTGAAAGAAGATGTGATTAACCCTGCCCGTCTCCTTCCGAACCTGACCGGTGAAACACTTCCGGTTCTTCCGATCGCGAGTCGTTCTACCCCTGTAGTCTTTACCGGATGCTTTACACAGCCGGACTTCTTTCTTCCCTATATGAAGCGGAACGGAGAAGAATATGATGCCTTTTATCATGGGATTCTGGACGATTTACTGGCAGACCCGGATCAGTGTATCCACACAGTATATTTGCGCCACTTAAATCGGGAGCTGCCGGAACTGACCAAAGAAGATTTAAAAAATGTAATGAACAAAATGATTTTTCTGGACTTATGGATTCGATTTACCTTCCGTGGAAACGTAATCCGTACCTTGTTAGATGCCGATATCCCGGTACACTGCATCGGCGCCGGTTGGGATGTCTTGCAAACCAAAAATAAAAACAGACTGAGTCATACAGAATACTCCGATACTCACGTCTGTTTAAAAGCCATTTCCGAGGCAAAGATATCCCTAAACGTAATGCCTTGGTTTAAGCGAGGTTCTCATGACCGCATCTACAGCTCCATGCAAAACGGAGCGGTATGCGTCACCGACCCAAGCGAGTATTTAACAAAACACTTCGCAGACGGAGATCTGCTCCGCTACTATAGCCTAAAAAACCTGTCCGCCTTACCTGACATCGTCACCGGTCTTTTGGACCAGCCGGACACCATGCAGCAAATCGCAGACCGGGCACGAAACTACGCAGAAGTTAATCTCACTTGGAAGCAGTTCGCAGAGAAGCTGATCCCATATTTTTCAGAAATCTAACTTATTACCTACAACCCAAAAAGGAGGCTGACGCATTCATAGCGTTGCCTCCTCTTTATTGTTCTTTTCTTTTTTATCCCGAAGTAATTAGAAAGACTCTATCCGGAGTAGGAGAAAAGAAGTTAGAAGTGCGCGGGTTGAACTGGCTTACTTCTGGATTTTTGCGGTTATCTCTCCGATAACACGACGAATTTCTTCTTCCTCAAGCGGTTTGGTTAAGAACTCTTCCGCACCGGCCTTCACCGCCTGCATCAAATTATTCTTCTGACCTGCCGCCGTAATCATAACCACCTTTGCGTTCTCATCCTCATGCTTAATCAAAAGCAGGGATTCCAAACCGTTCATCACCGGCATGGTAATATCCATGGTTACAATATCAGGACGTAACTCTTTGTACTTAATAAATCCGTCCTCGCCGTTTACTGCTTCCCCGATAACCTCTAGTCCCATTCCGGTCAGTACATCGGTAAGTATCTTTCTTGAAGTCTTGGAATCATCTACAACTAATACTGTAATCGCCATCTCACTACCTCCAACCTTTCTTGTTCGTCACTACAAAATTCACCGTTGTGTTACAGATGCCAAACGGGATGACAAGAATGTCGGTTCCGGATACCGGACCGCTTTCACCAAGTTCAGGCGGCATTAATTCCAACGTAATTCCCTTGTTGCTCTGTGCGGTAGCAAACAAACCGCTGATACAGTTCAATAACTCACCAACCGCATCCTGCACATCTTCATTTACTACAGTAAACTCCTCTTTCGCAAACGCGGACGCCAAACTACATAATCCGTTTTCACCATCTGCAAAACATACTCTCCAGTTTTCACTGCCTACCAGGCTCTGGGATACCGGCTTCTCCAAATCTACCGCATTACATAACGTACCGCTTAACGGATACGCATGGCGGTCAATACAACGAACAACGGTCTTTAATGCTACTGTCACAACATCCTGATACTCATCTGCTCCCTGCGGAAGGAACAACGGAACAATCTTATCGATGTCACCGCTCTTAATTGCATCCAATTCCGTATTAGTAAATCCGTTCTCCACCTGATAACTTCTCAATACCAGCTGGATCTTGTCCATGGTTACATACCCTTCATCCACCAGCGTCTGTACAAAGGTCAGGTACTCATTTCCCTGCATCTTCAAAAGACTGCTCACCTGTGCTTCTGTCAGATATCCCTTCTCTACAGCAATGTCACCAAAACGCTTATCCATAGTCTGCTGCAAATGATTGATGGCATCTGCCTGAGCTAACGTCAACATTCCTTCGGAAACTGCAATTAAGCCTAACTTAACTCTGATTTTTTCCTGCTTCTCAATTACCTTTAAAAACTGCTCCTTGGTCATTACGCCTTCTTCAACCAAGTAATTTCCCAACAAATAACTTATCATCAAATGCCTCCTTTGCCAATAGTTCACGGTCAAAAAACTATTTTTACCTATTATACACTATTTTTTTAGAAATTTCCACATAAAATTCAAAATATTTTTAAAATTTAGTTTTATCTTCTCCTCCTTGCGTTTTTTCCCAAAAAACGGTATACTTCTTTTAAAAAGCAATGGTATTTTACCGGAAAGGATTCTCTTATGGCTACAATCAAACCATTTTATTGTATTCGCCCCACCAAAGAGCTGGCACACCGTGTCGCAGCATTGCCTTATGATGTTTATAACCGCAGCGAAGCAAAAGTCGTTGCCGGCAAAGATGCTCTTTCTTTCTTAAATATCGACCGTGCGGAAACCCAGTTTCCGGATGATGTGGATACCTATGCCGACTGTGTTTACGAAAAAGCAGCAGAGTTATTAAACAATCGCATCAACGACGGTACTTTTGTCACCGATACTACCAGAAACTATTACATTTACGAATTAACTATGGACGGACGCACCCAAACCGGTATCGTTGCCTGTGCTTCCATTGATGACTATATGAACAACGTCATAAAAAAGCACGAAAACACCCGCGCCGATAAGGAAGAAGACCGCATTCGTCATGTGGATACCTGTAACGCCCAAACCGGACCGATTTTCCTCGCTTATCGCAGAAACGAGACCATCTACTCCGTGGTATCCAAAACCAAAGCAGTTGCTCCTCTTTATGACTTTACATCCGAGGACGGCATTACCCACCGGGTATTTGTAATTTCCGATCCGGCTGATGTAAATGCTGTAGCCGATGCCTTTTCTTCCATCGACAGCATTTACATTGCAGACGGACATCACAGAGCAGCTTCTGCCGTGAAAGTAGGTTTAAAACGGCGTTTAGAGCATCCGGGGTATGACGGCACGGAAGAATTTAACTACTTCCTTTCCGTTTTGTTCCCGGAAGATGAGTTAAAGATTTTTCCGTACAATCGAGTGGTAAAGGATTTAAACGGCTACTCCAAAGATGAGTTTCTTTCCCGCATTGCTCAAGACTTTACCGTAGAAGTTCTGGGTAGCGAAGCGTTTCAACCGGTAAAGAAAGGCACCTTCGGCATGTATCTTGACAATACATGGTACCGTCTGACCGCAAAAGATGCCTTACAGCAGATCACAGATCCTGTAGAATCCCTGGATGTTTCTTTACTCCAGGACTACTTACTGGCACCGGTGCTCGGTATCGGTGACCCGCGTACCGATAAACGTATCGACTTCATCGGCGGTATCCGCGGCCTTAAGGAGTTGGAACGTCGCGTCGCAGAAGATATGAACGTGGCCTTTTCCATGTATCCGACTTCCATTTTGGAGTTGTTTGCCGTATCCGATGCAGGACGTCTGATGCCACCGAAATCCACCTGGTTCGAACCAAAGCTTCGCAGCGGACTGTTTATTCACAAATTGGACTAATGCTAACTAGAAAGGAGCCGGCTATGTCAGCCGACTCCTATTTGTTTTATTGATTAATTTACATTGGACCAAATCTTGTTCTCAACATTTGCAGTCTTACCCTTTGCCGCAAAAAGCTCGCTTAAGGTAACAAATGTATATCCCTGATTCTTTAAGGTCTCGATAATGGTCGGAAGTGCCTGCACGGTAGCACTGTTACCGTTGAAATCGTGAAGCAGAATAATCTGTCCGTCCTTTGCACTACTCAATACGGAGTTTGCAATCTGACTTGCGGAACTGCTTCCGTCCCAGTCATTGTGCATGCTACCCTGAATGAATGCCATATCAATTGCACTGTACATGGTGCTGCTTACAGAAATATACGGCGGTCTGAAAAATTTCGGTGTCTGACCGGTATAACTCTTAATCAAATTATTGGTCTGATTGATTTCATTCTGAATTGCACTCCAAGACATATTCTTCATATCACTGTGCGTATAAGAATGATTTGCCAATTCATGACCGGAATTTGCCTGTCTCTGTAAAATGGACTTTGTATTACTGTTAATCTGATTACCGATCAAGAAGAACGTTGCCTTTACGCCATACTTATCCAAAACATCAAGCACCTGGTTTGTGGTGGAAGACGGACCATCATCAAAGGTTAACGCAATCAACTTGGAAGAAGCGGTGGTACCGGTGCCGGTATTTCCGCTGTTACCGCTGTTGGTGTTGGTAGAAGTACCTGCTGCGCTGATGGTCAGCTTATCAAGATACGCATCCCACTTTCCGTCGTCTGCGGTTACCACAAGCTTAACCGTCTGATTTCCGGTGCCGTGAGACACATTCTTAATGGTATATTCTGCCACATTACTGTCACCGAAATAGAATGTTCCAACCGTGGTGCTGCCAATAACAAGATCAACCTTTGCCATAGTCGAATTGTTGGAAGCGCCTCTTAAGGTAAAATCATGGCTTCCGCTTCCGAAATACTGAGTATAAGAAACCGCATCGTTATTTCCGTATAACGCAACCCCATTAAACGGAGAACTGATGTTACCGGTATACTGTCCGCTCTTTGTCATGGTCTCACACTCTACTACTGTATCTGTAGTACCGGAAGTAGTTCCGGAAGATGTATTACCGGAAGACGTGTTACCGGAGGATGTAGTTCCGGAGGATGTAGTTCCGGAAGAGGAACTTCCGCTTCCTCCGCTGATGGATAAGTAATCAAGGTATCCGTCCCAGCTTCCGTCATCTGCAGTCACCTTTAACTCAATCTTCTGATCACCGGTTCCGTGAGATACATTCTTAATGGTGTACTCCGCCGGAGAACTTCCGCCGTAATAGAAGGTTCCCTTCTTTACACCGCCGATTAATAAATCAATCTTTGCCATCTCACTATTATTGGAACATGCTCTCAATGTAAAATCGTGAGTGCCGTTTCCAAAATACTGTGTATAAGAACAAGACTCATTATTCGCATAAAGAGCAACACCGCTGAACGGAGAACTAATCTTTCCTGCGTACTGACCGTTTATGGTCATATTTTCACACTGTACCACAGTTGCCTCTCCGGAGGAGGTGCTTCCGCTGCTGCTACTGCCGGAAGAAGAGCTTCCGCTACTGCTGCTTCCGGAGGAAGAGCTGCTGCCGCCCACCGAAATGGTATTGGTATAAACCTTTGCAGAACCGCTGCTTTGATATCCTTCTACCGTAAGAGCTGTCTCATAAATCTTTCCGAGCTTCATCCCAAGCTTTTCCCAAGCCTTAAAATGCTCCGTAACGGAAATGGTACCGCTGGTACGCTTTGAAGTACGTACACTCCAATACTGCTGGAATGTAGTATTTCCGTCGATGGAAGGCTGATTTACACGAGTCGTCTCGTAAACATCATACGTACCGCCATCTACCGTGATAGTTCCCTTGGAAGTTGCTCCCGGCGGACGCCAGGTTCCCCAGCTCTCTACGATGTAGTACTCTACAAGCGGACTTCTGGACCATCCGTATACACAGAGGTAAGAGTTGCCGTTCGGCTGGTAATTCACACCGTAGTTCACGGTAATGTTGCCTAACTGGGAATACGTCTTCGTACAATCAAACTTGATTCCCTTTCGGAAAAGTGCATTTCCGATGTTGCTCCACGAACAATCAAAAGTACCGCCGGCATTCAGCGTCATGCTGGTAGTGCCGTAGTCTTTCCATAATTCGTAATTGTACCCATCCTGAGTACCTGTTGCATTCGCACTTAATACAGTTGCTGCATCTGCCTTTGTAGCCGGCACGATAAGCTGCAAACATATAACAAGTGACAGCAATAAACCCTTTAGTTTTTTGCCCATAGCAAAAATCCTCCTTTCTTTTCGAAGCCAATTTTATCATCCCTTGTGCAAATTGTAAATAGTTCATTAACAACTCATTTACGATTTGTTACTTTTTCATGAACGAGCTTCATTCACAAGCCTAAAATATCCTCTTTTTTGTGCAGTTTTACTATATTATATCTTTGTCAATACCGTTTTCTTGTTAAATTCGTCACAATATACAACAATTTGTTCATTTTACAGATAATTCATACATACATATTTGTTCACAAATTATTCCTTTGTAAAATAGGTATTTTTTCCTATTTTCAAAACAAAAAAGGCGACTTCGTCTGCATCTCCAGACAGTCGCCTTTTTAAGTTTTTTATTTTGTATCTACAATTATTCCAATTCAAACGCTCCGGTATATAACCGATAATAGGTTCCCTTCTCTGCAATTAACTTTTCATGATTGCCCCGTTCAATAATATGACCATGATCCAATACCATAATCACATCAGAATTTTTAACCGTTGACAAACGATGTGCAATCACAAATACCGTACGGCCTTCCATCAGGGAATCCATACCTTTTTGCACAATTGCTTCGGTTCTCGTATCAATAGAAGAGGTAGCCTCATCCAAAATCATCACCGGCGGGTCTGCAACCGCTGCTCTTGCAATGGCAAGAAGCTGGCGCTGTCCCTGAGACAAGTTGGCTCCGTTTCCGGTTAACATGGTCTGATACCCCTCCGGCAAACGGGTAATAAAATCATCCGCACCGGCCAGTTTTGCTGCTGCTACACACTCTTCGTCCGTAGCATCCAGCTTACCGTAACGGATATTGTCCATAACCGTACCGGTAAAGAGATTTGTTTCCTGCAACACGATGCCGAGAGAACGACGCAAATCCGCTTTCTTAATCTTGTTAATATTAATGCCGTCATAGCGGATTTTACCGTCTGCAATATCATAGAACCGGTTGATAAGATTAGTAATGGTAGTCTTTCCTGCGCCGGTAGCACCTACAAAAGCCACTTTCTGTCCCGGCTCCGCAAATACGGATACATTATGCAACACCATCTTATCCTCTTCATATCCGAAATCCACTTCATTTAAACGAACATCGCCCTGTAACAAGGTATAAGTAACGCTTCCGTCTGCCTGATGCGGGTGTTTCCACGCCCAGGTGCCGGTGCGCTTTTTGCTTTCCGTAATAGTTCCGTCCGGTGCCACAACTGCGTTGACTAACGTCACATAACCGTCATCCACTTCCGGCTTTTCATCAATCAAATCAAAAATACGCTCTGCTCCCGCAAGACCCATGACAATAGCATTCACCTGCTGGGATACCTGACTGATATTTCCGGTAAACTGCTTGGTCATATTAAGGAACGGTACAATAATGCTGATGGAAAATGCCATTCCCGAAATGCTGACATTCGGCACATCGTTCATCAAGAACAAGCCTCCGGCCAATGCTACCACCACATATAACACGTTACCGATATTATTTAAAATCGGCATCAGCATATTCGCATACTGGTTTGCCTTCTTAGAGTCTTCATAGAGGGCCTCATTAATCACATCAAAGTCCTCACCACTCTGCTTTTCATGACAGAACACTTTTACAACCTTCTGGCCATTCATCATTTCCTCGATAAATCCTTCCGCCCGTCCCACAGCTATCTGCTGACGGATAAAGTACTTTGCGGAATTTCCGCCGATGGTCTTCGTAATCACTGACATAAGCAGCACACCCGCCACTATAATCAAGGCCATCCATACGCTGAAGTACAGCATAATAAAGAACACCGTTGCCACAGAGATTCCGGAGGTAATCATATTCGGTAAAGACTGGGACACCAACTGACGCAAGGTATCTACATCGTTGGTATAGTGGCTCATAATATCACCATGAGTGTTTTGGTCAAAATACTTAATCGGCAAATTCTGCATACCGTCAAACATTTTTCCGCGCACCTTCTTTAAGAATCCCTGGGTCAGAATTGCTCCTAACTGTGCGGACAAAAATGCAGAAATCAACGAGAGGGCATAGAAAAATCCCAAACGAAATACCCACTTTAAGATTTCTCCCTTTGCGCCGCTCCAGTCACCGGACTTATAATTTTCTTCAATAATTGCGATTACATTCTGCATAAATACGGAAGGCACCGCACTTACAATTGCAGAAAAAACAATACAAAATATAATTACCGGTAACAGCACCGGGTAAAACTGAAACAGCATTACAATCAAACGTTTTAACATGCCCTTTTTCATTTTCGGCTTACCGGCCGGACCGTTTCCGCTCTTCGGCATTTCCTTCACGTCTTTATTTATCATCTCATTTTCTTTATTCGGCATCGCTGTCACCTCCCTTATTCTGTGAGGTGTATACCTCTTGATAGATTTCATTTGTTGCAAGCAGCTCCTCATGGGTCCCCACCGCAACCACGCGTCCGCTGTCCATAATCACAATCTTATCTGCTTCCTGTACGGAAGAAACTCTCTGTGCAATAATAATCTTTGTAGTTTCCGGAATGAACTCCTTAAATGCCTTTCGAATCAAAGCATCGGTTCTTGTATCCACCGCACTGGTAGAGTCATCCAGAATTAAAATCTTCGGCTTCTTCAGAAGTGCTCTGGCAATACACAAACGCTGCTTCTGACCACCGGACACATTAGCTCCGCCCTGTTCTATATATGTATCATACTTTTCCGGAAAGCTTTCGATGAATTCGGAGGCCTGCGCCAAACGACACGCTTCCGTCAATTCCTCATCGGTAGCCTCTGCATTGCCCCAACGAAGATTCTCTTTAATGGTACCGGAAAACAGCACATTTTTCTGAAGCACCACCGCCACCTGATTACGAAGCGCCTCTAAATCATATTCTCTTACATCCACGCCACCGACTTTCACGGAACCCTCCGTGGCATCATACAGGCGGGAAATAAGCTGAATCAAAGACGTTTTGGAAGAGCCCGTACCACCCAGTATTCCTACGGTTTCTCCGGATTTGATGGTCAGATTAATATCCGACAGTGCATACCGTTCTGCGGTCTTTGCATATTTAAAGTTTACATTTTCAAATGTAACGGAACCGTTCTTTACTTCGCGAACCGGATTCTCCGGACTCTGTAAGGACGGCTTTTCCTCCAGCACTTCCACCACACGTTCCGCAGATTCCGCCGAAATGGTCAGCATTACAAAAATCATGGACAACATCATCAAAGAACTGAGTACCATAAACCCGTATGTAATCATAGCGGAAAGCTGTCCCACATCCATAGCGGAACCCTTGCTTGAAATAATCAGGTAAGAACCGAAGGATAATACAAACATCATATTCACATATAAACAAAACTGCATCAGCGGTCCGTTTAATGCCACAATACGCTCTGCTTTTGTAAAGTCCATACAAACATCTTCCGCTGCTTTGTTAAACTTCTCTTTTTCATAGTCTTCCCGAACAAAGGATTTTACCACACGCATCCCCTTTACGTTCTCCTGAATGGACTCATTCAAACGGTCGTATTTACGGAATACACTACGGAATAACGGCATAGCCTTTTTAGCTACCATAATCAGTCCAAAGCCTAAAATCGGCACTACAATGACAAACATCAATGCCAATTTTCCACCCATGATAAATGCCATGATAATGGCAAAAATAAACATAAGAGGGCTACGGATTGCAATACGAATCAGCATCATAAAAGACATCTGCACATTAGCCACATCCGTAGTCAGACGAGTCACCAGAGAAGATGAGGAAAACTTATCGATATTCTCGAAAGAGTATTCCTGAATCTTGTAGTACAAATCATGACGTAAATTCTTAGCAAATCCGCAGGATGCCTTGGAACCGGTCATTCCTGCCAGTCCTCCGAACAGTAAAGAAATACACGCCATGGCAAACAACACAAGTCCGTGCTTTACAATGACAGAAAACTCACATCCTGCTTTTATCTGGTTCACCAGTTCCGCAGTAACAAACGGAATCAGACATTCCATCACCACTTCACCGATCATGAGGATTGGTGTCAATATGGAGACCGTTTTATACTCTCTGACACACCCCATCAATTTTCTTAGCATACGCAACATTTTGATGCCTCCTTTTTCCCTGCCTTTTCTCCGACAAATCAAGTATTTAGTTTAACATACTCATTTCACAAAATCAATGTACATCATAAAGATTTCCCTAATCGCCGTAAAAATTTACAATTTAGCAACATTTTCCCACCTTCCCTCCAAAAAATATGCGTGTTTTTCTCTAAAAAAAGCTTCGCATACATGTGAAACCGTACTTTTCATACCATTTCGCATGTTGCAAAGCCTTTTAAGGATTCCGGTCGTCTTTTCCCGCGTTTTTCTGTTGTTTTAATAATACTCTTTATTACACTTCTTCTTCCGAAAGGACAGAGGTCCCGTCCGTTACTATTCTGTTACAATCGTTATTTCCCGAAAGCCCCTGGTTACCACACTTACAATTGCAGCCGTCACCGTAGTTACATCCGCCTGTTTCCTGCAATTCTCCCAAATCCAACGGGCGAATTGCAAGATTCAACAAATCTCCTGCCACAAAACGCATGCACTCGGAATTGTCCGGTGCTAAGATACTGCCCTTCGGCGTATCGATTTTCCCGGCGCTGGCAACACGATATCCCGCAAAATACAAGCTTTGCAACACAAAGGTAAGTCCCACCGTCACGGTACTTTCATCCGTGCTGAAATCCAATAATTTTGCCAGACCGTACAAATTTAATCCCTGACGGATAAAATTTGTGGTCTGACTAAACCCGATATAGTTAATTACCGGTGTAGGCGGTGTCACCGTTGTGTCATAAGAAAAACCGTACGGAGCAAAGATTTCCAATTCCACAGAAGTTGGATTCGTATCCTCGTCATAGGTAGGTGCCAACGTATCAGACGGCAAGTATACTGCAGTCGGGAAGATCGTATCCACTAATCTGCCGGCTGCATCATACAACTCCACTGCAAACAAAACAGTAAGATCAGACAACGTAACCAGATAACAATTCGGCCTTCCCGTCAAAGACTCAATCTGCACATCCTCCGGTCCATAGGTGTAAGTTGTATCAATTACCTTTATCGATGCGCTTGTTACCGTCGGATAGGTTGCGGCAATATCCACTCCCAGGTCAAAGGTAGCACATAGATTAATTCCGATCTCATCATAGATTAACGGTGCCATTAAACTTAATACCGTCGGGTCCCCGCAAACCGGATTTGCACAGATATCCGTACAGCCGGAATATAATCTTTGTACGGCATTGCTGACAATTCTGGAACGATTTGAGCATTTACATTTAGCCATAACACACATTCCTTTTCTTTTTTCTATATCATACGTTCTATTTGCCGCTTTGTGACCATAGCAATAATAAAAAAGCGGTGAACTCCATGGAACTTCTTTATTTTCTCGAGCCAAACAAAAAACTGCTTCTCTCTGCATCCCAAGCCGGACTCTACTTACATACCATGTATAACGAACGTTTTCTTCGTCCCGCTCTCCTTTGTTCCAACTACGAAAGCGGTCTGTGCGGAGCTTTGTACAACGGTTCCCTTTATTATTCCTACATCAACAAAGAACATTCCCTGCTGATTCGTTGTCTCCGGGACTCCTCCTTACCGTTCCGTCTGGATAGTACGAGTACCGTTACTTACCGGGAACCGCAGCTTGCCGTTTTCAACAACTCTCTTTTTCTCTTTTATTTCGAAACAGAAAACAACACCTATCAGTTTAAAATGCGACAGCTTTTTACAGAGACACAACCGCATCTTCCCCGGATACTCGAAGCCTCCTTTTCCGAACTTCCTATCCTGCATATCCTGGCAACAAAGCAATTTCTGTACCTTTTACTTACTGCCGGACAGACCTCTGTTCTGTTTCGATATCACCCTGACTCTTCCTTCCGACAACTATCGTCCGAAGAAGAATATCTGGCGAAGCTCCGACTTCCGTGGGAATCCGAAAAAAAAGAGTTGGAGCAAAGTCTCATACAGGCGGTACAGCTTTCCGGACAGCAACAATCCCTGCTAACGGAAAAGGAACAAAAACTACAAGCCACCGAAACAATACTGTCCGGGTTGTCCTCCGAGCTGAAACAAACAAAAAACGAGCTGTCCGAAAAAAATGATACGCTGCAACACATACAACTCCGATTAACGGAATGTGAGCAAAGCAGGCAACAGGCCACCCATGCATTGGAACACACCCAACAACTTTTAAACCGGGCTAAAACCCAATACAACGAGTTGATGCAAGTAGCGGAACAGTACCGTCTGGAGGCGCAAAAATGGTACGGTAAATTCACCGACAGACATTGACTTTTTCTTCCCTTTGCGTTACCTTGAAAGTAGAAAAGCGCACAACAAGAATCTCCGCTTTCGGCACCTTTCAAGACGCAAGGAGGATTTTACTTATGTGGAATAACAAAAAGAAAGCATTTACCTTAAGCTACGACGACGGCATCTCTCAGGATATCCGTTTCGTAGAACTGTTAAATCGTTACGGTCTTAAGTGTACCTTCAACTTAAACAGCGGTATCCAGACCGGTGCCAGTTCCCGGGTCGGACAAAACAATACTCCGATTCACCGTATGAACTATGCAGGTTTAAAAGAGCTTTATGCGGGCCACGAAATTGCGGTTCACACTCTGACTCACCCGGACTTAACAAAACTTGACGAAGAAACCATCTACAACGAACTGACTGCCGACAAAACAAATCTGGAATCCTTTTTCGGCACAAAGGTCACCGGCATGGCATACCCGTACGGAACTCATAACGAAACGGTGCGTGCTTTAATAAAAAAAGCCGGACTTCACTACGCAAGAACGGTCCATTCCACCAATGCCTTTGACCTTCCGACCGATCTTTTACAGCTTCCGGCCACCTGCCATCACCGGGCAGAGAACCTGATGGATCTGGCAAAACAATTTGTAGAATCTTCTGCCGACGCTCCGCAACTTTTCTATGTTTGGGGGCACAGCTACGAATTTGATGTTGACAACAACTGGGATATGATAGAAGAATTTTTCAAATACATCTCCGGCAGGGACGACATTTTCTACGGCACCAACTACGATGTGTTGTCACCGTTGTTTTAGGAGCTTTTACATTTTTTGTTCCTCTGCGATTTATTTGACATTTGAAATACCTTTCAATATGTTTCAAAAAATGTAGGTTTGTCAAACATTTGTTACACTGACATACGATATTCCCTTAGTACCTGACTGGGAGTTTTCCATCCCAGGGGTCTCATAGGAAAGTTGTTATAGTCCCTACGATTATACAGTTTTAACTGATTGGCGAA
>JAFTWC010000031.1 GCA_017465475.1 Lachnospiraceae bacterium
GATGACTTCGCCAATCAGTTAAAACTGTATAATCGTAGGGACTATAACAACTTTCCTATGAGACCCCTGGGATGGAAAACTCCCAGTCAGGTACTAAGGGAATATCGTATGTCAGTGTAACAAATGTTTGACAAACCTACAAAAATATAGAAATGCTATAAGAAAAACTTATATTTTAAGACTCCTCCATGTAAAATCCTGTTCCGTCCAATTTTTTTATCTCATTTCGACTTCTGTCCAGTATAGCAAAATAATATCCATATCCATGTCGCAAGATTACGTATTCATTATAAATAGCAACTGTCGTATACGCTTGGTTACTATAAATGGAATTCTTTGATAACACCTTATACTCTTTTTCCGGTATATCAAATAACATAATTCCTCCGTCATTGTAATAAACCATTCCATCTTTTATCATTGCAAAATTCGGTTCATACGTACTGTTTATTTTCTGCACGCCCTTCACATCCGTCTTAAAGGTATAAAGAGAATACCTATCGCTATCCGATTCATCCATTCCCTTAAAAAGAACATCTTTCTTATCAGCGCACAACATAACAATATCATTTTCAAAAACACATTGAGACGCCATCGTACTATAATCAAGGCAATACAAACCACTTTCTTGTGCAATATAAAACTCGTCTTCCACAAGAATTACATTTTTAATGTGATCTGTCGCACCGGATATATCATATATCTTTTTTGAATCTGATTCCGAAACAGCACTTACATTTTTACTTTCTGTAGCATTATGTAGAAAAATTGATTGTTTTAAAACATACTCATAAGAACCCTTTTGAACTTTACTACTTTTTGTCCAAACAACATTGCCTCGATACAAATCAACAAACTCTCCATCTTCCGGAAGTTCGCATAACTTTTCAAGTGTCGGTGCAGCTATTTTATAGACATCATTCTCTGACAAATAAAACAATCCGTTACTTGTTTTGTAAACCTCTCCATGCAGTTTGGATATGCAGCTTTCTTCCTTCGTCTGCATATTATACGCATACATTGCTCCTCCCCGTTCCGGATCATTATAATATAGGCAATCTCCTTCCGTCACAATTATCTCTCCTTCAAAGGAATAACTTATCTGAGAACACTCGTTTAAAACATCTTTATTCTGCATTTCGGATTCTGTCACCTTGTTTACAACATCATTCTCTTTTTTTGTATTACAAGAGACTAAGAAACACACACAAAAAAGTACAAATAAAGACTGGACGTTCTTCTTAAAAAAACAACATATCAATTCTATTTTTTTCCTCATATTTTACTCCTTTTCTCGCAGATTACATTAAATGAACATAAGTGTCCCGTAAACAAAACAAAGAGAAACAGAACTATTATTTCGTTTCTCTTTGCTGTAATCAACTTTTTCGCCTATTAATACTCCGACACCTTACGCGGAGCCTTCTGCTTAATATAAGAAATCATCTTCTCGTTCGGCTCAAAATACACAAGGGTCTGCTGCTCTCCCGCCATTACCACAATACAATATACCTTGCGGTCCTTTTCTAAAGAAGTGAAGTTAATCTTCTTTGCCGCCGGATTACTCTTGTAGCTGTCAAGGGCATGGGAATTCTCCGGAGCCATAATCAGCACCTGGTCAAAATCCAGACGATATAAATGCTTTCTCTTCTCGCCTGCCATAATCTTATCGAAGTCTAACTGGCCGTCGCAGAATACATACTCATATACTACGTTCAGACGCGGTAAAAATGTACCCGCCAAAAAGGCTCCGATGACACCGATTACAGTAACAAGAGACTGCATAAACATAAATCCGCCTATAATCAGCGCTGCCACCATTACAATCACAAACACCTTAATCATGTTGTCCGTCATGGTTACCTTTTTCTTCACATTTGCTTCTGTGTACAAATCATTCATTTGATTTTTCCTTCTCCTTTACAATACGCAGATACCCCGGCGGCATATTTGCCTCCGAGGTCCTGCTGTTTATCTTATTTGATTGATTACATCATACCCATGCCCGGAGCGCCGCCGCCTGCCATCGCCGGAACTTCTTCCTTAATGTTAGCCACTGCGGACTCGGTGGTAAGGAAGGTGGATGCTACGCTGGTTGCGTTCTGCAGTGCGCTTCTGGTTACCTTTGCCGGGTCTAAGATACCCTCTTTTACCATGTCAACATACTCTTCGGTAAGGGCGTTGAAACCGATACCAACCTTTTCTTCCTTTACCTTGTTTACGATAACGGAACCTTCCAGGCCTGCATTGGTTGCGATGCAACGAAGCGGAGCTTCCAGTGCTGCAAGAATAATGTTTGCACCGGTCTTCTCGTCGCCCTCTAAGGATGCAGCAAGCTTTGCAACTTCCTTGGAAGCATGAATGTATGCGGAACCGCCGCCTGCAATAATACCCTCTTCTACTGCTGCCTTGGTAGCTGCAAGAGCATCTTCCATACGAAGCTTGTTTTCCTTCATCTCGGTCTCGGTAGCTGCACCTACACGGATAACTGCTACACCGCCTGCAAGCTTTGCAAGTCTTTCTTGAAGCTTCTCACGATCGAACTCAGAAGTGGTTTCCTCGATCTGAGCCTTAATCTGAGCAACTCTTGCTGCGATTTCAGCCTTATCGCCTTCACCGTCAACGATGATGGTATTTTCCTTCTGAACCTTAACAGACTTTGCACGACCAAGCTGGTCCATGGTGGTATCCTTTAAGTCAAGACCTAACTCGTCGGTGATTACGGTACCGCCGGTTAAAATAGCAATATCCTGAAGCATAGCCTTTCTTCTGTCGCCGTAGCCCGGAGCCTTTACAGCAGCTACTACGAAGGTACCGCGAAGCTTGTTAAGAACTAAGGTAGTAAGAGCCTCACCCTCAACATCCTCAGCGATAATAAGAAGTCTCTGACCGGACTGTACAATCTGCTCAAGAACCGGTAAAATATCCTGAATGTTGGAAATCTTCTTATCGGTAATTAAGATGTACGGGTTATCTAAAACCGCTTCCATCTTATCCATATCGGTAGCCATATATGCGGAAATGTAACCGCGGTCAAACTGCATACCTTCTACTACATCTAATTCGGTCTTCATGGTCTTGGACTCTTCGATGGTGATAACACCGTCCTTGGAAACCTTTTCCATAGCGTCTGCAACCATCTGACCTACAGTCTCGTCACCTGCAGAAATAGCAGCAACCTTCGCTACCTGCTCCTTGCCGGTAATGGAAGAACTCATGTTGGAAATTGCCTCCACTGCACAATCGGTAGCCTTTCTCATACCCTTTCTTAAGATAATCGGGTTTGCACCTGCAGCCAGGTTCTTCATACCTTCGTTAATCATTGCCTGAGCTAAAACCGTAGCGGTGGTGGTACCGTCACCTGCCACATCATTGGTCTTCGTTGCAACTTCCTTTACAAGCTGAGCACCCATATTCTCGAATGCGTCCTCAAGCTCGATTTCCTTTGCAATGGTAACACCGTCGTTGGTAATAAGCGGTGCGCCGTAAGACTTATCCAGTACTACGTTTCTACCCTTCGGTCCAAGAGTTACCTTTACGGTATTTGCTAACTTATTTACGCCCTGCTCTAACGCGGTTCTTGCTTCTGCGCCATACTTAATTTCCTTTGCCATACTAATAGCCTCCGTTTCAAATCATTTTATACAGTTCCGAATTCTGTGCCCTCAGGCACCATCCCGTATTCTTTTACCCTCTTTTGTGATTAGTCCTCAACGATTGCAACGATATCGTTCTGCTTTACGATGATGAACTCTTCCTCACCAAGCTTTACTTCCGTACCTGCGTACTTGGAGTAGATTACCTGATCTCCAACCTTTACCTGCATGGTTACTTCCTTACCGTCTACCATACCGCCCGGTCCTACAGCCACTACTTCTGCCTGCTGCGGCTTCTCCTTTGCCTGACCCGGAAGTACGATACCGGACTTCGTGGTTTCCTCTGCTACTAACTGCTTCAACACTACCTTATCGCCTAACGGTACTAACTTCATAATGAATCCTCCTTCTATTTCGCGCGGTGTTTCCCGCTTTCTGTCACTTTTTGTTAGCACTCTTCCCTTTCGAGTGCTAACCGATATCCATATATTACATACTTAGAAAAAAAGATGCAAGTTTTTCCATCGGAGCAAAACGTATCATTTTATATTTTCTTAGCACATACTCGCTTATACTCTATTATTCTAAGTTTTCCTCAATTATTCTCCGTTTTCATAGTTCTGTTCCCTGTATTAGCCTCATTTGTGGAGGTTTCTTCCCGGAGTTCTGTTCTTTTACTCCACCCGTTCGCTATTGGTCTTAAGAATGGTCCGAGGAAGCGCATCCTTGGAATTTTTCCACGGAGCATCTGCATTGCGGTAATCAAACTTATCGGTAAACCACTCCAGATCATCCCGTACCCGCTTCATATTCTCCAAATACACGGAATTAATCATCTCAATAAACTCCGTCAACTCCCGTCCGGACAAGTAATCCGATGCCTGCTCATACAACAAGGCATAGTGCTTGTTACAAAACCCTTTGCATTTTGCCAGCTTTTCTTTAAAATCCGCTTCCTTCTCATATAAATGGAAGATGGTGGCAATATAACGGTCAAACACCTTATCCACCCGGTCGCAGATGAAACAGGAATCATTTAACTTATTTAAGTACTCCACCACCGGTGCCTCTGCCTTTTTCTTAAACAAACCGCCGCCTATCACCGGCCCTTTGGCAAGACGCTCCACATCCTTTATGGTCCGGTCCATATGGGTCTTTAACATGAGGGCCAGTCCCAGACGGTTCTGCTGCCGGTACAACTCTTTGGCGTGCACGGAACAAAATCCAATCTTATCCGTCACCATGCGCACATCATCTTCCATATAACTCGGTCCCAGCGTAAACTCAATAGACAACCGCTCCAGTTCCTGCCGCATGGCACAAACCGGACACTCACAATCCTTTTCCAATGCCTCATTTACCGGTATGGTATATAATTGCTCTTTCATGTTAGCTCCTTTCTTTGTTTCCTATCGTTTTCCGGCAGACAACAATCGTTTTTCCGGCTTCGATGCTCTGCCCGCAAAAAAAGGCTGCGCCGGTTGGACGCAGCCCTTAATTTACTTATTCTGCATTTCAGCGGTAATCAGTTCCTTTATCTCTCTTGCCTTATTTTTAATACGATCCGGTGCGGTACGGGAAACGATAACTTTGGAAATCAAACGCCCTGCCTCCTCGTAGCGGCCGATTCGTCTGCCGATGTCACCCAGCATACAATACATGGTCATCTCATCCATACCGCAAATCGGATAATCTTCCTTGGACATGGCTTCCACAAAACCTTCGTATGCGTTTTTCATAAACTCCAGTTCCTGTGCCTTTAACGTTTCCTTCTCTTGCGCCGGTGTAGCCTCGTCTTCCTGCTTTGCCCGTAACAACCAGGCGGTCTTTAAACAGGTATAGGCTCTTTCGCTAAGCTTTGAGCGTTTTACCACTGCGCTGGCCAAGGCCAGACGATGATACAAAATCGCATCATCATATGTATATACGCCTTCTAACTTCAGTGTAGCCCGAAACTTTGAAGAAATCTGCTCTTTTACCAGTCTTGCCTGCGGTATGGTGATTGCATTAAAGAACCGGGTCAATGCCGCATAACCGCAACGCGGACACACGAGGGCATCATACTTTAGCGGGTCCACTCCCTGATAGTGCGGACGCAAATCCGAATCTGCTCCCATGAGCTTCGCCTTACCGGTACGTACCGCACTGCACTTAAACTCATTGTCACAAACAGGACAGGTATGGGTCTTTTCAAACAGATAATCAATCTCCGTCTTCTCCTGCTTTTCTGCCGTCCCGTTTTCCTTTTTTTCTTTGGACTCAACGTCCTCGTAAACATCCATTTTGCTTACGCCGCCCAGTCCCAAAGCTTCTAAGCCTGATAATAAATTACTCATCCGCTGTTCCTCCGAACTCATATCCTTACCGCGTTTGACGCCCCGAATCAAGCGTATTCAAACGTGAAAAAATCATTCAAAACCTCTAGTTCCATGATACGATACTTTTTAGCTTTTCGCAAGTGTTATTTCCACAAATATCCCCTTTCTAATGACATTTCTCGCAAGCTTCAAGGCCTCTTGCCTCTGCCTGTTTTTTTGTCATGCGGGTTGCCTTATCCGGATTCATTCTTCCGCAGTCATTTACAGTGTGATATTTGCTTCCGGTAGCAGAAATCCAGACATATGTATCTCTTCCGGCAGTCTCTTCTCCCGAAAGGGAAGCCACCGTCACTTCCACATCCACATACTCCTCGTAACCGGACACACCGATTCTCACCGTAGTACTTCCTTCCTTTAACGGAATAATCTGAAGCGGAATCTGCTTACGCTTCTCTCCGGTGCCCCAGTCTCCCCAAAGACATCTTACAACCTCCGGGTCTTCCACCGTGTACTTAATGGAAAAATCAAATCCTTCTATGTTGTAGGTAATGTCTATGGTTTGCGGTTCGCCGGTCAATGTCACATCCGTATTCGAAACAACAATGATAGGTACCGGTTTAACAGTTGGCTTCGGTGTTGCGGTTGGTTTTTGCGTAGGCTTCGGCGTCGCCGTCGGCTTCGGTGTTGCGGTCGGCTTTTGTGTAGGCTTTGGCGTCGCCGTCGGACCCTTGGTTACCGCCGGAGTATCTCCCTGCTTGCTGTCACCGGTGGCATAATCGATGACAATGCCTTCCTGGGCGTTATATACAAATACGTTGAATAAAATTCCTTCACCGTCATCTTCCACAGACTTCGCTTCCATTAAAACTCCGTCGGCCACAAGATTATTTCCGCGGAACACCGGAGTCACGCGATACATCACATGGTTTCCGGTTTCTTTTACATAGTCTGCCACCATATTTTCAAAAGGCAGCATACCATCCACATTCATGGAACGGGTTCCGGTAATCAAATTCTGCTTATTGGCATTTTCTCCGGTCAACTGAAATCCGATCAGATGACATCGGTTATACAAATACTTTCCGTCTACATTATCATATTTTACGGTTTTCCAGCCTGTCGGCTTTACCTGACCGATTCCTTCCCTGTCCTCGGTAGGCATAATGTCAATTCCCACACAAGCATAGGTCACACCGCATCTGCCCAGCTTGTCCAACTCGCTATAGTACTCAAAAGAAGAAGTGGTCAGCTCTGCATCTTCAAAATACGGTGTGTTATCATTCACCGCCACAAACGGCATACCGGAGTAGGCAGGAAGGGCATCCAAGGTAACTACCGACGGTGTTGGCTTTTGAGTAGCCTTAGGTTTTGGTGTTGCCGTCGGCTTTACTGTCGGGGTTGGCTTTGGCGTCGGCGTCGGCTTTGGAGTTGGGGTTGGGGCTTCCGTAGCTGTCGGAGCCTGAGTCGGGGTCGGATTCTCCACCGGTCTTGCGCAGGCAACTGCAACAAATGCGAGCCCTACCAAGGCAAGCTTGCCCCACTTACTTATTGCACCCTTTTTCCGTTGCTGCTCTCCGTCGTGTTTAAAAAACAAAGAAATCTTACTCACGCATCCATACCTCCTTCGTAATCAATTCGTGGGATGAACCGACAAATTCTTCCGTTTCTGTCATTTTCCATCCCTCTAATGAAATATCAAAATAGGTATCTGCCGGATACACTCGATTCCATTTGAATATAATCAACTTATTTATCTTTGCTTCTACTTCTGTTAGCGGAAGATTCTCCACAAAACAGTACTCTTCTTCTCCCGCCTTGCTTAAAAAGTCATTACCTACAATGACATTCGGTGCAATCTCTTCACCAAACTGTTTTGCCGAATACTCATTCATCCACAGAGCAGAGCCTCCGCATTCTTTGATTAAATGCTCCCGCAAATTCCGATCTTGACTCTGTCTCCGTTTGTTGAACATCATTCCGTTCTTATCATCCACAGCCACACAAACAATCATCACTACACCTGCTTTCGAAAGTATTCTCTTTAGTTCCACACATCCGGTATACCCTCTCCGACTTGGTACACCATCACTTTTTCGGCACATCCTCTCCGTCTTGGTGCACCGCCACTTTTTCGGCATATCCTCTCCGTCTTGTATGCCGCTACATCTATTATAGCGTACTTTGAAATTTAAGTATAGTTTTTTAGCTTGGTTTTTCCTATTTCTCCAACTTTATTTTCTCAAAAAAACCGACTTAGTTCATTCTGACCCAAACTCACAACAATAGGAAGCCAAACTATGTTTGATTTCATTTGTTTTATCCGGGATTTTCTCAAATTCTCCTTTCAATTCGTATCTGAGAAAATAATACTCTTCTTCTTGGGTCTGAACTGCAAAAAAGACATCTGTTGAGAAAATCCCTCTCCAAAGCACCTCCCCATACCCTCTTTTCCACTGCGAATCGCCCCGTCAGCTCATCTTCCTTGGTTCAAATCTCGCAAAAATACGCCTTTTGAGAAACTTTCGCTTTACCGCGTGGATACGGAGGAGAAAAAGGTGGCAATTAGCTTTGATACGACGTGGTGGAATGGTAGATAAGAAAAAAAGCAACTAGTTCCGTTTTAGAAACAGTTGCCTTTTCCTCCAAAGTGCAAATTTTGCACTTTGAAACGTCTTCATTTGCACTTTGGACCGCTCATATTCTCCGATAAGTCCCCATACACTATACGAAGCACATCTTACGAGGCAAACCATGAATTTTGACGAAAATCCAACCAAAGTCTACCGCATCGTAAAATACTCCCTGTTTCTTTTCTCCCTGGCCTTTTTCCTCTTTGCGGGCAATAAGCTTCTGAACGACACCATCCCTACTGCGGGGAGCACAAAGAAGCTCCCGATTTACTGCGTGGATACGGAGGAAAAGAAAGTGTCACTGAGCTTTGATGCAGCCTGGGGGAATGAAGACACCCGAAACCTCCTTGCCATCCTGAAGAAGCACAATGTGAAAGTCACCTTTTTCATGACCGGAGAATGGATGAACAAATACCCGGATGACGTAAAGGCTATCCTGGCGGACGGACACGACCTTGGCAATCACAGTGAGAATCACAAGCAAATGTCACAGCTTTCCGCAGACCAGTGCCGTACCGAAATCCAAAAGGCTCATGACCGGATTAAGGAGCTGACCGGGGTGGAAATGAATCTGTTCCGGCCGCCGTACGGGGACTATAATAACACTCTTGTGGATGTATGCAAGGATATGGGGTATCATTGCATTCAGTGGGACATCGACAGCCTTGACTGGAAAGACTACGGCTCCGACGCCATCATTAAGAAGGTGCTGGAGCACAAGCACTTAGGGAACGGTTCCATTATCCTCATGCACAACGGCGCAAAGTATACGCCGGCAGCGTTGGAATCCGTTATTCTGGGATTAAAGGAAAAAGGGTACGAATTAGTCCCGATTTCGCAGTTGATACATAAAGAAAATTATGAAATGGACCACGAAGGACGGCAGCATGTGAAGGAAGAAGAGACGCCGGGTCAGACGCCGAAAAGCGGAACCGGTACACCGGCTCCAAACGGTGCCTTGACACCAAGTCCGGCTCCGGTTACCACACCGTCACCATCTCAAATGTAACCACATAATTTCAAAAAACGAGGATACCCTCTACGATTCTAACATTCATCGTTTTGGAATACCCTCATCAGTTCAATCCCTTGAGGACACCATTTCATCTTCCTCAAAGGATTGAACTACATATTTATCAACATGATGCCTTGACTTGCATTAACCGCTCCGCAAATTCTTCGTTTGATTCTTCAGCCTCGTCAATAAAGCCGTTTTCATATAAGAAATCAACTATATCATCCTTACTGCCACCGGAATTTATTATCTGAGCATAGCATATATAAAATAATGATATGGTCTCCGGAAAACTATCTTCATTTTCCAAAATTCTCTCTGCCAAATTCATTGCAAGTTCCTTATTTCTATCTATCATTTCTTCCAAAGCCTTCATATCGTCACACTGTAACCATTTCAACTCGTTTAATATATCCAGATAAAGGGCCTGTTGCGCTTCGTATATCTTTGACGATTTACTATGTGCGATTTTTGTATTCATCTCTTGTAATGTCTTACTCTTCTTCACATAATTAGAAAGTGAAACATAATCTAACAATACCCGTTCCATATCGTCCTGCTCCACCTTTTTTGTGATTTCTTCGCTATAACTTTGCAGATTAGTACGAATTCCCAAAAATTCTTTATCTGCAAGTTCCAGTAACCCTGCCAGTCTTGAAAAATCCCGACGTATCTCCTTTGGAATTCCTGTCGCACTTTTATATCCCAAATCATGTTCTATCTCAGCCCATGTATGCTGTAATATTGTACGAATCTGTATCTCAAACTTAATATCCTTCACGCTCAAATATTCCGATAATTCTTGTCTCTGCTCACTAAGATTTACTACATAATGTAGCGATAAATAGCCGAATGTATCCGGCTCCATTACCTTTCGTTTGTCGATCGAATTATCTCTATCAACCATAAACTCTTTTTCAATAACATCCGCAATTCTATCCACATCATCCGAATAATATGTAATAATCCGAATCCCTACTATATCCGTCATATCATCTATGTGCTGATATTTTCCTCCTTTCCGGTCTATTTTACCTTCCACACTAACTCTCTGTTTTACCCTTCCTGTGATAGAGTTAATACTCTCTTCACGTAACAGTTCCTTAATCAAGTTAGTAGCAACATCTCGCAAATATTCATATTTTTTTACATTACTATCATATTCCTCTAATATCGTTTTCTTTCTGTTAATCATAGGTATCTCCTTTTATGCTCATACATCTGCATCTTTAAACCATTATAACATATTACCTCTGTAGTTTCAATCTTTTAAACAATACCTTTTTAGGAGAATATAAAATATATCCGATTATCACTCCTTTTCATTTTTCATCTTAGAAAAATGACCTCTTCTTCTCAAAAAGAAAATTGCCTATGCAGCAAGCCAGTGCAGCATAGGCGTCAACCTCATACATATTCAAAAATCTACTATATGGTACTACTTCTCAAATATCAAATGCATATTCGAGTGCCGATTAAGCGAATTCTTATCTTTCTCCAGGAAATCCCATGTCTTCTGATATGTACCCGGAACCGCTATCTCCGTATCGGATATAAACGCCACAAACTCCTCTGCTTTTCCTTCGTACTTTTCGGCAAAATCATCAGACATATCCCGTTTTTCTTCATCCGTAAAGTCCTTCAGCTCGTTATACAGCACATGCTCCAGATTACATGAGTTGTAATATATTTTGTACGGAATCCCCTGTACCGTTCCGGTTCGTCTGAGCTTAAACAAAATGTCTGCTTTTCTCACATTTCGCTCAACCGTTTCCTTAACCTTCGCAGTTTCCATGTGGTCGGTATAATACTGAATTCCTTCCACTTCTGCGTATTTCACACAGTCCTCACCCACATAAACACCATCCGCATCTGTCAAATGTATGATTTTGATAAAATGCTCTGTTTGATAGCGATATCTCTTTTTTACCTCTTCTATCTGCTCATTAATTTTCTTCAAAATGGCATCCTTTGAAACATAATCCTTTGTGGTAATATCCCCACGAATCACTACAAACTGAACCTCATTATCTAAAAAGTATTCCTTCATAATCGTACCCAAAGCAGCCTCATCACTGGCTCCTTCCACGATAAACGCAATTACTTTCTTCTCAGCCATTCCTTATGCTCCGTCCTGCCTTTCTAAAGGCCCTTGCAATTTTCAAACTATCGGTTGCTTCATAAATCACTTCATCCTGACCGCCCAACGTAATTCCTCTTAAATAAACATCTCTTAAGTTATTTGACGGCTTAATATTTTTCATATGTATATAACGCTTATTCGGATTCGCAGTAGAAAACATAATACTTTCTTTATCCAGCATTTCTAACGCACGTAAATTGTGAGATGTAAAAACCAACTGTCCCTTTGCATTTTTATTAAAAATATCTAATAATTCCCCCAACATATATTCAAAAATCCCTGCATCCATCTCGTCGATTGCCAAGCAGATAGACGGATTAGCGAACGCCTGTATTAACGCATTCAAAATCGATATAATTTTGATAATTCCTTCAGACTCCATCCGAATCGGAATCGGTGGCGTATTATCTCTTATAGATACCAACTCGACCTTATACCCTTCCACACCGGAATCCGTCAACTGTTTTCCGTCATCCTGCACTGCAATACTCATTCCCGGAATGATGGTGTATAAAACAGTGTTAATCTGCTCTACCAAGGTATCCAGCAGTTGCTTTCTCTCTGCTTCCAAGACCACCGGTTTCGTCATCGGAATTGCAAAATCACCCTTCAATCCAACCTTACCCTGTTCTATCTTAAATGCCACCGGCAATAATACATTTGCAGAAATAACACCGGAATGTGTATTACGAATCACAAATAAATCCTTTAAGGAAAACATGAACAGTGCATGAATCAACTCTGCACACTCTTTAAACCGATTTGTATAATTCTGAAAGAAAATCTCTCGGCTGCTTTCACCGAACACATACGAGCAACGGCTTTTCTCTGCCATCTTACGGGCAACAATCAAATCTGTGCTGTTCTCTTTGTTAGTCTCTATTACTTCTTCATATCTCTTCTTAGGTAAGAATACAGGATTCTCTTTCTCTCTCTGAAAGTCCATAAACACAGTTTTATTACTTCGGACTCCATCCTCTGTCTTTGCAAAGCTTAAGGTTTCCCTTTGTATCTCAATTTCCTTTTCCGCTTTTCCAAGGACAATCTTATATCCGACCTCATAAAATATATCATTATTGAACACATTAAATTCTGTGACGATCTCGGCCTGCGAAGAAGTTGCATCAATGTATTCCTCAAACTCTTCTGCCAAACTTTCACCATTCATAATCTTCTGCAAATAATACAATGTGTCAATCACAGCTGTTTTTCCGGAACCGTTCTGACCGTATATTCCTAAAATTTCTGCCTTGTCCCGAACCGGATCCTTGCTCATTCCTCCCGGCATGACGATTCTGCCGTTCTTCACATTTTTTATATTTGATAATTCTAAAGAAACTAAACGTACAATAGTATCCATCATGTTTGCCACCTCCGCTATCCTAATAATAGCACTTATGTTGTGTTTTTGCAACTATTTTTCTCATTTTTGTCATTTTTTATTCCGTTTCCTCAAAAAGTTTTCTATTCTATTCTAGCAAACAATCATATCACGCCATAAACCCGCCTATTTCCCCCATTCCATATCTCCCCTCAGCCTGGGGGAATGAAGACACCCGAAACCTCCTTGCCATCCTGAAGAAGCACAATGTGAAAGTCACCTTTTTCATGACCGGAGAATGGATGAACAAATACCCGGATGACGTAAAGGCTATCCTGGCGGACGGACACGACC
>JAFTWC010000068.1 GCA_017465475.1 Lachnospiraceae bacterium
CCAGGGTAAAGTGCGATTTATGTTATATGAAAGAATGGAACAGTTAAAGATTATTCAGGTAAATATGCCGTAATGATTCACTGTTTGGGAGGGGTTCACTGATATAGTGAAGCCCTCTTTTTGGCATATAAAAGAGGAATCAGGATTGGAGGAAAAGACAATGGATGAAAATAAGGTATATGCACTTCATATGGGAAAGGCAAAATGTGCGGTGGATTTGGGAGACGGTTCCGAACGGGGGGAGTATGTGAATCAGGATTATATTTTACATACCCTGGGAAGACCTCACAGAAGTATTTCCTTGATGTATTGTTATTATCCGTTAGATGAGGGATGGCCGGGCAGAGCCAGTGTGGTTCATGCAAATCCAAATGCCTCTTTTGCATGGGATTATCCTTATGATGATTATTTTACCTATAAGGGTGGTTTAAACGGAACCACGGAAGGGGAGCCGTTTAATTATATGAGAGAAATTCGTCAGCACGGGCAGGATGTTACGCTTACCCTGACCATTGACCCTCATGTATCGGATGAACATCTGATTGCCATTGCGAAGGATTTAAAGCCTTTTGGACGATTGATGCTTCGTATTAATCATGAGGCTACCGGAAATTGGTTTAGTTTTAACAAGCGTTGTACCTATAAAGAAGTAGGAGAATTTTATTGTCGTGCCCATCGTATTATTAAGGAGTATGCGCCGAATGTGCAGACGATTCTTTGTATCGGCGGCTTAGAACCGGGAAAAGATACCATCGAGAAGGAAGAAGAGTTTGCGGAGGCAGTCCGTTGTACGGATATGTGGTCCATCGATAAATACTTTGCACTTCATTGGGGATGGCCTTATGATGTGGCAGAACGGGGCGGACGCTCGCACAGCAGAGGAAACATCGGGGAAATTTATGAATACACCAAGAAAGCCTATGAACGTTTTTCCTGGTTGTGCAACGGTGCGAAAAAGCCGATGATGATGAGCGAATTAAATGCAGACGGAGATGTGACGGGGCCTTTTGAACAGGCGGAGATGGTGAAGGAGTTTTGCGACCGGTTAAAAAAGGATAATGCTACCTGGTTTACCAGCTTTTCCATGTACCAGTTCCGGGACAGAGGGCGGTTGGGACTTGAAATTGAAGACCCTAACAATCCGGAGGTGGGTATTCCGCAGCCGTTACTGGAAACCTACAAAGAGATTATACATGACGAATACTTCTTGCCGGAAATGACCATCGGAGAAGAAGTTTCACTTCCGCTTACGTTGCGCTGGGGCGGTGCGGAAGATGCGGAAGGTTTGGCAATACCGCTTCATTTTGAAGGAACACCGCATTTTTGCGAGGCAATATTTGAAGAGGATTCCAATCTGATGTTGGAGTTAAACGGAACCTGGTTTTATAAGTCTCCGAAGACGAAAGTGGTTGATTTAATGAGTGCCTTTTATAAAAAGCCGCTTACCGGACCGTGTGATTTGACCTTAAAAATGTTTGCTCCGCCGGCAAGCGGAGAGAATGACATCCGTACGGAAGACGGATTGTATAACAGTTATTCCGTGATTTCGGAACTGCCAAAAATCAGGCTGAGATTTGAACCGACGGAACTTGCGAGATAAGATGAGGATGTATTGCCGCTTTATTTCAGGAAAACAGTACTTTACGGAAACGTTTTCAATGGAAAAATGCGGCAATATAACTGTGAAATAAATGAAAATTATGCTAAATTTACAATGTACTTCGAATTAATCCAAAAAAAATAGTGAAAAAGTACCAAATGGGTATTGCTTTTTTGGTAAAGATGTAGTATGATAATGACAAGCAGCAAGAAAACTCTTGCATGTTGTGTAAACGTTTCCAAAAGAGGAGACAGAAAAAACAGGAGGTACAAAGTATGAAAAAGAGATTATTGGCACTTGTAGCAGTGTGCGTACTTGCGATTTCATCCTTCGCAGGATGTGGCGCAAAGGATGAAGGTTCTGTTTACTATCTTAACTTTAAGCCGGAGCAGGATGCTCAGTGGCAGGAGTTGGCAAAGTCGTATACGGAACAGACCGGCGTTGAGGTAACTGTAGTTACTGCAGCAAGCGGTGAGTATGAGACTACGTTGCAGGCGGAAATTGAAAAGGACGAAGCTCCGACTTTGTTCCAGGTAAACGGTCCGGTAGGTCTTGCAAATTGGAAAGACTATTGTTACGATTTATCCGGGTCTGACCTTTACAAGGAATTAACCAGTGAGTCCTTCGCATTAAAGGAAGGAAATGAGGTTCTCGGTGTTGCATACGTTATTGAGTCATACGGTATCATCACCAACAAGACCTTACTTGCTAAGGCTGGTTACTCTTTGGATGACATTAAATCCTTTGCGGATTTGAAGAAGGTTGCTGAGGATATTACCGCTCGTTCCGCTGAGCTTGGATTCTCTGCATTCAGTTCCGCCGGTATGGATGGTTCCTCTGACTGGAGATTTAAGACCCATCTTGCGAACCTTCCGATTTACTTTGAATATCAGGAAGACGGTATCAACACCACCGATGCAATCAAGGGAACTTATCTTGACAACTATCGTGCAATTTTTGATTTGTACATCAACAACAGCACCTGTGCTCCGGCCGAGTTATCCGCTAAGACCGGTGATGATTCCAGAAATGAGTTCCTTCAGGGTAAGGCAGTGTTCTTCCAGAACGGTTCTTGGGAGTATAGCAACTTAACTGCAGAGGGTGCATATACGGATGATGATCTTGCAATGATTCCGATTTATACCGGCGCGGGCGAAGAAGCAAAGCAGGGACTTTGTACCGGTACCGAGAACTACTGGTGTGTAAATAAGGATGCATCCGAGGCTGACATTCAGGCTACGTTAGATTTCCTTGCTTGGGTTGTTACTTCTGAGGAAGGTACCAAGTGCATGGCAAATGATATGGGATTTGTTATTCCGTTCAAGAATGCAGCAGAGTCTCCGAACTTATTTGTAAAGCAGGATAAGGCATATACCGCAAAGGGCATGACTCCGGTATCCTGGAACTTCACGACCATGCCGTCTGAGATTTGGAAGAACGGTGTTGGTTCTGCTCTCACCGCATATGCAGCTGACCAGACTGATGCAAATTGGAATGCAGTAGTAAAGGCATTTGTAGAAGGCTGGAAGACGGAGTACGATTTAAATAACTAATTTGTTTGATTAATTGAAATAAGCAGGTAAATCACCGGACAGGCAGGAGCCCTGCCTGTCCGGATTTTGCTTTAAATACAGAAAATTCGAAAGAAACGTCTTAGATGAAAGAACATGGAGGGTTAACATGGAAAGGATTTTAAAAAAATATTGGCCGCTTTTTGTTGTCCCTACAATGGCGGCGTTCACAATCGGATTTGTTGTCCCGTTTTTACAAGGGTTGTATCTTTCCTTTTGTGAGTTTACTACGATAAAAAAAGCAAAATGGGTAGGGTTTGATAATTATATCAGAGTATTTACGGATGACCCGGAACCGCTTATGGATTCCCTTTGGTTTACGGTGGCATTCGCTGTAGTTTCGATTGTTTTAATTAACCTAATCGGTTTTTTGTTTGCTCTCGTGTTGACGAGAGGCTTAAAGGGAACAAATGTGTTCCGTACGGTATTTTTTATGCCTAATTTAATCGGAGGTGTAGTGCTTGGTTATATTTGGCAGATTTTAATTAACGGTTTACTCTCTGTTGTGGGAGAACCGCTCCTTGCATTGAATACAACTGCCGGATATTGGGGACTTATTATCCTGATGTGCTGGCAGCAGGTTGGATATATGATGATTATTTATATCGCAGGCCTACAGTCTGTGCCGGAATCCATGATTGAGGCGGCGAAGATTGACGGCGCAACGTCCTTCCAGACCCTTCTTAAGATTAAGATTCCAATGATTATGCAGTCTGTTACGATTTGCGTATTTCTGACACTGACAAATTCCTTTAAGTTGTTTGACCAGAATATGGCACTTACCAACGGTGAGCCGATGAATACCACCACCATGCTGGCATTAAATATTTATAAGACATTCTATGGTCGTACGAGTGCTGAATGGAAGGGGTTGGGACAGGCCAAGGCAGTTATTTTCTGTATTTTGGTTGTGTTAATTTCCTTTGGACAGCTTAGAGCAACAAGAGGAAAGGAGGTACAGCAGTAATGAAAAAGAAGATAACAGACGGTTTGTTGATTGCTTTGATGCTTGTACTTGCTATATCATTTTTATACCCGATATTTTTGATATTATTTAATTCTTTGAAGGAAGAAACTTCGATTTCAACGAATACGGTGTTCTCGCTTCCTACGTCGGAGACGTTTGCCGGATTGGAAAACTATTGGAATGCAGTGACCTCCAAGGGCTTTTTTGTCAGCTTCGGTTACAGCTTGTTAATTACGGTTACATCCGTGGCTGCGATTTGTCTGTTCTGTTCTATGTGTGCATGGTTTATTACAAGAGTGCAGAGTAAATGGACCAGTGCGATTTATTACTTGTGTGTGTTCTCCATGGTTGTACCGTTCCAGATGGTAATGTATACTCTTTCAAAAACGGCAGATACATTAAAGTTAAATACGCCGTGGAATATCTGGGTAATTTATCTTGGATTTGGTGCGGGACTTGCGGTCTTTATGTTTACCGGCTTTATGAAATCCATTCCGCTTGAAGTGGAAGAAGCTGCTATGATTGACGGTTGCAATCCGATACAAACCTTTTTTAGAATTGTATTCCCGATGCTTCGTCCGACGATGGTTTCTGTTGCAATTTTGGAAGCAATGTGGGTGTGGAACGACTACCTGCTTCCGACGTTAGTATTGGATATTAAAAAGTACAGAACGGTTCCGATGTTGATTCAATATTTTAAGGGAAGTTTCGGTAAAGTAGAGATGGGGCCGATGATGGCAGCAATTATGCTTACAATTATCCCGATTGTGATTGTTTATATTGCCGGACAGAAGCACATTATTAAGGGTGTTGCGGCAGGTGCGGTTAAGGGTTAATAAAAAGAAAAAGGTGACAACATGACGATAAAAGATATTGCGAAAGAAGCAGGATATTCTGTCGGAACGGTATCACGCGTATTAAACGGTTCGGAAAATGTCTCGGAAGAGGCAAAAAAAGCAGTGATGGATGTGGTGGAAAAGTACCAGTTCCAGTTAAACAGTAATGCAAAGTTGTTGAAGCAACAGAGCAATCAGGGGATTGCTATTATTATTAAAGGTGCTCAAAATATGTTGTTTGCTGCATTACTCGAACCGATACAGGCATTAATTGAAAAACACGGATATGCCAGTATGATGTTTTATATCGGAGAAGAAGATAATGAGGTTCGTGTGGCACAGCAGGTGTGCAGAGAACGGCGGCCGTTGGGAATCTTGTTTTTAGGAACGAACCGGGAATATTTTCGAGAGGATTTTCACCGGATTACGGTTCCGTGCGTGATGGTAACAAACTCTGCAGAAGGATTGGAAATGCAAAATTTATCCTGTGTTTCTACCGATGATAAGGAAGCGGCAAAAACTGCGGTAAACTATCTTTTTTCTGTTGGTCACAAAAAAATCGGTGTGTTAGGCGGTATGGTGGATATCTCTTATACGGCATACAGCCGTTATATGGGAGTAAAGGAAGCCTTTGCCGAGCAGGGAATTATATTTAATGAAGAAAGACAGTTTGTATCAGCTCTTTTTTCCATTTCTGCAGGATACTATGCCATGGAGAAATTGTTGGATAAGATGCCGGAAGTGACAGCCGTGTTTGCTATGGCGGATGTGATGGCAATCGGTGCAATCCGCGCGATTCATGACAGAGGACTTCGTGTACCGGAAGATATTTCTGTGATCGGATTTGATGGTATTGACGTGGGACGATATATGTTACCTCGCCTTACTACGATACGGCAGCACCGGGAAGTAATTGCGGAGCGAAGTGTGGAAGTGCTGATAGAAAATATTCAAGGGTCGATGCAATGTGTACGAGAGATGGAAGCGTTTCATCTTGTGCCGGGAGAAAGCGTTCGACCGAAGTAAAGGTAAAGAGGTGATTCTTATCAGAGCAAGCGGGATTTTAATGCATTTGTCTTCCGTGCCGTCCCCTTACGGAATCGGCACCATGGGACAGAGTGCAAGAGAGTTTGTTGATTTTTTAAAAAGAGCAGGTCAAAAGTATTGGCAGATTCTTCCGGTAGGGCAGACAAGCTACGGAGATTCTCCGTATCAGTCATTTTCGTCTTTTGCGGGAAATCCGTATTTCATTGATTTGGATATGCTGGCAGAGGAAGGATTGTTGTTGCCGGAAGAGTATAAAATGATTGACTGGGGCGACAACGCGAATACGGTGGATTACGGTTTGTTGTATCAGAATCGGTATCCGTTACTTAGGCTTGCAGTGAAGAGGTTTCTGGCTGGAGAGCATAAAGAATTTATGATGTTTTGCGATGAGCAGGAACAGTGGCTGGATGATTACGCTTTGTTTATGACCATTAAGGGGATGAACGGAGGTGCTTCCTGGCTGGATTGGAAGGAAGAGGAACGGAAGCGGAATTACGTTACCATGGAAGAAATTCGCACCACACAAAAAGATGAAATCTTGTTTTGGAAGGTGCTTCAGTTCTTCTTTTATGAACAGTGGAATGCCTTACGCGCCTATGCGAATGAAAACGGAGTTTCTATTATCGGGGATTTGCCGATTTATGTGGCTCTTGACAGTGCGGATATTTGGGCAAATCCACAGTATTTCCAATTAGATGAAGAATTAAGACCGGTGCAGGTGGCCGGTTGCCCGCCGGACGGATTTGCAGAAGGCGGACAGCTTTGGGGGAACCCGTTGTTTGATTGGGCGGCCTTGGAAGAAGATAATTTTTCCTGGTGTATCAACAGAATCGGGCATTCCTGTCGCGTATATAATGTATTACGTTTAGATCATTTCCGGGGGTTTGAGTCCTATTATGCCATTCCTTACGGAGATAAAGATGCAAAAGGCGGTCATTGGGAAAAAGGACCGGGAGATAAACTGTTTCTTGCGTTGCAAAAGCAACTGGGAAAGCAGAAAATTATTGCGGAAGATTTGGGCTTTTTAACGGAACCTGTCAGAGAAATGCTGAAAAACAGCGGATTTCCGGGAATGAAGGTTTTTGAACTGGGATTTGACAGCAGAGACGGAAACGGCTCGGAATATTTACCGCACAATTTTATCCGGAATTGTGTGGCATATACGGGAACCCATGATAATGATACGATTCAGGGGTGGTTTTTAACTGCACCAAAGGATGATGTAGATTATGCCTGTGCGTATTTTGGTATCAAAGACCGGCGGGATGGCCACTGGGATATGATGAAAGCGCTTTGGGCGACGGTTGCGGATTTGACCATTGTGCAGGCACAGGACTTATTTGGTCTGGGAAGTGAAAGCCGGATGAATCAACCGTCTACTTTCGGAAATAACTGGCAGTGGCGTGTTTTGCCGGGAAGTTTCACGGAAGATTTGGCGACACAGCTTCGAAGTTATATGAAGTTATATGCAAGATAAAATAATATAGATTGCTCTTCTTCAAAGAAACAGGGCGGGAAACGGTGAAATACGGTTTCCTGCCCTGTTTTTTTGTCGCTGTGTGTTTCCTGAGGATTAGTTGTTTGGCAAAATGCCTGCGAACAAAGAATTCAGCTCTTTCTGAAAAATATATACACTTAATATTATTGACGATTGTTTAAAAATATTACGATATAAGAAAATAGTATTGCATTTTTAAAATAAGTTTGTATAATGAAGGTAACAGTGAATCTGAAAATGGATAGAACGCTGAAAAATCAAGGAAAAATGAGAACTTGATAATTTGCACAGGGTTGTAAAGGAGGATGCATATGGAAGTGAAGAAGCACTCAAAGATGGCCTGGCTATGGGAAAATATGAAGGGATACAGGCTGATTTATCTCGTGGGTATTCTGGGAACCATCGTGTATAATGTGATGCAATTGACGGTTCCGTACATTACGCAGCATATTATCGATTTGTTTTTGACGGGTGAGAATGCAGCGGCAAATTTGGTGAACAAAAGAGATTTGTTTTTCCAGTTAATTATTGCCATGATTGTTTTAACCTTTGTCAGAACGTTGATTGTATATCTGGTATGTATGGATGTGGAACATGTTTCTCAAAAGGTTCTGTATCGTGTGAGAACCCATTTGTTTGACAAGATTGAACGTCAGGACATGAGTTTTTATAATACCTATCGTACCGGTGATTTGATGACTCGTGTAACCGGTGACTTGGATGCGGTGCGTCATATGATTGCATGGGTTATCCGTTGTATTGTGGAGTCCTTCGCGTTACTGATTGCTACAGCAGCGTACTTTATTTACATGGACTGGCTTCTTGCAGTATCCATTTTGGCAATTGCACCGTTCATTCTGATTATTATTGTGCTGTTCCGTAATAAGGTAGCACCGAGACATAAGGAACTTCGTGAAAAGTTGTCTCATTTAAATACCGCAGCACAGGAGAATATTTCCGGTAATCGTGTAGTAAAGGCATTTGCAAGAGAAGACTATGAAATCAAGAAGTTTGATGAATGCAGTAAAGACTTTTCAAAGACCAATAAAAAGACCGCATTGACTTGGGTAAGCTACTTCCCGTATATTGAAACCTTTGCCAACTTAATGTCCATCGCTCTTTTGATTGTGGGTGGTTTGTTCATTATTAACGGCAGAATCGGAATGGGTGAGTATGTGGCATTTTCCGGACTTATTTGGGCAGTGCAGAACCCGATGCGTAACCTCGGTAATATTATGAATGAGTTCCAACGGTTCTCGGCTGCATCCGATAAGGTTATGGAGATTTATTATTCCGAACCGACCATTGTGGATAAGGAAGATGCAGTGGATCTGCCGGATCGTTTTAAGGGTAAGGTAGAGTTCCGTAATGTCAGCTTCAAATATGAAGACGGAACGATGCCGGTATTACATAATATTTCTTTTGTGGCAAATCCGGGAGAAACTGTTGCAATTATGGGAGAAACCGGTTGCGGTAAGACATCCTTGATTCAGTTGATTCCGAGATTCTATGAGCCGACGGAAGGAGAAGTGCTTGTAGACGGTGTTAATGTAAACGATATGAAGTTGACACAGCTTCGTAAAAATATCGGTCTTGCAACCCAGGATGTACTTTTGTATTCCGATACCATAGACGGAAATATCGCTTACGGTGACAGCAGTTTAACAAAAGAAGAAGTAGAAAAGTTTGCAAAATATTCTGCGGCAGCAAAGTTTATTACAAAGATGCCGGAGGGGTATGATACTATCGTAGGAGAGCGCGGTGTAGGTCTTTCCGGCGGTCAGAAGCAGAGAATTTCTTTGGCAAGAGCTTTGGCGGTAAAGCCTGCAATCCTGATTTTGGATGATACTACATCTGCTGTGGATATGGAAACGGAGAAACAGATTCAGCACAGCTTAAAGGAATTGGATTTCCCATGTACGAAATTGATTATCGCACAAAGAGTTTCCACTACAAAGTTTGCGGATAAGATTTTAATTATCCGGGACGGACGGATTACCGAAGAAGGTACACATGATGAGCTGGTTGCCAAGAAGGGATATTATTATAGTCTTGTGCAGCTTCAGACCGGGGAGGAGGTATAACTATGGCGAGAAGAAATACATACAGAGAAGATGAAGTCTTAGAAACCCCTTTTGATTACCACCACCTGTTAAGAGCCTTTGTTTATATTAAGAAGTATTTGGGTAAGATGATTTTTGCATTTATTTTAAGTGCAATCGGTGGTATTACCGGTTTGTTCGGACCGATGATTACGCAAAAGGCACTGGATGAGGCGATTCCGAATGAAAATGTTAAAATGTTGCTTTTGTTGGTGTCATTGCTGTGTATTACTTTTATTTTAAGTATTATTTTTACCACCATTCGCTCAAAAATCATGATTAATGTCAGTCAGAATATTATTTATGACATTCGTAAGGACGTGTTCGAACATTTACAGAAGCTTCCGTTCCAGTATTACGATGACAGACCTCACGGAAAGATTTTGATTCGTGTCGTAAACTATGTAAACTCGGTATCGGATATGCTGTCCAATGGTTTGATTAACGTGGTTCTTGAAATCATGAACCTTATATTCATTGTCATTTTCATGTTCTGTGTGAATGTAAGACTTTCGTTGGTAGTGTTGGCCGGCGTGCCGATTTTGGCAATCTTTATGTTCTGGATTAAGAACAAGCAAAGAAAGGCTTGGCAGCAGGTATCCAATAAGAACTCCAACCTGAATGCATATTTGCAGGAGAATATTGTTGGAGCAAGAATTACCCAGATGTTTGCAAGAGAGGAAGAAAATGCGGAAACCTTTGCAGAACTTTCCGACCGCTGCAGAAAGACTTGGTTTAAGGCGGTTATGTACAGTAACTTGGTATGGCCGGGTATCGATAATATTTCTGTTTGGGTAAGAGCAGCAGTGTTTATCGTAGGTCTTATCTTTATCGGTACGGGAGAACCGGATGGCATCAGCCTTGGTGTCATTGTTGCAATTACCTCTTATGCGGCACGATTCTGGCAGCCGATTATGAACCTTGGTAATATTTTTAACAACTTCGTAAATAACATTGCATATCTGGAGCGAATTTTTGAAACTCTGGATGAGCCGGTAACCGTAGATGATGCGGAGAATGCGATTGAGATGCCGCCGATTAAGGGTGATGTTACCTTTGAAAATGTCACTTGTGCTTATGAAGAGGGCAAGGATGTGTTAAAGAATGTGTCCTTTACCGTAAAGGCCGGCGAAAGTGTTGCACTTGTCGGACCGACCGGTGCGGGCAAGAGTACCATTGTAAACCTGGTTTCAAGATTCTACAATGTAAACGAAGGACGTGTGTTGATTGACGGACAGGATATTGCGGAGGTAACACTCCATTCCCTTCGTTCTCAGATGGGTATTATGTTGCAGGACAGCTTCATTTTCTCCGGTACGATTGAGGATAATATCCGTTACGGTAAGTTGGATGCGACCACGGAAGAAATCATCAAGGCAAGTCAAACGGTTTGTGCGGATGAGTTCATTACCAGATTCCAGGACGGTTATCAGACAGAGGTAAAGGAACGAGGTTCTCTTCTTTCCCAAGGACAGAAGCAGCTTATTTCCTTTGCAAGAACTTTACTTTCCGATCCTGCGATTCTGGTATTGGATGAAGCAACCTCCAGTATCGATGTACAGACGGAACGAGCATTACAACAGGGAATCGATGCAATGTGTGAAGGAAGAACATCCTTTATCATTGCACACAGACTTTCTACCATTAAGAACTGTGATAAGATTATGTACATTGACCAGGGCGGCATTGCAGAATGTGGCAGTCATACGGAATTAATGGAAAAGAAAGGATACTATTATAAGTTATATACTGCGCAGATGGATGATATTGCATAGGTGATAGAACGGGTTGTTCCATGAACTGTGGGATGACCCGTTTTTTGTCTTCCAATAGAGCTTGAAATATGGTAAAATGTGAAGTGACGGAGGTACAGTACTATGAATTTTGAGAATGTCAGATTAATTGGGCGTGTGATGCCTTTTGAGGATACGTTATGGATGGCGTTGTCCGGAACAGGAGCAGAGTTTAGGGTAACGGGAAAATCGGCAAAGGTGACGTTACTTGCAGACGATACATGGAACGGTGTACCGGAAAACCGGGCAAGGGTGGCGGTATATCTGGATGGTGTTCCTGTGACGGATTTGTTGCTTGACGAGCCTGAAAAGACGGTGACGGTGTTCACATCCGAACAGAAGGAGTCTCATGTAGTGCGTGTTGTAAAACTTTCGGAGGCGGCGATGTCCACTTGCGGGATTGCAGACATTACTGTGGATGGGGAAGTTTATGCAACAGAACCGAAAAAGAAGTTAATTGAGTTTGTGGGGGATTCTATTACTTGCGGGTACGGTGTGGATGATGAAGACAGAGATCATCACTTTGCCACCGCTACAGAGGACGTGACACGGGCATATGCATATAAAACAGCAGAAGCCTTGGAAGCGGATTACAGTATGGTGTCTTATAGCGGACATGGGATAGTATCGGGTTATACGGCTACCGGAGAAAAGATGGGACATCAGTTGGTACCGGAGTTTTACGAACTGTTTGGGTTCTCGTTCGGAACCTATAAAGGAGAATATAAGCCTCAGAGTATGGCATGGGATTTTCAAAAGCGTCAGCCGGATTTAGTGGTGATTAATTTAGGTAC
>JAFTWC010000032.1 GCA_017465475.1 Lachnospiraceae bacterium
CAGACCATAACGTCCGGTCTCCAAGCTGCGGATTGCCTTCTGGAATGCTTCCTTGTAGGTCTTACCGATACTCATAACTTCACCTACGGCGCGCATCTGAGTACCGAGCTTATCCTGAACACCCTTGAACTTTTCGAAAGCCCAACGTGCGAACTTGATTACGATGTAATCACCGTCCGGCTCATACTTGTCAAGAGTACCGTACTTACCGCACGGAATATCCTTTAAGGTGAGACCTGCCGCCAGCATTGCGGAAACAAGAGCAATCGGGAAACCGGTTGCCTTGGAAGCAAGTGCGGAAGAACGGGAGGTTCTCGGATTGATTTCAATAACAATAATACGGTCGGAAACCGGATCATGTGCGAACTGAACGTTGGTACCGCCGATTACTTCAACGGACTCAACAATCTTAAATGCCTGCTCCTTTAAACGTGCCTGACACTCCTTGGAGATGGTAAGCATCGGAGCGGAACAGAAGGAGTCGCCGGTGTGTACGCCAAGCGGGTCGATGTTTTCGATGAAGCAAACGGTAATCATGTTGTTGTCTGCGTCACGAACGACTTCAACCTCAAGCTCTTCCCAACCGAGGATGGATTCTTCTACAAGAACCTGTCCTACTAAGCTTGCCTGTAAGCCTCTTGCACATACGGTCTTTAACTCTTCCTTATTATATACAAGGCCACCGCCTGCGCCGCCCATGGTGTATGCCGGACGGAGAACAACCGGATATCCTAACTCATCTGCAATGTCAAGTGCTTCTTCAACACTGTAAGCAACTTCACTGCGTGCCATTTCGATGCCTAATGCATCCATGGACTTTTTAAACTCGATACGGTCTTCACCACGCTCGATGGCATCTACCTGAACACCGATAACCTGTACATTGTACTTGTCCAAAATGCCTGCGTTAGCAAGCTCGGAACAAAGGTTAAGGCCGGACTGTCCGCCCAGGTTCGGTAATAATGCATCCGGACGTTCTTTTGCAATAATCTGCTCCAAACGTTCAACGTTTAACGGCTCGATGTAGGTAACGTCTGCGGTCTCCGGATCGGTCATGATGGTTGCCGGGTTGGAGTTTACCAGGACGATTTCGTAGCCGAGTTTCTTCAGCGCCTTACAAGCCTGTGTTCCGGAATAGTCGAATTCACAAGCCTGGCCGATAATAATCGGACCGGAACCGATGATGAGGACTTTATTGATATCTGTTCGCTTTGGCATGGATGTGCCCTCCTATTTATTATGTTCTAAATTCCTTTTTCCCCTTATTGTATACCATAATACTGAAAAAGAAAAGAGGGAAATTAAAAAAAAACATGAAAATGGCAATCCGCACAAAAAAAACCAAATATAGGAACGAAAATAAGATACTTTTTACTTGTAATTTACCTCAGAATGCGGTATAATGGGATTGTACAAAAGAACAAAGGGCGGTAAGCCTCATTTGAACTTACATAAGAGGTTATCTATCCTAGGATGTTCGACACTCCCTGTTATTTTGAACCTACATTACTTTAAACGGGATTCCTATATTTACAGGCAGCTGCAATGCCTCCGTATGAGTGGACTGCAAAAACCTGTGTGCGGTTACCCACCTAGCTTGAGCTAGGAGTCAAAATACAGGAAACGGCATTCCGGGATAGTTACAAAAGAAATGAAAAAGAAGTACCAAGGCAAAGACTACGACGAAGTACAAAGGAGCACGGAAGCGTACGAAAGAGCATGGTGATATACAAGAGAGTATTGCAAAATACGAATGAGAAATATGCCGCGCAGTTATCTGCGCGGCTTTGGTTTTTCGTTAAGGAGGTATTATGAAAGACGGTTTTGTAAAAGTGGCGGCTGCAACTCCCGGGATTCATGTGGCAGAGCCGATGTACAATGCAGAACAAATTGCGGAACTTATGGTTGACGCTTTGAAAAAGGAAGTTAGCTTGTTAGTGTTCCCGGAACTGTGTCTCACCGGATATACCTGCGGGGATTTGTTTTTGCAGGATGTTTTGTTGGAAAATGCCAAGGAGGCGTTGGCATTTTTATTGAAAAAGAGCAAAGGATATGACATGCTGACGGTTGTCGGTATGCCGTTGACTATACAGTCCAAATTATATAACGCGGCAGTGTTTTTCCAAAACGGAACGATTTTGGGAGCGGTGCCGAAAAGTGTGATTCCTACCTATTCGGAATTTTATGAGGGAAGACATTTCACCTCGGGGGAAGGATTGGAAACGACCATACTGCTTTGCGGACAGGAAGTGCCTTTCGGAACAAAGCAGTTGTTTGTGTGCCGGGAAGAGGAGCGACTTTGTATTGCTGCTGAAGTGTGTGAGGACCTTTGGAGTGCCATACCGCCAAGCAGTTTTCATGCCCAGGCAGGCGCTACGGTTATTGTAAATCTTTCCGCCAGCAATGAAACCACCGGGAAGGCTGCTTACCGGAAAGAATTGGTTAAACATCAGTCGGCCCGTCTGTTTTCAGCATATATTTACGCAGACGCAGGAGAAGGAGAATCTACCACCGATGTGGTTTACGCAGGACACAATATGATTGCGGAAACCGGAATTTTGTTGGCAGAGTCGGAACGTTTTACAACGGGAGTCTGTGTGACGGAGATTGATTTGCAGCGCATTTGTAATGAAAGAAGACGGGTGACACCGTTTGCGGAACAACGTCCGGAAGGTTATCAAATCAGATATTTCTCCTTACCGGTAAAGATGACGAAGCTTACCAGAACCTTTGAGGCTATGCCGTTTGTACCGTCCTGTATGACAGAGCGGGAAAAACGTTGTGAAGAAATTACAAGAATTCAGGCAGAGAGTCTGAAAAAGCGTTTGCTTCATACCGGATTAAAGAGTGCTGTGGTGGGGGTATCCGGCGGTTTGGATTCTACCCTTGCGCTTTTAGTGACTTGTCAGGCCTTTGAATTGGCGGGGCTTGATAAAAAGAATATTCATACCATTACTATGCCGTGCTTCGGAACTACCGACCGCACATATCGGAATGCACTTACCCTGGCAAAAGAACTGGGGACTACGGTGAAGGAGATTCCGATTGCGGAATCGGTGCGCAAGCATTTTGCGGATATCGGACATGCGGAAGATGTGCATGATTTGACCTATGAAAATGCCCAGGCCAGAGAGCGTACCCAGGTGCTTATGGATTATTCCAGCATGGTGGGCGGTCTTGTGGTAGGAACCGGAGATTTGTCGGAGCTTGTCCTTGGATGGGCGACCTATAACGGTGATCATATGTCCATGTACGGCGTGAACGGTTCCGTGCCGAAAACACTGGTGCGTTATTTGGTGGCATATTTTGCGGAAGAAACAGAGAATAGCACACTTGCGGAAGTGTTACGGGATATTTTGGATACACCGGTCAGCCCTGAACTTCTGCCACCGTCCGGAGACGGTCAGATTGCGCAGAAGACAGAGGACCTGGTGGGACCGTATGAGTTACATGATTTCTTCTTATATTATGTACTGCGATTCGGTTTTGCACCGAAGAAGATTTTCCGCCTGGCAGCAGAGACTTTCGCAGGAACCTATGAGAAGGAGACAATTTATCACTGGCTGGAAGTATTCTATAAGAGATTTTTCTCTCAGCAGTTTAAACGTTCTTGTTTGCCGGACGGACCGAAAGTGGGATCTGTGGCCGTATCACCGCGAGGCGATTTGCGTATGCCGAGTGATGCCATGGCTTCTGCGTGGTTGGCAAATCTTCGGGAAATCAAGTTCTGATAAGAGTATGTTTATTGGGTGGTTTCCGGTAACATTGCCTTTTCTAATGTTGCGCGGATGCCGCCCAATAATAAGGTTTGGGTGTATTTACTGCTTTCGGAGAGGGTAATATCCGAAAGCGCCGTGCCTGCGGCCAGCTGTGCGCTTATGTCGGCAGTGGCCGGCTCCATAAGCGGGTACATGGCGGCAGTTGCTTCATCCAGGTTGACTAAACGGACGGAATTGATGTGGTCCGTATCTACCACCACTTCCAGATTCAATAAAGAATCGTTTAAGGAAATGACGGAGGAGTAAACTCCGGCACGATACATAGCCGCAGTCGGGGCAACGATTTCGTTTTTGCTGTGGTTGGACTTTGGTTTGATGAAAAGAACAAGCAGTAAAACGAAAAGAGCAAGGACCAGTGCGGCCGGAATGGCGAAGCGAAGGAGTTTTTTTAGTTTTAAAACGACAATTCGTGTTTTTGCCATAGAAGCCTCCTAAGATGTTACGGTAATATATTATTGTTATAAGGTATTCGGGAAAAGGGGTTTATATTCGTATGGGACTTACATTTATTTTAGGTGCATCCGGTGCGGGAAAAACGGAATGGATGTATGAAAAAATACTAAAAACGGCAAAGGAACATCCGGGACGTACCGTGCTTGTAGTGGTGCCGGAACAGTTTTCCCTGCAGACAATGAAGGATTTAATTTTGCGCAGTGAGACGAAAAGCATGTCGAACATCGAGGTGCTGAGTTTCCTGCGCCTTTCTTATCGTGTGTTTGAAGAACTGGGCGTGGAACCGGGAGAATTGTTAAGCGATGTGGGGAAAAGTTTGCTGATTAAGCGGGTGGTAAACCGATTGGCAGGGGAGTTGCGGGTGTTTGCTGCCAATGTAAAAAAAGCGGGCTTTGTAGATGAGATGAAGTCCCTGGTGTCCGAGTTTTATCAGTACGGAATTACACCGGAGTCCTTGGAGCAGATGTTGGAGCTGTCCAAGGAGGAACCGGTATTACATAAAAAGTTAAGGGACATTTCCTTGATTTATAAGGGATTTGCAGAAAGCATCGAAGGAAAGTATCTGGCGACGGAAACCATTTCCGATGTGTTGGCAGAGGTAATAGAGCAGTCTTCGTTATTAAAGGATTGTGATGTGTTTTTTGACGGTTTTACGGGCTTTACCCCGTCTCAGTATGGATTGTTATCAAAGTTGTTTGGTCATGCAGGCAACTGCTACATGTCACTTACAATGGATCGTAAGGCGGTTTCGGGAAGTATGGCGGAACACGGTCTGTTTCATCTGACCTTGCGAACGAAAGCAGTGGTAAGCAAGCTTGCCGAACAGGCAGGGTGCAGTATCGAGGTGCTGTTTCCGGAGGAAGAGGTAACGACACAGGAGGATAAGGACGGAAATTGTTTTGGCGGCGGTACGACGGTGCGAAAAGGGCGTTTTGCTGCAGACTCTCCGTTGGGGGCATTGGAACGAGGTTTGTTCCGCTACCCGTTGCCGGAACAGACAGGTTGCGGAGAAGCAATCCTTCTTTATGCAAAGCAAAACCGGAAGGCAGAGGCTGCGTTTATAGCGGCGGATATTGCACGAAGAGTACGGACGGAAGGAGTCCGGTTCGGAAAAATTGCGGTGGTAACCGGTGACATTGCCGGATACGGAGAATACTTACTGGCAGAATGCACGAAAGCCGGCGTTCCTGCCTTTTTGGACAGTAAACGTAAGATGTTTCATAATCCTTGTATCGGTTTGTTACGGGCAGTGCTTCAGAATGCATTAAACGGGTTTTCCTATGAATCGGTATTCCGGTATTTAAAAAGCGGTCTGACCGACGATACTCGTGAGGAAGTGGCAGTGTTGGAGAACTATTGCCTTGCCTGCGGAATACGAGGAGAGTCCATGTGGAAGAAGGAATGGAAGTATCGGTATCGCACCCGTCAGGAAGTGGACCTTGCGTATTTAAACGGATTGCGGGAGCGGATTTATGCAACCCTTGGCGGAATCGGAGATGTTCTGAAACATGCAAAGACCGCCGGAGAACGTACCCGGGCATTATATGAGTTTTTGGAAAACCTCAGAGTGGAAGAAAAGCTTCATGCCATGGAACAGAGCTTTGAAGAACAGGGAGACCCGGTCCGTGCCAGTGAATATAAGCAGGTGTACGGAAAGGTAATGGATATACTGGACCGTTTTATGGAGCTTTTGGATACGGAGGAAATGTCTCTTAGGGAGTATATAGAGCTTATGGAAACCGCATTGCGGGAATGTAAGGTAGGTTTTATTCCGCCGGGAACGGATTGTGTGGTCATCGGTGATATGACGCGAACCAGACTGTCGGATATTGATGTACTCTATGTGGCAGGAGTCAATGAAGGAGTGACACCGGCGCCGGGAAGTACGGGCGGTTTGATTTCCGAGGCGGAACGGGAGTTTTTTAAAGTACAGAACGTGGAGCTTGCACCGACGAAAAACGAATCGGTGTATATGGAACAGTTCTATTTATATACCATGCTGACGAAGCCTAGAAGTTGTCTTGTTTTGACTTACAGCCGGTTGTCCTCTGAGGGGGAAGCCCTGCAACCGTCCTACTTTGTCCGGCGTGTGGGAGAGTTGTTTTACGATTTTGCGGTAAGAGAAGAGGAAGAAAAATCCTATGTATCACTTCTTAGCAATGATATGGGAAAAGCACGGTTGCTTAACGGGTTGCGCAAGTATGCGGAAGACGGAACTGCGGAAGATGCGGCGTTTTGGGAATTGTATCGCCGGTATTGCGGTAAGTCGGAGGAGGAAATGAAGCGGTTATTACGCACTGCCTTTTTCGGAAATCCTACCGGTTCCATCACAGAAGCAGCCGCAAAGCGATTGTACGGAGCAGTACTGTACGGCAGTGTGACACGATTGGAAAAGTACGCAGCGTGTGCCTTTGCCCATTTTATGCAGTACGGTCTTTCTCTGGAAGAACGTGCCGTATATAAAGCGGCGGCACCGGAGCTGGGAACGTTGTATCATACGGCCCTTGAATTGTTCACAAAGAAAGTACGGGATCGGGAACTTTCCTGGCATACCATTTCGAAAGAAGAACGAGAGATCCTTTGTTCCGAAAGCCTTGCAGAAGCAGCAGAGACCTTTGAAAACGGGGTATTCGGCGGAACAAAGCGAAACAATTATCTTGTAACAAAAGCGGAACGGGTGTTAAACAAAACGGTGGAAATGTTGCAGGAACAGATTCGGGGAAGCTTATTTGAACCGCGACATTGTGAAGCGGTATTTGAGCATACGGCAAAGTATTTGTCCCTCCGCGGAAAGATTGACCGGTATGATGTTTGTAACAGCGAGGGAAAATGGTATTTGCGGGTAGTGGACTATAAATCCGGGAAAAAGAAGTTTGACTTGGCAGAGTTATATTACGGGCTGCAGGTGCAGTTAGAAGTGTATATGGCAGCGGCAATGCGACAGAATGCACAGGAAGACAATATTACGCCGGCACCGGCTGGAATGTTTTATTTTCATGTGGATGACCCGTATTTGGAAAGAGAAAAGTATTCGGAGGATGCGGTTAAAGCAGCTTTCCGACCGGATGGAGTGTTTAACGGGACTCCTTCTGCCGTGGCGGCGTTGGATGTTTCCCTGCGGGCGGAAAACGGAGGCCTTAGGCCTTCCGAAACTTCGAAGCTCATTTATGCGGAAACAGATAAGGAAGGTCAATTAAAGGCAAATTCAAAAGGAATCGCGGAAGAGGATTTCCATACCCTTACGGAGTTTGTATATCACAAGCTGGAAGCGGAAGCGGAGGAGATTTTGGAGGGAAATACAAAGGCTTCTCCGTATCGGTATAAGAAGGGGACGCCTTGCGAGTATTGCGCTTATCATACCGTGTGCGGATTTGATAACCGGTTGCCGGAGTTTTCTTACCGGGATTTGAAAGAACTGAAGAAAGAAGAACTTTGGGAAGAGTTCAGAAAGGAGAGTCATGGGGAAGTTTCATTGGACAGAGGAACAACGACAGGTCATTGAGGCCAAAAATTGTACGACGCTGGTATCGGCAGCGGCCGGTTCCGGAAAGACAGCGGTGTTGGTACAGCGAATGTTGGAGAAATTAACGGATGGGAATCATCCCGGGGAGATTAACCGCCTTCTGATGGTCACTTATACCAATGCGGCAGCAGCCGAAATGCGGGAACGAATCGGAAAGCGTTTGAACGAGTGCCTTGCTACGGAAGAATATGCCGATAATGTCCACTTGCAACGACAGGTGTTGTTGCTGCGGAATGCGCCGATTACGACTCTCCATGGCTTTTGCCTCGGTTTGCTTCGGGAGTTTTTCTATGAGCTGGATTTGGATCCGTCTTTCCGTATTGCGGAGGAAGCGGAGCTGACGCTTTTACGGGCAGATGTAATGGAAGAACTGTTAGAAGACCGGTACGAAGCAGGGGAAGAGTTGTTTTTACGGTTGACGGAATGTATCGGTTCCGGAAAAAACGATGATGCCCTTGTAACACAGATTGAAAACTTATATACGTTTGCTCAAAGTGCACCTTTTCCGGAAAGTTGGTTAAAACAGGTGCATGAGATGTTGGAACGGCAGAAGACGGCAAAAGAGTTTAATGGGGACGACCCGTGTATTCAGTTGCTGATACAGCGGATTCGGGCAGTGCTGCAGGATTGCGAAACTTTACGGAAAAAGGCTGTGGCGGTGTGTGAGGGGCCTATGGGACCGTCTGCGTATTTGGAGGCGGTGGAGTCTGACGGTGCGTTGATTTCAAATCTTTTACAAAAGACATCCTATAAAGAATTTGCGGAGGTATTTTCAGAACTTTCGTTCCAGGCTCTTTCCAGAAAAAAGTGTGAGACCACGGAAGAGAAGAAGGAGCGGGTAAAACAGATAAGGGGAGCCTATAAAGAACTTCTTGTAAAGTTGAAGACGGATTACTTTTTTGCAGACGAGGAGCAGATGGCAGAGGATATGGCGGCTATGGCACCATTGCTGCAAGTGTTGGTAGAACTGTGCACAGAGTACGGGGAACGTTACGAAAAGAAAAAGACAGAACGCGGTCTGGTGGATTTTAATGATTTGGAACATCTTGCGGTACGTCTTTTGGTAAAAGAAACCGAAGACGGAATGGAACCGACGGAGACGGCAAGAGTGCTTCGTGCCCGGTATGATGAGATTATGGTGGATGAGTGCCAGGATAGTAACGGTATTCAGGACTTGCTTTTGTGGAGCATTTCAGGCGAACCGGAGGGATGCCCGAACCGGTTTATGGTGGGAGACGTAAAACAGAGTATTTATAAGTTCCGTATGGCAAAACCGGAATTATTTATGGACAAATACGACCGCTACAGTGCCTATGACGGAAAGGAAGCTTACTGTAAGATTGTGCTGGGGCGGAATTTCCGAAGCAGACAGTCGGTGATTACGGTTGTAAATGAGGTGTTTGCCTGCCTGATGCAAAAGCAGTTCGGAGGAATTGCTTACGATACGGACGCCATGTTGTATTTGGGGGCGGACTATCCCTGGGATAAGGATGAGGATTCTGCAGAAAAGGACGCGTACAAAGCGGAACTGTTGTTGACAGAAACGGAAAACGAAGAGGAGGAAGCCACAGACCGGATTATGCAGGAAGCGATGACGGTGGGTGGCCGGATTCGTAGTCTGATAGACAGTCGTCTTCCTATTTTTGACGGAGAAGAAGAGGGAGAAAATGGGGAGAAGCAAAGAAAATTTCATCCGGTAACCTACAGGGATATTACCATATTGTTTCGTTCCATGAAAGGTTATGCGGAAAGTTTTATGGAAGTGTTTACGGAACTGGGAATTCCGGCAATCGTGGAAAAACAAAGCGGGTATTTTAATACAAGAGAGGTTTCGGTGGTGTTAAATGCGCTGCGGGTCATTGATAATCCGAGACAGGATATTCCTCTTGTTTCCGTGCTTCGGTCTGAGATGGCAGGGTTGACGGAAGAGGAGCTGGCGGTAGTTCGTATTGTGACAAAGGCAGAAAAGAAAGAGTTCCGACTTTCGTTTTATGAGGCGGTTTGCAGATTTTTGGAAATCGTGCAAGAGGAAAAGAGTAATTTAACCGAGTTTTCGGAAGCCCTTGAAACGGCGCGGGAAAAACTGTCGGTATTTACGGAACGCTTGCACCGGTTACAGGAAATGACCGCCTATGCGGGAGTGCCGGAACTTCTGGAGGAATTGTATAGCCTTACGGCGTATCCGGATTATATGCGGGTGACACCGGGAGGAGAACGCAGAGTAGAAAATCTTGCCATGCTCATAGAAAAAGCAAAAAGATTCGAAGAAAGCAGTTATTCCGGTATTTTTGATTTTGTCAGATATATTGAAAAGTTGATGAAATATGAAATGGATACAGGAGAAGCACAAATTGTATCGGGAGAAGACGCGGTACGACTCATGAGTATTCATAAGAGCAAGGGCTTGGAGGCACCGGTGGTGATTGTGGCCGGCCTGTCCAAGCAGTTTAACCGTACGGATATACGGACCACGCTGGTGCTGCATCCGGAGCTTGGCATGGGGATGGATTTCCGGGATGAAGTGCTTCGGGTTAAGGCTCCTACGTTATATAAAAAGGTGATTGCCGGTCGGTTAAACTACGAGATGCTGTCGGAAGAACTGCGGGTATTGTATGTGGCTCTTACAAGAGCAAAAGAAAAGTTGATTTTATCTGCAACGGTGCCGTCGGAAGAGGAGTTTTTTAAGAAATTGGAGGAGGAACAACGGGATGGTGCTCCGGCCGGTTATTCGGAGCTTTACAGAGCTAATTCTTACTTGGATTTTTTGAAGATTCCTCTGTATGACTGTTTGACAAAGGGAAGTATCAAAAGTATCTCCGGAGAAGGACGAGAACGGCAAACCGAGGAGACCGTAGAAAAGCGGGAAGCGGAGCAAAGACGGAAAGTGCAACGGTTTTATGAGCTTTCCCATGCCGATACGGAGACGGTGTATCATGAAGGACTTGCATCGGAATTTGAATTGCGGGAATCCTATGTGTATCCGTATCCGCTTTGTAAAGGAAAAACAAAGCTGTCGGTATCCGAACTGAAGAAGGCGGCGTATGCGGAAGAAGAACAGGAAGAATTGTTCCCGGAACCGGTGCCGGATAAAATCATTCCGCGATTTATGCAGGAAACGAAAGAAGTTACGGTTTCCGGAAGTGAACGAGGCACCTTATATCACCGTATTATGGAATGTATGGAGTTTGAAAAGGAGTATACCTCGGAGGCGGATGTGTCTGCCGAAATGGAACGATTGATTATGCAGGGACGTATCAGAAAAGATGCAATGGAACTGGTGGCACCGGGGAAAATACTGAAGTTCTTTCAAAGTGATCTTGGGAAACGTATGCAAAAAGCGGCACAGGCAGGATTGCTTCGGAAAGAACAGCCCTTTGTCATTGGGTTACCTTACGAAGAGGTATATAAGGCGGAAGGCCTGACTGACACCGGAGAAACGGTGATGGTACAAGGAATTATCGATGCTTTTTTTGAAGAAGACGGAGAACTTGTACTGATGGATTACAAGACGGATGCGGTGCAGGAGGATGTAAAGGATGTATTAACAAAACGATACCGGACACAGCTTCTGTATTATGAACAGGCACTTTCCCAAATAACAGGAAAGAAAGTACGGGAAAAAGTGATTTACGCGTTTACAAACGGCGAGGCTTTTGAAGTGGAGTAAAAGAAACGGAGCCGGTTTACCGGTGATGCTCCGACCGGGAATAAGGGAATGTATGTTTTTGGCATGTGAAACAAGGGAAAGGAGATTGGTATGTTAGTAAAAGATGCAAGTGAATTGGTAGGGAATACCCCTTTGGTAGAGGTGACGCGGTTTGCGAAAGCCTACGGCGTAAATGCAAGACTGTTGGTGAAGGCTGAGTATTTTAATCCGGCAGGGAGCGTAAAGGATCGTGTGGCAAAAGAAATGATTGAGGAAGCAGAACGTACCGGGAAATTAACGCCGGGAGCCACCATTGTGGAGCCAACTTCGGGAAATACCGGTATCGGCTTGGCATTTATGGCGGCATTGCGGGGATATCATGTGATTCTTACCATGCCGGAAACCATGAGCATGGAGCGGAGAAAGCTGCTTTCTGCCTACGGGGCGGAGATTGTGTTAACACCGGGAACGGAAGGAATGCAGGGGGCTGTGGCAAAAGCGGAAGCATTGGCGAAGGAGATTCCGGGAAGCTTTCTGGCGGGACAGTTTATTAATCCGGCCAATCCTCAGGCCCATTATAAAACCACCGGACCGGAAATTTATGCCGATACGGAGGGAAAGGTGGATATTTATGTGGCTACGGCAGGAACCGGAGGCACTTTAACCGGTACGGCCAAATATTTAAAAGAACGGATTCCGGGGCTTTTTGTGGCAGCGGTAGAACCTCTTTCTTCTCCTCTTTTGTCGACAGGCAAGGCAGGAAGTCATAAAATCCAGGGAATCGGTGCAAATTTTGTACCGGAGGTATTGGACCGGGAAGTGTATGATGAAGTACTTACCGTGTCCGATGAAGATGCCTTTTCTTATGCGAAAATGTTAATACAAACGGAAGGACTGTTAGTGGGCATTTCTTCCGGTGCGGCACTGGCGGCGGCAGTGGCTCTGGGAAAACGTGCCGGAAATGAGGGAAAGACCATCGTTGCGGTATTGCCGGACAGTGGGGACAGATATTTGTCTACGGAGTTGTTTTAGGAAGAAAAATTTGGTATAATATACAGGATGGCAAAGTGAGTATGTTTTGGAAGGAACGGTGGCTGTTTGAACCGGTGTATATTTCTTTCCGCATACGAGCAAGACTTGTTTCTATAAGGAGAAACTTATGATGAAAAAATTACTTGAGAAGCATGGACTGTCTTTGGTACAGGGAACGGCACTGCTTGTGACAGCGTTAAGCCTTGCAGTACTGCCGGGCTGTAATAAGGCGGGAAATAATGCACCGACACCGACGCCGGCGGAAACGGAACTTCCGGGAGCGGGAGAGGACAACCGAGAGCCGGATGAAGCACAGACACCGGCTGCCACGGTCACACCGGAAGCTACGGCCACTCCGAAAGCAACACAAAAGCCGAAGGCAACCGCTACTCCGAAAGCGACTGCTACCCCGAAGCCGACGCCTACACCGGAACCGCTTCCGGCAAACAATTTTGTAAAAAATGCAACCTTTGACGAAACCATGGAGAAGTGGGGCTTTTATTCGGAAAGCGGCGGAGAAGGAAGTGTATCTGCGGAAGAGGGAAAGCTTGCGTTAAAAGTAACCAATCTTGGAACCTTAAACTATGCGGTACAGATTTATTCCGAAGATATTATGAAGATTGAAAAGGACAGGGAATATCGTGTGAGATATGAGATTTCCTGTACCGAAAACCGTAGTGTAGAGGTAATGCTTCAGCAAAACGGCGGAAGTTATCAGTGTTATTCCTGGAAAAAGGTGGATTTGACCCCACAAACCAAGGCACTTGATTATACCTTTACCATGGACAGCATGACGGATGATAACGTAAAGTTTGTAATAAACTGCGGAACCCAGGGAGAAGCAGTTCCGGAACATACCATTTATCTTGACAATGTGGCAGTATCCGTGGTAGAGAATACCGATTACGCGAAAACACCGGAGAGTTATGAACCGGCCATTCGTATCGATCAGGTGGGATACCGGATTGACAGTCAGAAAAAAGCGGTGTTCTGTGACCTTGTAGGACAGAAAGAATTTACGGTAGTCAATGCAGATACGGAAGCAGTGGTATATACCGGAGAGCTGTACGGAGAAAAATATACGAAGAATGTAAATGAAGTGAACAGCTTCGGTGATTTTTCCGCAGTAAAGGAGGCAGGACGCTACTATGTGGCCTGCGGTGACGTGAAATCCCATGTGTTTGTTATCGGCGCGGAAGTGTATGACGCATTGTTGGATGATTTGGTGAGAATGTTCTACTTGCAGCGTTGCGGTTGCGAGGTGGAGGATGAGACCTTCGGTCATGCGGCTTGTCATACCGGTCTTGCAAAAATTTACGGCACGGAAGAGATGATTGATGTAAACGGCGGCTGGCACGATGCCGGTGACTACGGTCGTTATGTGGTTCCGGCAGCAAAGTCCGTTGCGGATTTATTGTATGCCTACGACAGTGTGAAGGACGGAACCTATACGGACAATATCGGTATTCCGGAAAGTTGTAACGGTATTGCGGATGTATTGGATGAAGTACGGTACGAACTGGAATGGATGCTTAAGATGCAGGCAGAAAACGGCGGCGTATATCATAAGGTAAGCTGTGCAAGCTTCCCGGGATATGTGATGCCGGAAAAGGAAATCGGTCCGCTTATTGTGACTCCGGTTTCCACCACAGCTACGGCTGATTTCTGTGCATCCATGGCCATGGCCTATGAGTATTATTACCAGATTGATCCGGCTTTTGCACAAAAGTGTCTTGCTGCGGCAGAAAAAGCCTGGGCATTTTTAGAGGCAAATCCGAATCTTATCTTTGAAAATCCGGCAGGAATTACCACCGGTTCATACGAAGACGGTAGTGACAAAGACGAACGGTACTGGGCAGCGGCACAGATGTATCGTGCCACAAAGGATGCAAAGTATCTGACTGCATTGGAAGGAATGTCTGTAAAGAACGGACTTGACTGGAGCAATGTGGGGGACTATGGAAATATTGCAATTCTGACCATGGAAGGTATGGATAAAGAGTCCGCGGTTTATAAAAATGCCTATAAGGCGGTGATGAATCAGGCAGAGCGCTTTGCAAAGACTTCCGAAAGTAATGTGTACGGTACGGCAAATTCTTCCTTCCATTGGGGAAGTAATATGACCGTATCCAACTATGGTGTGATTTTAGGATTGGCATATGAGTTGACCGGTGAAGAACGGTATTATACGGCGGCGGAAGCTAATTTACACTATTTGTTGGGAACTAATCCGGTGGATTATTGTTTTGTCAGCGGATACGGCACCGTATCTCCGCAAAATCCGCATCACAGACCGTCTATGGCTGTAAAACAGGCGATGCCGGGTATGCTGGCGGGAGGCGTGAACTCCAATCTGGAAGATCCGACAGCAAAGGCAAAGCTAAAGGATGCTCCTCTCAATAAACGCTATATAGACCATAAGGAGAGCTATTCCACCAACGAGATTACGATTTATTGGAATTCTCCGCTTATCTACTTACTTTCCCTTACCATGGAAAAGTAATCCGGCAAAATGTAATTTGTTGAAATAAATGAAAAAGAAAAGGTGCTGTCCGGGCTACAAGTGATTTGTAGCGGATGGCACCTTTCTTTTTACTTTATAATGACTTGAATCCTACGTTTGCTGTGATGTCGATGCTTGTAAGCATATTGTGACAAAACGGAAAACGTTATGCCAAATAACAGTAGATAAATAAGAAGTGGCATAAGGTTCCGCCCAGGCAGAAGCAATGGAAGATTTCATGCAAACCGAAGTGCGGATGTTTGTTATCGAAAATCGGAAGCTTTAAGGCATAAATCACTCCGCCGATGGTGTAAACGATACCGCCGCCAAGGAGCAGAGCGAAGCCTCCTGCCGGAACACTGTGAAGAAGCTGCGGGAAAGCTAAAATGCAGCACCAGCCCATGGCAATATAAATGATGGCAGATACCCACTTCGGACAGTGAATGAAAAATAAACACTGAAAAATACCGATAAATGCAATGCCCCAGACCAATGCAAACAGAAGCATTCCGGTGGTGCCTTTCAGGGCAAGTAAGCAGACCGGGGTATAAGTGCCTGCGATTAACACATAAATCATGAGATGATCCAGCTTCTTTAAGTTGGTGTAGCTTCGAAGGGTTCTGCCGAAGGTGTGATATAAAGTACTGGAACTGTAAAGTAAAAACATCCCTGAGAGAAATACAATGCAGGAGAACAGGGAAAGAGTCGAAGTGCCGGCCGCTTTTTGCAGCAGCGGAACTGCGGCGAAAAGTGCGAACACCGCGCCTGCAAGATGTGTGTAAGCACTGCCCGGCTGCCGGGGAATAATGCGATGCTTGGATAAATCAATCGGTTGTTGTAAGGTCAAGTCCTTGGTTGTGGTAAGCTCCATAAATCCCATCCTTTCTTTTCACGAAAGAAACATGGTTCCTTTCAGAAAAATGCATTAAAGTGAAAAAGTAACTCTAGTATATGTATTCCATGAAATGTCATTCGTGAAACACATAATGTGTTTTAATATTATATACTGTGTTATTTAAAAATATTACATGTAGTTTTGAAAACCACGTTACATCTAAGATGATACTATCACATATATTTTTAAAAAGCAAGAGGGGAGAAGAAAAAAGATTGGGAAATTGGACCTAAACGGAGAAATAGGTAGGGAAATAAGATAGAGTATTTTAGAAAAAAGAGTGTCACAAGCAGAAAACATCCGAATAGGAGTTGTTCTGTTATGACACTCTTTCTATATTGCAAATTTTTATTGAACGTGTAATAGGGTGATTACGGCCAGTGACGCTCCGTCATCAAATCCAATTTCTTTTGTTCCTTAAAGGTGCCGTCGGTATGGAAGGTATTGGCATAGAAACGGCAGAGGATTGCATAGTTGGCATCAGTAACGGTAACTCCGAAGTCACCGATATCTACATCGGCGGAATAAGAGGAATCAATGATATCCTTGGTAAACCAGCAGACAGAGCCGTCGGTTACATACACCTCATCTCCTAAGGAACCGGCTACGGAGTAAAATTCCTTAGGAGTACCGGAATCCGGTTCGCAAACAAGAAGTACTGCGGTAAACTGTTCTCGGAACAGGGAGAGTAGTTCCGCATCGGTATAACCCTTTGTATGGAAGGAAGCATCATGCATTTTGTCTCTTAATGCATAGAGGTCACGCATGCGGTAATTTCGGTAATTTTTCGGAGGTTTTGGTGTGGCATATCCGGAGATGTAAACAGTTCCGTTATATTCGCAAAGGTCGGAAATGAAAAAGTCGTGTTCCTCACTTTCATAACGGAAATCTCCCAAAAGGTTACCTTCAGAGTCAAGCTTTAATACCCGGGAGAACTCAATGGTGACATAGCTGGAGATATATGCCAGATAGCCGGTGCTTGTCGGAGTCACGTTTTCGATAAAATGGTCTTTGATGTCAATGAGATTGGAAGATATCGGGGTACCATCCTTGTCATATTTGTTCACACAAAGGTAGTTGTTTTTCTGTGCGTTGTCGGCGGCACAAGTGCCGAAGGCGGTGTAAGTACCGTCCAAATTAGCCAAAAGTACATCAATATTTTCTGAACCCGGCAGATTGTTCTGGACCGTTTCCCAGAGAATGGTACCGTCGGTATCCAGGGCAACCAATGTGGCAATTTCATCCTTCGAGTCGTCAGAAGCAAGTCCGCCGCCGTACACAATGACGGGCTCTTTATCGTTTTCCGGGTCACCGTAGTAGCCATAGATTCGAATATCTTCGAAGGTAAGCTCCCAAACTTTTTCATTGTTACAATATTTTGTGAAGATGCTTTTATCGAAGGTTTCCGTGTAGGCTCCGGTATTCGGATTATAGGTGCCTTCTATCGGAGTATAGAGTCGTTCAAACTCATAATACACCGGTGTTTTGTAATCGGAAATTGACGTTTCCGGCACGGTGGAATCCCATTCGGCAGTATCCCCGGTGATTTCATAACCTCGTACCAGATCCGGTCTGCTGTTTAAAAGCACATCGGTAGTTAACTCGTTTGTGAAGGAATGGGAATAAAAATCCCGGTAAACCTCTTTGATTTCGTTTTTTGTAAGACCCTCCGTGGAAAGGTTCTGTTCGTAGAAAAAGGTCAGGGCGTTTTTATATTCCTTCCTTGCGGCAGCATAAGCATATACACCGGCACCGGTGCTAAGTAACAGTGCAACACAGGCGGCAGCAGCTAAAATGCGCCGGAAGGTGCCGGAAGTACGGCGTGCGGCTTTTTGTACCGGAACGGTGTTATCGGTTTCAGTTACGGTATCTTCCTTCGTGCCAAAGGATAAGCCGGTTTGTTCCGCTACGGCGGTTTTGATTCGCTTTAATGTAACATCGTCAAGTTGCTCTGCTTGAAACAGTTCCTCCGGGAGCGTATCCAGCTCCTCCGGTGTTAAGGTATCTAAAATTTCATTTAAATCTTTTTTCATACGCGTTCACCTCCGAATAAATTGCGTAATTTCTGAATGGCTCTGTGGGCTCGTGTGTCTACAGAGGAAACAGTCAGGTTAAGCTTTTCTGCAATCTCCTTGGAAGATTCGGAACGGTAGTATTTGCGGAGCAAAATCGTACTGTCCGGCTCGCCTAATGCTTTGATTTCCCGAAGGAGTTCTTTCTTAAATTCCTCGGAAATCAGGGATTCTTCCAAAGAAAACGTAGTATCCCGGGGCTCGGCGACTCCTTCCGAATCAAGGGAAAGAGTGCCAGCCTCTTTTTGGTACCTGCGCAGGCGGTCATAAGCATTGTGACGGGCAATGACGCAAAGCCAGGCGCGGATACTTCCGGCCGCTTCGCGGAATTTGTCCAGGTCACAATAAAACTCGCTGAAGGTGTCTGCGACGCAATGCTCAATGTCTGCATCACAAAAGGTTTGGCCGGCCAACTTATGTTTTACAACGGAGTAAATGAGTCCCGCGTATTGCTTTAGTAAAAGCGTCATACCGGTGTTGGGATCGGTCTTTAGTATATTCAATAATTCATCGTCTTGCATCGTATACCTCCCTGTTATCGTTGAATCGATTCACCTATTATTGCGTTACGGATGGAAAAATCTTACATGATTTTCTTATTTTTGAAAAAAATTTTCCGTTAGAGGAAAGTATATCATATTTTCTTTGGTTTGTGCCGATATAGTTTACAAAGGAAATGAATACGAACTTACGGATAGCGTTATGGTTTCAATGGAATGGATTGGGGCTGTAGCGCTTTATCTATTATGAAAGGAGACATGCTATGGGAATCGGTACGATACAAAACGGGTATGGAGTTTATGAACGGGGAGAGAATGGGGAAGCGAAGATAAAGAGGAGTTCTTTCGGAAGGTCGCCGGAGAAGGAAGGAGCGGACAAAACCGAAGATTATATGGCATTCTTGCGGGAAAAGAGCGAGGAAATCCTGGAAAAGCTTCGGAACGGGGAAACGGAGGTGGAATATCCCATCGGCGGAGAGTCTTATACGGAGAAGGAATGGGACAAGCTTATGAAGAAGTTTGATGATATACAGGAGGATGTGAGAAGAAAGATGGAAGAACGGTTTCAAAAGATGGAGGAGAGGGAAGAAAAGAAACGGATTGCGGAAGGGTGAGAAAAGACAATAAGTAAGAAAAGCGCAATGAAATGTTACTTTTTTTCTTGACGTTGGTATCTCCTTGGAGATATAATACATAAAAGTGACTCTATGGAGATAGGAGTGTGTAAATGAGAAAGCTGACATTATACCACGGTTCAGTGGATGTGATAGAGAAACCGGAGTTTGGAAAAGGGAAGAAACATAATGATTACGGTCCAGGGTTTTATTGTACCGAAAATATAGAGCTCGCTAAAGAGTGGGCTTGTACAGAGGGACAGAACGGTTATGCAAATCAATATGAAATTGATACAGAGAGCCTGCGTATCCTGAATCTTTCAGAAGAGAGCTATAATATTTTACATTGGCTTGCTTTGCTTGTAAAATATCGGGGGACACGTTTGGCTACGCCTACACTACAACGTGGAGCAGAATGGCTATTGAACCATTACCTAATTGATGTGCAAGAGTATGATATTGTTATTGGGTATCGGGCGGATGATTCTTATTTTTCTTTTGCGAGGGCATTTTTGAGTAATCAGATTTCCTTGGAGCAGTTGTCCTATGCTTTGCGGCTTGGAAAGCTGGGAGAACAGGTAGTATTAGTTAGCCGGGAGGCATTCAAAAGAGTGAACTATGTATCCAATGAAATTGCAGACACGACCAAATATTTTTCTATGCGAATGACAAGGGACGAGGAGGCACGTGAGGCGTATCGCAAAGTGTTGGAAACAGAGGATGAGAATGGGGTGTATATGAGAGATTTGATAAGAGGGGGGGAGCCGAATGCACGCATATAAAGAACTGTATTTAGACGATGCTATGGAAAACTTAGGGGAAGCTATGGAATATGCTGTACTCTCCTGCGGTATGACTATGGATGAGTTTTTAGAGTTGCTCATTGCGGAAGGATTGGCGGAACAGTTCGGTAAGGGTGTGCCGAAGTGGGTGTCGGGAACATCCGGGACCGAATTGGTATGGGAAGTACTGTATCGGACCGGAAAGATGGCACAGGAGGACTTCCCACCGGCGCGAATTGAATATGAGGCTACACCGGAATATTGGTGCGGCTGGATTCTGGCGTATTATCAGTGGTATACCGGGAAGTCCTTTCAAAATATCCGTGATATTATTTCTATGGACGAAATCTTAAGAATGTATCCGACACTCCATGAAGCATCGGAAGAGAAGTTTATTGATGTGATGATAGAATGGGAGCGAAGGAAAGACTTGCCGACACAGTTGCAGCGTATGCGAAGAATGTTAGGCTACTCTCAAAAGCTATTGGCGGAAAAGTCCGGCGTGTCCCTTCGCATGATACAGCAGTACGAGCAGGGGGCAAAGGATATCAATAAGGCAACCGGGACTAATCTGCTGGCATTGGCAAAGACACTGGGGTGTAGGATGGAGGATTTGATGGAAGCGAGGGTAGAAGAACGAGAGTAAAGACAGTTATCTGAAAAAGGCGGTGCGTTATTTCTACTTGCATTTTATGTATTATATGCGGTATGATAATAGGAGATTCCACGGAAAGGAGATTCCTATGTCATACCGCATTGCTGTTGTAGACGATTGTGCTACGGATACCGAATATGTGCAGGCTTTGGTGGAAGAGTGGCTTGCGACACGGAACGAGACAGCGCAGATAAAGACCTTTCCGTCTGCGGAAGCGTTCTTGTTTGCCTATGAGGACAATACGGCATGGGATATTCTTTTGTTGGATATTGAAATGAAAGAAATGAATGGCATGGAGCTTGCGAAGAAACTGCGGGAGAGCAACACTGCCGTGCAGCTTGTGTTTATTACCGGATATCCGGATTTTATGGCGGAAGGGTATGAGGTGTCCGCGCTTCACTACCTGATGAAGCCGGTGTCTAAGGAGAAATTACACACGGTACTGGATAAGGCAGTAGCCGGACTGGCAAAAAGCGAGAAAGTGCTTTCCGTCACCTTTGACCGGCAGACGGATTTGGTGCCCCTTTCGAAGATTCTTTACATAGAAGCCCAGAAACAATATGTTCTGATTCATACGGAAGTGAAGGACTATCGAATGAAGGCGTCTCTTACTGAGATGAAGGAACAGACCGACGAGTTTTTCTTTCCGTGTCAGCGGTCGTTTCTGGTAAATTTGCGACATGTTGTCCGGATAAAGAGTGACTGTGTGGTATTAAAAAGCAAAGAAGAGGTTCCGATTAGCCGCGGAATGACAGAAAAAATCGGGCGGGAAATGATACGATTATTTTAATGGCTTTTAATGAGGTGCATATGCTGTTTCAAAAATGGATTGATAAACGAATCGAGGCATACCAAAGCGACCTGTTGCAAAAATACTGTGACGAAGTACGGTCTATGTATACAAAGATGCGGGGCTGGCGGCATGACTATCACAATCATATTCAGGCATTACAGGCAAGTATGGCGTTAGAGAAATATGACGAGGTCAATGCGTATCTCAGACAGTTGAATGACGATTTGACTACGGTGGATACAACAATAAAGACCGGGCGTGTTATGGTGGATGCCATATTAAACGGGAAAATAAATATTGCAACCCAGCATGAGATACCGGTGAATGCCAAGGCAAGGATTCCGGAAGGGACGCCGGTGGCGGATGTAGATCTTTGCGTTATCATCGGAAATCTTTTGGACAATGCGGTGGAGGAAAATAAAAAGCTACCGCAGGAGAACCGGTTTATCCGGGTATACATCGGGCAGAAAAATACCCAGTTTTATTTGGTGTTTACGAACGCTGCGGGAAAGAGAAAAGGAAAACACGGCAGTCTGTTTCGGTCCTCCAAAGGCACAGACCACGGTTTTGGTTTGGCACGGGTGGAAAGTGTGGTAAAAAAGTACGGAGGTCTGTTTTCGGCAGACAGTGAGGACGGCGGTTTTACGGCGGAGATTTTGATTCCGTTGACAGCAGAATAGGGAGAAGATGCATTTCGTTCACCGAAAACGACATTTGGTTCACGAAATGCTTTTTTTCTGTATTTGTATGATAAGGTATCTTTACAAGAGACTTCTTAGACGGAAGGGAGATACGAATGGAAAAGAAAGAAGATAAGAAACAGAAAAAGAAAGAAAAACGGAAACCGAAATACGGGCTGTTTTCCTGTGTGGGTTATATTTACCGCCTGTTGTGGCAAACAGAGCGCAACCTTGTATTTGTTGGAATTGTTACGGTTCCTGTCAGCGTTATCGTTGCGGCGTTTACGTTATATACCCCCTCGGTGGTAATACGGCAGTTGGAAGTGCAGAAGTACTTTTCTAAGGTTACGCTGGTGATTTTTGGACTGCTGCTTGGGAAGCTTTTATTTGATTTTGTAAATACGGTAATCGGACGCAAGATTGAAACGGCGGAGCATCATGTGTTGATGCAGATGAGTTATAAGTTTCAGTTGTATCAGTTAGGGAGAGACTGGTATCACAGATATAATCCGGAAGTGAAGAAGTCGGACAACCGGGCGATGGAGGCCAAACAGAACAATCACACGGCCGGAGTCCATTTTCCTATGGATTTTGCGCATATCCTTGCTACGATTTTAAAGTTTTTCTTGTTCGGTACGGTAATCGCTACGTTACATCCGATTATTATTTTACTGCTTGCGGCAGGATGCTTTGTGACTTATTTGGTGGGAGCGTGGGAGCGAAAGAAAAATTGGAGCGAACGGGATAAGGAGAATGCGGTACAAAGCAAACTTTGGTATATGTCGTGGAAGGTGTCCCGTGATTTTAAAATGGGAAAGGATGTCCGGTTATATTGTATGCAGGAACCGCTGCATAACCGGATGCAGGAGCTGCATGACGAGAGCCTGCGTATTCGAAAGAAGAAAGAGGGCAGAAGTCTTATAAACAGTATGGTCAGTTTTCTTACGGTGCTTGTCAGAGACGGCGCAGCGTATGTATTCCTGATTTATAAGGCAGTGTCCGGAGAGATGGATGCGGCGTCCTTCCTGTTATACTTTTCTGCCGTTACTTCCATGGCGAACACCATGGGGGAGATTCTTTCCATGATGGGAAGGGTGTCACAGGGTGCTATGCAGATTTCGGATTTCCGTGAGGCAATGGAAACAGAGGACAGGCTGAATAGGGGCAAGGGAATTCCTGTGCCGACAGCACCGTTTTCCATCGAGTTTCGGAATGTGTCTTACAAGTATCCGGAGGGGGAAAAGAAAATTTTAGACGATGTTTCGTTTCGGATTGAAGCGGGAGAAAAGATTGCACTGGTGGGCTTAAACGGTGCGGGAAAGACGACGCTTACCATGTTAATGTGCGGTATGTTGCTTCCGGATGAGGGCGAGATTTTGCTGGATGGTCATACCCTTTACGAATATAACCGGGATGAGATGTATTCCTTATTCGGTTTTGTACCGCAGCAGTTCAATCTGTTGCCGGTATCCGTTGCAAGAAACATTGCCTGTGCCATGGAAGAGGAGGAGATGGACCGGAACCGGGTACGGTATTGTCTTGAGACGGCGGGACTTTGGGAGAAAATCTCTTCGTTACCGCTCGGCATGGATACACCGCTAAACAGGGAAGTAAACAAAGACGGTGTGGAACTATCCGGGGGTGAAACCCAGAAATTGTTGTTGGCAAGACTTCTTTACAAAGATCCGTTGTGTATGGTGTTGGATGAGCCGACGGCGGCGCTGGACCCCATTGCGGAGGATGCCATGTACCGCAGGTACAATGAAATTTCCGCCCGTTCTACGTCGGTATTTATTTCTCACAGACTGGCATCCACAAGATTTTGTGACCGGATTCTTTTCTTAGACGGAGCAAAGTTTACGGAAGAAGGAAGTCATGAGGAATTGATGGCAGCGGGAGGAAAGTATAAGGAGTTGTTTGATATACAGAGCAAGTACTATAAGGAAGGGGTGAACGAAGATGGAAAATAAGAAAAGGCGTTCCCTTCGGGAGGAATGGGGTTTGATTTGGCGCGGTGTGGGAATTATTAAAGAGATTATGCCGGGCTACTGGGCGTATAACCTGTTTTGTATTTTGTTGGAGACCTTTTCTCCATACTTCGGACTGTTCATGTCGGCACAGTTGGTCAATGAATTGGCGGGAGCGTGTAGGATAGAACGGTTATTGATTCTGGCGGCGGTTACGGCAGGCGGCGGATTTTTGATTTCTGTAACGGTACGTATCTTACAGGGACGCAGAGGCTTGCAGGAGAATGATCTTTGGTCCAGAATCGAAGGCTTTTATGTGGATGCGCAGAATCACTTTCAGTATGAGCATTTGGAAAACCCGGATGTGGTATTAAAACGTGCGGAAATAAATGCGGTACAGAATGCGTTCGGGGCAGGACTCATGCGGATTACCTGGTCCTTCGGTGATTTTATCAGACAGTGTCTGGAGGTGGGATTCTCCGCATCTCTTACCGTGTCTATGCTGGCGATGACGGCAGAAGGAGAGTTTACGGGAATATTGGGATTTATAAATTCTCCGTGGGCAGCGGTGCTTTTGGTGGCACTGATTGCGGTGAAAGCGGTGGTTTCCATGAAAAGCTCCACAAAGTTTGCAAAAAATGTGCAAGAGATTTACAGCGGCCTTGCGGAGGCAAATACCCGTATGCTTGCTTACATGAAGCTGGAAGGGGCGGATATGCTGGTATTTGACCTGAATCGGATGGTAAACGAGGAGTTCCGGAAAACCGAACTTCGTCCGGCATGGGTGGATAAGTACGAAAAATTATCGATTCGTCATGAGGTCTTTACTACGGTATCCAATGCGGTATTTAACATTCTTGTTTTCCTGTTTGTGGCGGCAAAGGCGTTTATCGGAACCTTCGGCATCGGTAATTTTATTTTGTATCAGGGAACGGTAAGCCGGTTTATTGATGCAATCGCAAGAGTGGCGGAGGAAGCCGGTCTTTTGCTGAACAACAACGAGCATCTGGTGAAAATATACGAGTACCTGGATTTGCCGAATGATATGTATAAAGGAACGTTGGCGGTAGAAAAGCGGGATGATATCGATTACGAGATTGAGTTTAGAGATGTAAGTTTTAAGTATCCGCGTACCGAAGGCTGGGCACTGCGCCATGTGAATATGAAGTTTAAGATAGGGGATAAGCTTGCGATTGTAGGGGAAAACGGCTCCGGCAAAACTACGTTTATTAAGCTTCTTTGCCGCTTGTACGACCCGACGGAGGGGACGATTTTATTAAACGGAATCGATATTACGAGATATCGTTATGAGGAGTACATGGAGCTGTTTTCTGTAGTGTTCCAGGATTATACCATATTCTCATTTTCCTTGGGAGAAAATGTGGCGGCGTTACATCCCTATGAGGAGGAAAGGGTACGGGAGTGCCTGGTACGCGCCGGAATGGGAGAAAAGCTACAGGAGTTGGACGAGGATGCAAAGGAGAAAGGATATGACACCTTGAAGCGGTCTATCGGACCGGATTATGAGGCGGAATGGATGCAGTTGTCTGGTGGGGAACAGCAGAAGGTGGCATTGGCAAGGGCATTGTATAAGAATGCACCGTTTGTCATTTTAGACGAGCCGACGGCGGCACTGGACCCGATTGCGGAAGCGGCGGTCTATGAGAACTTTAACGAAATCGTGAAGGAGAAAACGGCGGTGTTTATCAGTCACCGGTTGTCCTCCTGCAGGTTCTGTGATGAGATTGCAGTATTTGACAAGGGAGAACTGGTACAGTTGGGAAATCACGATGTGCTAGTGGCCGATGACGGAAAGTATCGGATGCTTTGGAATGCACAGGCGAAGTATTATGGTGGGACTGTGGAAGCGTAAGGAATATGTTTTTTTCAGGGAAGTAAACTCCGGTTTCTTCCCTCTTTTCTTTTTTTGCAAAATATGCTACACTATAATGTGTGCCTTCGTGGCTTTGTTTTTGTGCCTTTTTATATTAGTCTGGGGTGAGAGACAAGCTATTTCATGGCACTATGACAGATGTGAGGAGATTTAAAACATGAATATCTATGAACAGTTGAAAAATGAATTAGGGATTCGTTTGGAGCAGGTAGAAGCTACCGTAAAGTTGATTGATGAGGGCAACACCATTCCGTTTATTGCCCGTTACCGTAAGGAAGTCACCGGTTCGTTAAATGACGAAGTACTTCGTAATTTACACGAGCGTTTGGTATATCTGAGAAACTTAGGAGAAAAGAAGGAGCAGGTGCTGGGAAGCATTGAGGAGCAGGGTAAGCTCACCGATGAGTTAAAGGCACAGATTCTGGCAGCGACCACTTTGGTAGAGGTAGAGGACTTGTATCGTCCGTACCGCCCAAAGAGAAGAACTCGTGCCACTATTGCGAAGGAAAAGGGCTTGGAGCCGCTTGCTGAGCTTATTTTGACCCAGACCTTAGACAAGCCGGCAGAAGAAGCAGGCGAAGAGTTTGTGAAGGAAGCAGAGGATGCATCCCTTTCCGTAAAGAGTGCAAAGGAAGCGGTGGAAGGCGCCCTTGATATCATTGCGGAGCAGATTTCCGACGATGCGGATTACCGCCGTTATATTCGTGAGATTACCATGGAGGAAGGTAAGATTGTTTCTAATGCAAAAGAAGCAAAGACCGAGTCCGTGTATGAGATGTATTATGAGTTTGAGGAGCCTCTTAATAAGCTTCCGGGACATCGTATCCTGGCGTTAAACCGCGGTGAGGATGAGAAGATTCTGACCGTAAAGGTAAGTGCGCCGGAAGAGCGTATTTTGCAGTTCCTGCGGACCAAAATTATTGTAAAGAAGAATGAGTTTACGGATGAGCTTTTGGCAGCTGCGGCAGAGGATGCATATAACCGTCTCATTGCGCCGGCCATCGAGCGAGAAATCAGAAACGATTTGACAGAGAAGGCAGAGGATGGTGCCATTAAGGTATTCGGTAAGAACCTGGTACAGCTCCTTATGCAGCCTCCGATTGCGGGACAGACCGTGCTTGGCTGGGACCCGGCATTCCGTACCGGCTGTAAGTTAGCGGTAGTGGACCCGACGGGCAAGGTGCTTGACACTGTGGTAATTTATCCGACTGCACCGCAGAACAAGGTAGAAGAGTCCAAAAAGATTTTAAAGAGATTGATTGAGAAATATAACATTACTCTGATTTCCGTTGGTAACGGTACGGCATCCAGAGAGTCTGAGCTTGTTATCGTTGAGCTCTTAAAGGAACTCAATAAGCCGATTCAGTACGTGATTGTAAACGAGGCAGGTGCTTCCGTTTACTCCGCAAGCAAGCTGGCTACCGAGGAGTTCCCGAACTTTGACGTGGGACAGCGTAGTGCGGCTTCCATTGCCCGCCGTTTGCAAGACCCGTTAGCTGAGCTTGTTAAGATTGATCCGAAGTCCATCGGTGTAGGTCAGTATCAGCACGATATGAATCAGAAGAAGCTGTCCGAAACCCTGTCCGGTGTTGTTGAGGACTGTGTAAATAAGGTAGGCGTGGACTTAAATACCGCTTCGGCACCGCTTCTTGAGTATGTGTCCGGTATTTCCAAACCGATTGCGAAGAATATTGTGGCTTACCGTGAAGAAAACGGCAAGTTCAAGACCCGTAAGGAACTTCTTAAGGTGGCAAAGCTTGGCCCGAAGGCATACGAGCAGTGTGCGGGCTTCCTTCGTATCAACGACGGAACCAATCCGCTGGATGCCACCAGCGTGCATCCGGAGTCTTATGAAGCAGCAGAGAAGCTTTTAGAGAAGCTTGGTTACACCGCGGCGGACATTAAGAAGGTGCAGGCGGAGCAGAAGGAATTGCAGGCTCGTGCGGAAAAGGCAACAAAGAAGGATGAGACTCCGAAGCGCAATCGTGAAAAGGACAACCGTCTCCGCGTAAAGGGTGGCAACACCATGATGGCACAGGCGTTGATGGCAGCTATGAACGGTGGGAATTTTACTGCACCGGCAGAGGATGAATCCGATGTAAAGAAGAGCGGAAATGATAAGAATGCAGGAAAGGACGCGGCATCCGGCAGCGGTCTGTCCGGTCTTTCCCGTCAGATTAAGAATAAGACCGCACTGGCAGAGGAGCTTGGCATCGGTGAGATTACCTTAACCGACATTATCAAAGAATTAGAGAAGCCGGGCCGTGACCCTCGTGAGGAGATGCCGAAGCCGATTCTTCGTACCGATGTACTGGAGATGAAGGATTTGACCGAGGGCATGATTTTAAAGGGAACCGTGCGTAACGTAATCGACTTTGGTGCGTTCGTAGATATCGGTGTGCATCAGGACGGTCTGGTTCACATTTCCCAGATGTCCAAGGAACGTTTCATTAAGCATCCGTTAGATGCGGTAAGCGTTGGCGACATCGTAGATGTAAAGGTAATGAGCGTGGATTTACAGAAGAAGAGAATCCAGTTGACGATGATACTGTAACATTTGCCCCAACATGAGGAAGAAGCCATTTGCGAAAGCAAATGAGCGGAATCCGAATGAGGGGAGGATTGCGGGAACTGCGAAGCAGTAAAGCAATCCGTGGGTGTTACTAAAAAAGAATAAGGAGGAGTACCGATGGATAACAAAACGACCCCACCGTGGGCAAAGGAACTTACGGAAGATGAATTTATCAGTTACGGTCCGACCTACAAGGTGGGTGAGTATTTTGACCTTTATCACAAAGAGATTTTTGAAGTACCGGCAATCGGGGATATGAGATATTATTTTTATGACCCGACGGAGCATGGTTATCCGAAGGACAAGAAGTACCCGCTTTTGGTTTTCTTACACGGCACCTCCAATTCTTTAGAGGGAGATATTTGCATTAATTACAGCGGTGGTGAATTGTTCGCTTCTCCGAACTATCAGAAGCAACTTGGGGGAGCCTATGTGCTGATTCCGCTGGCAAACGAATACAGAGATACGGACGGTTCCGTTAGCGGTACCTGGCATACGGGAGCGTATACGAAGCCGGTGGTAGACCTGATAAAGCAGTTTGTAAAAGACAGGGAGCAGACGGTCGGGAAAAAGATTGTCATGGGCAATTCCAGCGGAGCCACCTTCTGTTTTCAGGTGGTGGAGCAGGATCCGGCGTTTTTTGACGGTTGTGTACCGATTGGAACAAGTGCCATTCCGGCGGATGAAGTGCTGGATGCTTTTGATGCCAATGATGTAAATTTGTTTTTTGCCATTTCCACCCATGATGAGTTCCATGATTTTGAAACGGAAATCGCACCCCGGGTGCCGCGTTTGGAGAAGATGAAGCATAAGTTCCTCTATTTTCCGAAGTGGACAAAAAACGGGGACGGTGGGATTTCTTCCATTAACTTCGGTGTGGAAATGGGACAGCATTGTCTGGTAAATTCCACGCATGCGAATTTGATGTTTGATGACGGAACTCCGATGGAAGAGAAGCTTCCGCAGGGTGTGATTGGTTGGGTTTTACAGGTATAGGGATATGAGGAAGAAGGGGATTTGAAAGGAGTAAAGGTTCATGAATGAAGTTAAGTTTTCTGTACGGGTTACAGTGAAGGATATGTTTGCCTTTTTGATGCACCATTCTTACCGTGGTGTTTCGTTGCTTGCGGATGCCATTGTGACCTTCGGAGCCATTGGACTTTTGGTTGCAGGATTCGGAAAGGGTGACCCGGTAAAAACCGTGGCATTGATTTTTGTGGCGCTATTGTTCACTGTAGTACATCCGTTACAGCTTTATAACAGAGCGAGAAAGCAGGTAAAGGGAAACGAAGTGTTCAATTTACCGCTGGATTATGTGTTGACTGATGAAGGGATTACCTTGAGTCAGGGAGAACAGAGCCAATCCATTACCTGGGGAGATGTGTATCAGGTGAAGGAGTACAAGTCCCAGATTTTAGTGTATACCGGTCGTGTGTATGCCTTTGTTTGGCCGAAGAGTGCCCTTGCCGAGTGTGAGGATGAAGTAAGAGAATTATTTAAGAAGCACTTGCCGGAAAAGGTGGCAGGAAAGAGCGTGAAATAAAGGAGCAATTATGAAATTTGAAAGTTTTTCGGCAGAAGAAACATATGCCCTTGGAAAGAAGTTGGGCGAAGAGGCAAAGCCGGGTGCGGTGTACTGCTTATCCGGTGACCTTGGTGTGGGTAAAACCGTGTTCACCAAAGGGTTTGCGGTGGGCTTAGGTGTCACCGACACGGTAAACAGCCCGACCTTTACCATTGTGCAGGTATACAACGGACGTTTGCCGTTTTATCATTTTGATGTGTATCGTATCGAGGAACCGGAGGAAATGGAAGAAATCGGTTACGAAGATTATTTCTACGGCGACGGTGCCTGTATGATTGAGTGGGCGGAGTTAATCGAAGAACTGATTCCTGAAAATGCAGTGAAGGTGTGTATCAGTAAGGATTTACAAAAAGGGACGGACTATCGTTTGATTACCGTTTCAGAATAACGGATAGATTCGTGAGGTGAAAGAGATGAAGATTTTAGCCATTGACAGCTCGGGACTGATTGCCTCCGCGGCACTTGCCACAGAGGAGGCGGTGTTGGCCGAGTACACAACCAATTATAAAAAGACCCATTCCCAGACATTGCTTCCGATGATAGACGAAATTGTGAAGATGACAGAAACGGAGCTTTCGGAAATCGAAGCTATCGCTGTAACGGCGGGACCGGGTTCTTTTACGGGACTTCGTATCGGGTCCGCTACGGCAAAGGGCTTGGGACAGGCTCTTGATAAACCGCTCATTGCAGTGCCGACCACAGAGGCATTGGCTTGGAATTTCTGCGGAGCAGAGGCGGTGATTTGTCCGTTAATGGATGCCAGACGGTCTCAGGTATATACGGGATTGTATCGTTGGAATAAGGAAACGGAAATCATGGATTGCCTATTTGCGCAGGAAGCTATGGCTGTGGAAGATATCATTGCGGAAGTAAACCGACTGGGCCAGCCGGTAATTTATCTCGGAGACGGTGCGGATGCATACAAAGCAGTCCTTGCAGAGAAAACCACGGTAGAGTTTTCCTTTGCACCGGTACATATGAGTAAGCAGCGGGCGGCATCTTTGGCAGCCTGCGCCTTTGTGTACGCAAAGGAAGGAAAGACCCAGACGGCAGCGGAGTTTGTACCGACCTATCTTCGTAAGTCCCAGGCTGAGCGGGAACGGGAAGAGAAGGAACGGGCAGAGAAAGATATGTAGTAGTTGCGCGTTTCTTCGGTAGCAGCGTGTAGTTAGAACAACGGCATGTTGGAGGGGGAAACGAAGTGCGGGAAAACCGCAGGAGGAATGAGCTTGGATAAGACATGGACCATTAAGCAAATGACAGAAGAGGATGTGGCGGCAGTAGCAGTACTGGAAGGGGAGAACTTTTCCAGACCTTGGAGTTACGATGCTTTTTTGAAAACTCTGTCGGATGAAAATTATATTGTAATCATAGCAAAGGAAGCGGACGCATTATTGGGATATTGCGTCCTTCTTTGTACCGGGGAAGAAGGGGACATTACCAACGTGTGCACCGCACCCACGGCACGGGGAAAAGGTGTGGCAACAGAGATGCTGACGACACTTATGGAAGAAGGAACGACCTGTGGAGTGACAGAGTTTTTCTTAGAGGTACGGGAAAGTAATACTCCGGCAAGAAGCTTGTACACAAAGTTGGGCTTTGAAGAAATCGGTCTTCGGAAGAACTATTATGAAGACCCGAAGGAGCATGCGGTATTGATGAAATATGTCATGGAATAAACCATGGTGTGTTTGATTTGGGTCAATCTATGGAGTATCAGCTTGTCTGACCCAATGATATGTTCTGTTTTGCTAATTTCAAAGGGAATTTATTTGTTTGCGAAGAATACCAAACAAGGATTTTCTCAAAGTATCCCAGTGTTTGCTATGTGAGAAAAAAATTTTGCTTTCTTGGGTTCAAACAGATAAAATGAGCTATTTTGAGAAAAAAACAACCACCGAATCACTATAAAGTACGCTGTTAGTATATTTCAAACGTTCTGATTTGGGTCAAGGAAGCTTAAATTGTGTTTTCTGGGAAAATGAAGAGTGAAAACCGGAAAACTTCAGTAAGTTGCCAATTGAATTATGTTTTAATATATTGCTTAAGGGAGATGTGACAGGATGAAAAAAAGAAAAACGGCAACGTTTTATTTGGCGATCGTCATTGCACTGACATTTGTTGTAAATGTTGCAATGGGAGGAGGAAATCGTTTTTGGATTTTTCTGACCGGCGGAGGTTATGTAAAAGAATACGGAGAGGTTAGTCTTTCGCTTATAACAGAACAGGGGCAATGGTGGCGACTTTTGACCTGCGGTTACCTTCATATGGGAATAATCCACTTGGTAGGAAACATGGCGGCCTTGGAGATAATAGGCACTAAAATCGAGAAGAAAATCGGATCGGTAAGGATGCTTTTGATTTACAATATGGGGACGATGCTGACGGCAGTTTTGTGGTGCCTCATATTCCCGGAGGGTTGGAGCATAGGCGCATCTCTCGGGATTTTTGTTTTGCTTGGTATGATGTGTGTGCTGCTGTTTGCAAAGGACGAGAAACGAATTACCGGGTTAAGCAGATATGACAAGGGGTATCTGATATTTTATGTAATTGCCGGATGTTTTCTTGGAATAGGGACGATTGTGGGACACCTAATCGGATTTGTAATCGGTATATTAGCAGGGGGATTATATGGAAAAATTTTATATTCGAGAGTTGAATAAAAATGATTATAAACGTGTAACAGAGATTTATAATTCCAATCGAGAGTTTTTACGAAATCATTTAGGTGTGGAAGCCGTAGAGGAAACATTTGTTTCTGATGAAGCAGTAACGATGAAGAAGGTAGGATTTCACTCCTGTGTTATTGTGAATGAGGAAACACAAACAGTACAAGGTGTATTGGATTATAAGCCGGATGATGAGGTGTATCTTTCTTTGATGATGCTGGCGGCAGAATCACAAGGAAAGGGTATCGGGAATATGATATATTCTTTGTTTGAATCACAAATGCAACAGGAGAAACGAGATTACATTCGGATTGACGTTGTAAATGATTATACGGACAATGTGATTCCTTTTTGGGAGAAGCTGGGGTTTGTAGGAAACGAAACTATAACCTTAGAATGGGGAAATAAGAAAAGTAATGCGGTTGTTATGAAAAAAAGCATATAAGATTAAGGGTTATTAGTAGTGCTGAAATGAGGGGACAATGATGAGACGTACAGAGAGCGTAGAATTAACGGTATTATGCCTGATTCGAAAAGGCGACGAATATTTGTTACAAGACAGAATCAAAAAAGACTGGAAGGGCTTTACCCTGCCGGGTGGTCATGTGGAACCGGGAGAGTCCATTGTGGATGCGGTGGTTCGGGAAATGAAGGAAGAAACCGGACTCACTGTGGAGAATCCGAAGCTCTGCGGGGTAAAACAATTTCCGATAAGCGGTGAATCCGGTGAAAACGGAAGATATCTTGTGTTTTTATTTATTGCAGACAAATTTTCGGGAGAGGTCAGTTCTTCGGAAGAAGGTACCATGCACTGGGTAAAGAAAGAGGATTTGCCGAAGGTTAATTTGGTCAATGATTTTAACGAGTTATTGGAAGTTATGTTGGATGAGAACCTGAATGAGTTTCAGTATGTGGTAGAAGACGGGAAATGGAAGGTTGTGCAAAAATAGGAGGTCTGCTATGAGTAAAAAATTATTCTTACAGGCAATTGTAAAGTTTGTTTTGGGTGTTTTGTTAGTGGGACTTTTGGTGTTTTTACCGGCGGGAACATTGTACTTTTTTCACGGATGGCTCTTTATGGGCATATTGTTTATACCTATGTTTGTTGCCGGTCTTGTGATGATGGCGAAAAATCCGAAGTTACTGGAGTCCAGGTTAAATGCGAAAGAAAAACAAATGGACCAAAGCCTTGTGGTAAAGTTAAGCGGTCTCATGTTTTTGGCGGGCTTTATTGTAGCAGGACTGGACTTCCGGTTTGGATGGTTTCCTTTGCCGAAAAGTGTGTCTATCGGTGCCACGGTAGTGTTTTTGGCAGCCTATGTGCTTTATGCGGAGGTGCTACGGGAAAATACATACTTGTCTCGTACCATCGAAGTGCAGGAGAACCAAAGGTGATTGATACGGGGCTGTATGGCATTGTGAGACATCCCATGTACTTTGCAACGGTGCTGTTGTTTCTGGCAATGCCGTTTGTGCTGGGGTCTCTTATTTCTTTTGTGATATTTCTGGCTTATCCGTTTTTGATTGGGAAACGGATAAAGGGAGAGGAGCAGTTTTTGGAACAGGAACTTCCGGGGTACAAGGAGTATAAAGAAAAGGTGAAGTACCGATTGCTTCCTTTTATTTGGTAGGTGAGGAAAGAAAACAATGAAAGAGAATGAAACAACATGGGACAAGCTTCTGCAAATAAAAACGACCGGTCGGGACGATTCCAATTCCGATCAATATCGTTATCCCTATGAACCTACACCGTATTGTGTGTTGGAACGTTTGGCGAACAGCGGTCTGATTGGGAAAAAGGATGTGGTTTTGGACTATGGTTGCGGGAAAGGGCGCGTGGATTTCTTTCTTGCCTATCAGACCAAAGCAAATACTTTGGGAATAGAATACGATGAACGGATTTATCAGGGGGCGGGGGAAAACAGGAAGACGGCCGTTTCGGGAGTAAAAACAGAGTTTGTAGCGGCGAGAGCAGAAGACTATGAAGTCCCGGAAAACGTTAACCGGTTCTATTTCTTCAATCCTTTTTCCGTGGAATTACTTCGGAAAGTTATGGCAAGAATTCTGGAGTCCTATTATGAAAAGCCGAGAGAAGCGTATTTGTTCTTTTACTATCCGTCAGAGGAATACATTTCCTATCTTATGACGGTAGACGAGTTGGAATTTTATGATGAGATTGATTGCAGGGATTTGTTTGAAGGAACTGATCTGCGGGAACGGATCATGATTTTTTTGTTACATTAGTGAAGATAGAGAATCGCACTTTATGCTATTTCGGAAGAAAATAATTACCACTACCTTTTTCCGACAAAATGAGGTATAATCAGTTAGAGGGATTGAAAGGAGTGGAACGGATGAAGCAGAAAGTACTCTGTAATTGCTGCGGACGAGCCCTGCAGACTTCCGACAGCGGGAAAACCGTGACGGAGGACGCGGTGTATATCCGCAAGGAATGGGGATATTTTTCCGAAAAAGATTTACAGATTCATCATATTGTAGTGTGTGAGGCCTGCTATGATGAGTGGATAAAGCAATTTAAGTTGCCTGTGAAGATAGAAAAAAAGCAGGAGGTTTTATGTTAGAAGTTTGTTTGTTAGGGACCGGCGGAATGATGCCGCTTCCGAATCGTTGGTTGACGGCGTTAATGACCAGGTTAAACGGCAGCGGTTTGTTGATTGATTGCGGCGAAGGTACGCAGGTGGCAATTCGTGAAAAAGGATGGAGCTTTCATGATATTGATGTGATTTGCTTTACCCATTATCACGGAGACCATATCAGTGGTCTGCCGGGGTTGTTGTTGTCTATGGGAAATGCAGAGCGCAAGGAGCCTGTGACGCTCATAGGACCGAAGGGGTTAGAACGGGTAGTGGGCGCACTCAGAACCATTGCGCCGGAATTACCCTTTGCGTTGGAATTTCATGAAATAACCGAGGCAGAAGAGACAATCTTTTGCCACGGTTATGAAATTGAAGCATATAAAGTGAATCATAACGTACTTTGTTACGGATATTCCGTGGTGGTGCGAAGAGGAGGGCGCTTCTTTCCGGAAAGAGCATTGGAAAATAATGTACCGCAGAAGTTTTGGAACCGGTTGCAAAGAGGCGAAACCATAGAAGAAGACGGTATATGTTTTACACCGAATATGGTGTTGGGACCGCCGCGTAAGGGAATCCGGCTTTCTTATTGTACGGATACAAGACCTACAAAAAGTATTGTTGCCCACGCAACAGATGCGGATTTACTTATCTGTGAGGGAATGTACGGGGAGGATGACAAGCAGAATAAGGCGTTGGAACATAAGCATATGACTTTTTATGAGGCAGCGAAATTGGCAAAAGAGGCCAATGCCAAAGAACTGTGGTTGACCCATTACAGCCCGTCATTAATTCGACCGGAGGAGTTTATTCCGAGAACAAGAAAAATTTTCCCGGAAACCTATGCGGGGAAAGACGGAAAAACCGTGGTATTGGAGTTTGATAAAAATGAGTGATTCTGTGTTCGGTGTAAAGGAGGGATTCTCATGAAGAAAAAATTATTATCTGTCAGTGTAATATTGGTGCTGGCTTGTGCCGTGGTGGCTTTGTACTGGTACATTGACCGTTCGGGAAAAGAGGCGGAAGAACCTGTAAATACGGTGGCAGAGCAGATCCTTGCAAGGGATATGGTAAATAATTATCCGCCTACACCCTATGCAGTGACGGAGTTTTATTGTGGGATTGTGGAGTGTATTTACAGTGCGGACACCACACAAGAGCAGTTGGAACGACTGGTAGAATTACAGCGTTCCCTGTTTGATGAGGAATTTGCTGCATTGAATCCTTACGAAGAATTGCTTGAGACAACCAAAAAAGAGTTAGAGGATGCAAAAGAGAAAAAGCTTGTATTTACCGGGTACATTTTGGATAAAGCAAGCAATGTAACAAAGTGGAAACGGGAAGGAAAAGAATATGCTTCTTTGATGTTTCAGCTGATGAGCAGCTCGGAGAACGGAAGCGGAGGAAGCTACCGGAACATGATTATGAGAAAAGACAGTAACGGAAAGTATAAGATTTTAGGTTGGGAAACGGCAGAGGGAGATGCTGCCGCAGTAGAGTAAAAAGTTTAATTGGGTGGAGATTGAAACATAACAGCAACGGAGGCAGAAACGTGCGAATTTTAGCAATAGAATCATCCTGCGATGAAACCGCGGCAGCGGTAGTGGAAGACGGACGAAAGGTATTGTCCAATGTGATTTCGTCCCAAATCGATATACATACCTTATACGGCGGCGTGGTGCCGGAAATCGCATCCAGAAAGCATACGGAGCGCATCAACAATGTAGTAGACCAGGCTCTCACAGAGGCCGGAATGGCACTATCCGAGGTGGATGCGGTGGCCGTGACTTACGGTCCCGGATTGGTAGGCGCGCTTTTGGTAGGGGTGGCCCATGCAAAGGCACTGGCGTACGCAGCAGGGAAGCCTCTTATCGGGGTGCATCACATCGAAGGCCATATTTCAGCAAATTACATAGAAAATTTAGAACTGGAGCCACCGTTTTTGTGTCTGGTGGTATCCGGTGGTCACACCCATTTGGTACGGGTGGCTGATTACGGTGAGTATGAGATTTTAGGAAGAACCCACGACGATGCGGCGGGGGAGGCCTTTGATAAAGTGGCAAGAGCCATTGGCCTTGGGTATCCGGGCGGCCCGAAGATTGATAAGTTGTCCAAGGAAGGAAATCCGAAAGCTATTGCCTTTCCGAAGGGACAGATTGCGGATTCTCCTTATGATTTCAGTTTTAGCGGTGTGAAGTCTGCGGTATTGAACTATTTGAATCAGTCCGCAATGCAAGGGATAGAAATTAATCCGGCAGATGTGGCTGCATCCTTCCAGCAATCGGTGGTAGAGGTGCTGGTGGAAAAGACCATGGCAGCCGTAAAAGCTACCGGTATGAAAAAGCTTGCTTTGGCAGGCGGAGTGGCATCCAATTCCGCCATTCGTGCCGGTATGGAAGAAGCATGTAAAAAAGCAGGAATCGAGTTGTATCGTCCGTCGCCGGTGTTGTGTACGGATAATGCGGCAATGATCGGTGCGGCAGCATATTATGAATTTCAAAAAGGTGTAAGACACGGGTTGGATTTGAATGCGGTGCCGAATTTGCAGCTGGGAGAGAGGTAAAGAAGAGTATGGCAGCAGCGGGGATTGTATTGGCAGGAGGAAAAGGAAGCAGAATGCAAAGCGACGTTCCAAAGCAGTATATGGAGCTTCTCGGAAAGCCGCTGTTGTATTATGCATTAAAAGCTTTTGAAGAAAGTGATGCGGAAAGTGTAGTGCTGGTGACTGGGGCAGGCGAGGAAGCGTACTGTCGGAAGGAACTGGTGGAACGCTTCGGGTTTACAAAAGTAATCGGTATTGTGGCCGGAGGTGCGGAACGGTATGATTCCGTTTGGAGCGGGTTACGGTGTCTGAAAGTACAGGCAGAACCGGATTATGTACTGATTCATGACGGTGCAAGACCACTCGTAACGACAGAGCTGATCAATCGAATGATTACGGAAACAGAACAATACGGAGCCTGTGTGGCGGGGATGCCGGTTAAGGATACGATTCAGATGACGGATGAACGTGGAACGATTACTCTGACACCGAAACGGGACAGCCTGTGGACGGCCCAAACACCGCAAAGTTTTGAATTTTCCATGGCCTATGATGCCTATGAGCGGTTGATGGAAGAATCGGAAATCCGGGTGACGGATGATGCCATGGTGGTGGGACTGTACCATGATATCCCGATTCAGATGGTAAGAGGCAGTTACATGAATATAAAAGTAACCACACCGGAGGATTTGGTGCTTGCAGAGGCTTTTTTGAAGAAAAGAAGGTAGGGCATTTATCGGTGGGAGAGTCTGGGAGCTTTTCCGGAAAGAGAACAGAAATACAGTACATCGGATGAGTGCCGGAGAAACGGCAGAAAGGATTATTTATGGGACAGAAAAAAGTATTGGACTGGCAGTATTATTCTGACACGGCAGTTGCAGCTGTGGCGGAAGGCTGTGTGTTACTCCGCAACGAAAATCAGGTGTTACCGTTTCAACAAAATGAAAAAGTTGCGGTGTTCGGAAGAATCCAGTTGGATTATTATAAGAGCGGAACAGGGTCCGGCGGTATGGTGAATGTTTCCCGCGTAGTGGGGATTACAGAAGGGCTTTTAGAATGCGGTGCGGTAGAAGTAAACCGCGAGCTGTTAAAGATATATGAAGACTGGTGCATGGAGAATCCGTTCGATTTGGGTACCGGTTGGGGAGCAGAGCCTTGGAGTCAGAAGGAGATGCCGCTTTCTGATGAGATTTGTGAAAAAGCGGCGGCAGAGTCGGAGGTTGCGCTTGTGATTCTCGGACGTACGGCCGGCGAGGATCAGGACAATCGTGCGGAAAAGGGTGCCTACTTTTTAAGTGACGGCGAAGACGCCATGCTTGCTGCGGTGCGGAAGCACTTTAAGAAAATGGTGGTGCTTCTTAATGTGGGCGGTCTGATTGATATGAGTTTTGTAACCAAATACGAGCCGGAAGCAGTGCTTCTCGGCTGGCAGGGCGGTATGCTCGGCGGAGTCGGTACGGCGCAGGTACTTACAGGTAAAGTAAGTCCCTCCGGTAAGTTGCCGGATACTATTGCGTACTCCATTGAGGATTATCCGTCCCATCCGTATTTCGGCAGCAGAGAGCGCAATTTTTATTCCGAAGATATTTATGTAGGGTATCGTTATTTCGAAACCTTTGCCAAGGATAAGGTCATGTATCCCTTCGACTTTGGTTTGTCCTATACCACGTTTTCCATGGAGACCAAATCAGTGGAGGCTACAACGGATACCATAACCTTTGAGGTAGAAGTAACCAACACCGGTGCCGTAGCCGGTAAGGAAGTGGTGCAGGTGTATTGTGAGGCACCCCAGGGAGTGCTTGGTAAGCCTGCAAGAGTGCTTTGCGGCTATGAAAAGACGAAGGAGTTAGCTTGCGGAGAGGCCCAGGTCGTAACCGTGACGGTGCGTGACGAGGACATTGCTTCCTTTGATGATTTCGGAAAGACCGGCCATAAGTCTTGTTTTGTACTGGAAGCAGGAGAATATAACTTCTATGTGGGAGCAGATGTACGCAGTGCAAAAAAAGTATTCTCTACCGATGTGGAGGAGACTTACGCAGTTTCCGAGCATGAACAGGTGCTGGCACCGGAGCGTTCTTTCCCGCGTATGATTCCGGAGAAAAACGGTGACGGTTATGTTGTGAAGTTTGAAGAAGTCCCGGCAGTAGAGCCACAGGATGAGGCCCGGAGAAAAGCACGTATGCCGAAGGAACTTGAATACACCGGAGATAAGGGAATTAAGCTTTCTGATGTGGCAGAGGGTAAGGCTTCCATGGATGCGTTCATTGCCCAGTTTTCTGATGAAAATCTGGCATGTATTATTCGCGGCGAAGGGATGAGCAGCCCGAAGGTAACACCGGGTACGGCATCTACCTTCGGAGGTGTAACGGAGGAGCTGGCAGCATTCGGAATTCCGTGTGCCTGCTGTGCGGACGGCCCGGCAGGAATTCGCATGGACTGCGGTACCAAGGCCTTCAGTATTCCGAACGGTACGCTGATTGCCTCTACCTTTAACAAAGAATTGATTACCGGGTTATTTACCTGCTTCGGTTTGGAAGCGGCATATCATAAGGTTGACTGTATGTTGGGACCGGGTATGAACCTGCACCGTCATCCGTTAAACGGACGGAACTTCGAGTATTTTTCGGAAGATCCGTATTTGACGGGAACCATGGCGGCAGCGGAGCTTAAGGGCTTCCATTCTGCAGGTGTGACCGGCACCATTAAGCATTTTTGCGGAAATGATCAGGAGTCCGGTCGTCATACCTCCGATTCCGTAATTTCGGAACGTGCTCTTCGTGAAATCTATTTGAAGTGCTTTGAGATTGCGGTAAAGGAAGGCAAAGCACCGACTATTATGACCACCTACGGTTCTTTAAACGGTGTATGGACGGCAGGAAACTACGACCTGGCAACGGCAGTATTACGGGATGACTGGGGCTTTGACGGTATGGTAATGACGGACTGGTGGGCTGCCATTAACAGACGTAATCAGCCGGTGGATAAGCGGGATTTTGCGGCTTTGGCCATGTCTCAGAACGATGTGTATATGGTATGTACCGATAGCCTGACGCACGATGATAATGTGATGGAAGCTTTGGAGGACGGAACCTTGACCCGCGGGGAGCTGCAGAGAAATGCAGCGAACGTGTGCCGGTTTATTTTGACGACTCATGCGTTAAAGCGTTTGATGGGTACGGACGATGAGATAGAGCGTATCAATTATCAGGCGGAGGATGAGGAAGACGGTGCAAATGAAAGTTACACCTATAATTTAGACGACTATTTGGAAATTGACATGACGGGAGTTTCCAGTAAGAAGGGCGGGCATTATACCTGTATGTTAAATGTGGCAGAAGTGACCAAGTACCGTTTTACCATTACGGCAAGTTCCAAGGCAAGTGAGCTGGCACAGATGCCGGTAACGCTGTACTTTATGGGAACGGCCCACGACACCTTTACCTGGCACGGAACAAACGGGGAACCGGTATCCTTTACGGGAGACTATTTCCTTACATTCCAACCGACGAGACTTCGTTTGGCCTTTGCTCAAAGCGGAGTGGATTTCCACAAAATGATAATTGAAAAAATAAAATAGATATGATGTGAAGGGGGATATTATGGATTACTATGTAGCAAAAACAGGAAACGACAATGCATCGGGAACCAAGGAACAACCGTTTTTCACCATTTCCCGGGCAGCGGAAGTTGCAGTGGCAGGTGATACCGTTACGGTGCATACAGGTGTGTACAGAGAATGGGTAAAGCCGGCAAACGGCGGAACCGAGGATGCAAGAATCGTATATCAGTCTGCAGGAGACGGTGAAGTTGTCATCAGCGGCGCAGAACCGGTGAAAGACTGGAAAAACGAAGGCGGTCAGGTATGGAGCGTGGAAGTAGATAACACCTTATTTACGGATCGCAATCCGTTTAAGGAAGACTTGGCCGGTGACTGGTTGTTTAAGGGTGCCTTTGTACCGCATTTGGGCGACGTATATTTGAATAAAATACCGATGTACGAGGCGGAATCCGTAGAAAAGATTCAAAATCCGGAGGTTTGGCCGCAGGCAAAGTATCCGGAGGAATCGAAGCTTGTTTGGTATGCGGAAGCCGGAGATGTAACCACAAAGATATGGGCTAATTTCGGTTCGGCGGACCCGAACAAGGAAGATGTGGAAATCACAGTGCGTCCGTTCTGTTTCTGGCCGGAAAAGACAGGCCTTAACTACATCACCGTAAAGGGTTTTACCATCTGTCAGGGAGCTCCCCAGTGGGCACCGCCGACGGCATTGCAGGAGGGGTTGATCGGACCTCACTGGAGCAAAGGCTGGATTATTGAAGATAACGAAGTGTTCGGCTCTAAATGTGTCGGTATCAGTCTCGGAAAGGATATCAGTACCGGTCATAATGAGTGGTCTGACGGCAAGGGAAAAGGCGGCACCCAGAGAGAGCAGGAGGTTATCTTCCGTGCTCTTCACGGAAACTGGCATAAGGATGTTATCGGAAGCCATATGGTGCGTAATAACATCATTCACGATTGTGAGCAGGCCGGTGTGGTAGGTCACTTGGGCGGCGCCTTCAGTACCATTACCGGAAATACCATTTACAGAATTCATCACAAGCGTGTGTTCCACGGCGCAGAGGTGGCAGGAATTAAGCTGCATGCGTCTTTGGATACCCAGATTACGAATAACAAGATTTACGGCTGCTATCGTGCGATATGGTTAGACTGGCAGGCGCAGGGTACCCGTATCAGCAGAAATGTGTTCTTTGACAATCTTTCCGAGGACTTTTTTGTGGAGGTATGTCACGGACCGTATTTGGTGGACCACAACCTGTTCCTGTCTCCGATGAATTTCAGAAACATGTCCCAGGGCGGTGCTTTTGTACATAACTTGTTTGCGGGCAGAATTTTGCCGAAGGAAGAGCTGAATCGTGCCACACCGTATCATTTTCCGCATGAGACTGCGGTGGCCGGATATAACAATTTCTCCGGCGGTGACGACCGTTATGTGAACAACTTGTTCTTAGGTGACGGTGATAAGGAAGTAAAGCCGATGACCTTCTTCGAGCATTTGCCGCTTCCGGAGCGTAAGGAGCGAGAGGATGGAGGTACGGTGATGGATGGTGTGCCGGCGGACTCCATCTGCTATTTGCATCCGGCAGGCCTTTCCTGTTACGACAAGTATCCGACCGGCGATGAGAAAATGCCGTGGGAGTACACGGAAGAAGAGCGTAAGGAGCGAATCGAGAAGTACGGCAGCATATTCCCGTTAGGACGTTGGGCAATTCCGGTGCAGATTAAGGGTAATGCATATTTCGGCGAAGCTGTAGGCTGCTCTCACGAGCCGGATGCTAAGGTTTGTGCAGAACCTGGCATTACGGTAACGGTTTCCGAAGATAAGAAGAGCGTAAAGGTATGTATTAAAAATGCAGACCTGCTTGGAGGAGAAGGTTCTGCTCTGTTGTCCGCAGATACTCTCGGAACTTCCTATCATGCGGAAATGGCTTACGAGAATCCGGACGGAAGTAACATTGTATTCGATACGGACTTCTTCGACAAGAAGCGTCCGGCAGGCAATGTTACCCCGGGACCGTTTGAGGTGATGGGTGGCGAGAAGTTTGAAGCTGAGTTTGAGCTGTAAGGAAATGAGAAGAGGGCTGACATGGCATAAAGCGGATAAAGAAAAGCAATTGACAAGAAGAGAAGAGATATGATACACTAAAATCAGAAAAGGAACAACCGCCCACAAGGTGGGTTGACCTTAATGTGAATGCAGAAAAACCGCCAACACACTTCGGGCAAAGTTATGAGGGCGGTTTTTCTATGTTTGTTTACTTACAAAACGTAAAAACGAATGTAAGCAAAGCTATAAGAAAGAGTCCGAAGGACAACAAATCTTGAAAATCAAATTTGTTTCGATACTTCATAAGCTCCACCTCCATTCTGTAAGAATGAAGGTCAACACACCCTGTAACACGATTGTTCCATAAAACATTATAACACAATTCGAACATATGTTCAAGCGGAATTTCGAAAAAATATATTGACATATCCTAAAAGGGTGATTATAATGGTCAGCGTAGTAATTAATTTTTTTCTTTTATGGTTAGGAGGCGATTTGTATGACAATCTTATTTAAGTCGGATGTTGTATCGGTCGCCGTAGCTCTGTCCAAGTTCTAATTGTACAGAGAATCTTTTGGTGAAATTTTAGGGCACGTCCGCGGACGTGCCCTTTTTGCGTGCAGGCAAAGTGAGCATATCTGAGATTTTGGAAACTTGTTTCCGAAAATCTCAGATATGCGAACGCGCCCACGACTGAGCGACAGAAGGTCGCGAAGTGCGGGGGCTAAGGTGCGAAGCACCGCCTGCACGCGAATATCCAGATATGCGAACGCGCCCACGACTGAGCGACAGAAGGTCGCGAAGTGCGGGGGCTAAGGTGCGAAGCACCGCCTGCACGCGAATATCCAGTCGTGCGAACGCGCCCACCTTATTTCCAACCCCGATCTAAATAAGAATTTCTTTTTTAATCCCAACAAATCAAGTAACAGAATCAGATGCAACAGAAAATCAAAACACAGAGAATGAAGGAGAGTTTATTTGAAGGTTATTGAGTATTTTGAACAAACAAACGAGCTACAAAAGTACCTGCGGGAGCAAATCCTACAGGGCGATTGGCGGGCTGCAAAGTATTTGTATGAAGTATTGGAGCGTGGACAGTTAAAGGAGCGGTACGGTGAAAGTACAAGACTTTTATTGCTGATGAAAGAAACGAACCTTCTCGCCTTTTGCACCTTGGCGGAACGGGATGAAATTGTACAGGAAGAAATGTCACCGGATATGAAACCCTGGATTGGGTTTGTGTACACCTATCCGGAACACCGTGGGAACACAAGTGTTTGAAAAGAGAGTAAGAAATGAGCGGAACTATTGCGATTGCAACGAAAGAACAGGGGGCTGATACTATGAAACGATTGAAACAAATGATTTTAAGAATGGAAGCAAACACAAAAACCTATAAGGAGATGTATGAGGGACGGATATTTGTGCATCACTATGCTGGAACGATATCGCCTTATGAGGACTTTGACAATACGTATTACCGGGATGATATCGGATACCGGATTGAGAAAACTCATAAGCTGGCTCAGGATAAGCCTACCATTACCGTATCCATTCCGGTGAAACATCTGGGAATTACGGAAACCGGTGTGGCGGGGGCAGATTATTGTCTGCGGGCATTTATCCCATACATTGATGAGTTAAATGAGCCGCTTTATAACCGGAACCGACCGGACAGCGAGAAGGGAAAGTATTACTGTTACCGCCCAGGCGGGGAAGTACTATGCCGAAATTCCGTATATTTTAAGGTGTGTCCGAAGAAGGATTATTCTATCGGAAGTGGTGGGGCTGTGTATCTGATTCCGCCGGAGGAAATCGGAGAGCCGGAGCTTTGCTTGTGCCTGGTGCTTCAGGTACAGCTGCCGGAGCGGAATCTTCGTAAGACGCTACGGATGTTGACCCAGGATTTACCGGATATGGTGGATCGGTATATTGAGGAGTTTAATTTATTGGAGTATACGGATGCCTTGGAATTGGAAAGGCTTCAGAAGGATATACGCAAGTGGCTCCGAAAAAGTCCCTATTGTGCGTTCTTAGCAAACGGAAGCATTTTACCGCGAGAGGGTGGCTGTGATTTGCCGATGAAGAATGCGGTGCCTTTTACCTCGGTGCCTGAGGACGAAATCGAAGTGTGCGGTGTGAAAGGGATGGGAATCAAAAAGGGTGTAACAGTCATAACCGGTGGAGGATATTCCGGTAAGTCCACTTTGCTTGAGGCAATTTCTGCAGGAGTTTATAATCATGCCTGGGGGGATGGCAGAGAACTTTGTATTACGGATGCCACCGCCATGGGAATTGTGGCAGAGGACGGCCGCAGTGTGAAAAATGTGAATATTGCACCCTTTATCAAGTGGATACCGGGGCAGGATACGGCACATTTTTCCACGGAACGTGCTTCCGGCTCTACCTCCCAGGCGGCGAATATTATGGAGGCGGTCAATATGGGAAGTAAGCTGCTTCTTATTGATGAGGACCGCAGTGCTACCAACTTTATGATTCGGGATGCAAGAATGCGGGAACTGGTAAAGAAGGAACCTATAACGCCTTTTACGGAGCGGGTACGGGAGCTGTATGAAACAGAAGGGGTGTCCACCATCCTGGTCATCGGCGGAAGCGGGGAATATTTATCGGTGGCGGACCGGGTGTATCTGATGGAAGATTATTTGATACATAACGTGACGGAAGGTGCAAAACGGTTGGACGAAACGATAGAAAAACCACAACCGACAGAACCGGCAGATTGGAAACAGAACCGTATGTTAAGCGGAGAAGGCTTTACTTCTTTTGTCCCGGAAACCGGTTTGGAACGCCTTGTGGTTACGGATGTGGGGATTATTTATGTGGGAGAAGAGGCTATTGATTTGAGGATGCTTTCGGGACTCATTACCCAGGCGCAGCGAAATGCGGTGGGGTATTTGATACGGCATTTGGAGGTCTCCTTAAATGAAACGAAGCTGGATGTGAGAAAAAAGCTGGATGCATTGTATCGCAGAATGGAAGCAGAAGGCTTTGATTGTATCTTTTCCAATCATTTTACGGAGTGTGAGCGTTTTATGGATTTGCCGCGAAAGGAAGATGTGCTGGCTGCGGTAAACCGGATGAGGAGGGTGATGTTTTTATGAAAATGATAAACTATTTTGAAGTGACAACAGAAGAACAGAAGCGTCTGCGAAAGCAGAGTGTAAAAGGAGGCAGATAGCCGCAAATATGATGACTGATTTTACAAAAATAAGAGAACTGAAAAAAGTATTACGTTCAAACGGACAAGGAAACTTAAACGGAAAACCGGTTTCCCTTTTGTTAAGCAGATGGAGAGAGACCTATGAGTATGTGGACGGGATTACGGTAAAAATCGTACCGTTAAATCCGAAGTATCCGGCCAATGTGGCCATGTATATCAATTTGGATGCGGATGTTTTGGGAATCGACGAAGCGGAAATCGAACTGTATCCTGCGTTTTATGAAGATTATCTGCTGCGGTATTATAGCGGTTTGATGGAAGAATTGAGTGAAAAGTACACGGCAAATAATAAGTTGGAACGATTGTTATCGAAAATCCAGTGTCAAACGCCGGATTGCCGGATTATCAGGCGAAGCGGATTGCTATTTAACCGGGAGGAGCAGACTTTTGTATTAAAGCTGTTTGTATTGTTTCCTACAGGGGCGGGTGTGTCCATTCTGGGGGAACGAATCAGCCGGATGATAACGGATATTTTAAAGACCGTGGAAGAAGGAAGCGCACTCCTCGATAAGGTAGAACTGCGGGAGAGACTGGCTGTTTATAAAAAACAGGTAACGTTACGGGCGTTTTGTCGGGAAAAAGGTTATGTGGCATTTGTGGCAGACGGAAGCATTCTGCCGAGAAAAGGTGACAGCGAGGAGCCTCTTGAGACGGCGGTATCTTTTGCGTCGCCGGAACGGCTAAGGGTAGAGGTTCCCATGGAGGACGGAAGCACAATTTCCGGTATGGGCATTCCGGAGGGAATTACGGTGATTACCGGTGCGGGATTTTCCGGAAAAACCACCCTTTTGGAAGCTATCGAGTCAGGTATTTACAATCATATACCGGGGGACGGAAGGGAATTTGTGGTGGCGGAGCAAAGCCTTGCGGTGACCAACGCGGAGGACGGAAGATATGTGGCAAATGAGGACATTTCCATGTTCTTTTCCGAAATTCCTTTTCAGGATATCCGGAATTTTACCACTAAGCATGCTAGCGGAAGTATTTCCCAGGCGGCAAACATCATTGAAGCCATTGGGGGAGGAAGCCGACTTGTAACCATTGATGAGGATAAAAGTGCTACAAACTTCATGATTCGTGATGAACTCATGCGAAGGATTGTAAAAGATGAGGTAATCATTCCGTTTACGGACCGAATCCGGAGTATTACGGAGCAAAAGGGAGTGTCTACCATCCTCGTTATCGGCGGCTCGGGCGAGTATTTAAAAATTGCGGATACGGTCATTCTAATGCATCAATATGTGGCATCGGATGTGACGGAAGAAGTAAAGGAGTTGAAGCTATTCTCTTCATCGGAAGAGTGCCCGGAGTTTACAGAAAGTGAAAGAACGGTTTTGTTGACGGGAGAAGGAACAAAATCCTTGCTGTTACAGACGGTTTGCACGGAGGACAGCAAAAAGGTCATTTGCGGAGAGTATTCTGTAGATATGACCGCAGTTCCGTCCTTAAAGACCAACGAACAGCTCCATTCTCTTGCCAAGGCACTGCGAAGCATGGTTTCAAGGGAGGATATATGTGAGGAGTCGTTGTGTGAACTTTCCGCAGAGTATGCCGGAAAAATGTTTGAGGAATTGCTACAGGAACAGAAAACTTCCAATCCGGTGTACCGGGGCTGGTGGTTTGATGAAATCCGAAAAGAAGAGATCGGTATGTGCGTGAACCGGGCGAGGGGGATGCGCTTTGCTACGAAACCTGTGGTTTTGTAGTTTGACGTTTTATCCTTTGACGAGTATTTCGGTGTCAGGTATAATCTGTATAGAGGCATTTGGTGTACAGTGTACGGAGGAGGTTGTCCATGGAACATCACAGAGTTGCAATGGGGGGAAAGATTTATTCATTGCGAGTGGCAAAAGGTATGACACAGGAACAATTGGCAGTGATGCTTTGTGTAAGTCCGGCGGCGGTGTCGAAATGGGAACGAAACCTTGCCAATCCAAGTATAGAGATGCTATGGGCAATGGCGGATTATTTCGAGTGCAGCATCGATGAATTGGTAGGACGGGAAGAAAAGCGTTTGGAAAAAGTCGGAATGTACAATGGCGAGAAACTGCGATTGGTGGAAGTGGCGGAAGAACTGCTACTGTGTAGTGAAATCAGCAGAAAGGAAGGACTGCTGGCCTTAGATGACCGTATGAAAGTATATGAGGGAGAAAGCAGGTTTTTAGCTTTTGCGGTTCACTTTTTCTTACAGTCATTTATGAAGCAAATGAATCACGAACTGATATTCCGGCTTTTGAAAAATTATGTAACGACACTGGCTGAGGAGGAACAAAGAGAAGGCCATATGATTGTGCATGTACTGGGAGAGATTGCGTCCGGAGCGCATCCCGAGTTGTTGCGGGAAATCATTGCATCCTATGTGGGTGTGGGGTATTGGGAGAAGCTGGAGGATGCGAAAAGAGGGGAACAAGGCAAAAGAACCCGGGATGAAATTATCGGGAAGTACAGGGATAAAGAGCTGTTCTCGGAGAAAACCGATTTGCTGGAACGCTTTAAAGCAGTTGGGGATTTTGAAATTCAAGTGATTTTGCGAAACCTGGATAACGAAACATTATCGGCGGCCCTTAGTGGCGCATCGGGAAAAATCGTCGTACGATTCTTAATGAATTTGTCGGATCGATTACTCTATTTTGTGAGCGAAGATATTGACCGGTGGAACGGTACGGAGGAAGATATCCTGAAAGCACAACGCAGAGTACTTGCGGTCGGCGGGTGCTTTTTGCCGGAGTAATACGGGAGGATAGGCTGCTTTAGGTGTCGAAAAGAATGTTGAGTATTGCATGCAGCGTATAAAAAATGATTGCGAAAGCAGAAAAAGTATGATAAACTAAAATCAGAAAAAGGAACAACCGCCCACAAGGTGGGTTGACCTAATTGATGAGTTAGAAAGACCACCCAGTCAACCGGTCAAAGTTAAGAGGGTGGTTTTTCTATGTTTATTTACTTACAGAACGTAAAAACGAATGTAAGTAAAGCCAAGAGAAAGAGTCCGAAGGACAACAAATCTTGAAATTCAAATTTGTTCTGATTCTTCATAAGCTCCACCTCCATTCTTTGGGAATGAAGGTCAACACACCCTGTAACACGATTGTTCCATAAAATCATTATAGTACAAAAAGAACAAACGTTCACGCGAAATATTATAGATTCGACATGATATTATGAGAAGAAAAGGAGTAATATTTGTATGGAGAACGATGGACAATTACGAACATTAGAAGAACAAGTTGTATCCCTCTTACAAAAAAAGAACTTTCACATCTCTTTTGCAGAGTCTTGTACCGGCGGTCTTTGTGCCGCTCGTTTGGTCAGCGTGGCCAGCGCATCGGCAGTATTTGATGCAGGGGTTGTGACTTATGCGAACGAAGCGAAAATAAAGTATCTCGGTGTAAAGCCGGAAACCATAGAGCAATACGGAGTGGTCAGCGAGCCGGTAGCCGGACAGATGGCGGAAGGTGTGGCAAGGGCGCAGAATGCGGAAGTCGGTGTGGGCGTGTCCGGAATTGCGGGGCCTTCCGGCGGAACTGCCACAAAACCGGTGGGCATGGTTTGTTTCGGCTTTTCTGTGGACGGAGAACTGACTACGGTTACAAAACAGTTCGGAGACTTGGGACGAAATGTAGTAAGAGAAGCGGCAACGGAGTTTGTGTTTGAGAAGTTGGCGGAACTGCTTCAAAGGTAGTTGGTGAACGATAAGGCTTGTGGGAAAACTCAATGAGGCAGGCGCGAAATATAATTGACAGAAAAAAGATACATGGGAGGACTTAGAAAATGACACCGTATGAACACAAAGTACAGTATTACGAAACTGATAAGATGGGCATTGTGCACCATTCCAATTACATTCGCTGGATGGAAGAAGCCAGAGTAGACCTTTTGGAGCAAATCGGTTGGGGAATGGATCGTTTGGAGGCACTTGGAATGGTATCTCCGGTAACTGCAGTAGAGTGTAAGTATAAGGTCAGCACCAAGTTCCCGGAACGAATCAGAATCGAAGTAGGGATTGAAGAATTCCGCGGTGTAAAATTGAAACTTCGCTATGCTATGTACAAAGAAGACGGTACACTTGCCTGTGAGGGACATTCGGAGCACGGATTCCTTGATGCAAGCGGCAAAATTATCTCCGTGAAGAAGGAATTCCCGGAGTGTTACGAGGCTCTGATGGAATATGCAAAAGAGTAGTGCATGGAATGTAAAATGTAATTTGCGTTGAAAACGACAGGAAGAATATTTCGTAGAATGGAATGTACACAGAAGGAGAGGAGGCTCATATGGAGAGACGGGACAAAGTCAATTATTATCTTGATTTGGCAGAAGTGGTTTCGAAGCGTTGTACGTGTTTGCGCAGACATTATGGGGCAGTTATCGTAAAAAACGATGAGGTGATTTCTACGGGCTATGTGGGAGCACCGCGCGGGAGAAAAAATTGCAGCGATTTGGGATATTGTATCAGACAACAGCTCAATATTCCCCGGGGAGAGCGGTATGAGCTTTGCCGTAGTGTTCATGCGGAGGCCAATGCCATTATCAGTGCGGAACGGGAGAAAATGATTGACAGTACGCTCTATCTGGTAGGAAAAGAAGTGGGCACGGGAGCATATATTGAGAAATCCAGCAGTTGTTCCATGTGCAAACGTATGGTCATCAATGCGGGAATCAAGCAAGTGGTGATTCGGGATACGGAGAACGAGTATCGGGTTATTGACGTACAGGACTGGATTGAAAATGACGAGTCCTTAGAGGGAAGTTTTGGGTATTAGAAATATGAAATTAATAGGAAAGGTGCCTATGCGGAATGGGTACCTTTTTTGTTTCATGAAATGTCCGAATATACCCGGAGATGAGATATCGTTTCTCAAGAAGGTTCTTTTTGTGGTATTTGCCCCAAAATACATAGTTGGCTCATTAAAAAGTCGGTTGATCTGAGGCTTTTTTGTGTGGATTTTCTCAGAAAGCTTCTTTTTTATTGTTTTGCCCCAGGGATGCAACAAAAGGTTTCTCAAAAGTTGTCTTACAGAAGAATTTGAGAAAACGCAGGTGGCGGAGTGCTGAAAATCAGATGAAATCATGCTGAAAAACATGGATAACAAAGAAAACATTGGGTCAGATGTTATGAAATAGAAGCAAATGACCCAAATGAAGACATTTTCCGGGAGAGTAACATCCCGGATATTAATAAGGCTGCCGTACCAGTGATACGTTTCGTGCTATCAAAAGGCTGCCGCATCTACGATTTTAATCGTAAATGCGACAGCCCTGATGTCAGAAACGATACGTCAGATAGCAAAAATGCCCTATTACATCTTCTTAAAACGGAACACATTCCAAGACAGCGGCTGTACCTCAGCGGTAAGCTTTCCGTCTTCAAAAGTCTGACCGGTTACGGTCTTCGGAAGGATTGCATTTTCGTTTTCGTAACTGTTTTTTACTTCCATATCCTCGCAGTACATCACAATCTGCTCATCAAAGGTAAAGCCTTCGAAACCGCGGATATCCAGTTCTACCGGATAAGAGGTTTCGGCATTACGGTTGATGGCAAAAATAGTTAAGCAATCACCGTCTAATGCGGCAGCGGTGTCTACGTACGGAACCCCTTCCTTCTCCATGTACTGGGAGGTGTCGTTTACGGCATAACCCGGAATGTCATAGGTCTCACATGCGGTATCTACCTGCAGGGAGGTGCCCTTTGCGTACTGCATCATCTGCATGAAAATATGATGGGAAGCGGACTTCCATACATGGTCATGATTGGAAGCACAAAGTGCGCCCAGACCACCGGTCATACAACCGATCTTTACACGGTCTGCGTGACGCAGGAACGCAAGCTGAATGGATGCCATGGAAAGAGCCTGTAACATTTCACTGCCCGGGAATACACGATCCGGCATATTGTCCGGATCATGGAGAATATACTTTCTGTCCGGATTGAAACGGTAGTGGGATCTTGCCATGTTGTACGGACCGTATCCCGGATGCAGTTCCTCGTTCGGACGAATCATTCCGCCGTACTCGTCGAAGGAAAGCATCATCTTCTTCGGAGAATGATGCTTTGCCTGAATTAAATCGCAAAGCGCAATTTCCGTGTTGATAAAGTCTTCATAGTAGTGGGAACCGCCAAGCAGTGCCTTGTAGTCTCCAGGCGGTGCAGCGTGATAGTGATGCATGGAAATGTAGTCTACGGTGTCGTAGCACTCCTGCAATACATCTTCTTCCCACTGCGGATAAGTATTCATCCAAAGGGAAGAGGAAGCGCAAACCGCGGTTTCGATGCGGGCATCGGTCCACTTCATAACTTTGGAAACTTCGTTACATAAAATACCGTAGCCTTTAGGGTTCTGTCCCCAGGAACCGATTTGCCACGGGCCGTCCATCTCGTTACCGAGATACCAGGTCTTAACGTCGTACGGATTCTCGTGACCGTACTCACGACGTAAGTCGGACCAGTAGGTGCCGCCCGGATGGTTGGTATATTCTACAATGTGCTGAGCGTCCTTGATGTCACCGGTGCCGAGATTGATGGTGTACATTGCCTCGGTACCAACCTGTTCTGCCCACTGCAGATATTCATCATGTCCTACTTCGTTGGTGATATACTGGTACCAAGCCAAATCCAAGTGCTTCTTGCGAAGCTCTTTCGGACCGATGGAATCTTTCCATTCCCAACCGGAAACAAAGTTACCGCCCGGCAAACGACAAGCCGGCATGCCGGTTTTTTTCAGGGCGTCGATGAAGTCCTGACGGAAGCCCTGCGCATTTGCGGTCGGGTGCTTCGGATTGAACATGGTGCCGTTTACCATAGTTCCGATCGGCTCTAAGAATGTACTGAAGAGTCGTGGGGAAATTTCACCGATGGTAAAGGAAGGATGAACTGTGATTTTTGCTTTTTGTGCCATAATAACCTCCTCCATATACTGCGCTAACCTTGGTTTGCGGTATGTCTTTATGTAAACCCTAAGACACCTGTACCATGGATTAGCGTTCTAATTCATAATTATATCGTAACAAAGACGGAGGAATCTGTCAAGGAAAGCATCTGAGCAAGGTTGTAAAAATATGAACAAAGAGAGAAAAGAATGAAAGCGTTTTCAAAAACACAGCTTTAAAATGGGGAAATGATAAAAGAAAACCATTGCAAAAAAGGGAAAGATAAGGTATACTTAGGGTAATCAGAATGTAGGAGGTACCTTATGGCAGACTATACCAAGGCATGGCTTTCGTATAAAATGAAAGCACTTACAAATTCTACCCTTTGGAGTAAGGTAACCGTAGTGGCGGACGAGAAGATGGGTCCGATGCCGCAGACGGTGGATACGGCAGTGAAAGAACTGGTCCGTGCAGCAAAAGAATTATTCGGAGCAGAGTTAAAGAACGAGAGAAAGCAGGCATCTTTCTTCGGTGCGGAGCCGTCGGCAGAAGAAATGAAAAATCTGACCGGTTGCAACGAAGGACTTGTATTAGTGTACCTTCCGGAGCTGAAGGATACTTATAAAGAAGGATATCGGGTACTGGTAACGGATACGGCAGCGTACATCATTTCCGGAACAGGACGGGGGATTTTGTACGGTGCATTTGATGTGATTCGTACCGAAGTGATTGAAGACAAGATTGCGGCTTGTGACAAGAAAGTCATTCCGGACAATCCGCTTCGTATGATGAATCATTGGGACAATATGGACAATAGTATTGAGCGCGGTTATTCCGGAGAGTCCTTTTTCTTTGTAAATAATGAAGTTGTGGTAAATGAACGTACCAGAGAGTATGCAAGATTGTGTGCTTCTGTCGGTATCAACGCTTCTGTTATCAATAATGTAAATGTAAAACAGGCGGCAACGTATCTTATTACTCCTCGTTATGAAAAAGAATTAAAGGAAATGTCGGAGATTTTTGCCGAGTATGGTGTAGACTTATACTTATCCTTAAACTTTGCGGCACCGATGGAGTTGGCAGGCCTTCCGGTGTCCGACCCGTTAAATGAGGATGTCAGAGCATGGTGGAAGGAAACCATGAAGAACGTGTTTACTGCCATTCCGAAGCTGGCAGGTTTCCTTGTAAAGGCAGACTCCGAAGGACGTCCGGGCCCGCATACATACGGAAGAACCCAGGCAGAGGGTGCTAATATGCTTGCTGAGATGGTGGCACCGTTTGGAGGAAAGATTATTTGGCGTTGTTTCGTATATAATTGTACCCAGGACTGGCGTGACCGTAAAACCGATCGTGCCCGTGCGGGATATGACCACTTCAAGCCTCTTGACGGACAGTTTGCGGACAATGTGGTACTTCAGATCAAGAATGGTCCGATGGACTTCCAGATTCGTGAACCGATTTCCCCGCTTCTGGGAGGATTGGAACGCACGAATCAGATTTTAGAGGTGCAGGCGGCACAGGAGTACACCGGTCAGCAGAGACATTTCTGTTACCTGATTCCTATGTGGAAGGAAGTGCTTGATTTTAAGACCTACTGTGCACCGAAAAACGACACGGTAGCAGATATTGTGGCAGGACGCACCTTTGCTCAGTCTGCCTGTGGTATGGCAGCCGTAACCAATACCGGTAACGATGAGAACTGGACCGGCCATGATTTTGCGGCATTGAACTGGTACGGATTCGGAAGACTGGCATTTACCACGGCACTTTCTGCGAAAGAAATAGCAGAAGAGTGGATTAAGCTTACGGTAACTAAGGAGGAAAAGGCTGTGAAGGCACTGACGGACATGGCACTTTGCTCCAGAGAAGTGTATGAGAAGTATACTTCTCCGCTCGGTATCGGTTGGATGGTAAATCCGAGCCATCACTACGGACCGAATGTGGACGGTTACGAATATGATCGTTGGGGTACCTATCATCGCGCGGATTTACACGGCATCGGTGTGGATCGTACCACCAAGGGTACCGGGTATACTACCCAGTATCGTGAGGAAAACTTCAAGATGTATGAAGACCCGGCAACCTGTCCGGAAGAGTTGTTGCTTTTCTTCCATTACATCCGTTACGATTATGTGTTAAAGAGCGGCAAGACACTGATTCAGCACATTTATGACACCCATTTTGAGGGTGCGGAGCAGGCAGAGGGATTCCTTGAAACGATAAAGAGTCTGCAGGATGTGATTCCGGAGGATATTTATAAGCGTATCCTGCCGCGGTTTGAGCATCAGGCAGCCCATGCAAAGGATTGGAGAGATATTGTAAATTCTTATTTTTATCGTAAGTCCGGCATCGAAGATGCAAAGGGCCGCGAAATTTTCTAAAAACAGGAGGACAAAACTATGGAAATGACATTACGTTGGTACGGCAGTAAAAATGACAGTGTAACTTTGCAGCAGATTCGTCAGATCCCGGGTGTAACCGGTGTTATTTCGGCACTGCATGATATTCCGGCAGGTGAGCCGTGGAGTTACGAGCAGGTAATGGAGTTGAAAAATGAGGTAGAAGCAGCAGGTCTTACCCTTGCGGGCGTGGAAAGTATCAACATCCACGAGGACATTAAACTTGGTGCACCGACCAGAGACAAGTTAATCGAGAACTACATTACTTCATTGGAGAGCGTTGGTAAGGCAGGCGTTAAGCTGGTATGCTATAACTTTATGCCGGTATTCGACTGGACCAGAACCGATTTGGCAAGACCGCTTGCTGATGGTTCCACTGTGCTTTCCTATGATGCGAAGCACATTGACGGTATGGATCCGGATGCTATGTTTGAGAAGATTGAGAAGGAAAGCGGCGGTTTTGTAATGCCGGGCTGGGAGCCGAATCGTAAGGAAGAGATTAAGGCTTTATTTGAAAAGTATAAGGGTATGACCCACGAGCAGCTTCTTGCAAACTACGGTTACTTTATCGAAAAGATTATGCCGACCTGTGAAAAGTACGGTATTAAGATGGCGGTTCATCCGGATGATCCGGCTTGGGATATTTTCGGACTTCCGCGTATCGTAACCAGTGAAGAATCTCTTTTAAAGGTTGCGGCACTTCATCCGAGTAAGCTTCACGGATTTACCTTCTGTACCGGTTCTCTCGGCAGCAGCCGTAAGAATGATTTGCCGAAGATTATTCGTAACCCGAAGATTGCGGAGCGTATTCATTTTGCGCACATCCGTAATGTAAAGTTCCTGTCTGATGATGAGTTCCATGAAAGTGCACATCTTTCCTCTGAAGGAAGCTTTGATATGTACGAAATTGTGAAGGCTTTACAGGAGATGGGCTTTGACGGTGTCATTCGTCCGGACCACGGAAGAATGATTTGGGGCGAGCAGGCAAGACCGGGCTATGGCTTATATGACAGAGCACTTGGTGCGGTATATATCGAGGGCCTTTGGGAAGCCATCAAGAAGGCTGCAAAATAGACCGTGAGTTGAAACGCTAAATAAATAGAAAGAACCGAAGCTTCTGAACCGACCCCCAAAAGTTAGACTTTAGGTCTAACGATTGGGAGGTCGGTTTTTTATGGCAAAATATAGTTTTGAGTTTAAGAAAACCATAGTAAATGATTATTTATCAGGAAAAGGTGGATGTGATTACTTAGCTAACC
>JAFTWC010000033.1 GCA_017465475.1 Lachnospiraceae bacterium
AGCGTGCCACTGCGGAACGTTCCTTGACATCCTTATAGCCCTGTGCCACTTCCGCGGAAGAAAGCGGAGTTCCGCAACGCGGGCAATACGGCACAATCTTAAAGCCCTTATAGAGTAAGCCCTTATCCCAAATCTGACGAAGTGCCCACCACTCGGACTCGATGTAGTTGTCATGATAGGTTACATACGGGTCGTCCATATCAGCCCAGAAACCAACGGTACCGGAAAAATCCTCCCACATACCCTTGTACTTCCAAACGCTTTCCTTACACTTGTCGATGAACGGCTCCAAACCGTACTGCTCAATCTGGTCCTTACCGTCAAGGCCGAGAAGCTTCTCCACCTCAATCTCTACCGGAAGACCGTGGGTATCCCAACCTGCCTTACGCGGTACCATATAGCCCTTCATGGTACGGTAACGCGGAATCATATCCTTAATTACACGGGTCAAAACGTGGCCGATGTGCGGCTTTCCGTTTGCAGTCGGCGGGCCGTCATAGAAGGTGTAGGTCTCGCCCTGTTTTCTTGCCTCGATACTCTTCTCGAAAATCTTCTCGTCTTTCCAGAACTTCTCGACTTCTTTTTCTCTTTCCACGAAATTCATGTTCGTGTCAACCTTGTTGTACAGCATAGTGCTTCCTCCTTTTCTGGGTGCGGAACTTTGCATGGGAGCATGTGTCTTGTCACGTATTACGGATGTAAGGCTTTCTAATTGTTTCGGGAAAGTCTAATTAAAAGTCACACAAACGGCTCGACGCAACGTCCTGTTGCGTGTCGCCTCGCTCGTACGTCCTGTACGAGCGTTGTTGCTTACAATCGAAACAATAAGAAAGACTAACATCCTGCATAATGATTCCAAGACACATGCTCCCATGAAAAGTTCCCGGAATCGAAAAAGGCGGTGAGAAAGAAAAGAAAAAGCCTTCATCCCAAATAGGACGAAGGCCAAATGTCATCGTTATACCACCTATTCAGTACGCAGGCTTTCGCCATTTATACCTTCTTTCTGTAACGGGAAAGTCCCGGCGCGGTCTACTGACTCAGCTTTCGACCTGCAACTCAAAAGTGATTTTCCAAGCATCCGCTACTCGCATCCGGCTTCCACTGTCCCGAACTCGCTGTGCCTTTCGGCAGATGTGTACTCTCTTTCTCAACGTCTTTTTGTGTTGTGAATTCAATTATCTTATAGTATACGAGGGGTTTCGGGAATTGTCAAGGATTTTTTAAAAACCCTTGTATTTCCCTTTGTTAATGCCAAGTCACAAGACCGGAAAACTGAAAGTTTCCGTTCCCTACAAAATGGGGGCATCTCATTAATAATACATTATCAACTCCTTGTATAGTCATCTCTTAACATTATTCAGCACTCAATTATCAACAACTCGTCCTAGTGCCATATCCGCTTCACGTTGAAGTATAGTAGTTATCGGTCCCATATACTGTTTGGCTCTTTCAAGAATTATCTTCTCATTTCCCAGTATTTCTAAACAGCAAACCGAAAAAACGTCAGAAAGTTTATCATCCGCACAAGTAGCAATTATTTCAAAATATGCGAACACAGATTTTAATTTATCAAACTCAACATTCCTTTTTAGCAACGCAACTACCCTAGGCATAATAATATCTTCAATAATGATAGTATCACACCCTTCAAAATAATCACTTTTTGTTTTCTCAATTTCCGTTGCAATTTCTGGGAAAAATTTAATCATTTCATCAATAAAATTCGTTATTGAAAGCATCTAAACCCTCCACCAACTTCAAATTTGCATTACGTATTATTATCTAAATATGTTTTCAAAAACTTCAATATTTCCATACTACAATCTACCACCCGGTTGTGTGCATAACTGTGATTACAGGAAAAGTATCCAAAATATCCCCATGGATCCTTCACCTGTGGGCCCCAGTCCCACAAACCATTTTCTCCTGATTGCTCCAGCAACCAATCCACTGAACCTTCCAGGTAAATCTTAGACCCTTTAAATTGATTGATATAGTTGAATGTGTGAAACCAACGTCGCATCTTATTATTCCGAAACTCTTGTGGCAAATCGTAAGGTGTTTTATCCCAGAAATAGCCATGAACGCTTGCATGTCCGCCCAAATGACGAAGCATTGCATCTTCTATCTCAGGCGACACCTGTTCACGACGTTTCAATATCAGTTCGCTCTGCATAGGTACCAATCTAGCTTCTCTTGTAAGAAACACTTCATGCTGTGCAGCTTTATCTTCCTCATAACAATACTCACCACTGTCATATGCTCTGTTTGCAATATAATGCCACTGTTTATATGTATCGTCACATTCCGCTGTGTACGGGGAAATACCTTCTAGCAGATTACATACTATTGCCTGTTGCCAAGGGAATGCACGTTCGTTCTTTTCAAATACTTTTTCCCTGGTGGTTCCATCCAAAAAGGAAAGCAAATATTCCTTTGCCATAAATAGAATGTCTCGATCTTCTTCTGTCAGACCGATATACCGGCATCTTTCAATACCCGTAGCAGATGTTGGTATTTTCGCTTTCATGGAATAATCTTTGGACCGTAATGGTCCCCAACCGCCATATTCATCCTGCAACCGATACATTTCTTCCACAATATCACTTTTCAGAAATTCCTTGCGTAATTCTGTCAATGCTTTATCATCATAAGGGGTATCTAATAATGAGAACAAAATATTGTATCTTACAGCAGGATACTCACAAAATTCATATAATGCTAATGCATGTTTCTGGAATTCTTCTTTTGTCATACTGCCCCCTGAGTTAATCATTACCAAAACATCTTTAAAATTCAAATTTCTGTTCCTTACAAAAGACAAAATTCACCTTTTCTTTTTTTCAAAAATATACGAAAAAATGAAATCGACAATAAATGCAACAATTGCATAGAGCCCTGATTTTATAAAAGAAAAATCCTCATTTTGCAAAATTGTTACCAATGTAATACCCAATGCAACTGTAATTGACACAAACAATGCCTTTAATAATCTTTCTTTCATTATTTTCACCTCCGCAAACTTCAAATTTTCCGCTTTTTTAAGATTAAACATTTAACAACCAATCAACAATATCACACACCTCGATTCCTTCATAGGTGTATTTCGGATGCTTTGTTCTCGCAATTATCATTTTCGGATATGCATCTCTTATTTGCAACAACGGAGCATATTCTCTTTCAAAAGTTTCCTGATTCGATATATTATCGCTGACCTGAATATAGATTTTTTCACTCCCGCGCTGCACAACAAAATCTATTTCCTTCTGATAAAGTTTCCCCACATAAACTTCATAGCCCCTACGCAAAAGCTCTATACATACCATATTCTCATATACACGTCCATAATCCAGATTCCGGCTTCCCAACACAGCATAGCGCATTCCGGTGTCGCACATATAAAACTTATCCGAGGTTTCCAGATATTTTCTTCCTCTTATATCGTATCTCTTAATATCATAGAATACAAAAGCATTGCATAAATACTTGATATATTTTCCTATTGTCACATGATTTGTCGGAACTTCATTTGCAGTCAAAATATCACTCACTCTGTTCGGAGACGTTAAATTGCTGATATTATCCATCAAAAACTCACTCAACTGACGTAATACCCCCGTGTCAGGCAAGTTATATTTCTGAACCAGATCCCGATTCACAATCGTCTCATATACTTCTTTGATATAAGTTATCCGATCCAAATCCGTGTTGTATGCGTAGGAACCTGCTAAACCGCCCTTAATAAAGTATTCTTCAAACAATTTGTCTTTATCATTTTCCTCACTATAATACTCGCAATACTCCTTAAAACTAAACGGGAACACATGGATTTCTATATATCTGCCGGTAAACAATGTTGCCAAATCTGCACTAAGCAAAAAGGCATTCGAGCCGGTTATATAAATATCATACTTATTCTTTGAGTACAGGCTGTTAATTGCCAACTCAAAATTCGGACACAACTGTACCTCATCCACAAATAAATAATTCTTTTTGCCTTTATCGTACCTATCCTCTACATACTTATGCAGCGCATGATACTCCTTCATTTCCTCAAATTCCAAGTCCATATAATCGATAAAGATTATATTTGCATCGTCAAATTCATTTTTCAAATACTCAATATATGCTAGCATTAGATTTGATTTACCGGAACGTCTGATACCGGTAATAATTTTAATATCCGGAGTATCCTTTAACGCCTTAATCCTATCCAAATACTTTTCTCTTACTATCTTCTTCACATCATCACCGCTTTCGAAACTTTAATTTTTTTCTTTCTTCGAAACCATTCATATTATATCACTTCATAGATCAATTATTCAAGTCTCACTTTCGAAACTTTAAATTTATTCTCTTTTTGAAACCCGGCTTTCCCCTTATATGTACCTTTCCCCAATGAATTTCTACTGGACTTATTTCCCATAATATATTATGATATACACGTATCATCGCGCTTTGCGCGAAAAGGAGGTATCCTTATGACAGAACAGAATTTAACCTTGCTTACCGACTTTTACGAACTTACCATGATGCAGGGGTATTATAAAAATAACCGGAATGACATGGTGGTGTTTGATGCCTTTTACCGAACCAATCCTTCCGGCGGCGGTTATGCCGTTTGTGCAGGACTTGACCAGGTCATTGATTATATTAAGAATTTACATTTTGATAAAGAAGACATTGAGTATCTCCGCAGCACCGGAATGTTTGCGGAAGACTTCCTTTCCTATCTGGCGGATTTCCGTTTTTCCGGCAGCATTTATGCCGTTCCGGAAGGTACGGTAGTGTTCCCCATGGAACCGCTTCTTAAGGTAATTGCACCGATTACGGAAGCCCAGCTTGTGGAAACCGCCATTCTTACCATGATGAATCATCAAAGTCTCATTGCCACCAAGGCAGCCAGAGTGTGCCATGCAGCAAAAGACGGCGGTGTCATGGAGTTCGGTCTTCGTCGGGCCCAAGGTCCGGATGCCGGTACCTACGGCGCAAGAGCGGCCATGATCGGCGGATGTATCGGCACCAGCAACGTGCTGGCTGCAAAACTGTTTGACGTTCCGGCCCTGGGCACTCACGCCCACAGCTGGATTATGAGTTTTTCGGATGAGCTTACCGCATTCCGAAAATATGCGGAACTATATCCGCAAAACACTACCCTTTTGGTGGACACTTACGATACCCTTCGTTCCGGTGTACCCAATGCCATCAAGGTATTTACGGAACTGCGGGAAGCCGGAACCATGCCGAAGCGATACGGCATCCGCTTAGACAGCGGCGATTTGGCCTACTTGTCCAAAAAAGCAAGAAAGATGTTGGATGAGGCAGGTTTTTCGGATGCCACCATCTGTGCTTCCAGCGATTTGGATGAATATTTGATTGAATCCTTGTTGTTACAGGGCGCCCGTATCGATGTTTGGGGCGTAGGCACGAACCTGATTACCTCCAAGGACTGCCCGGCCTTCGGCGGCGTTTACAAACTGGCTGCCGTAGAAGAAAACGGTACCTTCGTACCGAAAATCAAGCTGTCCGAAAATCCGGCAAAGATTACGAACCCGGGCAATAAAACCGTGTTCCGTATTTACGATAAAGAAACCGGCAAAATCAAAGCAGATGTCATTGCCTTTGCGGATGAAGTGTTTGATGAAGCAGAACCGCTTCTGTTGTTCGACCCGGTATCCACCTGGAAGAAGACTTTACTTGCACCCGGTACCTATACCGTGCGAGAACTGTTGATTCCGGTATTTGAACAGGGAACATGTGTCTACACTTCTCCTTCCGTTATGGAAATCAGAGAATATTGTAAAAAGGAAATGGCTACTCTTTGGGAGGAAACCAAACGCTTTGCCAATCCTCAGGAAGTTTATGTGGACCTTTCAGAACGCCTGTATGAAACCAAGCAGGAGCTTCTTGCCCGAATCTACCAAAGAAACAAGGAATCCGGCAAAACCCGTTCTTAACGGGATTTTGCAGAATATACTGGAAAGAGAGAATGTTTTATGAAAAAGCATGCACGTCCCTTGGTCATCTGTGCCCTGTTGTGGGGTCTTGGCATCGGCATGTCACTGTTGTTTGACGGATGTACCAAAGGCGAAGAAACCAATATCGGTTCAAAGGAGTCTGTTCCTATGGAAACAAGCAGTACACCGGGGCTTTCCCCGGACAGCACAACAGCGACACCATCCGATACGGTTCCTACCCCGGAGCCGCCCGACACAACAGATACTCCGACAAAGAATCCGGATTATAACTCCGAACCGGATATCACTCTGACACCGGACAACCCGGAAACGGTATCCCCCGCTCCCGTTCCGGTAAACACGGATACTACCACTATTACATACCTGGTAAACCGAAATCACCCTCTCCCGGAAGATTTTGTCCCGGAAGGGCTTACCACACCGGATGTGTTATTCCCTTTTGCGGACACTTCCATTGACAAAGCAAAGATGACACCGGAGGCCGGCGAGGCTCTTGCCCTCTTGTTCGATGCGGCGTATGACGAAGCAAAGCTTACTCTATACGGTGTTTCGGCATATCGTTCCTTTGCACGACAATATACCATTTATGCCACTAACTTGGCCACACAGGGGATTGCCCATACCAATCGCTACTCGGCAGCCCCGGGTCGCAGTGAACATCAGACAGGACTCGCCATCGACATCTCCTGCGCTTCGGAAGGGTTCGGTTTGGAAACTACCTTTGCGGACACCCCGGAAGGCATCTGGGTAGCAGAAAATGCCCACCGGTTCGGATTCATTCTTCGTTATCCGAAGGATAAAGAACACATTACCGGTTACAACTATGAACCTTGGCACATCCGCTATGTAGGAACGGAACTTGCCGCTTATCTTTTTGAAACCGGACTGACGTTAGATGAATATTACGGTGTTCCGGATACTTTTACATCAGATTATTTAGAAACCACACCGCTTATTGACACCACTGCCGAAAGTTACCTTTCCATTTACCGGCAGTACCATTAAGGAGGGCACTCATGAGAACCATTGCAGCTGTTTTTGTTATTTCCTTATTTTTTATTTTGTTTTTCCCGGTTTGCTTACTGCTTTTGTTACTCCGTAAGTTTAACCGCAAGCTTGCCAGCCGCATTTCCCAAAAAATTGTACAGGGAGCTTTTAAGGCTGCCATGTGGCCGGGCGGTATGAAGCGCATTGTCCTCGGTACGGAAAACATTCCGAAGGATACTCCTGTTTTGTATGCCGCAAACCACCGCGGTCTTCTAGATGCCGCCATCGGCTATATTGCGGTGCCGAATCTCACCGGCTTCGTGGCAAAGAAGGAAATCAGAAAAGTTCCGTTTTTAAACCTTTGGATGTACAATGTAAACTGCCTGTTTTTGGATCGTTCCGACATTAAAGCAGGGTTGAAAGTGATTTTGTCCTGTATTGATTATATAAAAGAGGGTTACTCCATCTTTATTGCACCGGAGGGCACCAGAAGTCACGAAAAGGATCCGTTACCGTTTAAGGACGGAAGCTTAAAGCCTGCCCAGAAAACCGGTTGCCCGATTATTCCGGTGGCCATCACCGGCACGGACGATTTATTCGAAAACCACAAGCCGTGGCTGCGTAAAACCAAAGTTGTTTTAGAGTTCGGTAAGCCGATTTACTTAAACGAGCTGGACCCGGAGATTCAAAAGCATCCGGGTGCCTATGTCAGAGAGAAAGTAATCGAGATGTTGGCCGGCCACGATGCACTGGTAAAATAAACGCGCCTATTTCCGCTGTTTTTCACGGAGGATAAGGAATTTTCTTCTTGCATAAACTTGTCTCTCGTGGTAAGATATACCGTGGGTAAAAAGAAGAGGAGGTCAAAACATGAATCCATTAACCGTTATTGCAATTGTCTTAGGCGTAATTCTCGCCATTTTAATTGTACTTTCCCTTGTGGGCAAAAAGCTTCAGAAAAAGTCCGATGCCGCACAGGAAAACATTGCAGCAGGCGCACAGTACTATTCCATTATGGTCATTGACAAGAAACGCATGAAGCTGTCGGAAGCCGGTTTCCCGCAAATCGTAATCGACCAGACTCCGAAGTGGCTCAGAGGCCGTAAGGTTCCGGTAGTCAAGGCAAAAATCGGTCCGAAGATTGCCAGCCTTATGTGTGACGAAAAGGTATTTGATAAAGTTCCGGTAAAGAAAGAAGTAAAAGCTTTCATGAACGGTATTTATATCATCGATGTAAAGGGACTTCGTTCCGGTCTTGATACCAAACCGGAGAAGAAAAAATTCCTTGCAAGACTTCGTGATAAGGCCCAGAAGGTTGTAGACGAGTCCAAGAAGCCGGCAAAGGCTACTCCGGGCGGAATCGAACAAAAAAAAGGAAAGAAAAAGTAGGGTTTAAACAAACAAGGAGCTGAGAGATTCCTCAGCTCCTTTTCTTATCCTCTTCTGCATCCGCTGCCGCTTCTTTGTTAACAGCTTCCGGGACTCCTACGCCCATTACAGCTTTGCATACCACTCCTTCAACACATCTTCCGCTTTCTTTAAGTGGATATTGAACCCGTTATCCTTTGCAGCCTCTTCCTTCGTATCATAAATGGTTGTACTCCAATCCCACCAAAATACTCCCGCAAACCACGGTTCCTTTCCGAATACGGACAAACAGGAATCATAGAATGCCGCCTGTTCTTCTTCGTCATGAGGCAAGTCCGTATGAGTAAAATCCCACGGCATGGTAGAACATCCATGGGCACTGCGGCACCCGATTTCAATAAAAATAATCGGCTTTTTCCACAAATCATATACTTCTTTCATGGACTCCTTTACACGAAGCCATTCCTTCTGCATCATCTCCGACGTAGCTCCGCCTGCTTCCGCCACAGGAAAATACGCACTGGTTCCCAAATAATCTACCGCATCAAACCACTTTACCTGTGCTTCTCTGCCATGGTTGGTATTATACACCAGCTTTCCTTTGTACACTGCTCTGATTTTCTCAATCAAAGCTCTCCAATGCTTCTCTTTCCGCTCCGTACCGCTCATTTCACAGCCGATACAAAGCATTTCGCAACCGGTCTCTTCCGCCAGTTCTGCGTAATAAATCATATAGTCTTCATAGCTTTTAAACCACTTATCCCAATATAAATCCTTGCCGTTCTCGTCTCCGTCAGCAAAATTGATGTGGGCACGCCATACACCGTCTTTACAGTTTACCATAGGTTTTAAGCACACCTTAACACCCTTTTTATGGGCACGCTCCACTGCTGCCATAATGTCTCTGTCGGAAGCGCTTCTGCCAAACTCGAACTGAATGTCCGTGCTATGAGCTGTCTCCTGATGAGCAACCACTGCCAGACACATCCAGTTAATACCGGTCTCATACATCAGCTCCTGGGATTTGACCCCCTGCTCCGAACGATACTGTCCCCGTCTTCCGTAAAATCCATACGTATAGCCTTTAATCTCCATACCGCATCTCCTTTCTTCACAGGTCTTCTTTCGTCTGCTATTTATAACCGCTTATACTCCTTGTTCACAGGACTGCACCTTTAATACCAAAGTACAGTCTCCTGTATGCTCACCGTTCAATTCCAAACCATACTTTAAAGTTGCACGTAAAAACTCTTCCTCTTCATAAAGCTCTAATGAACGGGTATTCACTCCCACCAAAAGACTTCCGTAGGGCGTCTCGTAATTGGTCAGATATTGTTCTCCCGGCAAAAATAACAGCCTGGTATTGGACCGGTCTCTTTTTTGTAGCTCCAGCTCCTTTTCCGACACCTTAATCCGGCACTTCGTCGCCCGTCCGGTTTCATCCGTTTCTTCATAAAGCAAATAATGCTTGTCACCTTTTTTATAATATTGTCCGAAGTTAATCACCTCAATGGGTGCTTCTTCTTCCTCTACCGCATACTGTAATCCTGTCAGGGAAATAATCACATTCTTCGTCACAACAGCCACCTCTTTCCTATAGTCCTTATTTTACTATGTCAGTGGAAAGAATTCAAGTCATTTTCAAGAACATAACACCCTTTCGGGACAATTTTGCATTCCACAAAATATAATTTTTCTTTTCCGTAAAAGCCATTGCATCTTTTATAAAGAAGTAGTATAATTAGAATACTAATTCACATCTGAATTAATGATGAAAGGAGTATTATTTATGATGGAACATATGCCTGAGGTCGTAACCTTAGATAACGGAAGTAAGTATTGGGAACATACCTTTGAAAAATTTTATGCAACCATCTACGTACCGGCCAGTGCACCGATTACCGATATTGTAAATTTCGGTTTCCGCGCACCGTACCTGTTAGTATTTGAAGAAACAAAGCAAACCCCTGAGGAGGCAAAATCTTTTGCGGACCGCACCGGTCTTGCCTCCGTTGCGGCAAATTTCGGCGGAAGCGTTGTATTTGTTTACCCTACTGCAGAGGGTGGTTGGGACAACGCTCCGGAGGATTTGTTTGCTTCTCTCATTTCCCAGTCCCGCATCAGCCAGTACTACAAAGACGGAGCTGCCATCATGCGTGACCGTTTTACCGGCAATTGGAACGGCTTCTACATCCGCGGTGCCGTACTCCGTACTTACCTTTACGGTTTCGGTAAATCTGCCGACTATATCGCCACCCATTGCTTACAGCGTATCGAAGGAGACGGTCTGTACGGCAAAGGGGACATCACCCCGGCCGGCTGTATTTTGGAACGCCTCAGTGTCCTTCCTGCCATTGCAAAGGATGCAAGAGATATCCCGGTATTGTCCGTAGGCAACCGTGCAGACATAAATGACGCACTGAAGGCCGGACTGGATCATGTTTGCCTCAAAGAGTCTGCCGACTACAAGAAAGATTTTAAAGACTTTGTAGGCACCTTCCGTCGTATGATGGGTAATTTGGAAGAAGAAGCCGATTTGGAATCCATGGGCATGATTTGTGAGCCGGGGTACTGCACCGTTCCGACTTCCAGGGATAACCGCGGTGACGATAAGGATACAACAGAACACAACATCGGCTATGTAGCTTATTACAATAAAAAGATTATGGACGACGGAAAGAAGGTTCCGCTGCTGTTTTGTTTCCATGGCGGCGGCGATTCCGCCTTTTGCATGACCAGCGTTTCCGGATGGTTCCGTGTAGCTGCCAAGTACAATTTCCTGTTAGTCAGCGTGGAACATCACTTAAACAGCACTGCCACTGAGGTACAGACCTTGCTGGAACACCTGAAGAAAATCTATCCGGTAGATACGGAACAGATTTATTCCTCCGGATTTTCCATGGGAGGATGCAAGTCCTGGGATATGTGTCAGGAATATCCAAAGGTCTTCGCCGGTATCGCACCGATGTCCGCTACGTTTGAAGTAGGATTAAATGTGTTCGGACAGGATGCAGGTCCGATCAACCGGGACACAGTGGTTCCTACATTCTATGTAGGCGGTGAAATTACCCCGCTTCCGGAGCTTCCGTTCCAGGCACAAAAATGCATCGACCGCGTAGGCTACATTTTCGACATTAACGACGTGGTTACAGAGTACAATGTAAAGCTGGAAGAAAAAGACACCTGGAGCAATCCGATTTACGGCATTGACGGCGATGTGGTATACAAAATCAACGATCCTGTAAGAAACAGTGTTCTCACTTTGAATTTGTTTGAAAGCAAAAACGGCTGTTGCTATACTATTTTTGGCAGCGTAGATAATCAGGGACATGAAGTACGTCATCACAGCTGTGAAAATGCATGGAAGTTTTTACGAAACTTCCGTCGTCTTCCGGACGGTACGATTACCGGAGGCAGGATGGAAGACATCAAAGCACTTTACCAAGCCTAATTTCATTTCATTTTTATTCTCCTGAAAGAGAGCCGACCCTGCAACGGGGTGCGGCTCTCTTCGCTTCTACCTGTAATTCAGCACTTCTCACAGAAAAACTTTCTGTATAATCTCCTTCGTTTTGTCAATACTCCTTACATAACCGAGAAAAGGAGTATTACTATGAACTGTTTAAAAAATAAAATTTCCCATATTTCACTACATAGCTTTTTGCATAATTTCATTTCTGTCTTTCTGATTATTCTTTCTCTTTTACTACTTATGCCGGAACAGTTTTATCAAAACAATGGAACTTTCGCCCCGTTAGCACTGGAGGACCGTATTCTGCGACTTCACATTCTGGCTGCCGGAGATGACACTGCCTCCCAGGAGCTTAAGCTTCATGTCCGGGATGCCGTCCTTTCCCACCTTCAGTCCACCGTTTCCGCTGCAGAGACTGCAGAAGAAGCAGAGCAATTGCTGATGCCGCAATTAGACAACATTATTTCCGTAGCAAATCAGGTCCTGGACGAAAACGGTATATCCTACCGGGCTACCGCTGCCATCACAACAGAATACTTCCCTATCAAACAGTACGGTTCCCTTCTTCTGCCGCCGGGAGAATACCGGGCATTGCGTATCGTATTAGGAGAAGGCGAAGGAAAAAACTGGTGGTGCATGCTTTACCCGTCTCTATGTTTTACGGAAGGAATTACTGCCACCATTTGTGACGAAGAAAAAGAAGAGCTGAAGGGTCTGCTGACCGAAGAGGAATACGACCTGCTCTTTTCAAAGGAATGCAAACGGCCTTTGTTCCGCTTCCGCATTGCGGAGCTGTGGAAAAAGCTTGTGGCATGGTTTCGTTAAAGAATCCTGCTTGCAAAAGAATCCACTCTGATGTATAATCAGCCCGAAAACACTTTGTACGGATTGTTTCCGGGCTGTTATTGACTAAACATAAAAGGAGTACTCATGAAACCGATAAAATCCGAAGTTACCACGTATGCATACGCAAAGATAAACCTGTCTCTCGACATTTTAGGAACACTTCCCAACGGATACCACGAGGTACAAATGATTATGCAGTCCTTACAATTGCATGACACCCTTACGATACATAGAAACGATACACAGGGCATTACCATGACTTGTAGTGACAGCTCCCTTCCTGTAGACGAACATAACCTTGCCTACCGAGCAGCTGCGCTGTTTTGCTCCACTTACAAGATTACGGATGGAATCCGCATACATTTAGAAAAAAGAATCCCTGTAGCTGCCGGACTTGCGGGAGGAAGTTCCGATGCAGCCGCTGTGTTGCGGGGAGTAAACGAAATGTACGGTTTTCCGGCTTCTTCCGAAGAACTGGCCGCTCTCGGTGTAACGTTAGGTGCTGATATTCCTTATTGCCTTATGCTGGGAACTGCACTTTCCGAAGGCATTGGCGAACGCCTGACCTCTCTTTCTGCCGCACCGGACTGTTTCTGTCTTTTGGTAAAACCGGCGGCAGGCGCTTCCACAAAACAAATTTACACAGACTATGATGCTTTAGCCCAAACCACAAAAATTACCCATCCTGACACCGCTACGCTGTTGGAGGCATTGTCTTTTGGCAACTATAACGCTCTGGCAGCCGGTCTGTGCAACGTGCTGGAGCCGGTAACGATGAAACTGGTGCCGGAGATTGCTTCCATAAAAGAAACTCTAAGCGCCTTAGGTGCAGACGGTATTTTAATGAGCGGAAGCGGCCCGACGGTGTTTGCACTCTTCTCCGACCTTACCGTAGCAAAAAAAGCCGAAGCACATTTCCTGCAAACGGAATATGCTCCGGGCACTTTTTTAACCGAATTCTATCAACCGAAGTAATATAAAATACAATGCCTACACCGGCGCATAGGCTGTTTTTACACTGACGCCGGATAAGCGGCCGATTTTCCCTGCCAGGGCACTGATGGTGTCCTGGGGGGCATCCACTGCCACACTTAAAATGCTGATTCCCTTCTGCCGATAGGGAATCCCCATCCGGCCGATAATACATTCCCCGTATTCATGTAAAATCGCATTCAACTGTTCCGCCGATTGCAAATTCTGCACAATAATGCCCATAACAGCTACTCGTGTTTCCATATGCCCCTCCTTTGTCACTTCCTTCTCTACCAAAAGTATAGCACATCAGCCCTTACATGAAAAGAGTCCATTCGTCGGATTTCATCTTAATAAAAATTTTTATCTACAGGGGTTAAGTTCTAAAAAACCTTTGTCGATATATAAAGTAAGAGTAGGTGGATTCTCATCCGCCACAGTTTACGGAAACCGCAGAAAAAGCGAAGGAGTCGCGCAGCGTTTTCCCCTTTCGCTACACCTTAGAAACCAAGGAGGGTTTTATATGAATACAAATCAAATTCTTTCAGCAACCAATTCTTATCAAACTGCGGAAGCTTATAAAAAGCCTTCCGATTCCAAGTCAGCAAATACTACGGCTAAGTCCGCGGAAACAGCCGATACCGACGCATTTGTATACGAGAAAAAGAGTGCGGACAAGGCTGCTACCAATAATCCCAAAAACAAAAATTACGTTACCTTAAGTAAGGAAAATCAGAATATTATTGCCCAGTTAAAAGCAGATGCCGAACAACGTTCCGAACAGTTACGTTCCTTGGTAGAAAGCATGATTTTGAAGCAGAACAAGACCTTCCAGGTAGGTACTCTTACCGATGAGAAGATGTTTGAGATGCTCCGAAAGGGACAGGTTGAAGTTTCTCCTGAAGTTCGTGCCCAGGCACAAAAGGACATTGCAGAAGACGGCTATTGGGGTGTTGAACAAACCTCTGAGCGATTGTTCTCCTTTGCAAAAGCCATTTCCGGCGGCGATATTTCCAAAGCCGAAACTTTGATTAAAGCAATGGAAAAAGGCTTTAAGCAGGCTACCAAGTCCTGGGGAGATGACCTTCCTGATATCTGTCAGAAGACCTTAGACAGTGCAACCGAAAAAATTCGTAATTGGGCAAAGCAGGCAGAATTCACCGATGAGCTGACAAGTACCGCAAAAGATGCCTTTGAGACTCAGGCAGGAACTTCTGCCCTCACCGAATAACTTTTGGCGATTCTTTCCATATACATAGAAAAAGGATACCGTTCCACAAACTCGTAAACAACCTATCGGGACACGGTATCCTTTTTGTTATTCTGTTTTCTTATTCCAAACCCGCATACTTCTTTAATGCTTCAAAAGTCTCATCACTGATGGTATGCTCGATTCTGCAGGCATCCTCTGCCGCCGTTTCTTTTGATACACCGATTTTTTCAAAGAAAGCCGACAACACGCGGTGACGTTCATAGGTCCGTTCTGCCACACGTTTCCCTTCTTCCGTCAAAACAAGAGCACCATCCTCGGTTTTCTCCTCCAAATAGCCACCTTTTTTCAAAATACCTACCGCCCGGCTTACACTCGGTTTTGAATATCCCATATGCTCGCTGACATCAATGGCGCGAACATGATTATTATCCTTGGATAAAACATAAATTGTTTCCAAATACATTTCCCCGGATTCCTGCAAGTGTACCATAATTTCCTCCTAATGTTACCTTCTCTGTCCTAATGTACCAAGTACTCTTTCCTCACCCTTCTATCTTATCACACCGGATATACCTGTGACAAGTAGAAAAAGAAAGATTCGTAAGGACCAAACACTTTTGTATCTATTCTCCCGCTGCTTTTATCAATAAAAGCAGATCTCCTTCCTTTACCTCTCCCGTATGCTCATTCAGACGGATAATCTCTTCCGGCGCAGTACAATAACGTTTTGCAATGTCCCAAAGCCGTTCTCCCGCCTTTACGGTGTACCCCACCATACTCGGCAGTTCCTCCAACCGGTCCGCCTCAAATTCCACCCGTTCCGCATCCACAATCATTTCTTCTTTCCGGTTTTCCATTACCATAACAGCAAAAGAAAGCTCCGCCTTCAATTCTGCTTCTCCGTTGCGCACCATACTAAATACAGCCTCCGCCACATTACAGCGTACATCATAAATGCTGTCCGGAACCAATCCCCGAATCTCAATCTGATGTTCAAAAGGCACCTTAGACATAAAGGACTGCAACGGTTTATCATCATCTTCGGATACGTATAAGATTGCCACATCCAAATTCCCTGACAATCGAAGCGTTTCCCCTTCCCTTGTGCAAAGGTCCGGCTTCATCTCCACCTTACCGCGACAAATCTGAAGCATTCCTGGCATTTCTTCGCCAAGAGCTAACCGTTCCGACACCCGCATCCGACTGTCATTTTTCAATACCAAATTCTCGTATTCTTCTTCCTGTACCACCGGTGTTAAGATACAATCCGTAGCAAATAAATCCGAAAGAAGTTCCATCTCACCCTCTTCGTAGAGTTTCATTTCTGCTTCCAATACTGCTTCCGCCTCTAACAAACGGTCCTCTCCGTCCTCGTCTGCCTTTACGGACACGGATTCGTTCAGCAAACGGAAGGACACATCCTCAATCAAGCCTTCCTTGCACCCACTGATTTCAAACTCCGTTTTAAAAGGAATCGTCGTTTCATAACTTTCCAAGCCTCCTTCTTCCCTGTCGCTTCTCCACAAAACGAACAGGGAAAGCTCTCCCTTGGCCTCCAACAAATCTTCTCTGGCTCTGGTCTCCATTCCCCGCGGTTCTAACTCCCAATACAGCAGTTCTCCCACACTGTCTTTCCCTGACGGTAAAAATAATTCTTCTCTCAGTCTTGCCGTATCTTTTTTATCCACCACAATAGAGGTCACCGGAATTTCTCTTGTTCTTGTATGTACTGCCGGTGCTTCCTGTAACGACACTGCCGCCCGCACATCATGCAATTCTTCTGCCTGTGCCAAAAGTCCGAGAATGGCTCTGACCGCCAACTTCCTGGAATGAATCATTCCGATTTCCAGCTCTTCCACTTCTATCCGTACCACCACATTATCCTCAGCACAAGCCTCCGGAAGTTCCACCGATTCATCAAATCCCAACTCGCCCCGGATACTTTGGATCGGCCGGTCCGCCTCTTCACTCAAGTAAAGCACATGATACACCAGCGTTCCCTTTAAATACATCCTTCCGCCGGAATACTTTTTTTCATTTAACCGCACTGTCCCGTTTTTCCAAATCACGGAGCGTACATCCGGTTTATTATCCGGTACATTCACATCATCATCCACTGTTATCCGAACCGCATTCCGACATTTTACACGATTCATATGAATACTTTGCATCTTTATTTCCATAAAAAATACCTCCCGAAGCCAGGTTTCTTTTACAACCTATGCCACAAGAGGTGTTTTTATGCAAAAAAGAGCCGCCACACGACAACTCCATGCAACAGCTCTTTGAACGTCATTTCTTATACATAAACCAATTCAACATCCTTCGTTAATACATCCGTATAACTGTAAGAGAATGTCTGCTCGGCCTCCGGCATATTTTCCGGAACAACCTTTATCGTAAATACACACGGATAGATTGCTGAAATTACACCTTCCATCACATCCACTTTGTTGCGACCTTTGTTCTCACAAACCTTCACGCGTCTTCCCACGCTGTGCTTCACATTGTAAACAATCCTGCTCATTTCCGTTGGCTGACCCATTTCGTTCTCCTATCCGCGTAATCGCTATGTATATTTGATAAATGCATTATATTGTATTTACCCTAATCTAAGTATACCATATCTTGTTGTTCCGTGTCAATGAAAACCGGCAATTCGTCATAGGACTTTTTGCCTATTTTTCTTTTTTCTCTTGACATTCTCGACCGTGTCCCTTCCATGACAAGCGGCCGGGTCAATGTGGGGTCCGGTACTCTCTACAATCTTTTGGAACAATTCTTAGATGCCGGGATGATTCGGGAGACTAAGGTTGAAGGCAGAAAGAGAAGCTATCTTTTGACCGGGTACGGTCAGGAGATATTGAAAAAAGAATACGACCGTCTTTGTGCCCAGGCACAAGATTATCGCAGTATATTTGAGGAGGAGTAAACATGAAAGAAATCAAACGAACCGCAGCTTATTTCAAGTTCTATCACCGTAGCCGTATGGAATCCTACTTTGAAAAGATGGCCGAAAAAGCCGACTACACCGAGTATTCCCGAGTGCGCACCTTTTTCGGAAACCATACTTTTGTCCAGTCTGGAAGGTCAGGAAAATCCGCGCAAAAACGCTTTAGCAGAGCCTTCCTTGGAATATCATATCTTGGAGATAAAGCTGCCGTTTTTGTACCAAATATGCCTTAACTCCATGATCCAAAACATTGCTCACAACTTTGGAACACCCGACCCTATGCCACAGGCTTGGATTCAGTTACAAACAACAGATGCCTCCCCTTGGAGTGCGGATACGGCTTATCAGCTTTTTCTGGGCGGTGAACCGCAAGACCGGTACCTTATTTGCTATGATAATGCAATTTTAGAGATTGACTTTGACTGGGAAGTAACTACCGTGCAAAAGAAAACTGTCGGTAAAACATTCCGTGATATGACTGAATAAGTTCTGATATCCTGTAAGGGAGTTGTCACAAGAGGAAATGCACAGCGGCATCGGGCATGGCAAACTCTTGCGTAGTCCTTGTGGAGGAATAAGGTCGGTCTTTATATGTTCGTTTATGTTATTTGAATATAGCCGGTGTCCATCACCTTATTCGCTTTGAACTTTACGCAGGATAGTAGACTTTCTTATTACTTTGACAGTCTTTCAGCAACGTCCGGACAGGAGGTCCGGGCGAGCCCGCCATAAGGCATGGATGCCGCATCAGGGCGGTTGCGTCACTTGTATATTTGCTTGGCGAAGTAATTAGAAAGACTCTATCCGGAGTACGAGAAAAGAGGATAAGGTGATGGACACCGGCTAATTTATAATCGTTACGAAGAACATATAAGAGACCGACTTATTTTTATAAGGCGATCAGCAAGAGTGGGGCTGTGCATTTCCTGCAACAGCCCCCACCTTTACTCCAAAAAATGTACCTCGGTCTCCATCGGTTGCAGCTTCACCACGATGTAGGGATGAGTAACCGCCGTGGTTACCTTCTCATCTGCAGCCGGTCCGATTAACGTGGTTTTAAAGCAAATTCCTTCCGCTGCCTGAAATAAATCTTCCACGGCAATGCTGTAACCGCCGGAAGGCTGCTCCCCGTATCCTTGTGCCAGATAGAGGGCATCTTCCGCCAGGTATGTGAGGCGGAACGGTTCCTTCTTTTTCTCCTGAATCGCATTCTTTAACTCCTCCGGCAAATCTGCTTCCTCTACCACCGTAAAGTCCACATCTCCGATTTTCGTGTATTCTTCCTTTTCTTTGCTACACCCGCCAAACATACACAACGGCAAAAGAGCAAAAAAAAGGAGAAGTCGTCCGATTCTTTGTTTTGTCTTCATCCTTCGCTTCTCCTGATTGATATTCAGTTATACTATATGCGGCATTCCTTGCTTTAATGCCCGAATCACTGCCTTTCGTGTCATTTCTTCCACATAAAGGGTATGTTCCGGTTCGTGGATATCCTGTAAATAATGGGCATCGGAATTGGAAATAATCCGGCACCGCTCCAAATACGGATGTTCCTTGGCCAACCGATGAAGATTACCGAAATTCTTTAACTCCGCCGTGGCAAACTTGGAATCCGGCGGAATAAAGCCGAGGTTAGAGAGCAAGGATGTGGAGGTTTTGTCCAAATGGGCCGGAATCATTACACCGCCCCGTTCTTCCACCAAGCCGTACACATCGTCAAACCCGATGCTTGTGGCATTGATTAAAAGTTTATCCACAATCCCTGTCACGTTTTCCTCTTCATCCATAATCTGTTGCTTTCCGAAAATCTTCTCCACATTTCGAATGTCCGGCAACCGGTTGTATACATACTCGTCAAAATCCATGGCTGCATGAAGGTCTTCAAACAAACACACCACATGTACTTCTTCCGCGGTGGTCAACTCCATACCCGGCATGGCAAGTACGCCGTACTCCTCCGCCAGACGAAGTATCGCTCCGCAGTTTTTACAGGTGCTGTGGTCTGTCACCGCAATCAATTCCAGTTCTTTTACCGCTGCCATTCCCACAATATTTGCCGGTGTCATCTCATCGTCTCCGCAGGGAGACAGGCAGGAATGGATATGTAAATCATAGGCCGGATTAGGCATTTAAACCTTCATGGACCATCAGTGCCGCATCAAACACAGGCATCTCTGTATGAAGCACGGTAATGCCCTGAGCTTTGGCTTTTTCAGCAAACTCCAGGTCTGCTGCCGCATTCTCCGCAACAATAACACAGGCTGCTTCCGTTAAGGATGCCACCGCCAAAGTATTAATGTTACTCATTACCGTCACCCACGCAGCGCCCTCCGGCACCTTGGTCATTGCGATACTGAGCAGATCGCAACAGTATGCCCGGCGGATGAGAACTTCCCCGGCATTGTCCGCCAGATTAATGATGCGAAAACCGCTTTTTTCTGCAAACTCTTTTACTGTCATAACTATCCTTTCCGTACTGGGCGCGCGCCCCATTCTTATATGCAGGTCGAGTTTCTTAATACCGCTCCCCGCCTTTCCAATCTCCTTTTTGCTGAGCGCAACGCTCCGTCAAACTTCCTTTAAGAGCGGCTAAGCCTTTCAGGAGCGACTTCAAGCCTAAGCCACTCTAAAAGGTGATTTCGACTGCGCTAAAAGCGCGCCCCTTCGGGAAGGCAAAAATCCGATTGGAAAGGCGGGGAGCGGATTTATTATACATACCTATCTGCATATAAGAATCCGCCACACCCGACCGTCGCGCTGGTACTGCAACGGGGTACGTTATCTTTATTATTAATTCGTATTTTACTTCTTACTAAAACTATTCTCCGTCTAACTTTGAAAACTCATCCGAAAGATGGTGTATGTATTTCTTCAGCACATGGATACAGTCATGTTCACGAGCCTTGCCACGAACGATATCTTCCGCCAGTGCTTTACAGGTCGGTGCGCCGCAGGAGCCGCAATCCAGGCCCGGGAAGTGGGAACACAGTTCTTCTACTCTGTTCATGCGGGCAATACTGTCTTTCATGTCGGTACCCAGTTTAAAGACAGGCTCGTAGGTCACTTCTTCGGTCCAGTAAGCATCTTCTTCTGCCACAACACCTTCCACATGGCTTTTTGCCACTGTCATGTATTTTCGGAGGCGTTTTAGTTTTACCATGGCAAGATATGGGTTTTCCACCGTCAGAACCCCGCCTACACATCCGCCGTTACAAGAGTTCAGCTCAATAAACTCCAAATCATCCAGCTTCTCGTCTTCCAAATCCTCCAACACACGGATGACATTCTCGATGCCGTCTGCTGCCAGGTAGTTTTCCGCCAAGAGTCCGCTGGCTTCTCCTCCGCTGGTCCCCCAGCTGATGCCGATTTTACCGGAAATCCGAAGTTCTTCCGGGTTATCTGCCACCGCTTTCATCTCCGGCAAAAGTCTCGTATAAATGTCTTTTATGGCACATACCGCATCAATATTGCTCTTTTCCGTGCCAAGCGGAGACTTCATGGCCGTCACTTTTGACGGACACGGGGAAAGGAAAATAATACCAATTTTCTCCGGCGGAAGTCCGGTCTTTTTCACTGCCCGTTCCCTTGCCAATTCTGCTGCCAGTTCCACCGGCGGTTTAATCGGGAGCAAATGCTCGATTAAATTCGGGAAGCGGACTCGAATCAGTCTGGTCACCGACGGACAAGCCGTGCTGATAATCGGATGTTTTTCCGGATGATTATGTACATATTCCCGGGATAATTCCGATACCAGTTCTGCTGCCCCGCTGACTTCGTATACATCATCAAACCCCACTCGTTTCAGTGCCGTCAGCACAATATTGACATCATCCAAATTGTTAAACTGTCCGTACAAGGCCGGTGCCGGCAATGCCACAGTATACTCGTAGTCCTTTAACACCTCGAGTTTGTCGTAAGAAGCCAACTTTGCATGGTGCGGACAAATCCGGATACATTCGGCACAATCAATACAAAACTCATTGGTAATCTCTGCTTTTCCGTTTCGTACGCGTAGTGCCTGTGTCGGACAACGTTTGATACAGTTAATGCAGCCTTTGCACAAATCCGCATCCAATTTTACCGATGTAAAAAATTTCTCGTTCATGCAAACCCTCTTTCCTGTGCAACTCCAAACCTATCATGTCTGGAAAACCTTCATTGTCACCTTTGTACCGACTCCTATGGTCGTTTCTATGTTCATCTCATCGGAATATTGCTTCATATTCGGAAGTCCCATACCGGCACCGACTCCCAGTGCTCTCACTCTGTCCGGTGCGGTGGAATAACCGGCCTGCATGGCTTTTTCCACGTCTGCAATACCCGGTCCGGAGTCCTGTAATACCATGGTAATTTCTTCCGGAGAGATTTCCACGTCAATGGTACCACCGTTAGCGTGAATAACCATATTAATTTCACCCTCGTACATGGCAATGGCCACTTTACGTACCGCTTCCGGAGAACTTCCCATTTGTTTTAATTTCCGTTTTACGTCACCGGAAGCCTCCCCAGCTCTTGTAAAATCTTCGGTAGAAACGGTATAGTGTAATTTAATCGTATCGCTCATAATCCGTCCCTCCCCGTAAACCTTTTTCATAAAGAATTCCGCAGGCAGAAAACATACGATGTCCCGTGGCCAAAAGCGGAATTTCACGTTCATTGGCAAGACGAATCATTTCCTCATCCGGCTTTTTATTACGGACAAACACAATACAAACAATGTCCATCATCTCTGCAGTACGAATAACCTGGGGATTACAAAGGCCGGTAAGAAGCACCGCCTGATCCTTTACAAAGGCCAATACATCACTCATCATATCGGAACCGCAAGCTGTATGTACCTCCTTGTCAAGCCATTCCTCTCCGCTCAGTACTCTCGCTCCCAGAGCCTCTTTAATCTCTAAGATTGTCATACTTACACCATCCTTTCCTATATCATAACAACTTGTTTTTCAAACTAAAAAAAGGTATACACATAAAGTATACCACAATTTCATCAAAAATCCCAAGTTTTTTTAAAATTAAATATTTAACAAAGTTTTGTACTTAAAAAGGGGCTGTGCACCAACATGCACAGCCCCTTGAAATCTCTTATGAATTATAACTGCGGACCTGCCTTAACAAGTGCCTTACCTGCATCGTTTCCGGTGTACTTATCAAAGTTCTTTACGAAACGAGCCGCAAGATCCTTTGCCTTAGTCTCCCACTCGGAAGCATCAGCGTAGGTGTTGCGCGGGTCCAAGATGTTGGTATCAACACCCGGAAGCTCGGTCGGTACTGCAAAATTGAAGTACGGAACAGTCTTGGTCTCTGCCTTTAAGATAGAACCGTCTAAGATGGCATCGATGATACCACGGGTATCCTTAATGGAGATACGCTTGCCGGTTCCGTTCCAACCGGTGTTTACAAGATATGCCTTTGCACCGCTCTTCTCCATCTTCTTAACAAGTTCTTCCGCATACTTGGTCGGATGAAGCTCTAAGAATGCCTGACCGAAACAAGCAGAGAAGGTCGGGGTCGGCTCGGTAATACCGCGCTCGGTTCCTGCAAGCTTGGAAGTAAAGCCGGACAGGAAGTAGTACTGTGCCTGCTCCGGAGTTAATACGGAAACCGGCGGAAGTACACCGAAAGCATCTGCAGAAAGGAAGATTACGTTCTTTGCATCCGGAGCTGCAGATACCGGACGAACAATCTTCTCAATGTGGTCAATCGGGTAAGATACACGGGTGTTCTCGGTCACGGAACCGTCTGCGAAATCACAAACACCGTTTGCATCTACGGTTACGTTCTCTAACAAAGCATTACGCTTAATTGCATTGTAGATATCCGGCTCGGATTCCTTATCAAGATTGATAACCTTTGCATAACAACCGCCCTCGAAGTTGAATACGCCGTTGTCATCCCAACCGTGCTCGTCGTCACCGATTAAGAGACGCTTCGGGTCGGTGGAAAGGGTGGTCTTACCGGTACCGGAAAGACCGAAGAACAATGCGGTATTCTCGTTGTTCATATCGGTGTTAGCGGAGCAGTGCATGGAAGCCATGCCGTTAAGCGGCAAGTAGTAGTTCATCATGGAGAACATACCCTTCTTCATCTCACCGCCGTACCAGGTGTTTAAGATAACCTGCTCACGGGAAGTAATGTTGAATGCAACAGCGGTCTCAGAGTTAAGACCAAGCTCCTTATAGTTCTCAACCTTTGCCTTGGAAGCGTTGTAGCATACGAAATCCGGCTTAAAGTTTGCTAACTCTTCTGCAGTCGGGTTAATGAACATGTTCTTTACAAAATGTGCCTGCCAAGCTACTTCCATGATGAATCTGATTGCCATACGGGAATCTGCGTTGGTACCGCAGAATACATCCATAACATACAACTTCTTATCGGAAAGCTCGGAAATTGCAAGCTTCTTTAATTCCTTCCAGGTTGCTTCGCTGCACGGATGATTGTCATTCTTGAACTCATCGGAGGTCCACCAAACGGTGTCCTTGGAATTCTCATCCATAACGATGAACTTATCTTTCGGGGAACGTCCGGTGTAGATACCGGTCATTACGTTTACCGCACCGAGCTCAGTCTCCTGACCCTTTTCAAAGCCCTCAAGGCTCGGATCGGTTTCAGCTACGAACAGCTCCTCAAAAGACGGGTTGTGAATGATTTCTTTTGCATTCATAATGCCATACATTGTTAAATCAACATTTTTCATACTTTCTATACCCCTTTCTATTTTTTAAACCTCTTGACCTGCATCTCTTGCCTGGTCAAGCTTTGTATTGCGGAAATACAGCGCAACATCAATTGAAATCTCAATAAAGTTCAATACGTAGAAGAAGAAACTCAGATAGAATATAAATCCGCTGCTTCCCATAGCTGCCAGCTGTATACACTTACGAGCAATACCAAACGCATAACCGATTAACAGAAACACTTCGAAAAACAAGCTCTTTCCCTTCGCAGTTCTTGAAACAAGCGATTTACGAATTGAAATCGGCCAGGAAAGACCGAAGCAGAAAATAGTAAGCGCCTCAAAAAGATCAGTCAACATTCCTAAAGTCATAGTTTTATCTCCTTTTTATTACCTATATATTTTTTGTTTTTGTATAGTTCGGAAGAAGCTTCGGAGACACCGTTTCGGTATTGATTCCTGCGCTCTCGATTTCCTTTTCAAACTTTTCAATATGTGCAAGAGTAAGCTTACCCAATGTCACATTCTTTGCCTTCGCTGCTGCATTGATACCTGCGCTTCTTCCGAATACGATAATATCAAGCAAAGAATTACCCATCAAACGGTTCTTACCGTGAATTCCTCCTACAGCCTCACCTGCAACGAACAGGTTCTGCACGTTGGTGGTCATACCGTCTGCGGTAATGTCGAGACCGCCGTTCTGGTAATGTAAGGTCGGATATACAAGAATCGGCTCCTTACGGATATCGATGCCGTACTTTTCGAACATACGCATCATAGCCGGGATTCTCTTCTCGATGGTCCCCTCACCGCCGATTTTTTCAATCATCGGTGTATCTAACCATACACCCAAACCGCTTCCGGTGTCAACACCATTCTCTCTTTCGGAGCACTCACGAATAATGGAAGCTGCTGCAACGTCACGGGTTTCCAACGGATGCATGAATACTTCGCCGTTACCGTTTACAAGCTTAGCTCCTAAGGAACGCACCTTCTCGGTTACAAGGGCACCGAAAATCTGCTCCGGATAAGCTACGCCGGTCGGATGATACTGCAAGGTCTCCGCATAAAGAAGCTTTGCGCCAACTCTGTAACCGAGAACCAAACCGTCTGCGGTTGCACCGTAGTGGTTGGAAGTCGGGAAGCCCTGATAATGCATACGTCCTGCACCACCGGTTGCGATGATAACGGTCTTTGCCTTAGCCACCAGCAATTCCTTGGTTTCCATATTCATAAGAACCGCACCTGCAGCATTGCCGTTTTCATCAAGAATTAACTCGATTGCAGCAGTAAAATCGATAACCGGAATGTTACGGTTGAATACTTCATCACGAAGGGTTCTCATGATTTCCGCACCGGAATAGTCCTTCGCCGCATGCATACGCTTACGGGAAGTACCGCCGCCGTGGGTGGTTACCATGGTTCCGTCTGCATCCTTATCAAACTCAACGCCCAAATTGCTCAGCCACTGGATTGCCTCCGGTGCATCGCAAACGAGCTTGGCTAACAACTCTCTCTTTGCTGCAAAATGACCGCCACCGAAAGCATCCACAAAGTGAATGGCCGGAGAATCATTCGGCTTATCGGCAGCCTGAATACCGCCCTCTGCCATCATGGTGTTTGCATCACCGATACGAAGCTTGGTTACGATCATAACGTCTGCGCCTGCTTCATTTGCTTCGATTGCTGCGGATGCACCTGCACCGCCGCCACCGATAATCAATACATCGGTTTCGTAATCCGGCTTTGTAAGGTCAACGCTGTCTGCGGTAATACGACTGTGTGCCTGAAGAATCTCTGCAAGCTCTGTCGGTACCTTTTCTCCCTTATTCGGACCGATTTTTAACTCAGCAAACTCATCCTTTTTATAGTCCGGATGAAATGCTGCAAGTAAATCTTCCTTCTGCTTTGCAGTCATACGCTCCGGCTCCAAAGCAATATTTTTCTCTCTTGCTGCTTCAACGGCAGCGATGGATTTCTGAAACTTTTCCGAATACATATGCCATCCTCCTTACTTTTCGATTTCACGTGTGTTGTAAAGTTCTTTCATTTCCTCAATCGGCTTCTGCATCAAAGCTTCGATTAATTCATTGAAATCACCGTTTTTAATCTCTTTTACACGATCTTCAAGATGTCCGCAACCCGGTGCAAGATACTTGCCGTTAATTCTTCTTGCAAGCATTGCTACCTGCGGGTGGGAAATTCCTGCCGGGCATCTGGAGGAACATACGCCACACATTACACAGTCAAAGGATTCTTCCGCACACTTCTCAAAGTCACCGCGCTGTGCATATGCAATATACTGCATTACGTTTAAGCCCTGGGTACAGCTCTTGGTACATGCATTACATCCGATACAAGCGTAAATTTCCGGATAAAGCTGCATCATAACAGACTCGGTTACCGGAATATTCTCAATATCATATACCTGCTTTACAAGCGGGAAGAATGGTAATGTAGCGATGTACATATTGTCCTCAACCTTGGTCTGGCAGGCAAGACAAGCCTTTAATTCCTTGTCTCCCTTAATACGGTAAATGGTTGCACAAGCACCACAGAATCCGTTACGGCATCCGCAGCCTCTTACCAGCTGGTAGCCCGCATACTCCATGGCAGTCATAATTGTCAGGTTTTCCGGCACTTCGTACTTCTTACCGAAAAGAAAAATGCTAACTAATTTCTCCATATTATCTCTCCTTTAATACTCATCCGGAAGTTCATCCAGCTCATCACAGCGGAATACCGGGCCGTCTTTGCAAACGTATTTAGCGCCTACGTTACATCTTCCGCATTTGCCGACGCCGCACTTCATTCGCAACTCAAGTGTCGTATAAATCTGGGTCTTGTCAAAGCCCATTGCGCACAAACCTTCTAAGGTAAACTTAATCATGATTGGCGGGCCGCACAAAACCGCAGTTTTATTTGTATCAAAGCCAAGTTCTTTTACATAGTTCGGTACAAATCCCACATGACCGTCCCAACCTTCCTGCGGGTTATCGATAGTCAGATGAACCTTTACTCCCGCATCGTTGGACCACTCTTCGATAATCTCCTTGTAATCAAGCAAATCATCTTTGCTTCTGGAACCATATACAATATCAATCTCGCCGTAACGGTCACGATAATGTCTGCAGTAATTAATTACCGAACGAAGGGGTGCCAAACCTACACCACCTGCAATGAAGAGAAGGTTCTTCCCTGCAAATACATCATCTACCGGGAACGGATTTCCGTACGGTCCTCTGATGGTAATTTGCTGACCTACTTCTGCCTGATGTAACCACTCGGTTACACATCCGCACTTCTTAATGGAAAACTCCATGTACTCTTCATTGGTCGGAGAGGAAGTAATAGAAAACATTGCCTCACCTACACCCGGAACGGAAAGCATCGCACACTGTCCCGGACGATGATCAAACGCCTTCTTTCCATCCGGTGTTACCACACGAAAAGTCTTAATATCCGGCGTATCAATTCTTACATCGGTAATGACACCAATCTTGGGAATTAAAGTATCTTCCATATTATTCACTTGCTTTCCCTCCAATCTTTTTCATTACTTTTACGATATTCATGGATATCGGACACTTAGACAAGCAACGGCCGCAACCTACGCAACTGAACAATCCGTCGTTGTTTTCCGGATAATACACCAGCTTGTGCATAAAGCGCTGACGGAACCGTTCTTTCTGGGTAAGTCTGTTGTTTCCGTGTGCCATCTTGGTAAACTCGGAATACATACAGGAGTCCCAACATCTGTATCGAATCACACCGTTTCCGGTGTTAAAATCCTTAATATCATAACACTGACAAGTCGGGCAAACGAAAGTACAGGTTCCGCATCCGAGGCAGGCCTGAGAAAGCTCATCCCATTCCGGAGCATCAAAAAGTTCCTTGGTCTTACCGCCACCGAATCCATCGGTAGTCAGGTCTTTCAGCGGAAGCTTGTTCATGATAGCGGCAATCTTTTCCTTCTGTGCGTTTACCGTCTCTTCTCCGCACTCCTCGGTCAAACCGGAAAGCTTGCTCATAAGAGCCTCGCCCTTCTCGGTATTCGCACGGAAGAACACTTCGGTTTCGGTCTTCCATATGGAAACATCTCCGGCCGGTTCCGCCGGATTGATACCGAAGGTCTGGCAGAAACAGGTTTCTGCCGGTCTGCCGCAGGCAACGGCAACAATGGTACCGTGCTGACGCTTAGACGCATAGTAACTGTCTACCGGCTCCTTTATGAAGACTCTGTCCAGTACCTCAAAGCTCTTTACATCACAAGCCCGTACACCAAACACTACAAAATCTTCCATTTCGCTTCTGGTATCAATAACCTCGATATTTTTACCGGAGGTCTTAAACTCCATTAAATCTTCGGTCTGCGGAAAGAAGAAATCCTTCGGACTTTTCACCGTATTTAAGGCATTACTCCAGGTAAGACCCTCTTCCCACTTGGTATAGGTAGCTGCTCCGTCGGTTCCGTCTACCGGAAGATAGAGGGAAGCTGCCTTGGAAATTTCTGCAAACACAGAATTAATTGAATCAAGAGAACATTTACGCATTGGTATCCCTCCTGTCAAAAACTTCACCCGGTTCCAAATCCTCTGTGGTATAATCCACAAGCGGAGCACGGGAACCAACCTCGGCACCTGCCTGATACTCTCCGTAGAACTCGTTCATATCCTTAATGAATTTACGGTTTAATAAGTGAAGCGGAATATTCTGCGGACATACTCTGGAACACTCGCCGCAATCGGTGCAACGACCTGCCACGTGGTATGCTCTGATAATGTGGAACATCTTTTCCTCAAAGCTGTTTGCCGGAGCCTTATTCTCCACACCGGAATTCGGGTTATCGAATACACACTTCTCACAGGTACATGCCGGACATGCATCACGACATGCGTTACAGCGGATACAACGGGAAAGCTCGTTTTGCCAGAATGCAAATCTCTCGTCCGGAGTCATTGCCTCTAACTTTTCAACTTCGTCAAAACGATTGGAGTCGATCACTTCGCCTTCCTCGCCTAATAATTCATCATATGCAACATGCTTCTTACTCTTGCAGTTTACACATCTTTCAGCAAGCACCTCTGCCGTAGCAACCTCCACCGGCTGCTCCTCATAAAGAGTAGTAACCAAAAGCTTGTCGCCGCCGCAATCAACGGAAGAGATTCCCTCACCGCAGATTGCCTTTACCTTTGCGATATCTACCATCCCTTCACACGGAATACCCACGGCATATACCTTTTCTCTGTCGAATCTGTGCTCGGTTAACAACTGATTGAAGCTGTAAGTGTCACACGGCTTCAAGAACACCAGCATCTTGCCTTCCAGACGATCCATCTTTGCTACAAGATACTTGGAGAAGTTCGCACCACAGAAATCGTTCCATACAAAATTCTCTTTTAACTCTGCCTCAGTCTTAAACACTGCCGGAGTAACGTCGTAATCGAACTCACCCTTACTCCAACCGAGTACAGCCGTTACAGTTCCGTCTGCGAGCAGAGAAACTGCTTTGTCTAATAATTGATCACGTGTTATCGTTTGCATCGCAGGTCCTCCAATCTCTTATTCGGTCCGAGAGCCGTTACCTTTTCCACGAAATCGTTCATGGTAGCGGCAAACTTTGCGCCTTCTGCTGCGGATACCCATTCCACACGGGTACGTTCCTTCTCAATTCCGAGGAAATCAAGCATGGAAAACAATGCAGCCATACGGCGACGTGTATAATAGTTACCGGACGTATAATGACAGTCGCCCGGATGACAACCGCAAAGGATGACTCCGTCCGCACCTCTCTGGAATGCGCGTAAAATGAACATCGGATTTACACGACAGGAGCAAGGTACGCGGATGATTTTTACATCTGCCGGATAGTTCAGGCGGTTGTTACCTGCAAGGTCTGCGCCTGCATAAGAACACCAGTTACAGCAAAACGCAACAATTAACGGTTTAAATTCATTTACTTGCATATTGCATCCACCTCCGCCATAATTTGATTATTTGCAAAGCCTCTTAAGTCCATAGCACCGGACGGACATGCAACCGTACAACATCCGCATCCCTGACATACTGCCGGATTTACGGAAGCCACTCTTCTTACCTTCGTAGTTCTGTCAGGCATACGGAATTCCTTATCCACATAAGTAATTGCACCGTACGGACATACACGCTCACAGGAAGAACAGCCGTTACACATAAGCTCATTGGAACTTGCCACACACGGGTTGCCGGTAAGCTTATCCTTTGCAAGGAGGCCGATTACCTTAGAAGCTGCCGCACCTGCCTGGGAAACGGTTTCCGGTATATCCTTCGGTCCCTGACATGCACCGGATAAAAATACACCTGCTGTCGGGCTTTCTACCGGTCTTAACTTCGGATGTGCCTCTGTGAAGAAGTCGTTGGTATCCATACTTGCGGTCAACATGGTAGCTAACGGGCGGGCAGTCTGATCCGGCTCAATAGCAGCTGCCAATACCACAAGGTCTGCATCAATATGAAGCTGCTTGTTTGCAATAAGATCGGAAGCCTGTACCTTTAACTTCTTGCCCTCCGGAGTTACCTTACCTACCATACCCTTCACATACTTCACGCCGTATTCTTCTACTGCACGGCGATAGAACTCGTCAAAGTTCTTACCCGGGGTTCTGACATCGATATAGAATACATATACCTCGGTATCCGGATATTTATCTCTGGTTAACATCGCATGCTTTGCGGTGTACATACAACAAATCTTGGAACAGTATTCCTTACCCTTTTCCGCACAGGAATCACAACGGGAACCTACGCACTGTACAAATACAATGGTATGCGGATGCTCATGGTCGGACGGACGAAGTAACTTTCCGGCAGTCGGACCTGCAGCGTTGGTCAAACGCTCGAACTCAAGAGAAGTAATAACGTCCTTGGACTGATTGTAAGCAAACTCATCAAACTTCTCCATGCTGATCGGATTGAAACCGGTTGCAACAACAATTGCGCCGTACTTCTCTTCGATGTATTCGTCCTTCTGGGTGTAATCAATAGCTCCTGCTGCACAAACCTTCGCACAAAGACCACACTTACCGTTCTTAAGCATGTTACATGCATTCGGGTCAATGGTGGCCACCTTCGGTACTGCCTGAGCAAACGGAATGTAGATCGCACTGCGGTTATCCATACCAAGGTTGAACTCGTTCGGAACCTTTTTCATCGGACACTTCTCTACACAGGCACCGCAACCGGTACAAATATCTTCTTTTACAAAACGGGCATTTTTCTTAATTGTAACATCGAAGTTACCTACAAAGCCCTTTACATCTGTTACTTCACTGTAAGAGAAAATACGAATCTTTTCATTCTGTGCCACATCTACCATCTTCGGGGTCAAAATACAAGCTGCACAGTCCAAAGTCGGGAATGTCTTATCAAGCTGTGCCATCTTACCACCGATGGTCGGCTTCTTCTCTACAATATCTACTTCAAATCCCGCATCCGCAATATCAAGTGCAGTCTGAATACCGGCAATACCGCCGCCGATTACAAGCGCACGCTTCGTTACCGGAGACTCACCCGGAGTAAGTGGGGTGTTTAAATTCACTTTCGCAACGGCAGCCTTACCGAGGATAATTGCCTTCTCGGTACCTGTCATCATATCCTTGTGAACCCAGGAACACTGTTCTCTGATGTTCGCAATTTCTACCATGTACGGATTCAATCCTGCCGCAGCTGCGGTCTTACGGAAGGTTGCTTCATGCATTCTCGGAGAACAGGAACATACTACGATACCGGTCAGATTATGCTCTTTTACCGCATCGATAATCATATTCTGTCCTGCCTGGGAACACATATATTGATAATTGGTGGAAAAGACAACTCCCGGCTCGTTCTTTAACGCTTCGGATACTGCCTGCACATCAACCGTGCCTGCAATGTTACTTCCGCACCAACATACAAAAACGCCAACTCTTTGCATTTGCCTTTCCTCCTTACTTACTGTACTTTCTGAACGCACTAACAATTGCCTGCTGCGGCATCTCGTCATCTAATAATGCCGGAACATCATTTGCAGTCATATGATTTGCGCCCTGCTTCCGAATGGCCGTTAACCGAACTGCTTCCACAAGCTTCGCCGGCTCTACCCCTCTCGGGCAACGCTCGATACATGCAAAGCAGGATAAGCACTTATATAACGACTCGGACTTAAGAAGCGGTTCAATATCTCCGCTCTCTACCATATTTACAAACTGATGCGGATGATATTCCATCTCATCGTATGCCGGACAGGATGCGGAACACTTACCGCAACGCATACACTTGCTCGGATTCACTCCGCTCATACGAATAATTTCTTCCTGAAGATACGTCTTATGCATTGGTATCCTCCTTTACTCCGAGGGCTTCCGCCAAAAGCTCGGTGAAATAAACTACCGGAATGTCTGTGCCGTTTTTCATCAGGTTATAGCGGCAAAGCGGACATGCGGTAATAATCATCTCCGCACCGGCAGCCTTTGCGTTCTCAACCACTTCATTGCTGTTTTTCTTTGCAAGTTCCGGGCTTTCCATTGCGATATAACCGCCGCAACATTCGTTACGCTTTGCATATACCACCGGAGTTGCACCCAGGGCTGCAATCAAATCCTCCATAATGGTCGGATTCTCTGCATCATCCATCTGCATTACCTTACTCGGTCTTAACAACAGACAGCCGTAATATGCAGCAATCTTCTTACCGGTTAACGCATTGACTACCTTTTCCTTTACGGCATCAAAGCCCACCATGTCACGAAGCATTTCCAGATAGTGAACTACCTCTGCCTCACCGGCATACGGGGTTTCGTTTGCCATGTATCTGTTTACCTTATCGGCAAATTCCTTCTCGTTCTGCATCGCATGGTTCGTCTGCTTAATCACATTATGACAGGCGGAGCATACGGTAACAAGCGGCTGTTCCTTCTCTGCGGCCTCTTTTAATGCGCGAACGGAAGAAAGCTTTGTTGCCACTTCGTTCTTTGCGGTTGTAAACACACCGCCGCAACACTGCCAATTCTCGATTTCTTCAAGGGTAACACCTAAAGCTTCGGCAGACTTGTACGCATAGGTATCTAAGTCTTTTGCCTTATTCTTTAAGGTACACCCCGGGAAATAACTAACTTTCATCTCATTACCTCCAGTTTATACCATTTCTTCCGGGTGGAATACTTCGTCAAACTTTTCAGCAGTTAAAAAGCCCAGTTCGACACATGCCTCTTTCAGTGAAATATTATCCTTGAATGCCTTCTTTGCGGTCTTTGCGGCATTCTCGTATCCGATATACGGATTCAGTGCGGTAACAAGCATCAGGGAGTTATGCAGGTTGTGATGCATCTTTTCCTTGTTTGCCTTAATACCTACAGCACAGTTCTTATTAAAGGAAACAATTGCCTCAGCAAGCAATCTTGCGGACTGAAGGAAGTTGTAAATACATACCGGCATAAATACGTTAAGCTCGAAGTTACCCTGAGATGCTGCCATACCTACAGCCACATCGTTACCCATTACCTGTACGGCAACCATGGTAACCGCCTCACACTGGGTCGGATTTACCTTGCCCGGCATAATAGAAGAGCCCGGCTCGTTCTCCGGAATGAAAATCTCCCCAAGACCATCTCTCGGGCCGGATGCCAACCAACGAACGTCGTTTGCAATCTTCATCATATCGCAGGCAAGTGCCTTGATTGCACCGTGTGCAAATACAAGCTCGTCCTTGGAGGTCAGAGCATGGAACTTATTTGCTGCGGTCTTAAACGGCTTACCGGTAATCTTGCCAACCTCATCAGCAACCTTCTCAGCGAAGGAAGCCGGAGCATTTAAGCCGGTTCCTACTGCGGTACCGCCTAAAGCAAGCTCGTAAAGCGGCTCGATGGAACGACGAATTAATTCTACGTCCTTCTCCAAGCTGGAACGCCATCCGCTGATTTCCTGGCTGAACTTAATCGGAGTAGCATCCTGTAAGTGGGTTCTGCCGCTCTTTACGATGCCTTCGTTCTCCTCTTCCAGTCTCTTAAACGTAGCAATCAGGGTCTCTGCTGCCGGAATCAGCTTATCTTCCAAAGTCAATACCGCTGCAATGTGCATTGCCGTCGGGAATGTATCGTTAGAGGACTGACTCATATTGGAATCGTCGTTCGGATGAAGCAACTTCTTTCCTAAAATCTGGTTTCCTCTGTTTGCAATCACTTCGTTTGCATTCATGTTGGACTGGGTGCCGGAACCGGTCTGCCAAACAACGAGCGGGAAGTTTGCATTTAACTTACCTTCCATAATCTCATCGCAAGCCGCCTTAATGGCACCAAGCTTCTCATCCGTCATCTTCTCCGGACGTAAGCTGTTATTTGTAATTGCCGCTGCCTTCTTCAATACACCGAATGCATGAATAATTTCAGCCGGCATGGTTTCGATACCTACACCGATTTCAAAGTTCTCGTGGCTTCTCTGTGTCTGTGCTGCCCAAAGACAATCTGCCGGAACCTTCATTTCACCCATAGAGTCATGTTCAATACGATATTCCATTTTCACTTCATCCTTTCTATATTTATGTATGTTCTATATATTAAGACCCTTAATTAAATCCTTCAATACGCCTGCGCTGTTATGAAGTGCCGCAACTTCCTCTCCGTTAAGCGGAAGCATAATCTTGCTGTGAGCTCCCTTATTGCCTACCACATTTAATAAGCTTAAGCATACATCGCTGATACCGTATTCCCCATTTAATAAGGTAGATACCGTAAGCGTCGTATCGATGCCCTTTAAGAGACACTGAATTACATGACATACGGATACGGATACTGCATAGAAGGTCGCTCCCTTACGCTGAATGACCCGGGCTCCGGACTTGCGCACATAATTCTCTACTTCATCACGTTTGAACTCCGGATATTCTACCTTATTTAAAATAGCATTACGATAGCTTTCTACCGGCACATTGGAAATATTTGCAATGGACCACGGTACAAAAGAACTGTCGCCGTGCTCACCCAGCACATATGCATGTACATTCTTCTGGTTCACATCGTAATACTCTGCAATTCTCGCACGGAGTCTTGCGGTATCCAAAATGGTACCGGAACCGATGACACGCTCCTGCGGAAGACCGGTGTGCTTTAGGAACACATAAGTCAAAATGTCTACCGGGTTACTTACAATCACATAGGTAGCGTCCGGTGCCACCGGAACAATCTGGTCTGCAATCTCTTTTATAATGTCTACATTGGTCTGGGCAAGGTCAAGTCTGGACTGACCGGCTTTTCTTGCCATACCGGATGTGATAACCACAATATCCGAATCCTTTGCATCTTCATATGTACCGGCATAAATATTAACCGGATTACAGAAAGGAACACCCTGTCTGATATCAAGCGCCTCTCCAAGTGATTTTTCATGATTTACATCGATCATAACAATTTCTGATGCAAGTCCCATAATCGTAAGCGTATACGCAATGGTGGAACCTACATTTCCTGAACCGATTACCGTAATCTTGTTCATCAAAGCACCTCTCATTTTTCAAGATTTGTATTTGTTTATTTTTTAACGAGCCCCATTATAATACTTTTTTCTACATTTTTCAAGTAGTTTCGCAATTAATTTTGATTCCTGTTATAAAAATGCTATTTTAATACAGATATTGCGTCACCGATGGTCTTCTCCAACGCCTCTCTTCCGTACTTATCCACCTCGGCTTTATTTTTTTCGCCGTGGGTCAAACAACCTGCACCTCCGATACAACCTCCCACACAAGCCATGCCCTCAATAAAATTAGCATCCAGTACATTTTTACTTTTCTTTAAAAGGGCTGCCTTACATGCCTCAATACCATCACAGGACACTGCTTTTACATCAAATTCGATGTTCTGCTCTTTTAATGCCTGGACAACAGCCTCAGAGAGACCACCGGTACGTGCAAAAATTCTTCCGAAATAGGATGCATTATCCAATACATCTTCGCCCAGTGTTGTAATATCAATATCCTTGCTGTCATATAATGCCTGTAATTCTTCAAAAGTCAGCACGGAATCCACATAAGGTTTTACATTTTCTAACTTCAGTTCTGCTTTCTTTGCCGTGCAAGGTCCGATAAAAATAACCTTGGCGTTCTCATCCCTTTCCTTAATATACTTTGCAAGAGCACCCATCGGAGATAGATTATGAGATACAAGCGGTAACAACTCCGGAAACGCCGACTTAATATAAGAAACAAAAGCCGGGCAACAGGAGCTTGTTAAAAATCCCTTTTCCACAAGTTCTTTGGATTCTGTCTGTGCCACCATATCGGCACCCAAAGCTGCTTCCACCACCGTATAGAAACCAAGTTCCTTTAATCCCTTAATTACCTGACCGAGCTTTGCATAGGTAAACTGACTGGAAATGGACGGTGCTACCAATGCATACACCTTATACTTTTTATTATTCTCGCTTTTTTTAATAATGTCAATGGCATCCAATATGTAAGACTTATCCATAATCGCTCCGAACGGACACTGGTACACACAGGCACCACAGGAAATACACTTCTCATTATCGATGGCTGCAGAGTTATTTTTATTAATGGAAATTGCCTTTACTTTACATGCATTCTGGCACGGCCGCTTTCGATTCACGATTGCAGAATACGGACATACTTTTGCGCACTGGCCGCATTCCACACACTTAGACTTATCAATATGTGCCACATGATTATGGTCAAAAGAAAGCGCTCCCCGTTTACATACATCCTCACAACGATGTGCCAGACAACCACGGCAAGAATCCGTTACCTCGTAACCTGCGGACGGACATTCATCACACGCAATATCAATTACTTCGATTACGTTAGGGTTCTCTTTATCACCCCCCATCACCACTTTCACACGTTCCGCCAGAATCGCTCTTTCTTTGTATACGCAGCAACGCATGGTAGGTGTTTTCCCCGGAGCAATCATCTCCGGTATATCCAGAACCTTTTCTAAAAGAGTATCGTTCCACGCATGTCTTGCCACTTCGCGAAGCACCTTGTATTTTAAGTGCTGTACCTTTGTATCAAACTTTCTCATCGCCGTTTGCTCCTTATTTTAGAAATAACTTACTTTGATTCGTTTTCCCATCTGTTTCAAACACTTTGATAACTCTTCCACCAAATTCATTTTAATACTGAAGTTAATCGGCAGATCCGGATTCTGATGTGCCGGGTTAATCGCCCTGCCCACATAGAAATTGATATCGGTCGCTTCCTCGAACAGCAACCGGCATATCAATGCCGCACCGTCACGGTTATAGTTCCATTCTTCAAACAATTCATTTTCTCCCAGATAATCCTTTGCGTATTCCAACACCTTATTTACGGTAATAACCCCCTCTGTCACAAGGTCAACACCATCGATGTACGCAATCGGCGGAATATCCGACTTTTCAAAATTAAGGCTGGCCCGGAGCGGCTTTCCGAGATATTTTGCCGCAATAGAGGACGTGGTACCTCCACAGATAATATGCTTTCCTTCCTTTGAGAAGAACAAAGACATCATCCGGTCATTGTCATCGCGGTTTGCCGGTGGTCCGAATAAAATGTTCATCGGCTCCCGTCGTCTTACCTTCACGATACATGCCGTTGCATCATCTCCCGGTTTGTGTCCGTACAGCTTATCACATTCTTCCACCAAAAGTGTGGACAGATTTTTGGCCGTAAGACCGCTGACGGACATGGTTTCCATAAAATCAATGATTTCCTCTCGTCGCCAACCGAAGTTATATGCCATTCCGATTCCTGCATGGGGACATCCGTCACTCATGGCTATAAAAATGTCATTTTCCTCAAGTCGTACGGTTGACTTATAAATCTTCTTTCCGTTGATGTTCATTTCCGTTTTCGGATAATCATAATTCACATTGTTGCGAAGTATGATTACATGCGGATTATCATATTGGATAATCTCCGCCGTTTCGTTCTGTATCAAATGCATAATCGTAAAGGTGGAATAAGCCACACCTCTGACAGAGCAAACCGGAAGGGTTGCCGCAATGGTCTCCACACATTCCTCAAGAGGAAGTCCCGCTGCCATCATGGTAGAAATGATTTTAGAGGTAAGTGTAGACAAAATACTGGCCTTAACCCCACTTCCCAAACCGTCCGCCAGAACAATCACGGTAGAACTTTCGCTTTGCTCCACAATATCCACATGATCACCGCATAGCTGTTCGCCGTAATGATTGATACTTTTAAATCCAATATCAACACACAAATCATTCATCTGAAATCGACTCCTTTAATTTAGAAAGCGCAATCTTCGTCTCTGCCGCCGTTTCCCCGAGAAGAGATGCAATTTCCTGTACAATACGCATCTGCTTGTCCACCACCTTATCTGCCACTTCAATGGTTTGACGGCTGATTTTTTCTTTTTTCTCACGCTCGGCTTCCTCATCCGTCACATCACGCATAATACCAACCAAGAGGTGAGATTCTTTATCATAAATAACAGATTGTTCGATATAACGTCGGTACTCCGCCAGATACGTTCTTCGTCCTCTCACATCCGTTCCCGTACGCAAAACTTCGGTAAATACGATCGGGTCCATAATCCGAACCACACTGTCTCCCAAAATATCTGTACTGGAACGAATATTCATTATATTTCTTGCCGCTTCATTAATTTGCTGTACTTCCAAATTTTCATTCAAAACAACAAGGCCGTTCGGTGTATTTTTTACAATGGTATCGGAAAAACTCTCTGCCTTGTCCTTTAAAAACGGAAGACACATGGAAATTTCCGCCTTCCCCTGACAAATGGCAATCGCCTTTTCTCGACAGGTATTATAACCGCAGGAACCACAATCCAGCTCGTCCGTCGGCTTAAACTTGCCCATTTGTCTCAGTACACTGTAAATCTCCTGCTCCGACGGTTGCTGTAACCTGTGTTCAATAAACTCGAACTGTTTCTTTAAATCGGACGCTTTCGGTTGCGTAACCTCAAAATCTTTTTCTCCCGCAAACTTTGCCACCGTAATATAATCCTTAATCGGCTCCGAGCGCTGATACTTCTCCATAACCGGTCCTCCGATGCATCCTCCCACACAGGCCGACATTTCAATAAAGCACTTATGAATTTTTCCGGTCTCGATATCCCGAAGAGCCTGCATGCAATTATCAATACCGTCTAACGCAATATAGGTATACCCCGGCGCATCCTGTGCCATAGTTTTCAGCACACCTCCCGTTGTCGGAAAAAATCTGGCACGGCTTTCCTGCTTAGAATCCATTTCCTGGCGAATCTCGATATTTTCTTCTTTTAACCAACGGGTAAGCTCCTCAAAGGTCAGTACCGCATCCACAATACCTTCATAATGCTCCGCCTCATCCTTCTTTGCCACACACGGCCCGATGAACACCGTTTTCGCATTCGGAATCCTTTTCTTAATATCTTTACAGTGCGCCTGCATCGGAGAAACCACATCTGCCAGATACTCCAATGAATTCGGAAAATACTTTTGAATCAACAGATTCACCGAATGACAGCAAGAGGAAATGAGCACATCCCGATCCTCTTCCTTTAAAATACGTTCATACTCATTTTTTACCATGGTAGCACCGATGGCCGTCTCTTCCACATCATAAAACCCGAGCTGCTTCAGTGCATCACGCATAGCACCGATACCTACTCCTTCATAATTTGCAACAAAAGAAGGTGCCAAACTTACGACAACCGGTTCACTGTCCTGCAAAAACACCTTCGCTTTCTCTGTCTCATCTACAATCTGCTTCGCATTCTGCGGACAAACCACAAAACATTCTCCGCACAAAATACATTCATTACCTATTATGTGTGCCTGATTTCCGGAAAAACGGATGGATTTCACAGGACAATGGCGAATACACTTGTAGCAATTCTTACAATTTGATTTTTTCAAGGTTAAACAATTCGGCATAGTCGTCTCTACCTTTCATTCAATACTGCAAGGATTTTTCCATCAAAAAACTCCTTGAAATTTTCACGGGTAACTCCTGTACAAACCACGTCATCCACCAGGATTGTTACACCCTGGCGATTGCATTGTCCGCTACAAAAACACCCTGCCAACGCAACTTCATCTTGTAACTTATGTACCTCAACAGCCTTTGTAAACAGCTCTATTATTTCCGGTGCTCCCTTCACATGGCAAGCACTCCCCACACAAATCTGAACCAACATATTACTTACTCACCTTTGCCATTACTTCGTTTTTGAAAAACTCATCTACCGTTTCCGGTGTTACGGAAAAGAACTTGCCATCTACCGTTACGCATACTCCCTGTTGACACTGACCAAGGCAAAAGGTTCCGGCGAGATCTACCGTTTCATTCAAATTATTCTCATCCAACAGCGCCTGAAGACGCTCTACTACATGGCGGGAACCCTTAATGTGACAAGAACTTCCGATACAAACTGTGATTTTCATTTTACTTTCTCCTTTCATGCTGAATGACAATGTTATTTTTTTGACAATCTTTTTCTTTAATTTTACATTATATCACAGTCTTCGTCTAAATGCAACTTAAAACATCACCTTTTTATTTTTTTCATCTTCTCTTGTTTTTTTCATGTCTCTCTCTTTATTTATATCTAATTTTGACTAAAATTGCCTTATTTTTTTATTGATTATTGTAGCTTTTTCACCAAAAGTGTGCTATAATATCCTCAACTGTACGACGCACGCAAAGGCGCGTCTTTCTTTTTCGTATCTTTGCGCGTTGTTTGTCGTGCGTCCATGATATTCGTTATTTTTTTAACAGAACCAATTGACGTTTATCATGTGCTCGGTTTCCCCTGCACCGGGAAACCACGAAGATATTAAAGGAGGTTAAAGAAATGGCTGCAAAATCAACAGTTCCGTTCCATGGAACAAAGGAACAGGAAGCACAGCTCCGCTCTGTCATCGCTGAGTTAAAGGATGAGAGAGGCTCCCTGATGCCGATCTTACAGAAGGCTCAGGACATTTACGGCTACCTTCCGATCGAGGTACAGACCATAATTGCTGACGAGTGCGGCATCCCGTTAGAAAAAGTTTACGGTGTTGCTACGTTCTACTCTCAGTTCTCTCTGTATCCGAAGGGAAAGTACAAAATTTCCGTTTGTCTCGGTACCGCTTGTTACGTAAAGGGCTCCGGTGACATCTACGAAAAGCTTCAGGAGTTACTCGGTATCGAAGGCGGTCAATGTACCCCGGACGGCAAGTTCTCTTTGGACGCATGTCGTTGTATCGGTGCCTGCGGTCTTGCTCCGGTATTGACCATTAACGATGATGTTTATGGCCGTCTTACCGTAGACGAGATTGCTGACGTTCTTGCGAAGTACGAATAATTCACCGGTATTTTCGGAAAGGAGTACCTAAGGTCATGATGCCTGAAATTTCCTTAAACATACTTGATGTAGCGGAGAATTCCACCCGTGCCAACGCTTCTCTGGTCACCATTATTGTAGATGTCCAGGTAGCCCGTGATACGCTCACCGTTATCATTGACGATGATGGTTGCGGTATGACGGCAGAACAGGTAGCGGCCGTAACGGATCCGTTTTTTACCACCCGTACTACCCGAAAGGTAGGTTTAGGTGTTCCGTTTTTTAAGCAGGCTGCCGAAAGTACGGGAGGTTCCTTTTCCATCGAGTCTACGGTAGGCGTCGGAACCCGTGTGACCGCAGTGTTTACACTGTCCCACATCGACCGTATGCCGTTAGGAGATATGAACGGTACCATCCACACCTTAGTTACCATGCATGAGGAATGTAATTTCTTATACACATTCCGTTTCAATGAAAAGGAATTTTCGTTAGACACCAGAGAATTTCGTGAAGTTCTCGGTGATATCTCCTTTCAGGAGCCTGAGGTGTCACTTTACATAAAGGACTACCTAAGAGAAAATTTCAACGAAACCAATGACGACACATTTGAATTGTAGATTCGCCCCGGCGAGTCCCTGTAACAAAAACTTGATATGCCGTAAAACGGCAGATTGGAGGAAAGTATGAAGTCTCTTGCAGAGTTAAAAGCAATTCGGGAAAAGATGCAGGGCCAGGTTGGTCTCCGCTCTGAGTCCGAAGCACAGACAAGAGTTGTTGTCGGTATGGCTACCTGCGGTATCGCAAGCGGCGCAAGACCGGTATTAACTGCTCTTGCAGATGCGGTAATGAACAAGAAGCTTGAGGACGTAGCTGTTGTGCAGACCGGTTGCATCGGTCTTTGCCAGTTCGAGCCGATTGTAGAAGTTATTGCTCCGGGTAAGGAAAAAGTTACCTATGTTCATATGACCCCGGAAAAGGCAGAAGAAATTGTAGAACAGCACCTGATTCGTGGACAGGTAGTTACCCAGTACACCCTCGGTGCAGCAAATAAATAAGGAGGAAGAATTATATGTATCGTTCACATGTATTAGTATGCGGCGGAACCGGTTGTACTTCCTCCGGCAGCCTTCAGATTTTTGACTTATTAAAGGAAGAAATCGCAAAGAACGGCCTTGCTGAAGAAGTTTCCGTAGTACAGACCGGTTGTCACGGTCTCTGTGCTCTCGGCCCGATCGTTATCGTATATCCGGAAGCAACCTTCTATTCCATGGTTAAGCCGGAGTACATCCCGGAAATCGTTTCCGAGCACCTGTTAAAGGGTCGTGTAGTTAAGAAGTATGTTTACGAAGATACCGTTCAGGAAAATGAGGAGGCTTTAAAGCCGCTTCATGAGACCGACTTCTACAAGAAGCAGCATCGTATCGCTCTTCGTAACTGTGGTGTTATCAATCCGGAGAATATCGAGGAGTACATCGGTACCCGCGGTTATGAGGCACTTGGTAAGGTTCTTACCGAGATGACCCCGGATGATGTTATTAAGTGCATCTTAGATTCCGGCCTTCGCGGACGAGGCGGCGGCGGATTCCCGACCGGCAGAAAGTGGCAGCTTGCTAAGGACCTTGTAAAGGGCGGCCAGAAGTATGTTGCTTGTAACGCCGACGAGGGTGACCCGGGTGCATTCATGGATCGTTCCGTACTTGAGGGCGACCCGCACGCATTAATCGAGGCTATGGCTATCGCAGGTTACGCAATCGGCGCTAACCAGGGTTACATCTACGTTCGTGCAGAGTACCCGATCGCCGTAGATCGTTTGAACATCGCTATTAAGCAGGCTAGAGAGTATGGCTTACTTGGTAAGAACATTTTCGAGACCGGCTTTGATTTCGACCTTGAGCTCCGTCTCGGTGCAGGTGCATTCGTATGTGGTGAGGAAACCGCTCTTATGACCTCCATCGAAGGTAACCGTGGTGAGCCGAAGCCGAGACCGCCGTTCCCGGCTGAAAAGGGTCTCTTCGATAAGCCTACTGTATTAAATAACGTAGAAACCTATGCAAATATTCCGCAGATTATCTTAAACGGTGCTGACTGGTTCGCATCCATGGGTACCGAAAAGAGTAAGGGTACCAAGGTATTCGCTCTCGGCGGTAAGATTAAGAACACCGGTCTTGTAGAAATCCCGATGGGTACTACCCTTCGTACGGTTGTTGAAGACATCGGTGGCGGTATCCCGAACGGCAAGAAGTTCAAGGCTGCTCAGACCGGTGGTCCGTCCGGCGGTTGTATTCCGGCTGAACACTTCGACGTTCCGATCGACTACGATAACCTCATCGCTCTCGGTTCCATGATGGGTTCCGGCGGACTTATCGTTATGGACGAAGACAACTGTATGGTTGATATTGCAAAGTTCTTCCTTGAGTTCACCGTTGATGAGTCCTGTGGTAAGTGTACACCGTGTCGTATCGGTACCAAGCGTCTCTATGAGATGTTAGACAAGATTACCAAGGGCCAGGCTACTTTAGAGGATCTTGATAAGTTAGAAGAGCTCTGCTACTACATTAAGGATAACTCCTTATGTGGTCTCGGTCAGACTGCTCCGAACCCGGTACTTTCCACCTTACGTTACTTCAAGGACGAGTACATCGCTCACGTTGTTGAGAAGAGATGTCCGGCCGGCGTATGTAAGGATCTCTTATCCTTCGTTATTGATCCGGATAAGTGTAAGGGTTGTACCCTTTGTGCTAGACAGTGTCCGGCTGGTGCTATCACCGGTACTGTGAAGGAGCCGCACGTTATCGATACCAACAAGTGCGTAAAGTGTGGTGCTTGTATCGAGAAGTGTAAGTTTGGCGCGATTTCTAAGAAGTAAGTTACTGACTTAATTTGAATTGGAGGTAAAACATGGAAACCGTTACTTTAAAGATTAATGGTATGACTGTTACCGCACCAAAAGGCGCTACTATCTTAGAGGCAGCAAGAATCGCTCACATCGAGATTCCGACGCTTTGCTACTTAAAGGATATTAACGCAATCGGCGCTTGCCGTATTTGTGTGGTAGAGGTAAAAGGCGCAAGAAGCCTTGTAGCTTCCTGTGTATACCCGGTAAACGAGGGTATGGAAGTATTTACGAATACTCCTAAGGTATTAGATTCCAGAAGAAAGACTTTGGAACTTATTCTTTCCAACCATGACAGAAAGTGTCTCTCCTGCGTACGCAGCGGCAACTGTGAATTACAGAAGCTCTGTAAGGACTTAAAGGTAGAGTGTGAAAACGTTTACGAAGGCGAAGTAAACACCTACGATTTAGACACCAGCGCTGTTCATATGGTTCGTGATAACAATAAGTGTATCCTTTGCCGCAGATGTTCCGCTGTCTGTGAAAAGGTACAGGGCGTTGGCGTAATCGGCGCTAACGAGCGTGGTTTCAAGACCAACATTGCATCTCCGTTTGATATGGGCCTCGGCGATACCTCTTGTGTATCCTGTGGTCAGTGTATCGCTGTATGTCCGACCGGTGCTCTTTACGAGAAGGATTCCACCGATGAAGTTCTCGCTGCAATCGCAGACCCGAACAAGAAGGTATTCGTTCAGGTTGCTCCGGCAGTACGTGCTGCTCTCGGTGAAGAGTTCGGCTATCCGATGGGAACCGGTGTACAGGGCAAGATGGCTGCTGCACTTCGTCGCATCGGCTTTGATAAGGTATTCGATACCAATTTCTCTGCTGACCTTACCATCATGGAAGAGTCTCATGAGTTCCTTGACCGTGTACAGAACGGTGGCGTATTACCGCTCATCACTTCCTGTTCTCCGGGCTGGATTAAGTACTGTGAGCACTACTTCCCGGATATGACCGAGAACCTCTCTTCCTGTAAGTCTCCGCAGCAGATGTTCGGTGCTGTGCTTAAGACCTACTACGCTGAGAAGGAAGGCATTGACAAGAACGATATCGTATCTGTCAGCGTAATGCCGTGTACCGCTAAGAAGTTCGAGATCGGTCGTGACGATCAGAACGCTGCAGGCGTAGCTGATGTTGATATTTCCATCACCACCAGAGAGCTTGCAAGACTCATTAAGCGTCTCGGCATCACCTTCAACACCCTTCCGGATGAAGAGTTCGACTCTCCGTTAGGCTCCGGTACCGGTGCTGCAGTAATCTTCGGTGCTACCGGCGGTGTTATGGAGGCAGCTCTCCGTACCGCAGTTTGGAAGCTTACCGGCGAGAAGGACGGCACCCCGATCGAGTTCACCGAGGTTCGTGGTACCGACGGCATCAAGGAAGCTACCTATGAAGTTGCAGGCATGAAGGTGAACGTTGCAGTTGCTTCCGGATTAAAGAACGCTAAGGAGCTTCTTACCAAGGTTCAGAACGGCGAAGCTAACTACCACTTCATCGAAATCATGGGTTGCCCGGGCGGTTGTGTAAACGGTGGCGGTCAGCCGCAGGTTGACGCATCCGTACGTAACTTCACGGATATCCGTGCCGTACGTGCTAAGGCTCTCTATGATTACGATGCAGCGAACACCCTCCGCTTCTCTCACGAGAATCCGGATGTGAAGGAGCTTTACAAGAGCTATCTCGGCGAGCCGGGTAGCCACAAGGCTCATGAGCTTCTCCATACGACCTACGTAAAGAGAAAGATTCATAATCTGTAAGATTTAGGCTTTTGGGGCCGCGCTGATGCGCGGCCCTTTTGTCATGCACGGCTTCCCGTTCTTACGAGTAGGGAAGGTTGTGTAAGACCGAAATGAGGGCATAGAAGACGCACTCCCATCCCAATGTGCCTTGTTAAATCAAAAAGAAAAGTCCTGCTTCAGTGTCTACTATCAGACACCAAGGCAAGACCTTTATGAAACATGTAACGGAAATCTCAAATTCAGAGAGCTGTACAAATTGAAATTCGTCACATTAACTTTGCTATATTAGTCCAATTTTAACAATTTCCTATTATCAGTTTGTTGCAATACTGAGATTTGATAAATAGCAATCTGATTCAACTTAATAAGTCTCTCCGTTTGAGGCACTTGTTCATTTATTAAAACTGCATTAATATTTTCTAAGTTTGAGAGACATATTAATTCATTCATACTAGCGTAATCGCGAATATTGCCCTTCAAATCGGGATTTTCTTCACGCCATTGTTTAGCTGTTTTACCAAATAAAGCAACATTTAAAACATCCGCTTCATCCGCGTATACAATAGACATTTGTTTAGAAGTAAGCTCTGCCGGAATCAAATTGTTTTTTATTGCATCAGTATGTATTCGATAGTTAATTTTTGCTAATTCACGTTTAGCAGACCATCCTAAAAGTTTTTGTTCTTCATTCTTTAATCTTTGAAACTCTTTTACAATATATATTTTAAACTGTGGACTGATCCACATAGCAAATTCGAACGCAATATCTTTATGTGCATACGTACCACCATATCTTCCTGCCTTTGCGGTAATTGAAATCGCCTTTGTTCTTTCAACAAATTCCTTAACACTTATTTTAAAACTGTTCAAACCTGATTTATTGGTGATTCGAGAAAATTCGTTGAAATCAAATTCCAGATTATACACACTTTCCCATGTCCCTATATATTCAAGTGTATTTCTATTTCGCAACCAATCAGTCACAAAAAATTCACCATCTTTTGCTTTAAGCATATCTGTTATGCAAATATAATCTTCATCATTAATCTTCGTAATATTAATCTCAGTATCTTTTACAGTAATCTTGGCCACCCGATTTCCTCCTGTCCTGTTTTTAATTATGGCGAATTCGCCATAATTAAAACAAACATATGTTCTGTTTTAATTTTAACATATATTGTTTTTAAAAGCAAGAACTTTTTTGGCCATTTTAAGCTTTTTAACGCATCCTACCCCGTTGCGCTATATTACTGTCCCTCTCACTCCCACGCCAATTCCACAATCTTCTTAATATGGATTTCCACACTATCCAAACACGGCACCGGGCAGTTTGTATCATTCAATAGCAACGGTAATTCGGTACAGCCCAAAATAATCGCTTCTATCCCATCGTTCTTCTGCATCTTGGTTATGATTTCGTTAAATTCCCGCAAGGTAGATTCCTTTACGATTCCTACTTCCAGTTCCTCATAGATTCTTTTTGCAATCAGTTCCCTGTCCGACTTATCAGGTACAATCACATCGATTCCGGCCTCGCGAAAATCCTTTTTCATGTAGTCCTGTTCCATCGTAAAAACAGTTCCGAGCAATCCGACTTTCTTATAACCTTTTTCAAGCGCTTCACTACATACGGCTTTCGGTATACTTACCAACGATACCTTTGTATTACGTTCAATTTCATCAAATACAATATGCATCGTAGCCGCCGTCAATGCTACCACTTTTGCCCCGCTTGCCACCAGATGATTCACTTTTTCCGAAAGGTACCCCGCCAACTCTTTGTGCTGTTTCGATGAAACCAGTTCCCACGCCTTACGAAAATTTACACTTTCGATTGAAAGTTCCGGCATTTCCTTCCCGCCGGTAGCCTCATCTATTTTGGTATTCAACTCCTTATAATACATCAAGGTGGATTCCGGACCGGTACCGCCTACTAAACCAATTTTCTTCATTGTAACGTTTCCCCTTCCTCTATCCCATTACAAAACTATCTTCTCAATATATTTTGCAACTCCGTCATCGTTATTGCTTTCGGTAATATCATCCGCGATTTCTCTTATCATCGGTATTGCATTCGCAACTGCGATTCCTCGTCCCACATTTTTTATTATCTCATAATCATTTTCATCATCACCGAATGCAATCATTTCTTCTAATGAAATCTGTAGCAATTCTCCCAATGCGGCGACTGCCTGATACTTCCCGGAATTGCTGCGTGCAAATCCATATAAATCCTCGTCACGATAGGAATACAAACGACAGTCATATTTCTCTGCAAGTTCTTTCGCTTCTTCGTATTCTTTTAATACAGCGGCAATTTTATAAACCGGCACATCCAACATATTCTTGAACTCACTTGTTTTGCGCCATGTCTCATCTATCCCGGCGCTGCTACAAAGCAGTTCCTTCCCTACACTTGCCACAAAATCAAAATCCGCTTTCCCTGATAATTCACGAATCATTCCTTCGCTTTGCGACTGCTCCATGGCATACCCATGAATCAATTCTCCGTCATGGTAGATCTGTGTTCCGTCAGCCAATATGGCATAATCCGGGGAAATCATTTGAATATACTTTTCCGCCTTAAACCAAAACCTTGCTGTTGCAACCACCACAAGAATCCCTTTGTTTTTACATTCCTGCAACACCTTTAACGTATACTCCGAAATGCTGCCGTCCGAATGCAACAATGTTCCGTCCAAATCTAATATAATTGCTTTCCAACTACCGGTTTTCATACACATCTCCTCACTCTTCCTATTTGCGTTCTTTCTTATTGATTTCTCACCATTATATATCTTTCCGTTAATCATATCAAATACTTCTTACTTTTTCTTGACTTTTTGAATATTTGAACTTAAAAAACCTCCTACAATCCGGCTGAAATTTTGTCACTCATAGAATTTTGTTACAATATGCAACCAGAAATACGGAATAATGTTACAATAGCATCTCCCCATCGCAGAATTTTGTTGCAAGCCAGCTGACCAAAATCGGGAATTATGTTGCAGTTATTGTAAATACCGGCTTTGGAGGTGGTTCTATGCTCTATCGTAAGGCCTACAAAAAACTGTTAGATTAGAAATCTCAAAAGAACAAGAATGCTTAATGCATTATCGGCGCAAGACAACTCGGTAAAACTACCCTGATACGTACCTTTCAAACCACGCTTGCTCTTTTACCATTGAAATCTCAAATTACGCCCTTCCAATGGTACAGTCCAAGACTACCTCTTCACTTTTTACCATTGGAATTCAGATTCACGCCCTTCCAATGGTACAGTCCAAGACTACCTCTTCACTCTTTACCATTGGAATTCAGATTCACGCCCTTCCAATGGTACAGTTCAAGACCACCTCTTCACTCTTTACCATTGGAATTCAGATTCACGCCCTTCCAATGGTACAGTTCAAGACCACCTCTTCACTTTTTACCATTGGAATCAAAAATCCCGCTTTTCCAATGGTAATTTCTCGGTCTGCATCTTTACTCTATACCATCGAAATCTCGAAACCTGTCTTTCCAATGGTAAATTTCAAAAGCTCTCCAAATAGTTTACCATCAGAATCCCAAATTCCGTCTTTCCAATGGTAATTTCCCAATCCGCATCGCAAAAAACGATATCTCCCCAAAAGCGACAACGCCAAAGGGTGGTCGTGTAAGAATCACACGACCACCCTTGCAAGCACAAAAATATTTTACTTCCTCTTCACCGGTCGTAACACCTCATACCCGATGCCCTCCGGATAATGTCTCTGATAATCCTGGCAAGCTTCTTCGTTCCACTCATAGCACACATTCCCGTGCTTTGCCGGGTCATAGTTCCATGCAAGGTTCTCTACTCTGCCCATGACCTCACCGTTGTCCTTTAAGAAATCGAACGGCGGATGATAGAACACCAGATAATCACTAGCCGGGAAACTTCTCATTTCAAACCCTTCCGGAACTTCTCCGTCATAGTCCTCCGGCACACCAAAACCGTAGAAATATCCCTTCTTTCCCTTTTCATAAAACCAGCCTGCTGTGTGTCCGGTCACAATCGGATGAGACACGTGACTCATGCTGTCAATGATGCCGCATACCGTATCACAGTCATGACGACTCCAAAATTTTCCGTAATCCGATGCCTCGATATCCCAAATTCCGATATACTTATGGGCCGGAATATGCTCTACCCTTACTCTTGCTTCTGTTAATGCTGTTGTATTCATGGTCGGTTCTCCTTTATTCGTGTAATGTTGCGGAAAAAGAACTACTTGTAGATTCGCAAGACGTACCGGCCTTGGTTTCTTCCGATAGGCCGCCGGTGTACACCCGTAAGCACTCACAAAGGCTCTCGTCAGAGCCTCCTGGGAAGAAAATCCGTATTTCATTGCGATATCCAAAATCCGCTCCTTCGTATCCCGGATTTCCAAGGTCGCCATAGCAAGGCGACGTCCCGCAATGTAATTTTTCACCGTCATTCCCACAATCTCATGGAATTTTGTGGACACATAATAGGGAGAATATCCGATTTCCTCCGACATCTGAAGAAGTGTAGGATTCTCCGTCAAATGTGCCTCAATCCAATCAATCATGCGCTGTATCGTCTCGTTCCATTCGTACAAGTTACTTTCCTCCTTACCCCTTAAGGATAGCACAACCACATTCCAAAAATCTTGATATTAGTTGTGAATTTTACATCTTAGATCCTCTCCGTACGTCCCACCTTAGCTTCCGGGGAAACCTCTACCTGTTCGCTGTACTGTACCAGTTCAATCTCACAGTCCGCACCAATAGCAACCACACGACCGGATACCCGAGGTGCAACCACGCCTTCCAATGCAATCTCATCCCCCTCGATTGCATTCTTTACACACACCGTTCCCACCGTGGTTCTCTTTATCAAAGAGGCAAACAAAGGCAAACGTGCTCTCTTCTTTTTCTCTTCGCCGTGACGCTTGTAAATTGCAATTTTACTGCCGCCGATACTTCCTATATCCATGCCCTTTTCAAATTCAATGTCCACTTCCTCGGCATTCAACAATCCGTCACAGTCAAGAGCACCACGAACCTTTACAAGCTCCGCTTCCACGTCTCCGGCCACTTTACTTTTTCCGGAAACTCCGAACTCCTTACATCTGACATCTCCTCCGCAAGACATGGCTCCGCTAATCGAAATCTTCTCCGCCGCTTCAATCTCCCCAGCCACAGAAAGGCCACCGGAAATCCCCACATTTCCGGCCGTTACCTTCCCGGAAAAAGAGCAGTGTCCCGAAACATGAACATTCTCTTCACAAACAAGATTATAGCCGTTTGCAGAACCAGCCACCTGCAACCCTTTGCAACGCACCGCGTCTTCCATTTGCGCACTGCCACTAACTCGTATCTTATCATACTCTCCCGGCGTAATCTGGCCGCTTCCCGAAATATTTAAATCCATAACAAATCTCCTCTCTTTTTTGCCGGAATCCCCACCGGCCTCTTCATTTCTCTCCATTGTTTTCTTCCTGCAATTTCATCTTTGCACTTTCATCCTCACAACTTCATTTCCGTGAAGTTTCTTCCGTCTTCCTCGTACTGTTCCGTCATCTTTGCTGACCGCCCAGAATCTCAGAGGTCAAATCTCTCACCTTCCCCTTTCCGTCATCCAAAAGCACCTGTTGTACTTCGTTTAAATAAAAGGACTTATCTCCGTACAAAGTCTTCACTGTCAGCACTGCCTTCGCTTCTGACTCTTTATGAAACTGTTTGGACAGTTCATCCAGGGAAAAATCGTCCTTCTGACTTTGAATCAACTCCACCCGCTCACAAATCAAATCCTTCGGAAAAAATGTCTCTTGGCCGGTCACGGTAGACTTCTTTAAAAACCAATCCTCCGGAATCAATCCTTTTCGTTTCCAGCGATACAACGCTCCGTAAGAAATGCCGTACCGTTCCAAAAGTTCCTTTTTGGAAATCAGTTCTTCTCCCATAGGTGCCTCCTTTCGTAACAATGTTACATCGTAATTTTATAATAGCATAACATTGTTACACTGTCAAACACTTTTTGTAACAAAGTAAATTATGATTCTAATTTATTTTCCCGGCTTTCTTGACATCTCTGCTCTTTTTCCTTATAATAGAAAAAAGGGAAGATTTTCTCCCTTTTATTTTTTTGCAGAAACGGACGAAAGAATATGGATATTCTTCGTCAAAAGGAGTTTTTATGGCTAAAACAGAATTAATCAAAGATTATACCACCGGCAGCATTCCGAAGAGTCTTTGGAAGTTCGCATTGCCTTTTATGCTGTCCAATGCGCTTCAGGTAGTGTATTCCCTGGTGGACATGATTGTTGTCGGTCAATACGTAGGAAGCTTCGGTCTTTCCGGTGTTACCGTAGGCAGCAGTATCGTAATGTTTATGACCATGATTGGTCTCGGTTTTTCCAACGGCGGTCAGATTTACATTGCGCAGCTTATCGGAGCAGGCCGCAAAAAGGAACTAAACAACGCCATCGGCACCCTGTTTACCCTGATTCTCGGGATGGCAGTGGTTCTTACTGCCATCGGACTGTTCATCGGCCATCCGGTGTTAAAACTTATTAACACTCCGGCAGAATCCTATGACTATGCCTGGGATTATTTCCTTGTATGTACCGTGGGCAATGTATTTACTTTCGGTTACAACATGGTTTCTGCAGTACTGCGCGGTATGGGAGATTCCAAGCGTCCGTTCATTTTTGTATTGATTGCTTCCGTTATTAACCTGGTACTGGATATTCTCTTTATCGGGCTGCTGCAGATGGGTACCTTCGGTGCTGCACTGGCCACCGTTATCGGCCAGGCCTTCGCATTTATTTATGCTCTGATTTATCTGTTCCGCAGAAAGGAAGCCTTCGGGTTCGACTTTAAATTAAAAAGCTTTGCCATCGACAAAGCATCTGCCAAGCATTTATGCCGTCTCGGAATCCCTTTGGCTATTCAGAGCGGTGCCATTAACCTTTCCATGATTTACGTAAATTCATTGGTGAATCCAATCAGCGTTTATGCTTCTGCCACCTTCGGCACCGGTGTAAAAATTGATGATGTGGTGAACCGTATCACCTACGGACTGGCCATGGCCGGCAGCTCCATGATCGGACAAAACGTTGCCGCAGATAAGCCGGAGAGGGCTTCCGCCGTGGTTCGTTGGATTTGGATTTACAGTACAATCTTTTACGCAATCTTTACCATTGTGATGCTGTGTGCCCCGCAATTCGTTTTCCGTATTTTTACCAAAGATAAACCGGTCATCGAACTGGCTCCTGTCTTTGTTTCGGCGGTGGTATGGAGTTTTCCGGGAATGCTCCTTATGCGCGGCACCAATGCACTGATGAATGGTATCGGCAATTCCCCGTTAAACCTTGTATTCGGTCTTTTGGACGGTGTCGTACTTCGTATTTGCTTAAGCTACTTATTCGGAATTGTATTAGACATGGGTCTGTACGGCTTCTTCTTAGGCTACGGCCTGGCTGCATACGGAACCTCCATTCCGGGTACCATCTACTATCTGTCCGGCAAATGGAAATCTTACCGAATGTTGAAAAAGGGTGCATAAGCTCGCGCAAAACCCGCTTCACTACGATACATATGACATAAAACAAACGGCAGGTCAGCTTGTAACCCAAGCAAACCTGCCGTATTTTTCCTTATTCTGCTTCGTACCGTTCCTTACAGTACTTCGCCAAATCCATATAAATCTCAGCCTCACCGATCACCGGATATTTCGCATAAGCCTTTTCCATTTCTTCGAAAATCTTCTCTGCCTTCACCGGCTTTCTCGTCGGCAAACGTTTCGGAAGCTTTCCTTTCTTGGAACGAATAAGCCACTCGATGGTCTCTCGCTCTTCCTCTGTCAAGCACAAATAGAATACGTACTTTATAAGTAAAATGGAAATATCCTTCACCTGGATTAATACCGGTTGCAATACCGCATAATATGCCGCAATCTCCTCAATGGGCGCTTTGTCCAGTATCATGCAGTACATACGCTGTAACTCAATCGTATTTAAAAACGCCACCGGAAGCTTCCTTCCGTTCTTTTCTATCTCAGCGAGACACGCTCTCGCCTCCGCATCTTCTTTTTTCTGAAGATGCTTCAAAAACTCCATCAAGCGAATATAACAAGTAAGAGAATTAATTTCAAACTCCTGTCCCACACAAAGCAACTCATCCGAAAGATCCTTTGCGGTAACTCCGTCACTCATCATCATGTTTAACTTCAACTGCAAATAGAACGCTTTCTGATTCATCCGATCCTTTTTACATAACAAACAATTCTTTCCGTCATTGGGAAGTCCCACCGTCATGGGAAGCAGGTTCGTAAGACCGAAAATAACACCGTCAAAAATAAACACTCCGGCAATCCAGCCAAGCAACGGATTATTCAAAAAGAATAACGGCGCCACCGCCAAAGACGTGACTATATTTAAAATTCCGCCACCCAGATTATACCAAACATACGGGTACGGCGCATCTTCCTTCCACTCCGGAGGCATCATCAGGCACTGTCCCAAGGTTCCCGGTACTTTAAGCTTCTTATACATCAGTTTTCCGTCCTTCTTTACAATCGTAAAGGAAAACACACGGTAGGATAAAAACTCATAGCCGGTCCATAGCCCAAACACCAGATGCCCCGCTTCATGAATGGCAGTATGTACTACCATCATCACAAAAAGCCCCACGATGAGCAAAACTCCATAGACAAATTCTAACCCTTCCTTTATTGAAAAAGGTTTCGGCAAAGATAAGGAAACTCCCTTTTCCTCCAAAAATCCCAACCCTACACCAAGCAAGATACCAAACGCAAAACAGCAGAGGAAAAATATGATACTCATTTTCCCGCCCTTTTTCCGCAACTTCTTCTTCGGAGTCACAAGCTCGGTATACTTTGCAATCTGTTCTTCCGTTATACGTTCTCTCACACTCATATTGTACTCTCCCTTTCGTTTTCTTCTGTGGATTCCGCCTATGGCAACACTATTATTTTACCAGTTTTCCCCTTTTATTGCAATATAACATTTGTCCCAAGCATCAGTTCCGTCCTCCTCCATGAAACGAAAAAGGACAGTCTCTTTATCAAGACTGTCCTTCCCATATACTACAGGTACAATTTTACTTAAATACCAACTGTGCAAAGTTGTAAAGACCTAAGTGCCATACCTTATGGTCATGGGCACCCGGTACTTCATGCCACATGAAGTTCTCACCGTCGGTCAGCTTATCGGTCATTGCATCCAAACCGTTTACTGCTGCCTTTGCGCTGGCAAGTGCAGTTCCGTCGCTGAGACCACAGATATTGTAGAAATATTTGATATCATACTTATCATCAAATGCTGCAATCTTTTCAGCAACTACACTTGCGGTATTGGAAGTCGGTGCTGCGGAGAATGCACCAAAATAACTCATAATATCAAGGCACTCACAAAGACCGATGTTAATGGTCTGCATACCGCCCATGGAAAGACCTGCCATCGCACGATGGTCACGAGCTGCGGTTAAATCATACCCGTTCTCGTCATACTCTGCATAGGTTGCAAAGTTCTTATCAATGTACGGAATCAAGTCGTTTCTAAGTTCCTTACCAAACTCATAGAAGGAATATGCCTTATCGAAGCTGAGGTTGGTATAATCCACGCAAGAACGACCATACGGTACTACGATAATGAACGGCTTTGCTTCTTCGTAGTACATCAGATTATCCATTGCACAACGAATCTCGGAAAATACATTACCGATATTCCACTCATTCGGAGTACCTCCGATACCGTGCATCAAATACAATACATCGTACTGCTTTGTCTCGTCATACTTCGGCGGAAGACAAACAAGAGCCGGTTTCGTAATCTCTTCCCCGTTATCCGCATAAGCCTTGGTGGTGTACTCAATCTCTACTACCTTTCCGGCAAAATCCTTATTGAACTTCGTGTACTCTCTCGGATAACCGTTGCTCTCAAGCTTTGCCGGCTCATGTACCGGGGTCGGAGTCGGTTCCGGAGTTGCGGTCGGAGCCGGAGTCGGGGTCGGGGTAGAGGTCGGTACCGGGGTTGCAGTTGCTCTTGCTGCCGGAGTCGGGGTTGCATCCGTCTCATCTGCCTTGTTTCCGCATGCCGCCAAACCAAACAACATAGCCAGACAGCAAGCTCCTAATACTAATTTCTTTGCTTTCATTTTCATTTCTCCTTTACTCTTTTTCTATTTTTTCAGCGCCTTTAACGCCTCATAATAGGCATCCTTACGTACACAGTCCTGGGTGAACAGTCCGCAATACGGTCCGTTCATGGCATAGCTGTAGTCGTTCTTACTCATGTTCGGATTATCGGTAATTCCCCAAATGGAAACATTGGAAAGTAATACTTCTTCTTCGTTAATCCGCTTATACATCTCAAACAGTTTTCCGTAGAACTTCGCGTGCTTTTCCACCTGGGTCTTATCGAAGTTACGTACAGACATTTCCGTTACATGTACCTTCACACCCAGGTCATGGAACATGCGAATGGCCTGCTCGATTTTCTTGATATCGTTGTCGTTCATACAACCTGCCTGCTGACCGTATCCGCCGATATAACTCTGCATACCGATACCGTCACAAAGCTTCTTATAAGAACCATCTTCATTCTTTACATAGCTGTTAATGCTTTCCACCAATGCAATAACGCCCTCACGCTTTCCGCCAAGGAAGGTGTTGTAATCATTGTAATATAAATCAATGGAAACCTCCGGATTCTGTGCCTGCAGCTTTTCCACCGTCTCCTTTGCACAAGCGAAGGAAAACTCTACATACTCCGGACCTACATGGGTATAAAACAGATTTTCTGCCCCGTAGCGGCTGTGCCTTACATGACGCGGGTCATCGGATTTATAATCATTGCCGTCGCCCACTGCCTCATTTACCACATCCCAACAGTACACCACACCCGGAAACTCCGTCTCGAAGTGAGTCACTACTTCGTCAATATAGTACTTTAAGCGGGCCTTCATGGTCTCTTCGTCCACATAGGCACCGTTGTTGGTGTAGCCTTCTCTGAAAAACCAGTCACACATGTAATTATCCCATACAAGCACATGACCGCGAACCTTAAGTCCGTTCTCCTGGGCAAATTTCATCATTTCATCCGCTTCACGATATTTCATCACCGGCATGCCGTCTTCACTTTTCTGGGATGCCATCTGATCCAACAAGGAATATGCCTTCATCTCATTGGCCGCGGTAACAATCTGGAACTCGTTTTTCAACATGTCACCGTAGGTTTTGTTATGTACATGGCCACGAACCATCACCGTACCGAAGGTAAAACCATTCTCGATTGCTTCATCTTTAATATAAGACATCTCTAACGGAGTCCCCCTGAATGCAATTTGTGCAAAATTGTAAAAACCAAGATGGCTGATATGCTCGGAATGGGTTCCCGGCACCTGATGCCACATAAAGTTCTTCACATCCGTCAGGCGGTCCGTCTTGCTTGCCAGACCTTCCGAAGCGTTCTTGGCACTCCAATACGCCTGAGGGTCTTCCGTACCGCAAATACTGTAAAAATATCCTACTTCATGCTCTTCGGAGAAATTCTCCAACAAACTGGCAATCTTTGTGGAGTCATAGGAAGTCGGTGCTGCCGCAAAGGCTCCGAAGTATGCCATAATATCCAGGCTCTCACACAAACCCACATTAACGGTCTGCATCCCGCCCATGGAGAATCCTGCCATAGCACGGTGCTCTCTGGCTGCTGTCAAATCGTACCCATTTTCGTCGTACTCCGCATAGGTAGCATAATTCGCATCGATATACGGAATCAAATCGTTACGAAGCTCCTGCCCAAAGGTATAGAAGGAATCTTCACCACCGCCGGTTCTGCCGTTGGGTGTTACAACAATAAACGGTTCGATTTCCCCGTAATATGCCAGGCTGTCCATAATCTTCTTTACTTTACAAGAATCCTCATCAAACCGCCATTCAGCCTCGTTTCCGCCTCGTCCGTGCATTAAATACAATACATTGTACTGCTTTGTCTCATCATAGTTCGGAGGCAGATACACATAGGCATACTTTGTGGTCTCTTCCTGTTCCTCGGTATGGTACTTCTTAGACTTATACTCAATGTGTTCTATGGTACCTCCGAAATCCTTCTGTGACGACGTATACACATTGGGAATCAATGCATCCTCAATTTTTACCGGCTTTCTGGTCGGTACCGCCGTCGGCTTCGGGGTGACAGTCGGCTTCGGCGTAGCAGTAGGCTCCGGGGTAGCAGTAGGCTCCGGGGTCATGGTAGGTGCTTCCGTAACCTCCGGCGCATTACTTGCCGGTCCTTCTTTTTTTCCGCATGCCGCCACAGCAAAAAGCATCCCCATACAACCGATGCCAAACAATACTTTATTTATACTCTTTCTCATGTTAACTCCGTTTCCGCATTCACGTTTCCTTATTCAATGCCTTCGATTTGTGTAGCTCGTTCACCAAAGGAACCTAGTTCAAATTATCCGTCAGACGACCCAAAAGCGCAATCATCTGAGACTTCTCTTCTTCCGAAAACCCTGCAAATGCTTTTTTCTCGATTAAATTCACTGCCTCATCCACCTTCTCCGCCATTGCTTTGCCTTCCTCCGTAAGGTAGATACGGAATGCACGCTTTCCGCCGGATACATGGTCCACCTCTTTCCGAATCAGACCCTTTTTTTCCATATTTGACAAAAGTACCACCATAGTGGCCGGCTCCACATAACAAAGTGCTGCCAGTTCTTTTTGAAGATATCCTTCCTGATAGCGAAGACGCGACAGTACCTTCGGCTGTCCCGGAGATAAATCAAGCTTTCGGAATTCTCCCCAACAACTCTTCTGATGTGCCATCTGTGCACTAAGCAACGCAACTATCAACTGCTCTCTCATTGTTTCACCTCCGCATACCTGTCTCTTTGTTTTCCGACACACGATTCTTCATCTGTTCCGGTTCTTTCCTTTTTTACAAATTAGAACCCTAATTTGTTGTTCTTTTATTATACCTCATTTCCCCCAAATGTCAAGTAAAATAAGTATTTTCTGCGTCTTCTCCCATTCACGCGAGCAGAAAAAAGGAAAGGGCATTTCTGCCCTTTCCTTCACATATTCCGTTTTATTATTCATTTCCCTTTTTCATGGCATTTAACACTTCGTAATAAGCATCCTTCTTCTTATAGTCCTCATCGAAAATACCGCAGTACGGAGAATTTTGCTTATAGTTTCCGTTGTTCTCATCCATCCACGGTGCATCATTGATGCCCCAGATTGAAATATTGGTAACCATCGGCGCTTTTTTGTTTAACTCCACATACATTTCCATCAAATCGCCGTAGTACTCTGCATGCTCTGCCATCAAGGTTTCATCATAGTTACGAACCGCCATCTCCGTCACATGCACTTCCACATCCAACGCATGATACTTTTCAATCGCCTCACGAATCATGTCAATGAGTGCCGGATCAAGACATCCTTCCTGATACCCGTAACCGCCGATATAACTCTGCATCCCCACACCGTCACAAAGCTTACGATACTTACCGTTTGCATCCTTTGCGTAGCTATTGATGCTCTTCACCACTTCGCAAATGGCATCTCTCTTCTCAGCATAAAACGTATTATAATCATTATAGAACAATGCAATGCTTACTTCCGGATTCTTTTTCTGCAACTTTTCTACCACATCCTTTGCATAAAGGAAGGAAAGCTCAATATAATCACTTCCGATAATATTATAGAACTGGTTCGCTGTCGTTCCGCGCCAAGTACGTACATGACGTGCATCAGAACTGTCATAATCCGCCTCACTGTCACCTACTGCCTCGTTCACTACATCCCAACAATAAACCACACCCGGAAATTCTTCTTCAAAATGGGTGATTACTTTTTCTATGTAATACTGCAGACGGGTCTTCATGGTCTCCTTGTCTACATACGGCGTATCATTCTTATATCCTTCACGGAAGAACCAGTCACACATGTAAGCATCCCATACAAGCACATGGCCTCTGACACCGATTCCCAATAGTTCTGCCATGGATACAATGGAATCCGCCTGGGTAAAGTCAATGGCCGGCATTCCGTTCGGGCTGGACTGGGACATACTCTGATTTAACATGGAATAGGCTTTCATCTCATTGGCAGCCGTCACACTGTTAAAATCATCCATCACCATAATCTTATAATCCAAGTCATAAGAAGAATATGCACTTACCACCGTTCCGAAACTAAACCCGCACTCTGCTGCCGCATCCTTTAAGGAACCCTCCGGCAGTTCAATCAGAGGTTCCGTCACTTCCGGCTCTTTCGTTACTTCCGGTGCTTTGGTTACTTCCGGCACCTTGGTCGCTTCCGGTGCTTTCGTTGGTTCCGGTGCTACCGTCGGTTCCGGTGCCATAGTCGGTTCAGCCGACTGCGTTATGCCCGGCGTCACATCCGTATTTGCCGGTGTATTCCCCTTTTCACATGCTGCCATACCAAACAGCAATGTCAGACAGCATAAGCCTGCCATCATTTTTTGCAACACTTTTCTCATTTTGTTCCTTCCCTTTCTTTATAACTAAAAACCTTCCGAATAATATTTTACCGAGTTTTCTTCGAAAGTCAATGAACATTCTGTTAACGTAACAAAACATTCTGTGAATCTTTCGTTTGACAAACCATTCTTCCTATGCTATTCTGTATTTATTAGAATTCTAATTCATGCGGTTTTTCAACTCCGCAAAGAGGAGGTATTTATGAGTTTTTCTTACGAAACACCACAGGGCTTCGATGAAGCTTCCAAGGCAAACGAGGGCTGGATTCGCGAAACGGTTTCATATCCGTCCAACACTACCGGCGCAGACCGTCTTTGCCACGTAATTCTTCCGGCAGGCTACTCCAAAGAAAAGACCTATCCGGTTTTCTATTTATTGCACGGCATCGGCGGCGACCACAACGAGTGGTTAGGCGGTAATCCCCTTGAAGTCATCAGCAATTTAGTCGGTGCAGGTGAAGCAACCGAGATGATTGTTGTCATTCCCAACGTCCGGGCCATGAAAGAGGATGCCGTTCCGCAGGAAGTATTCGGTCCGGTAAATATCGCTGCTTTCGATAATTTTATCAACGATTTAAGAGATGATTTAATGCCGTTTATTAAAGCCAATTACAGCATCAAAACCGATCGTGAAAACACCGCCATTGCAGGTCTTTCCATGGGCGGAAGAGAGTCTCTTTTCATCGGCTTTACCATGCCGGAGACCTTCGGTTACATCGGCGCTTTCAGCCCTGCACCGGGACTTTTACCGCTCACCTTCCCGGATGCCGGCAATCGTCCTGCGTTCCCTGGCCAGTTCACGGAAGATGACCTTCGTGTCAAGGAAGGCAAGCCGGCTCCGCTTTTCCTTATGATGTGTAACGGCGAACAGGATGAAATCGTAAAGTTTTGTACCGCCGGATACGAGGCTGCATTAAATAAGAACGGCGTAGAGCATTTGTATTACACCATGCCGGGCGGACACGACTTTGGTGTTTGGAGAAACGGCTTGTATCACTTTGCAAAGAGAATTTTTAAATAGGACACGCCTAACCGAACTAACGCAACCCGGTTTCTTTTATATGGAAACCGGGTTGTTTATATTCTTGCAGGATGTAATCAGCACATAGTAACTCGTCTCTGTGTATAGAACATTAGGTATTTACCATGATAATTTAGGTTTTACCGAATATCATGGTATGGAATCACGGATGATTCGGCTATGTACCATGAGAACTGTTCATCAGCAGACTTGTCATGGCACAAAAAAACAAGCTCCTTATTCGATTACCATGATAAGCGCTTGTCGCCATACCTATCATGGTACACAAAGCATTATTTTCTCTGCTTTCTTTTCAAAAAACACGTTTTCCACTTCAAAACCGGTCATATTTTACCATGACAAACCACAAAAGAGCACCCTATCATGGCAAATTGAAAAAGTAGAAAAAATATCTTACCATGAGGATCACACAGAAAAGTATATATCATGGTAAAGGTACAAAACAAAGAAAAAAGAGTACCATGAGAAAACAAAAAAAGAACCTACTCATTGAACCGACCCCCAAAAGTTAGACTTTAGGTCTAACGATTGGGAGGTCGGTTTTTTATGGCAAAATATAGTTTTGAGTTTAAGAAAACCATAGTAAATGATTATTTATCAGGAAAAGGTGGATGTGATTACTTAGCTAACC
>JAFTWC010000034.1 GCA_017465475.1 Lachnospiraceae bacterium
AAAAACTGCAAACAGCTAAACGACCCGAAGGGGGTGTAGCAGAGTTTGCAGGAGTAAAAAGTTCGATAAGCCTTTAGGCTTTGCAGGAAGAGACCCTTATAGGGTCAGAGCAAGCCACCGGCTAAGCCGGTGGTCTTGACTTATATAATTTCCTTCAAGGACAAGACAAAGAGAATGCAAGTGATAAGAACAAGGAATGCAACAATCAGAACACCCCGGTTTTTACGTTTTTGTGTCTGTTCCGGTGCCGGTACAAAGCCGGTTTTTCTTAAGACAGTGACGACCGGTTTGTATAATAAGAAAGTGATGGATGCGTTTAATCCGCCTTTTAACAAATTAAACGGAAGGAATGCCGGAAGTAATAATTCCACAACGGCCTCTCTCGGATATCCCATATAAATCGGGGTAATTAAGTAATTCCACAGCATCATAACTGCGGTGGAAACAATCCAACCCGTAATAAGACCGATTACTGCACCGGATAAGGTATGTTTTTTCTTGTAAATTATAGCGGCAACGCAGGCAAAGGACAGAGTCTGCACCACATTCATGAGCCAACCGATGATACCGGTGTCGCTTACGGTAATCATCTCAATAGTTGCCACCACAAAGGATATGATACAGGATGTCATCGGCCCGAAGATAAAGCCGCCTAAGGTTACGATAACATCGGATGGGTCATACTTTAAAAAGAGTACGACCGGAATTCTTCCCACGGCCATAACAACATAGGTAAGTGCACAAAGCATGGCAATGGTTGTGATTTTTTTTGTTTTACTGTTCATGTTTCTTTCCCTCCAAATAAAAAATACGCCTGAAGAAGTATCTTCAGGCGCATGCAATTCAATCAGACCACAGAAAGCGATGCATACAATATCGCAAACTGAGGAAATCAAGTAAAATCTTCTTTCATCCAGACTATACTGTTGGTTTTGGAATTGCACCAAATCATGTGTGTGACCACGCGCGGACTGTACCGCCAATCGGGAATTGCACCCTGCCCTGAAGACAACTATTATTCAGTTTTGTTCGAACAAATTCATTCTACATGAATTTATGCGGTTTGTAAATAGGTTATGACAAATATTATTTCTCTTTAATGATGACAGAATCGATTTGTACACCGGTGCTGGTCATGTCATTTGCAGAGGTCTGCAAGGTAAAGGTAAATTCGTGACTGTCTTCGCCGCGTCTTGCAAAATATGCGGACATCTCAAACTCACCTACCAAAGTATCATAGGATGCATGAGCATTCGGATCGGTAATCTCACCGTATGCGTTTCCGAGACAAGGGATGTAATACATATCATCCTTAAGTACAATGGAGTCATTGGTCAGGTTAACAGATTCTAAACTCTTGTTTCCGGCAGAGGCTGCAACGAGAAGAATATTCAGGGCATCCTTTGCCATCGGGTAATACGGAACCTCGTTGGAAAGATCCGAGTAAATTTCTGCACCTCTTAAAAGGAACATATCAGTGTAGATAAGTACGAAACGAGTCATGTATTCATCATCGTATACGGATTCGGAGAAATCAAGCGTATATTCCAGAAGGTCATCGGCAGAAATTGCATGATGAGCTAAAGCAATGCGGCCCAAGTATTCCTTAGCAGAAACATCTTCCGGAGAGGATGTGTCAACCAACGGAGCCGAGTCACGGGAATAGACACCGTCAAAACAAGCGTAAGAGGTACCCTTAATGTTTTTAATCTCAAGAGCTCGCTCGGAATAGATGAAAGAAAGCTCGTTTTCTGCATCGGAATAGGTGAAAGTAACGCCTTCCTTATAAGTCAACGGTCCGCTTAACATAACCGGCTTCCCGTCGGAAAAAAGTACACCGAGAACTTCCCAGCCGGCCTGACCGAGATAAACAGAGATGTTACCTTCTTCGCCGGTGAAATCACCGCCAAAAGAAATGGAACCGGTAATAACGCTTTCAGTGTCTTCCTGCGGAATCGGAGTCGGGGTTGCCGGAGTTTCTTCACTTACGGAAGGGGTCGGAGTGGCATCCGGAGTTTCCCCCGGAGTCTTCTTCGAACAACCTGCGAAGGAGAGCAGTAACAGAGAGGTTACGGTAAGTGTTGCAAAAAAACGTTTCATTGTAATAATCCTTTCTTATATACCGGCGACATACCGGTTTTGTGTTTTTAGTGAAGTTCCGGAACTGCAAAACGAATTGCAGAAGGAACGATTTCGGCGGTGAAGGAGGAAAGCTTTTGTACTTCACCGTCCAATGAAATTACAAATCCTTCCGGTGCATTTACCTGCATGGATTTGCAACGCCGGTATACAATATATTTTTTCAAAGACGGGTCATCTAAGTGAGAACCTTCTTTGTATTTTTTGATAACCGACAAAAAACGCAGACGGGAAATTCGTCGCACAAGGCAAAGTTCCATAAAACCGTCACTGTTATCAGAACGGGGGGCACATCGGTAGGAACCGCCTACATGGGTACCGTTGGCTGCGGTGCAAAGAAGAAACTCTTTTTCGCAAAGAAGTTCTTCGTCTGCTGAAACGGTGGCTCGATGTCGCATTCCTTTAAAGAAAGCATACAATACGCTGATGGGATATGCTCGTTTGCCACCCAATACTTTATGATGTCGGATGCAATCCATCATGGCTGCCACGCAGGAATCCAATCCGAAATGACAGGCATTGATAGCATATTGATTGTTGACACGAATCAAATCTATGGGCAACTCCGGAGCTTCGCATAAGGCGACAGGGTCAAGAAAACGTTCTTTGCCTCCGTAGTATTTGACAAAATCATTGCCGCTTCCGACAGGATAACAGGACATGGACGCCTGAGGATAGCCGTATATGGCATTGGCCACTTCGTGGAGCGTGCCGTCACCGCCACAAGCATAGAACCGTACCGGTTCTTCGTGGGTGTCGCAGTAGTTTTTTATAAATCGTACTGCGTCGCCGGCAGCCGTGGTGGTATAAATTTGCCAGTCAAAGGATGTACCGGAAAGTTTGTCTTCCAGCTCTTTGGCGACAGTGCCGCGCCCTGCGTTAGGATTTAAGATGAAAATGTGTTTCAAAAGGAGCACCTCCTTTTTTGACAATCTTTTCGTTTCCCCATCCTAGTATACCTTGAAATGCAAAAAAAAGCTAGAAGAAAATGCAGGATTCTTAAAAAAAACATAGTTTTGAGAATAAATAACAAAAAAAACCCTGCAGAAAGCCACTTGTAAGGCTGAAATCTGCAGGGGTTTTTGTAAATAGGTCTATTCTTTCAACAGCAAATCGCCCCAAAGAACGGCAGAAGCATAAGAATTATCCGTGGCATCATTAAACTTCATGACACTTTGGCGAACTCCCATTTCGTTGCTGTCATTAATCTGAGCATCAAAGGCAAGAGTCATACCGGCAGAAAGAGCAGTCTTTACCGGGATGGCAATCTCTACCATGTAGCCCTTTGCAGTCTGCGTAGCAGCCGCTTTTACTCCGTCTGTAGTCGGAACCGTACCGAAGGACAATTCTCCTTTATAGTTTACACGGTACTGGCCGGCATAGTCGGTAAAGTAATCTTCTTTCATGTTTTGCGGGTCAAGGAACAGTTCAACAGAGTCCTGCTCGTAGGCATTTGCCGCATCTGCATTTAATGCGCTGTCTTCGATTTCGAACAAAGCATAGACATTATTTTCATCCCACAGAACTCGAACGGTACCTTTGGCACCCTGCCATGCGTACAATGCGGTATTAATCTTGTACGGCATAGTCTTCTGTAACCAAACGGCATCTTTCTCACCGTCGATTTCCGGAGTGCCGTAAAATCCGTTTGCAACACGGGCAACAATCGGATCTTCCGCTTCGGCCTGAGCAAGGTAAGCATCCGGATCCATGATGGCAAAGAAGGCTTCCTTCGGCTCTAAGTTTTTATCAAACGGCATCGGACAGCTTTCGCTTACCCAGCTTTTATCGTCACGGTAACCCCAGAAGGTAACACGCTCGATAACATCGCCGAATTCTTTGTAAAGGTTAAACAGCTTTGCATAATATACAGCCTGCTTTTTCTCGTTTTTCGGAGAAAGAGCACCGTTGATATTCGGAACTGCAATATCAAGCTCTGTTACGGAAACGCGAAGCCCCTCGATAGAGGAAAACAGTTCCAAGCTTCTGCGGACGGAACTGAGCTGTGTATCGATGCTGTAGTGGGACTGCATGCCGATACCGTGAATCGGAACGCCCTGAGAGCGTAAATCGGAAATCATGGCGGCTGCAATTTCGGACTTGTTCTTGTCGTTCAAGCCGTAATCGTTGTAGTATAACAGCGCATCCGGGTCTGCTTCATGGGCAAATTGGAAAGCCATGGCAACAAATTCCGGGCCGATGGATTCGGTCCACTGGGTTTTACGAAGACACTGGGTCCAGTCGCCGTTTTCCGGTAACTTTGCACCATCGGCAATAGCTTCGTTTAACACATCCCAAGAGTAAATCTTTCCTTTGTACTGACCTGCTACACCGTAAATGTGATCCTTTAATTGTTGGATGGCTTCGTCACGGGTAACCGGATTTCCGTCTTTGTTGATTTTTCCGAGGAAATTACCGGACTGGTTGTGCCAAGCCAAGGTGTGTCCGATGACAGTAAAGCCGTCACGTTCCGCAATTTCCATCATATGGTCGGACTCCTTAAAATTGAAGGTGCCCTGCGGACGCTGCATGTATTCCGGTTTCATCAGATTTTCCGGAGTGAAGACGTTGAAATGCTGCTTCACCAGTGCATTATCTTTTCCGGAATCAATTACAGGAGTATAAATAGTACCTACCATAAAGTAGTCTTTGTAAATTTCTTTTAAACTGACATTGGAAATGTCCGGGCGCGGAGTGGCTGTCGGAAGAGGCGTTACGGTCGGTAACGGCTCTGCAGTCGGTTCAGCGGTCGGTTCAGCCGGCGCTTCGGTTGCCGGTGCCTCGGTTACTGCTACGGTCGGAGTGGTATCGGTAGCTGCCGGGTCCGGAGTTTTACTGCAGGCTGCAAAAAATGCGGCTGCGATTACTGCGGAAAGGACTACCTGAAGTTTCTTTTTCATGGGATAACCTCCTTGAATCTTAGATAAATGCTGTGGCAGAAAAACTGCACACAAGCCGGATTTTATCATAAAAACAGGAAAAAAGCCAATCAAATATTGCGATTGGCTTCTCAAATACGACGGAAAAACAGTAAGAATGAAGGAAATATACCTTGTAGTTTTATTCCTCCGGATGGGGAACTGTGCGCAAAGGGAACGTGACCGCGTCCGTGAAGGAAAGCGGGTGGGAATCCGCGCCTACCTGTGCCACCTGAATGGACATATCTTCTGTCAGGTCAAAATCGGTAACGGTAAGAAGATTTGTGTTAACAAAGGTGGTGGTACATTTTTCTCCGTTAATATAGACGATGCTGTAAGGAGTAAAGTTATTGCCGTTAATAAACAAACAGATATAATCTTCCAAGTGGTCTTGCAGGATTACATTCCGGATACAGATGGGATCGATTCCGAATTGTAAATCGGTGGCGGTATACGGAAGAATGCCGTCGTAGCTTTCATAAGTTCCGTATAAGACATCATAGGCCAACAGTTCCATGTCTTCTTGATAGGTATCGGAAGCGGATTGGGTCTGATGGAACCGGGTAAACAGGCCCTCGTGAATTTCATAGAGACCCAAAACATGAGCGGACAAGGCGTAGGCTTCCACGTCTTTTTTTATCGGTTCCTTTCCCGAACGGTTGGACCAGATGACATACTCTGTTTCGTAGATTGAACCGTTGGTTAAGAGTTCATCCGTGAACGGAAAAGTAGGAAGGTGGTCACCGTAAAGGATAAGAACCACTTCTTCTTCATAGTTACGTAAGGTATCAGTCAGTCGGGATAAAAAGCGATCCATTTCTTTTAACTGGTTCACAAAATAGAGTAGCTCGTAGTAGGAATCCTTCAACTCTTCCGGTAAAGTTTCGATAGTAACAGCAGGGTCTTCTAAAAGAGGTTCTGTAGGATAAGAACCGTGCCCCTGTACGGAAATGGCATAAATGAAATCCTGTCCCTCTGTGGAAGACAGAGCTTTTTTAATGTGCGGAATCAGGATTTCGTCTTTGGCCCAGCCCAGAGGGGTTGTGTTGTGAACCCCCATATACTCAATAGGCGTAAAGGTGTGAAAGCCCAATTGGGAAAATACGGTGTGGCGTCCGTAAAAGGTGCCGTCGTTGTTGTGAATCGCGTGTGCAGTTAATCCAAGAGAGGATAAATTATAGGCAATACTTTCGCATACCGTATCTTTTAAAACGGTTTTATACGGATATTCTCCCGGTCCGAAAAAGTCTAAGTTAATACCGGTCAAAATCTCGAATTCCGTGTTGGCGGTGCCGGCACCGATGGACGGAACGGTTAAAAAGCCGGAGGAGCAAGTCTCCTTTAATTTGCGAAACGTCGGGACCGGATCTTCGGAAAAAGAGGCTCCCTTGATATACGTAGGATCGAAAAAGGACTCCAGCTGTAAGAAAATAAAATTAGGATGTTCCGTGGATAACACCGGTTGTTCCGGAACCGGTGTAAGCTCCTCTGTCGGAGCCTGTGTGATGTCGGGTACGGTATCCTGTGTATTGTCGGTTGTCGGAGTTTGAGTGACAGTGTCTTCGGGAACCGGTGGTTTCGGTGCATCGGAATCCGTTTCCGGCATTCCGGTAATGGAGGACACAATACGGTCGATTTCATTTTCCGAATAAGAGGCCGGTTTGGAAATGCCGGTATCAAAAATGCTGGAAAAAAAGCAATACGGAAGACCGTTTTTGTGGAATCCCTGTGCCAGATTACCGAAATTGCTTTCTAAAAGGCCGCAAGCAGTGAAAAGTCCGGTGGAACAAATGCCAAGCATAAGAAGCAGACCGAAAACAAGTCCGGAGTGCAGGAAAGAGGTGCCTTCGGTTTCTTTTTTGGTTCGTAAGAACAGGAATACGCCTAAGGCAATGGCTCCTAACACCGCCAGTATCACAAGGATAATTTGGAATACGGAAAGATAATGTCCCATAATGGAGAACGCCGAATCCAGTAAAAGGAGATCTACGGCAGTAAAAGGGGTGGTACGAAATTGCAGCAAAACAAAATCCGTAATCCCTACCGCAAGCCATAAGATAAACAGAATAAATCTGGCAAATCGTCTTCGCTTGAAAAAGAAGGATACCGAAAGGGTAACACAAATCAGTAAAGTATTGTAAAGGAAAACAAGAGGTGACGTAACCAGGTAGAAAAACGGTTTGATAACCGATTCTCTGGAGCAGGCCTCAATAAAAAGGTTTAATAAAAATGCCGGCAAAAGACACTCTTTTGCAAACAGGCGAAGCTGTGTAATAAATGTGAGAAAAAACTGTTTTATGTTTGATTCGTTCATATTCCCTCCCTGAAACTATAACAACACGAACTTTGTATAGAATAGCATAAACAAAAATAAACTGCAAGAATCCGAAAAAAGTTTAAGAAATTATTTTGATTTCAGTTGGTTTTTCTTCGCATTTATGCTATGATTTTAAGAAGGGAAACAGTACTTGATTTGTGGTCCGGGGAAGGAAAAGTATATGGTAAAAATAGCGAAACGATTACGGGCAGGAGAACGGAAACGGTTACAAAAGAGGATGGATGAAGCGAGAGTACAAGGAGGATTATCCGCGTCTCTTTTTTTGGAATGGGAGATGAATGCATTGACTCATGCGGATTGCTTTTTCTTTTACGGGGGACGCTTGTGTCCTAAGGGGGTGCTTTCCGTGTTCTTTCCGGATGAGGGGCATGCGGAACTTACCGTGGCACGTTTTGCGGAGAAAACAGGTATTTTGTCGGAACTTTTTTTTCGGGCTTTGAAGGAATGTAACAGAGTGGGCGTGTCTGATATCCACACCGTAGTTGACCCGAGCCTTGGTTTTTCCTTGGAAGAAGCGGAAGGAATAACGTTTTCTTATGAACGGTCGGAATATATGCTGCGGATTGCGTTGGAAGAACTTGTTAAGAAGCATACGGGTTTGCCGGAAGATACCGTGCTGACAAAAGAAGAGACGGAAGATGGGGACGGAACCGTCAGGTATGGGTTGGTCAGGGACCGAAAAGTCATAACGGAATGTTTGATCTATCCGATGCCCGGAACGAATGAGGCGTACCTGTACGGTTTAAAGACAGAGACTGCTTTTCGCAGACAGGGATTGGCTACAAGATTAATGGGTGAGATTGCAGGAGACTTGACGGGTCAGGGAATACACATGATGCGACTGCAGGTATCTTCAGAAAACCGGGAGGCGGAAACGCTGTATCGAAAGCTGGGATTTGAGACCGAGGAAGAGCGGAAGTATTACAGGACAAAGGAGCAACCGGATGGAAGAACAGGAAAATTACCGGAGAGAATGGAATAAAGAGGCAGACCGGGAGGCAAAAGAGAGGGCCTATTTGCGCAGACAGAAAGCAAAGGCGGAAAAAGAAGCGAAAGAAGAAGCGCTTCGTTTGAAACAGGAGGAAGCACGCAGGAAGGAAGATGAAGTCTTTATGCGGGAAGCACTCCGACAAGCGAAAAAGGCAGCAAAGCTTAACGAAGTACCCATCGGATGTGTACTGGTAAAAGACGGGAAAATCGCGGCAAGAGGGTATAACCGCCGGAATACGGACAAAACCACGTTGGCCCATGCGGAAATGGCGGTTATAAAAAAAGCCAGCCGGTTGTTTTCGGATTGGAGACTGGAAGATTGTACACTTTATGTAACGTTAGAACCTTGTCCCATGTGTGCGGGTGCAATTGTACAGGCGCGCATTCCGCGGGTCGTGGCAGGGTGTATGAATCCGAAAGCGGGATGTGCGGGCTCCGTGTTAAATATACTCAACACACCGGGGTTAAATCATAAGGTGAAGTTTGAAAAGGGTATTTTGGAACAGGAATGTTCTGACGTGTTGCAGTCCTTTTTTCGACAATTAAGAGAGAATGGGAAGAAGATTGAAAAATAACTTTCTTTTATGTGGAAAAAGGAGTATACTGTTCTTTAGAGGCGATTTTTAATTTATCTTATACAGTGGGGTTTTGTTATGGCGATTACGATCAAAATGAACGCAATGAATCTGGTACCCAAAGGGGAAGCGCTGTACGAAGAAGGAGCAGCATCGGACAGTGTTTTTGTTGTGTTAAAAGGAAAAGGAAAACTGGTAAGTTCCAATGCGTGCCTTCCTGTGGTGAGCGGGGATTTTTTGGCTGTCCCGGATTTGTGCGGCGGAAGTTATCTGACGAGCTGTGTTGCCATAGAGGATATGACGGTATATGCTTTTTCGGTGAAATCTTTTGCTGATTTGCAGACGGTACTGGAGGGAAACAAAGAGTACGGCGGCCGATTAACAGCTTCTTTGGGGCGCTTTATTTGTGAATTATATGCCAGAGTAAATCTTTACCGACAGGAAGCGAAGATTCTGCCGGAAGTAATCGCGGAGCTGTATCGGCAGTACACCACCCGCTGTAAAACAGAGGAACTTCGCTCGGTGGATTTGCCGGAAGCAGGAAAAGAAGAATATGCAGCAGCGGAAGCGCCTGCGCTTACAGAGTATTATTTGGAGGCGGCCAAGATCCCGGCAGAAGTACAGAAAAACTATTTTTCCTGCGGCACCAAAGTGGTGATGCGCCATGTGGAAGAGCAGGCGGAACTATTGGGGTGGTTATTACAAGAATGTAATACACAGGCTGAGTTTTTACGTCGTCAAGGTTCCGTATTGATGAACGGAGGAGCCGACAATATGTTTTTCTACCTTAGTTCTCTGTTGGATAAGGCGGAAGGGGCAGAGACCAAAAAAGCGGCCGGACTCTTACGTGATGTATTAGAAAAGAAATTGGGAGATTTGACAGCATTATTCGAAAAGTGTGCCGGAGAACCGTTTGCGGCTCATGAAAAGAAAAGACAGGCAAGAAAGCAGGGTGCCGGAACCGCGGTTGTGGGAGAAGAGCCTTGTGAAAATACATTGGAGCAGATTCTGTCCTTCGCCGGTGTCTCGGAAGAGATGGCAAAGGAGTTTACGGCACACATAAGAAAGTTTGCGTCCATGGAGGATAAAACATCCACAGAGGACTGGGCTCGTAAGTTAAGACGTCAGCTGGCGGACGGATTTTATCAGATTTATGAAATTATTTATAAAAAAACTTACGGAATGGCAGAGGATGACATTGCCCTTCCCATTCGTATGTTCCTGGAGTTCGGATTTATCGATGAAACGTTGGTTTCCCGTGCCCAGATGTTAGAATTGGAGAAACTGGTTTCGGAGCCGGTGACCAAGGATGTGAACGGATGTCACATCTTTACCGTGAGAGAGTGGCTTTCCTGGGTGTATGAAGGAAAAAGAGAGCCGTCGAAAAATGAGTTTGACCAGGAGTATGCGGAGATGCTTCGTGAACTCAAGAAAAGCGGTCAGATTACGGAAGAAGAAGAGAAGGCGAAGTTTAAAGATTACGAGGAACGCTTACATTATGAGATACATAATCTGTTCCGCTATAATCATCGTCTGGTAAACGGACAGCTCAGTATTTTTGTGCCGTTTTTATACGAAGAATTGCTTGCCGGCGGAGTGGAGCGGGCGTTTTTATCCAAGGCTACGGTACAGGCTGCGGTGGACAAGCTTCGCAGTATGGATTTCTCGTTATTCTATCGTGAGTTCTTGTATATGAACAAGGAGCTTGGCATTGAGAAGGAATATCGTATGGCAGAGGTGTTGCCGGATATTATTTTGTTCCCGACCATGGGAAGCAAGAGTATTTTGTGGCAGGATATCAGCTGCCGCCGAAGAGATACACCGGGCCGATTTTTGTTACCGCTGTTTGCGGAAGTTCCTGTGGAAGATTTGATGATTCGGGTATGCGGAAGATACCGTTGGGAACTTTGTCGTACCGTACAGGGAGCCGCATGGAATAACATTCAGATTAAATCCCTGACTTCGGAGTATACGGACTACTTAATGTATTACAAAAAGAACAGGGATATTTCCGAAGAGCGTAAAGAACGGGTAAAGGCCCAGCTGCAAAAGGGTAAGAACAATTACCGTGAAGTATTTGCCATGGATTATGAGATGTGGATGAAGAACGAGGTGAACGGTGCCATGAAGTTAAATAAGGTGGCCAGAGAGATTATGGCTACCTATTGCCCGTTTGACCGTCCGATTCGTGCCCAGCTGGTGCAGCAGCCGGCTTTTGAGGAGGCTATGGCTCGCCAGAAGAGGGAAAATGCGAAAAAACTTCGGGAAACGGAACTTCGCCATCATGCACTTACGAAGAACGGAATCGAACTTCCGAAAGAGCTGACGGATACGATGGAGTATTATCGCAATCATTAAAGATACAAAAATTTACCGGGAGGAGAAACCATATGGACGGCACGTATCAGATGCTGCATGATATTATCGATTTTCATAATGACCGAATGCGGAATCTGAGACGGTATTACCCGTTTTTCTGTCTTCAAAATACCGCATTTCATTTGTTCAAGGAAGGAAAGTATTCCTTTCTTGATATGGGGTATATTACGCTGGCGGTACTTCGATTTTTCATCGAGGAGAATCAGTTTAACGACAGAGCGGTGCAATACCGGGAGATTACGGATTTTTTGTCCGGCCTTTTAATAAGAGATTTTTCTTTGGAACTTCCGGAAGAGGAAGAAAAGGAATTGATTGACTATATTTTTGATAAAATCAAAAACGACGGAAAGCCGTTTGTCATGGAGTATTTTGATCCGGTAAAAAAGACGAAGGCGTCCGTACGTATGAAGTTAATTGAAGCCACCTTATCCGGCAGTACGGTATTGTACACCGTAACGGCGGATGCCATTGAGTTTTATCTTGACACAAAAGAAATCCGGGACGAAAGTAAAATCAATATCCAGCAGATTTTGTTGGAGAAAATGATTCATACGAAGAATTTTAAGGGCGGCATCGATGTAATCCGCCGGATTAACAGTGAGGTAAACCGCCTTCGTCTGCAGAAAAGAGAAGTATTGGCATTGCTGGGAAGCAATGTGTTTGACGGCGTGAAGGCGTTAGAGGAGTTTAACCAAACCGGTATGCGCTGGTTTGCCGAGGAGCAGAAGCTGTTTTCCCACAACATGGAATTGATGGAGCGGGCCAGAGCCAAAGCGGAGGAAACCGTAACGGGAGAAAAGGATACGGAAGCTCTTAAGGGAATTTATCAGCTGGAAACAGAATTAAAAAAAGCCATGGCCAATCACGGAGAATTGCTTTCGGATTGTATGGATTTACAAGTGCGGGCTGATGAAATGATTCATAAATATAAATACAGCAGATTGCGGGGGGCCTTTGATTTTCGCGGCTTTGTATCCGCTGCAAAGGAAGCGCAGGATGTGACGTTGCTGGCACACCTGGTGGAACCGCTTTTGGCACCGAAGTTACAAAAGCAGTTTTCCCTGCTGCAAACCGACGAGCTTCTTTCCGTACCGCCGGAAACACCGGAAGCGGCAGAAGTGTTAGGGGAAGAAAAAGAAGAAATGTATCGTTTTGACGATGAGATAGAAGAGGAACGTATTTCCGGAAACTATGCAGCCATTGTAAAAACCTTGTTTGACGAGCTTTTGGCGGCGGAGACGGTATCCTTGTCCGGATTAAACCGGAAATTGGAGTTAAAGTTTTTTGACGGGATATTTAAAAACAGCGATTATTATTCATTTTTGGTTCATATCTGTCAAAAGAAGGACTATGATTTGGACGCGGTAAAGAAAAAACAGGATACGTTTTTTGAAGGGATTCTTGCAACCTTAATGAAGGAACCGGAGATGCACCGATACGAAGGACTTAAATTTCGGCTGGTGATGAAGCCGGAGGCAGAAGAACTGGTACATCAGATTGCCGGATTGGAACGGGATGCCACCTTCGTAACAACGGAGATTTTGTTTGAACGGATTAAGGAAGAAGAGGCAGGTTAAGAATGGAACAAAAGAGCTTAGAGAAAGCAACGGAGATTTTGGCGGCACTTCTTTTGGGAGAGCCGGTGGAGGCAAAAAACGGAAAACATGCAGGGTTGTACGAAGCCTACCATGAATCGGGAGAGGTAAACGATGCCTTGGAGCTGATGTTGAAAAAACTGAATCTTCGTGTATATGAGTATAATTATGCACTGTATCTTACCGTGGGAGAAAAGAATCGTGTATTCGGATATTCCAACGAGGATTTAAAGCGCCTGATGGGACTTCGTTTAAATAAGGAGCTGTATCTTTGTTATTACTTGATTTATCAGGCGGCGGCATGTTTTTATCAGGATTCCGCCACATACAATTACAGAGAATACATTAAACTGGAGGATTTGTTGGAGGCAACGAACCATGCTCTTTCCGGTATGGTATCGGATTTACACCGTTTTTCCAATGAGACTCCGGAGGAAACCAGTTTTACCGCCCTTGCCATCAGCTGGGACGAACTTCCGGTGATTGCCAATGAAGATACCCAGGGAGTCAGAGCGGGACGAGGGTCCAAAAGCGGGTTTGTGAAACTGGTATTTAATTTCCTGGTATCCCAGGGATTGTTTACAGAGGTGGGAGAACGGTATTATCCGACGGGACGGATGCATGCCCTGATTCGCCGTTATTTTGAAGAGGAAAAGGGCAGACTGTACGAATTGCAGATGCGAAGCAGCAAAGGAGGAGAAGACGGTGCCGCATATTAACCGTATTCGTGTAAATAACGTTAAGTATAATTTCGGAACCCAGGCATACGATGACTTTTTGATGAAACCGTTTTGCGGAAATACCTTGTACGATTTGGCAAACGGCGGCGGAAAAAGTGTACTTATGCTGTTGTTGTTGCAGAATGTGATTCCGAATTGTACATTAGATGAGAAGCAGCCTATTGAGAAGCTGTTTCGAACCGGCGAAGGAAGTAAAACCATCCACTCTTTGATTGAATGGAGACTGGATGATGAGAATATAGAGAACGGGTTCCGGTATATGACCACCGGTTTTTGCGCAAGAAAAGCGGCAGAGGCGGAAGGGGAGACAAAGGATACCGCATCCATTGAGTATTTTAATTACTGCATTTTTTATCGTGAGTATAATCGGAACGATATCAGGAATCTTCCTCTTGTAAAGGACAAGGAGAGGATTACTTACAGCGGTCTGCGCCGCTATTTAAAGGAACTGGAACGGGATAATTCCCTGGTGGTACGTATTTTTGACCGAAAGGGTGAGTACCAGAATTTTATTGCGGATTACGGCATTTACGAAAGCGAATGGGAAATCATCCGTGGAATCAATAAAACGGAAGGTCATGTGCGGACCTATTTTGAGAGTAATTACAAGACTACCCGTAAGGTGGTAGAGGATTTGCTCATTGAAGAAATCCTGGGCACCTCTTTCCGCAGAAAAGCGGGAAAAGAAGACACGGAAGATACCATGTCCAAAACACTTTTGGATATGAAGGATAAATTGGTGGAGCTGGCAAAGCAAAAGGACGCAATGCGAAGCTTTGACAGACAGGAAGAGGTGCTTTCGGAGTTTTCCTCCAGAGTGGAGCTTCTCGGTTCCGTGTACGAAGAGCAGCAGGAAGCAAAAAAACAGTTAAACCGCATTTATAATGCGGCAACCTATTATTTAGACGGAAGAGAAGAGGCAGTAAACCGTCTGAAGGAAGAGGAAAGTGAAGCGGAAGAAATATTGCGGCAGTATGAAGCGGAACTTTTGGCTGCCGGGATTTCTAAGGAACAAGAGCTTGCGAAGGAGTACGGGGCGCAGGTGGACCGCTTAACAGCAGAGAAAGACCAGAAGGCGGAACGCAGAGAATCGTTGGTGACATTGCTTAAGAAAAAAGAATGTGCCAATGATTATTTGGAGTACCTGGAAGAAAAGAAGAAACGGGATGAACTTGCGGTTACGTTGCAGGCGATGACGAAACAAAGCGGTTTGCAGGAAGAGATTTCTGCCTTGGTGCGCGCCTATAAGGAAAAGAAAGAGCAGTATGAAACGGAACTTGTACAAGCACGCGCCCTGGCGGAAAGCAAAGCGGCAGGGTTGTTATTAAAGTATAAGACAGCAGAGAATTCCAGAAAAGATGTAGAGAAGGAAGTATCTGTTTCTGAGGTGATGACAGAACAGATAAAGAAAGAATTGTCCGCGTTATACGGGAAAATCAAAGAGCAAAAGGATGCTGTGGGGCTGTTGCTGGCAGAGGATGCTGTTTTATACGAAAAAGAGTGCAAAGAACAGAGTGCGGTTGCGGCATTAAAGAGTGCATCTTTAAAGGAAGAGATACAGAAGCTTGTAAAGGAGAAGGATGAAGCTGTTTTGGCGGTTCACAAAGCGGAAACCGCATTGCAGAATTACCGGGCTGCACAGGAAGCGTCGGAGGCGGAAAAAGAAAAACTGGCAGAACAGAAGGCCCGCGCGGATAAGCTGGCAGAAGCTTACGGTGAGAAGGATTACAGAGCGCTTCGTATGGCGGTGCGTACCCGTTGCCGTGATGCATACGGGGAGCAGGCAAAGTTATCCGAGCAGTTGTCTGTTGCAAAGAAGAGACGTCAAGCCATAGAAGCCGGAGAATATATTTCCTCCACCGAAGCGGCGCAGACGGTGAAGGAGTATATTTGTACCAGACATAAGAAAAAAGCAGTCACCGGTGCGGAATATTTGCAAACAAAGTCCGAAGAAGAGCAAGAGGAGCTTTTACGCCGCTTTGCGGGATTGCCGTTTGCGGTAATTACAGAAGGCTATGAGGTGGTAAGTGACGACCATCTTTTATCGGAGTGCATTCCGGAAGGCGTCATGGTGCCGCTTCTTCGAATTGAGTCCCTGCGTGCAGGAAAAGAATTGTTCCATAAGGAGCAGATGTTGCTTTGCGTAAAAGACAGTGCGGCATTGTTCGAGGACAAGGCAAGACAGAAAGAAATTGTGCGTCTTTCCAGAATCGAAGAGGAAGCAGAATACGGCATTCGCCGTCTGGATTCTTTGATTGAGGCCTATGAAGAAGACGAAGAGTTTTTAACCGGTTTCGTAAAGCAGTATTACGAGACTATGTATGCAAAGAAAACCGAGTACGGAACGGATCAGACAGAGGAAGGGTTAGAGGAAAATTTTCGGGAGGCGAAGGAGTGGTTTGCCACAGTTTCCGAAGGAGTACAGACCTTATATGCACAAGAAGAAGCTGCGAGAAAAACTGTTCTGGAGAAAGAAAAAGAAAGTCTTACCTTCCGTGCCGTTGTTACATTAAACGAGCAGGCTGAGGAAAAGGAAAAGACACTGAGTGAGCTGCAAAAGAAAAAAGAACGTCTGACGGAATGGAAGCAGGAAGCAGTGGCGGCAGCGGAAAAGCTGGAGTCGGAATACCAGGCGGCAAATGCAGAAGTGGACAGACTTACTTTGGCCCAGGAGGAACTTTTGCGTACTTGGGAGAGTTACTCCATTTATGATACGGAGGGAGAGCCGGCACAGGTATCTCTTGAAATTGGAGATTTGGCAGTACAGATTGACGGTAAAATTGCGGCACTGCATACGGAAGCTTCGTCTTTGGAGGATAAGCAAAGACTTATGGATTCCTATGTGATGGGGATGAACCGGTTATTGCGCAACATTCGCAATAAGGACTTCAGTGTTGCCGAGTTATCCGAGTTATACGAAAAGAATGAGATTTATGAGACCTCAGAGACGGAGCTGGTAAGAAGAAATGAAGAAATTTCGGGACTGGCGGAAGAAGTAACAGGTCTTGAAAAGCAAATCGCACAGATGCAGGAAAAGTTGTTCCGATTGGAAGGAAAGAACAGTCAGGCAGAAGCGGCGATTATAGAAAAGTACGGGGAATATCACCCGGTAGAATTATCGGGAGAGGAATTGACGGCATTTGTAACCAAGCGTCGTATGCAGACAGAAGAAAAGAAGAAAGAGCTGACAGCGTTAAAAGCGTCCCAGGCGGAACTTTTGGAAGAATTGTCCGCATATACGGTGATTCGCAACGAAATCAGTCGGATGTTTGAAGGAACGGATACTTTGTCCGAGGAATGCGGACGGTTGGAAAATAATGTCCGTCTGGCAGAGTCTTACAAGGAGGCAAGAGAACGTTACGCTTCCTGCGGAAAAGAATTATTGAAGCGTCAGGAAGAATTTTACCGTAACCGTCAAAAGACCATGGAAACATTACAGGTACTGGGAGCACAGGCTTTGGCAGAGGAGCTTGGGGGCAGTGTGATGATGCCGAAGAGCGGACGGGAAACGGAAGAAGTGGTTCGAGGGCTGTCGGAGGTAAGAGAATGTCTGCAGTTGGAACGTACCAGAATCGAAGCGGGTCTGGGAGATCTGGAAACCATCAAGGAGAACTTTGAAAGCCAGTGTTTGCAGCGGTGTCTGAATATAAAGGCGGATTTGGAACGTTTGCCGAAGCTGTCTAAGATTATGCTGGACGGGGAACAGATTCCGATGATTTCTTTGCAGATTCCGTATGTAAAGGAAGAGTTTTTCAAGGAGCGAATGACCGCATATATCGATGAGGTAATACAGGCGGTGGATGCTATCGCCAATCCGGCAGAGCGGATGAAATATATCCGCACGGCATTATCTTATAAAAAATTATTTTCCGTTATTGTTACGGATATGAATGCAATCCGCTTACTGCTTTATAAGAGAGAACGCATTAAGGAGCAGAGCAGACACTTGCGTTATGAAGAAGCGGTGGGAAGTACAGGTCAATCCCAAGGTATTTATATTCAGTTTTTGATTGCTGTAATTAACTATATTTCCAGTATCTATTCTCCGAGAGGAGATGCGGCGGGACTACGAAAGGTTATTTTTATTGATAACCCGTTCGGTGCTGCAAAGGATGTATATATTTGGGAGCCGATTTTTGAGTTACTCCGGGCAAATCAGGTACAGTTGATTGTACCGGCCCGCGGAACCACACCGGCAATTACCGGACGCTTCGATGTGAATTACGTATTGGGACAGAAATTGATTGACGGCAGACAGCAGACAGTAGTAGTGGATTATTGCAGTCGCGTGGAAGCAGATTCCGTGGAGTATATTCCGTTACAGTTTGAACAGACAACTCTTAATATTTCGGAGGTGTAGTATGGGAATGGAACGTTATCGTGCAATTGTCCGGTTAGAAGAAATCCGGTCGCATATGGAACAGGGAGAATATGATGCGGCAAAGGTTGTGGCAGACAGTATTCGCAGAGAACGTTTGAAAGACAGCGCAGATCTGTTTTTATTGGCGTCTGTTTATCGAAAGTGCGGGGAGTATGAAACGGCAAAGGATTTTTTACTCCGTATCTATGAGAAAAAGGTAACGTGGCGTGTGTTGGAAGAGTTAATGGAAGTGTGTTTGGCAGAGAAGAATCCGGAGGAAGCGGAGGGCTACCTGAAACAGTATTCCAAGCTTTCCGGAGGCGATCCACGCAATTATATTTATGAGTATCGTATCGGTCGTCAAAAGCATCGTCCGGAAGAAGAGCTTTTGCCTATTTTGCAGACCTTAAAGGCGGAGGAATATTCGGAAAAGTATGCCTATGAGCTGGCAAAGTTGTACCACAAGATGGGGAGAGAACAGGAATGTATGGCGGAGTGCCGTGACTTGATTTTGTGGTTTGGAGAAGGTACCTATGTAGAGAGGGCAAAGGCCTTGCAGGCGTATTATCGCGGAGAACTTTCTGCGGAGGACATTCGTATGGAAGCAGAACGACGGGTGCGCGAGGCGGAAGAACGCCGGGCAAAGGAAGAGGAAGAACAGCGTCGTTTGGCGGAAGAACAGAGTCGTTTGGAAGCGGAAGAATATGCGAAGGCAGAGGAACTGCGTCGGATGGAGGAAGAGGAGCGTTTGGCGCTGGAAGCAATGTGCCGTTCCATGGCGGAAGAGCATTTTGCGGTCGAAGGAATGACCGAGGATTGGGATGAGAGTTCGAACCGCTGGGAAGAGGCCGGAGATGAGGATGCGGAGAATGCCCGGGATTCCTATTTTGCGGCAGAGGAACCGGATCAAATCTATACGTCGGTTGCGGAAGACGTGTTGGAAGAGGTTGCGGCTACCGAACTGTATGAGCCTATGTGGGAGGAGGATTCCACGGTATCTATGGAAGTGGCTCTGTCGGAAGCGTTTGCGGACGAGGAGAGTGCAGAGGAAGCTTCGGAATCGGAAGATTATGAACAAATGTCCTTGTTTGTCGCGGCAGAGGATGACAGAACGGTGGAGATTCAGGGAGAATTGAAACCGGAGGCCATGGAAGTCGAGTTATCCGAAGAAATAGAGCCGGAATATGATTCTGAACCTGAGGAAGCGGAGCTTGAAAAGGAAAATGAAGACGATGTCCGCGATGCTGTGTCGCCGTTAGGGAAAGAACTGTCCTTACGACTTGCGGAACGTGGTCTTGTGTTTGAAGATATTTTACATGAATATGCGCGGATTGAGCGGGTGCGCAAGCAGTTGTTACGGATGCTGGAAGTGGTGGTTACTGTGCGCAAAAAGTGCCATTGCCTTATTATTACCGGCGAATATAAGAGCGGAAAAACAACATTGGGTACCTACCTTGCTAAATTGTTGTACGAGTTATCCTACGTAAGAAGTCCTCGCGTGGCGAAGATAAGCGGACAGCGTTTAAACGGCATGAATTTATATGAAAAGCAGGCACAGTTAAAAGATGTTTGCCTGATTGTAGAATCTGCAGGTGAAATGACGGAAGAAACCACGGAAGGGTTACTGGATTTTATTGAACATGCAGGCGTGCTGGGAACTGTAATTTTGGAAGACAACGCAAACGCCATGAGCCGGTTATTGCGCAATCACGCAGAGTGCAATCGTATGTTTAATAACCGGGTGCATCTTCCGAAATATGACAGCAATGAATTGATGGGATTTGCGTTGGAGTATGTGGAACAGCAAGACTATGTAATTACTGCGGAAGCAAAGCGCTTTTTGGCACAACAGATTGAGTATATTACAAGAACGGAACAAAAAGACGGCAGACTGGTGGCCACGATGGAACTGGTGAAGACAGCACTGGAAAATGCGGACTACCGGAACCAGGGAACCATTCTGGCTATGGCAAGCGCGGGAAATTTCCAGGCGGCGGAAGCCTTGGAACTTACAGTGGAAGACTTCGGAATTATACAATAAACTTGATTTTGATTTCGTCCTTTAAGTTTTGACCGCCTTTGGAACGTACATTTTTGGTAACGTTTAAGATATATGCCGTATTTTTAGCATAAGGATCCAGCGGTTCGATTTCCACCTCATTCGTTTCGGAATTATAACGAATGGTGGTGCGCAAAATGGAGCCGCTTTCTTCTGCTGTTACAAACATATTCACGTTGTTTACGGTGGCTGGGTTTAACGGAGCGGTAAAACGTACGCGCCAAATAAACTTTCCGGTTTTAAACTTTAAATTCTGTTTAATCCGGTGCCCGGCATCTTCGGTGAGGGGTTCGATTTCCAACAAATTCATGGCGTTCTCCTTTCACAAAGGGTAAATAATGGTATAATCAGTATAGTATAATTTTATGGAGTTTACAAGTCTTTTGTAATATTTTGCGAGAGGAAAAACAAGAAAAAGCGGAAAAGAGGAATAAAAGATGGAACGTAATAATATAATTTTAATCGGCATGCCGGGGGCAGGGAAAAGTACATTGGGAGTATTGTTGGCCCGGGCGATGCAGTATCGTTTTTTGGATACGGATCTTGTGATTCAGGAACAGGAAGGGAAGCTTTTGTGTGAGATTATTGCTGCGGAAGGGATGGAACGCTTTTTAGAGATAGAGGGCGAGGTGAATGCCGGGATTCATACGGAGCGCACCGTAATTGCGCCGGGGGGAAGTGCGATCTATTCGGAAAAGGCAATGAAGCATTTTGCAGAAATCGGGACGATAGTGTATCTTCATGTGCCGGTAACGGAACTGGAAAAAAGACTGGGAGATTTGAAACGCAGGGGTGTGGTTTTAAAAGAAGGACAGAGTCTGGAGACACTGTATGAAGAACGTCGTGTATATTATGAGCGTTATGCCGATGTGACGGTAGATGTCAGTAAGAGGGAAATCAGCGAGATTTTAGAAGAAATGATACATAAGTTAAAAAAGTAATGTCGGGAATTCGGGGAAGAAGATTCTACAGGAATAGAAAAAATCTACTGTTTTAGAAAAGTGCTTTACAAAACGTTGGTTTGTTGCTATAATCAGAGTAGGGGTAGTGGGGTTATGTGAAAATGTGCTTAGAGTTTTTTGAAAGATATACAAGAAACAGAGAAAAAGTTTCTTAAATTGAATATAAAACGAAAAAAATCAGAATCAGCCGAACTTCGAGGTGAATTATGGAACAATATATTATTAAAGGTGGTAAGCCGCTGGTTGGAGAGGTTACCATCGGAGGAGCAAAAAACGCGGCATTGGGTGTTCTCGCAGCTGCTATTATGACAGATGAACCGGTGAGATTACATAACCTTCCGGATATTAGTGACGTGGATATTTTGTTGAAAGGAATTGAAGCGTTGGGCGCGGTAGTGGAGCGTCCGAATGTGCATGAAGCACGGATTATGGGAGGAAGCATTTCCACTTGTGTTGCCGGGTACGATGACCTTAGAAAAATCAGAGCCGTATACTATTTATGCGGTGCTTTGTTAGGAAAATATAAAAGAGCGGAGGTACCGCTTCCGGGAGGCTGCAATATCGGCAGCAGACCGATTGACCAGCACATCAAAGGGTTTGAAGCATTAGGTGCTAAAGTAGTGATTCAGCACGGTATGATTATTGCCGAGGCAGAGAAATTGTCCGGTGCGCATATTTATTTCGACTGTACCAGCGTAGGAGCAACCATCAACGTAATGATGGCGGCAGCTATGGCAGAAGGTCAGACGGTGCTTGAGAATGCAGCGAAGGAGCCGCATGTGGTAGAAGTGGCAAACTTCTTAAACAGCTTAGGTGCTAATATTAAGGGAGCCGGTACGGATATCATTCGTATTTCCGGAGTAGAGTCCTTGCACGGAAGTACCTATTCCATTATTCCGGATCAGATTGAAGCAGGAACGTTTATGCTTGCTGCGGCAGCAACTATGGGAGATGTCCTGATTAAGAATGTAATTCCGAAGCATTTAGAAGCAGTTACCGCAAAGCTTGTGGAAATCGGTGCAGAAGTGGAAGAATTTGATGATGCGGTTCGTGTAGTGGCATCCAAACGTTTGGTACATACCAACATTAAAACATTACCGTATCCGGGATTCCCGACCGATATGCAGCAGGTGATGGCTACGTTACTTTCCGTGGCAGAAGGAACCAGTATTGTAACAGAGACGATTTTCGAGAATCGTTTTATGTATGTAGATGAATTGACCCGTATGGGTGCCAGCATTCGTGTGGTAGAAGGTAACAGTGCAGTCATCGAAGGTGTTGCCAAACTTACGGGTGCTACGGTACGCGCGTTGGATTTGCGTTGCGGTGCAGCCCTTGTAATTGCAGGCTTGACGGCAGACGGCTATACTACTGTGGAACATATCGAATATGTAGAGCGGGGATATGAGAAGCTTGTAAGTAAGATGTGCGAATTGGGAGCTGCTATTGAAAAAGTAGATTCAGAAGACGCAAAGGCGATTCAGAAGTTTAAGTTAAGAGTCGGCTAAATAATGTGGGGCATTGCAAGGTGCAATGCCCCATTTCTTATGCTTTCTTACGCCAGTCTCTTGGCAAGTTCACAAACTAAGTTTACCGTGTGAGTAATGGCCTTTGCCTCAAAGGTCGGATAATCCATGCTTGCGGAATCGTCCGCTTTGTCGGAGATGGCGCGGATGATTAAGAACGGAACACCGTTATTGTGAGCTGCCTGAGCGATAGCAGCGCCTTCCATTTCGGTACACATGCCGTGGAAGGTGGAAGTAAGCCATTCCTTCTTTTCTTTTGCGGCAATGAACTGGTCGCCGGTAACAACGCGTCCTTCGTGGACAGAAACCTCCGGATTAACAGCTTCACAAACTGCTTTTGCGAGAGCACGAAGGTCGGCATCCGCAACAAAGACGGAGGTGTCCATACGCGGAATCACGCCTACATCGTAGCCGAAGGCAACAGCATCCATGTCATGCTGTAAGGCGTCTGTGGAAAGAACGATGTCACCGATGTCGATGGAAGCATCCAAAGAGCCGGCAATTCCGGTGTTAATGATAGCATCGGTTCCGAATAAATCAATAAGCTGTTGGGCGCAGATGGCGGCGTTTACTTTTCCGATACCGGAACGTACCACAACTACCGGTAAGCCTTGTAAGGTACCCTCATAAAAGGTCAGAGATGCTCGTTCCGTAATCTGCACATCAGTCATTCCTTCTTTGATACGTGCAACTTCTTCTTCCATTGCACCGATAATACCGAGTTTTTTCATAAGAATCTCCTTTGCGGACCCGATGAGATTTGACCGTTTGGAAAAGAAAAACGGGCATATCGGAAACCGACATTTTTTTCAGTTTAGCATAAAATCGGCAAAAGTACAATGAACTTTCTGTGATTCTACTTGATTTTCTTTGCTTCATCCCGTATAATAGGTGCTGATTTGGGGAGAACTCCCTTTTAATAAGTAGAGAAACGAAGAGAAAAGGAACATAAACAAAAAAGGAGCATAGAATAGTATGAGATATAAAACATCCGGAACCTGTTCCTCCGCCATTGACTTTGAGGTGGAAAACGGTATTGTAAAGAATGTAACCTTTATCGGTGGTTGTAACGGAAATACAAAAGGTATTTCCGCTTTGGTGGAAGGTATGCCGGTGGAGGAAGTCATCTCCAGACTGGAAGGAATTAAGTGCGGATTTAAGTCCACCTCTTGTCCGGATCAGCTGAGCAAGGCATTAAAGGAATGGAGGGCATAGCACCTTATGAAACATATCGTATTCACCGGCGGAGGTACCGCCGGGCATGTAACCCCGAACATCGCACTGTTTCCTGCAGTGAAAGATGCCGGATATGAGATTTCTTACATTGGTTCTTACGAGGGAATAGAAAAGGAACTGATTACCGGCCAGGGAATTCCTTATTACGGTATTTCCTCCGGAAAGCTTCGTCGCTATTTTGATCCGAAGAATTTTTCCGATCCGTTTAAAGTGGTGAAGGGATATTTTCAGGCGAAAAAGTTATTGAAAAAGTTAAAGCCGAATGTGGTGTTCTCTAAGGGCGGCTTTGTTTCCGTCCCGGTGGTACTGGCGGCGAAACGTTGTAAGGTTCCGTGTATTATTCACGAGTCGGATATTACACCGGGCTTGGCGAATAAACTGGCCATTCCTTCTGCCACAAAGGTATGTGCAAATTTCCCTGAAACTTTAAATTATCTGCCGAAGGAGAAGGCAGTGCTTACCGGATCTCCGATTCGAAAGGAACTGTTTTCCGGAAATAAAATCAAAGGACTGGATTTTTGCGGTTTTACGGCAAATAAGCCGGTGCTTTTGGTAATCGGAGGAAGTACCGGGGCGGCATCGGTCAATAATGCAATCCGGGATTTATTACCTACGCTGTTACAGCAGTTTCAGGTGATTCACCTTTGCGGAAAGGGAAAGACGGATGAGTCCTATAACGGTCGGGACGGTTATGTGCAGTTTGAATACGTGGATAAAGAGTTAAAGGATTTGTTCGCTGCGGCAGATTTGATTGTGTCCCGAGCAGGGGCTAACGCCATTTGCGAGCTTTTGGCACTGAAAAAGCCGAGTATTTTAATCCCGCTTTCTGCGGCAGCAAGTCGCGGAGACCAGATTTTAAATGCAGAATCCTTTGAACGCCAGGGATTTTCCTATGTGTTAAAGGAAGAGGATGTGACAAACGAAACCTTGCTTCGGGCAGTAAATGAAGTGTTTGAAAACCGGGAGCAGTATGTGGCAGCCATGAATGAAAGTAAATTGAATCATGCCATTGAAACAATAACGGAGATGATAGTAACATTATCCAAGTAGAAGGAAAAGAACGGAATCCGGAAGGAAACTTTCACGGATTCCGTTTTATTTCTACAGAAAACCGGGAATGTGGGATTCTTTGCCTTTTGAGAAGAAATCGTGTTATAATAAAGGATAGTGTAGAAGGACGTAATATCGTGAAGATACGGAACAGAGAGGATACGAAATGAAATTTCTTTTGGTAGCATTAAATACGAAATACATTCACTCCAATCCTGCATTGTACAGCCTGCGGGCCCATGCGGGAGAATTGTTGCGGAAACATGTGGAGATAGCGGAATATACCATTAATTCCATGTTTGGAGAGGTGCTTTCGGACATTTATAAAAAGAAGCCGGATGCCATCGGGATTTCCTGTTATATTTGGAACATCAGCATGGTATGGGAACTGACAAAGGAACTGAAAAAGCTTCTGCCGGACGTTCCGATTTGGCTGGGGGGACCGGAGGTGAGCTTTGATGCACCAAAGTGTTTGGAGGAACATCCGGAAATCACCGGCGTCATGATAGGAGAGGGAGAAGAGACCTTTCGGGAATTGCTTGCGTATTATGTCAAAAAGAAAGAAACGTTCTGTGGGGAAGATGGTTTGGAGACCGGGCTTTCCGACATAAAGGGTCTGTGCTTACCTTCGGGAGCAACGGCTCCGAGAGAGCTGATGGATTTGAGCGCATTGCCGTTTTTGTATGAGGATCTGTCAGAGCTTGAAAACCGTATTATTTACTACGAATCAAGCCGCGGGTGTCCGTTCCGGTGTAGCTATTGTTTAAGTTCCATTGATAAAAAGGTGCGGTTGCGGGATATGGAGACGGTGAAAAAAGAACTGCAGTTTTTCCTGGACAAAAGAGTGAAACAGGTGAAATTTGTAGATCGTACCTTTAACTGCAATCATGCCCATGCCGTTTCCATCTGGCGATACATTTTAGAACACGACAATGGAGTGACCAATTTTCATTTTGAAATCTCTGCGGATATTCTAAAGGAAGAAGAACTGGACCTTCTTTCCAAGATGCGTCCGGGACTGGTACAGCTGGAAATCGGAGTGCAGTCCGTAAATCCGGAGACCCTTTGCGCCATTCACCGGAATATGAATGTGGAACGACTGGAGGAAGTGGTGGCCCGGATTAACAGTGGAAACAACGTGCATCAGCATTTGGACTTGATTGCAGGACTGCCCTTTGAAGATTACGAAAGTTTCGGAAGGTCCTTTGACCGGGTATATGCAATGAAACCGGAGCAATTGCAGTTGGGATTTTTAAAAGTATTAAAGGGGTCTGAAATGCAGGAACGGGCGGAAGAGTACGGCATCTGTTATACGGACAAGCCGCCGTATGAGGTATTGTTTACCAAGTGGCTGACCTATGAAGAGGTATTGCGGTTGAAGCGGGTGGAGGAAATGGTGGAGCTGTATTACAACAGTAACCAGTTTGTTCACACCCTGGGTTTTTTGGAGCAGGCATTTTCTTCTCCGTTCCGGATGTTTGAAGCATTGGCGGAGTTTTATGAGGAACAAGGCTATTTTATAAACAGTCCGGCCCGCAGCTATCGGTATCAGGTGTTACTGGCCTTTGCCTGTGCCAAAGATAGGGAGCATGAGGCAGTATATAGGGAACTGTTAACCTATGATATGTATTTAAGGGAAAATCTGAAGAGTCGTCCGGAGTTTGCAAAGGATTTGACGGAGTTTAAGACTTTTACCAGAGAGTTTTACCGGAAAGAAGAAGAGGAACGGAGATACCTTCCGGATTATTCCGCCTATGATTCTAAGCAACTGGCACGGATGACCCATTTGGAGGCTTTTTCATATCCGGTGTGGGAATTGCCGAAACGGGAGACGGTGACGGCGGCGAATCGACCACGGTTTGTATTGTTTGACTATGAGGTGAGAAATCCGCTGACAGGGGATGCTAAAATCATTGAAATTTAAGAAATACTGCCTTGACATCAAGACAAAAAGTAAGTATACTGAGAATACCGTGCAGCCGGGGAGTTAGCGGTGCCCTGTACCTGCAATCCGCTACAGCAGGGGTGATGCTTTGCCTCGGGCGCTTTGTTGCGATGCCGGCTTTGATAAGTGATGTTGACGCATTGGTCTTGCGCAACGGAAATTCGTGAACCGTGTCAGGTCAGGAATGGAGCAGCACTAAGCGAAACCTTCCGTGTGCCGTAAGGTTGCCGGAGCCGAGTTAACTGTCAGAGTAACGATTGTGACGGGCGTTCAAAGCAAGGCGCACGGTCTTTGAAGAATGTCAGAGGGCTGACGCACAAAAGTGCGTCGGCCCTTTAATTGTGTAGCATCTTTAAATAAACCACCTGCTATGCAGGTGTGTCCACGATTGCTTTAGCTTACAGCAAAAAACTCCTAGGTAATAGAAATGTAGGTTCGCCAACCACATACTAAAACGAAGGAGTTTGCTCATGTGAGCAA
>JAFTWC010000035.1 GCA_017465475.1 Lachnospiraceae bacterium
CTCATATCTTGTGTTATACTAGCCATGCGAGAACAGACTCCTTTGCTTTATTTTTGTTTTGTGGTGATTCAAATATAACACAAAGATCTGGTCTCGCATATTTTTTTATTCAGTTGTAACATATGTATTGTAATCCTACAGCAGTCTTTTTTGTGTGTATGAAAACTTTCTTGACAATTAAAGGATATACGTCTATACTTTATCTTGTATAATTATATCAAAAAGTGAGGTAGAACATGGAATATTTTGTGTTTGGTGCGGTGGTAGTTTTATTCCTGATAGGAAAGGGAATGTACGACAAAAAGAAATATAAGGCGCGAATTCGAAGGATGCTGGCAGAAGAGTTCGGAACTGTCTCCGAAGAGGAATATACATCAGAAAAACTGGAGGCAATAAAAAGTTATTATAATGCCACAAAAAGAAAGAATTATGATGTTGATGATATTACATGGAATGATTTGGAACTGGATGATATATATATGGTCATGAACCGTACGGTCAGTGCCATGGGTGAAGAATATTTATATGCAATGCTTCGCAAACCGGAGTTCGATCCTTCGGAGATGAAAGAAAGGGAACGGATTATTTCATTTTTTTTACAACAGGCTGAAAAACGCGTGAATGTACAGGAAGCGTTGTATCAAATCGGAAAAAACAGACGGTATTCGGTATATGAATGCATGAATTATATTAAGGAAATCAAAAGAGAATCCAATGTTATGCATATTCTTTCGGCGCTTGGATTAATCGGTGCAATTGTGTTTGCCTTTCTTATGCCGAAGTTTGGCGTGATTGCTACTTGCGTTGTTGTAACCTACAATCTGACGTCTTATATGAAGCGGAAAGGAGAACTGGATGCGTATTTGAGTTCTGTGACGTATTTGATTCGCCTTCTTTACGCAGCGGAAGATGTTGCAAAGCTTGATGTGCCGGAGCTTTTTTCTTATATAGAGAGGATGAAGGACATTAATAAACATTTTGCAGCCTTTAAACGTAATTTTTGGATTATCGGAAGTAGAAAACCTACGGGAGATATGATGGAGATGCTTGTGTCTTATCTTCGGATGTTGTTTCATATCGATTTGATTAAGTTTAATCGCATGTTAAAGATTTATGATAAGCATGTGGAAAAATTAAACGAGCTTTATGAAGTTGTGGGCTATTTAGATTCTCTTTGTGCAGCGGCATCTTTCAGAGCCTTGTTAGGAAGTGACGGCTATTGTGCTCCGGAGCTTTTGGACAATCCTACACCGAGTTATGAAGCAGAAGGGTTATATCATCCGCTTTTGGACAATCCGGTGACAAATTCCATAAAAGCAAGCCGGAGTGTTTTGCTAACCGGTTCCAATGCATCGGGAAAATCCACGTTTTTAAAGTCCGTGGCCCTCAATGCGATTTTAGCACAGACAATTTATACCGTAGCTGCAAAATCCTATCGTGCATCCTATTTCCAGGTGCTTTCTTCCATGGCACTTCGGGATAATATGCAAAATAACGAAAGTTACTTCATTGTGGAAATAAAATCCTTAAGGCGTATGTTTGAGGCAGCAAAAGCGCCGGTTTGCACCTTATGTTTTGTGGATGAAGTACTTCGTGGCACCAATACGGTGGAGCGAATCGCTGCGTCCCGTGAGGTTTTATCCGGTCTTGCGACTGCCGGAAGAACAATCTGCTTTGCGGCAACCCATGATATTGAATTGACCTATTTATTGGAAAAAGATTGTGACAACTATCATTTCGAAGAAACCGTAACGGATGATAAAGTTGAATTTGATTATTTGTTGCACGAAGGACGTGCAACTTCCCGGAACGCTATTAAACTTTTGCGAATGTTGGGCTATCCGGCGGATGTTATAGAACGTGCCGAAACAACAGCGGAGCATTTTTTGCAGACCGGTGAGTGGAGTTAAAACGAAAGGAGTTATTTTATGAAAGTAACTATGTATACAGATGGTGCGGCAAGAGGAAACCCTGACGGACCGGGCGGGTATGGTACCGTACTTTCTTGTGTCGTTGGCGGAGAGGAGCATATCAGAGAGTATTCCGGCGGTTATGTTCGAACCACAAATAATCGAATGGAACTGATGGCGGCGATTATCGGCTTTGAAAACTTAACAAAGCCCTGTGAAGTGGATGTGTATTCCGATTCCCAGTATCTTGTGAAGGCATTTAATGAACACTGGCTGGAGGGGTGGATTAAAAAAGGATGGAAGCGTGGAAAAAATGAACCGGTGAAAAATGTGGACCTTTGGATGCGACTTTTAGTGGCAATGAAGCCCCATACGGTACAGTTTTTCTGGGTAAAGGGACATGCCGGTCATCCGCAGAATGAACGTTGTGATGTACTTGCTACCACCGCTGCCGACGGAGACCATTTGATGATTGATGAGGGGTTGGAGGAAGCATAAAAATTTGAGATATCCTTTTGAAACATGTCAAAAGGCTAGGAGGAACCATGGATAAGGCTACTTATGAGAAATTGACGCCTATGATGCAGCATTATTTGGATACCAAGGATGCATACGGCGATTGTATATTGTTTTACAGATTGGGTGATTTTTACGAAATGTTTTTTGAGGATGCGGTGACGGTATCCAGAGAATTGGAATTGACCCTGACGGGAAAAAGCTGTGGGTTGGAAGAGCGTGCGCCTATGTGCGGTGTGCCGTTTCATGCGGCAGAAACCTATCTCAATCGTTTGGTAGGAAAAGGCTACCGTGTGGCAATCTGTGAACAGGTAGAAGATCCGAAGTTGGCCAAGGGGATGGTGAAACGTGAGGTTGTGCGGGTAGTAACACCGGGTACCAATACAAATCTTCAGAATTTGGACGAGGGCAAGAACAATTACCTCATGGGCATTTACTATAGTGGAGATTCTTTCGGTATCTCTGCAGTAGACGTAACCACCGGTGATTATTATGTAACGGAAGTGGATGAGGCTCGTAAGGCGGCGGATGAAATTACAAAGTTTGCACCGTCAGAGCTTATTTGTAATGCCTCTTTTGCCATGAGCGGTGTGGATTTGGAAGAGTTTAAGAGCCGATATCATATGGCTGTAGAGACTTTAGAAGAGCGGTTCTTTGACGGAGGTGCATGTGAGCGGTCCCTTATGAGTCATTTTAAGGTGGGCACTCTTGCAGGACTGGGGCTTACGGATTTTCCGCTTGGAGGGATTGCCGCCGGAGCGGTGATGCAATATTTAAAAGAGACTCAGAAGACATCCATGGAGCATATTACCCAGATTCAGACCTATGTTACCGGAAAATATATGATTTTAGACAGCAGTACCAGACGTAATTTAGAGCTGACGGAAACTCTTCGGGAAAAGCAAAAGAGAGGGTCTTTGCTTTGGGTGCTGGATAAGACGAAGACAGCTATGGGAGCCAGACTGCTTCGTAGCTGTATCGAACAACCGTTACTGGAGAAGGATGAAATTAATGACCGGCTTTCTGCGGTGGAAGAATTGAAGGAAAACGGTATTACAAGAGCTGAGTTACGGGAGTATTTAAATGCGGTGTATGATTTGGAACGTTTACTCAGCCGTGTAACGTATCGTTCCGCGAATCCGAGGGATATGCTGGCATTCCAGACTTCTCTTTCCATGCTTCCGCCGATTAAGACGTTGCTGACGGATTTGGAAGCACCTCTTTTGAAAAAAATTGATGACGAATTGGATACGCTGTCGGATTTGAGCGCCCTCATCGAGGCGTCTATTGATCCGGAAGCTCCGCTTACGGTAAAAGAAGGCAGTATTATTAAAAGCGGGTACAACGAAGAGGTAGACCGCTTGCGTTTGGCAAAAACCGAAGGAAAAGGCTGGCTTGCCGAGGTAGAGGAACGGGAGCGCGAGGCAACCGGTATTAAAAATTTAAAGATTAAGTTTAACCGTGTGTTCGGCTATTATTTTGAGGTGACCAATTCCTACAAAGATATGGTGCCGCAGACTTGGATTCGAAAGCAGACGTTAACCAATGCGGAGCGTTATACCACGGAGGAGTTAAAAAAGTTAGAAGAGGATATTTTGGGGGCGGAAGATAAGTTATTTTCCTTGGAATATTCTTTATTTGCAGAGATTCGAGAGGCCGTAGCCGCAGAGGTGGTGCGAATTAAGCAGACAGCGAAAGCGGTAGCTTGGCTGGATCTGTTTGCATCCTTGGCTACCGTAGCGGAGAAGAATCGTTTTGTACGTCCGGAAATCAATAAAGAAGGTGTCTTACATATCGTGGGAGGCAGACATCCGGTAGTGGAACAGATGATTCCCAACGATATGTTTGTGGAAAATGATACTTATCTTGACAATCAGGACAAGCGTATTTCCATTATTACCGGTCCGAATATGGCAGGTAAATCCACTTATATGCGTCAGACGGCTCTTATTGTGCTGATGGCACAGCTCGGCAGCTTTGTGCCGGCAAAAGAGGCTAAAATCGGCATTTGTGACCGTATCTTTACCCGCGTAGGTGCTTCGGATGACCTGGCTTCCGGCCAGAGTACGTTTATGGTGGAAATGACGGAAGTGGCGAATATTTTACGGAATGCAACAAAGAATAGTTTACTTATTTTGGATGAAATCGGCAGAGGTACCAGTACTTTTGACGGTCTTAGTATCGCGTGGGCAGTGGTAGAGCATATTGCGGACCCGAAGCTTATTGGTGCTAAGGCGCTTTTTGCAACCCATTATCATGAGTTGACAGAACTGGAAGGAAAGCTTCCTGCCGTACATAATTATTGTATAGCCGTAAAAGAGCAGGGGGAGGATATTGTATTCCTTCGTAAAATTATTCCGGGCGGAGCGGATAAAAGCTACGGGATCCAAGTGGCTAAGCTTGCAGGCGTACCGGGTGCTGTGTTGGCCCGGGCAAGAGAAATTGCCGATGAACTTGCGGAACGTGATATTACGAAAAATGCTGCGCAGATTGAGGTAAAACAGGGGGGGAAGACCGGTGGCAGGACAAAGTCCGGTAAAGGAGAGAAAGATGCCTTAAACGGTCAAATAACCATGTTTGGTACGGAAGAGTCCGACGATGCAGGCATTGCAAAGACCCTTCGTGAACTGAATTTGTCCATGATGACCCCGATTGATGCGCTGAATCTGCTTTATAAGCTGCAGGAACAGGCAAAAAATTTATAGTGAATCCATAAATCGGGAAAACATAGGTTGAATTAACGTTAAAAAATCAGATGAGGAAAGGAGAAGGAAAGAATGATGTATCGTAATGCATATAAAAAAATAAAAGTAAAAATGCAGAATGCCTTAACAGAGTTTAAAATTCTTCTTCGTTCCATACCGGCAACGGTGGTGACACTTTTTGTTGTGAGCGTGGTTTGTATGAATCTGCTTGCAAATAAGACACTGTTACAGCTGGACTGGATTGCGTTAGATGGCGGTATTTTGATTTCATGGCTTTCTTTTATGTGTATGGATATTATTACAAAACATTTCGGGCCAAAGGCATCGAACCGGATTTCCATTCTTGCGGTGGGGATTAATTTGCTTACCTGTCTTATCTTTTTTGTGGCAAGTGCAATTCCGTCCAATGCGGGAGATTACAGTGCCTTTGACGGGATTTTCGGAGGAACGTGGTTTATTTTGTTGGGAAGTACCATTGCTTTTTTGGCATCTGCGGTGGTAAATAATACGTTAAACCAAATTATAGGGAATGGGTTTCGGAAAAATCCGGACGGACGTCTTGCTTATGTGACAAGAACCTATATATCTACATTTATCGGGCAGTTTCTCGATAATTTTATTTTCTCACTTATTGTGTTTGTAGGGTTTGCACCAATCTTTTGGGACGGTTTTTGCTGGACGGTACTGCAATGCGCAACCTGTGCGTTGACAGGAGCGGTTGCGGAATTGATTATGGAGATTGTGTTTTCGCCTATCGGATATCGGATTACAACGAAATGGAAGTCCGAGTCGGTTGGGAAAGATTATTTTGAATTTATGGAAAGGGAGAAGCAATCATGATAGTTTTAATTACAGGAACATCTCAGGGAATCGGAAAAGCAATCGCGGAACTCTTTCTGAGAGAAGGACATACCGTAATCGGAATCGACAGACAGGTACAAAGTATCGAGCACGAGGCATATACCCATTATGTATGTGATGTTCGGGATATAGAAAAACTTCCTGTTACAGAGGATATTGAAATACTGGTGAACAATGCAGGAACCCAGAATGAAGCGGATATTGACATAAATTTAAAGGCCTTGATTGGGATTACGGAACGTTACGGAGTTCAGCCAAACATTAAGTCGGTGCTTAACATTGGTTCCGCCAGTGCCCATACGGGAGCCGAATTTCCGGAATACTGCGCCAGCAAAGGCGGTATTTTGGCGTATACAAAGAATGTAGCCATGCGTATTGCAAAGTATGGCGCCACTTGTAACAGCCTGGATCCCGGCGGGGTACTGACTCCACTGAATGAGTGTGTGATGACTGATCCAAGGCTTTGGGCTCAAATTATGGAGGAAACACCGTTAAAGCGGTGGGCAACACCGGAAGAAATTGCAGAATGGGCTTATTTCCTGACCGTGACAAATAAATTTTGTACGGGACAGAGTATTTTGGTAGACGGCGGAGAAGCGATTAACTATCACTTTGTTTGGAAGGATTAAGATTCGGATTTTTAAGGAGTTTCTATAAAATGGTTTGTAAGTAAGGGTTGAAAGGAGCAAACACATGGGCAAGATTGCTTTACTGGATAAAAATACCATTGATAAGATTGCGGCAGGTGAAGTGGTGGAACGTCCGGCTTCCGTGGTAAAGGAATTGACGGAAAATGCCATTGATGCCGGTGCGAATATGATTACCGTGGAATTAAAGGAAGGCGGAAGCGGGCTCATTCGTATTACGGACAATGGATCAGGTATTGCGGCGGAGGACGTAAAAACCGCATTTTTGCGCCATTCTACCAGTAAAATCCGTACCGTGGAGGATTTGCTTACCGCAGGGAGCCTTGGGTTCCGCGGAGAGGCTTTATCCAGTATTTCTGCTGTAGCTCAGGTGGAACTGATTACCAAGACCAAGGATTCTTTTGTGGGAACCAGATATCTGATTGACGGTGGTGTGGAACAGGCGATGGAAGAGGCCGGTTGCCCGGACGGAACCACATTTTTAATTCGAAATTTGTTCTATAACGTACCGGCGCGCCGGAAGTTCTTAAAATCTGCCATGTCAGAGGCTGGACTTTGCTCGGAACTGATGCAGCGTATGGCACTTTCCAGACCGGAGATTGCGTACAAGTTTATTAATAACGGAAAAATCGTGCTTCAAACTTCCGGAAACGGAAATTTAAAAGAAGTAATTTATCAGATTTACGGGCGGGAGATTACCGCTAATTTGTTAGAAGTAAATCATATTGAAGAAAGTGCCGGAATTTCTGTGGCGGGTTTTATCGGAAAACCGGTGGTGTCCAGAGGAAATCGAAATTACGAGAACTATTTTATTAACGGACGATACATTAAGAGCAGTGTGGTCAGTAAGGCCATTGAAGAAGCGTATCGTTCCTATATGATGCAACATAAGTATCCTTTTACGGCATTACATATTTCCATGGATACAGCTATGATTGATGTCAATGTGCATCCGACAAAGCTGGAGGTGCGGTTCTCCGACAGTGAAGCAGTGTATTATGCCGTATACCATGCGGTACGGGATGCATTGGCCGGAAAGAACATGATTCCGCAGGTGGGATTCGGAAAAGAAGAAAAGTCTACACCTGTCGAATTGCGGAAGAAAGAGTCGAGACCGGAACAGTTTGAGACGGTACGAATAGCACAACAGGCAGGGCAGAGACCGGCGGCAGGAGTAACTGTACATACGGAAGAAAAAACAGCAAGAACCGTGGCACCCGTTTTTAAACAAGCAGAAAAGACAGAGAAAATCATAGAAGAGCCTCCGGTAAAACCGTTGCAAACAGACAGAGAAACCGCAGAAACAAAGGGAAACAAGATAGTTGAACCGATAAAGGAAATTATTACAGAGAATAGAAGCGGCAATGTACTTAGGGAAGAACAGGCACCGTATAAAGCTAAGAAAGAGGACAAGACAGATACTGATTCTACAAAAGTAGAAAAGCCGAGCTTTGAAGAAGATTTAAACCTTTTTCAAGAAAAAACAGAGCAAAAGGAGCAAAAGGTTCCGCAAGTGAAGGAGCAGGAATCCGTTGCTTTTGTACAGGAGCAACTGGAACTTCCGAATCTCTTAAGTGATGAGAATAAGAAGGAATATCGTATCGTTGGTCAGTTGTTTGCCACCTATTGGCTCATTGAAATGGATGGCCAGTTGTTTATGATTGACCAGCATGCGGCTCATGAAAAGATTTTGTTTGAGCAGACCATGAAACGCATCCGGGAAAAAGAAATGCTGACCCAGCAGATTGCACCGCCATATATTGCCAGTCTTTCTCTTAGAGAGGAAGAGGTATTACAGGCACAGGCTGATGTGCTGCGGCACTTAGGCTTTGAATTTGAGCATTTCGGCGGTAGGGATTATAAGGTAACCGGTGTCCCGGTAGATTTATGCGGACTTACCGGTGGTGAATTGTTTATGCAGCTTTTGGACGAACTGGTGGCGGAAAAGCTCCACGGAAGCCCGGAAGTTTTGGTGGAAAAGGTAGCCTCCATGTCTTGTAAGGCGGCGGTAAAGGGAAATATGGTACTGTCTGAGACGGAAGCCAAGGCAATGATTGATTTATTGCTTACTCTGGACAATCCGTACCATTGTCCTCACGGAAGACCGACCACCATATCCATGACAAAGCAGGAAATCGAGAAGAAATTTAAGAGAATTGTGTAAGGGGGGAACGGTATGAGCGAGATTATTAATATCAACGAGAATACCTGGCGTATCGAAGACGGCTTTGTACGTATGTTTTTGTTAGCCGGAACAAAGGAGGCACTTCTTGTTGACAGCGGAGTAAGCGGACCTGATGCAAAGAAAATTGCGGAACGTATTACAAAGCTTCCTGTGAGGCTTATCAATACCCATGCGGACGGTGATCATATTGCGGGAAATGAAGCTTTTCCTGAGTTTTATATGCATCCGAGGGAGGAAGTAAATTATCGGTTCCGTGGTAAAGGTGGGAAAATTGTTCCGGTACAACAAGGCGATGTGCTGGATTTAGGTGACAGACCTCTTGAAATTATTGATTTACCGGGACATACTCCGGGCAGTATTGCTATTTTGGATGTAAATAACAAAGTGTTAATCGGTGGCGATTCCATTCAGGACGGACGCATCTATATGTTCGGAGAACAGCGAAATCTGTTGGATTACGTTACAAGTTTGGAGAAGCTTTCTGCCTATGAAGGTCGGTTTGATGAGGTGTATGCTTCCCACAGTACTGTTTCGGTGAAGCCGGACATTATTCCAAAGTTGATTGCCGGAGCAAAGCAGATACTTGCGGGAGAAGCTACCGGTGAAGAAATCGATATGTTCGGGAATTCCGTGTTGTTGTATCAATTTGAGTATGCAGGATTTTTGTGTCCGAAGAAGTAAAACAGAGGATTAACAATTCTGCGGAAAACTATGAAAGAGAATTGTATCGGGAGGATAGAGGAGAGATTATGAACGTAGAAATCAATTATGAGGAGCTTTGGGCTTATGTAAAATCCGCTTTGGCGGTATATGATCAACATGGCGGAATGGCATTAACAGGGATTAAATTCAGTCGTTTTGAGCATACGGAACGGGTTTATCGATGGATGATGATTCTGGCTGAGGAATATGAGAATGAGTTGGACATGGAAGCACTACAAATTGCTACTATTCTCCATGATATCGGGTATTCGTTAAATAAAGAGGATATGCGTTCTCATGCACAGGACGGAGCGGTACTTAGCCGTGAGTATCTGGAGCGTATCGGCTATCCGGCGGAAAAAACAGAATTTATTTGTAGTTTGATTGCAAGACATTCTGACAAAAATGCCCTTCATGCAGAGGACTCGCCTTTGGAACTTGTCCTTTTAATGGAAGCGGATTTGTTAGATGATACGGGAGCGCATGGTATTATTATGGATACCTGGATTCGGTCAATCAGAGAGAATGCGAGTTTCGAGTCCATTCTTGCCCATATTAAAAAGTTTTCCTGGAGACAAATTCAGAAAAATCCCATGCGGACAGAAAAAGCCTGTCGGATATGGGAGGAAAAGAGGAACTTGACGAATCGATTTGTAGAGTCGCTTTCGATGGATTTATACGGAAAATGTGATCTTGCAGAGTAGTTGAAATTAATTGGGAATGTGCAACGCTAGCCATACGTGAATTGGTATGCTGCGGAAAGGAGAACGGGTATGAGACGTTTGTTTACCTTGGATTTACATGATTATGATGAAACATGGCCACATGATTTGCGTCCCACGGTGCGCGGGATTATTGAAAAGGACGGTAAAATTGCGTTGGTACACAAAAAAGAATTTGATTATTATGCCTTTCCGGGCGGAGGAATAGATGCAGGTGAGACTTATGAGGAGGCCTTGATTCGTGAGGTTAGAGAAGAAACAGGACTTATTGTAATTCCGGAGAGTATAACGGAGTACGGCGGAGCCCTTCGGTTAAATAAGAGTACCCGATTCCAGGGAAAGGTGTTCGAACAGGAGAATTTCAATTATAAATGTCAGGTATTGGATGAAGTGAGTGAACAGAATCTGGATGCAGAAGAGGCTGAAGAAGGGTTTGAACTGTCTTTTGTAACCCCGGAGGAAGCTCGTCGGAAGAACCGTTATGATGACCACGGACCGGAAAACGGCGGAATTTGGCTTGAGAGAGAGAATATTTTAATCGAAATGCAGATGTTCGAAAAAAAGCTGGCAAAGGAACCGTTGGATATTAAAGACGGTATTTATTACTTTGCTGCCCATGACCACGGAGACTTCTTTGATGAGGAAGATGTAGCAGAATGGGATAACGGACGCCTGGAAAATAATTGGAAGAAACGTAATTTACTTGAAAATCCGACTACAAAGAAAATGATTGAAACCATTGTTGCCAACGGAAAAGAAGTCATTGACCTTGCTTGCGGACCGGGTATGGGACTGATTCCGTCTGTAAAACAGTTGGATGCTGCGTTTCATTGTACGGCTACGGATGCCAATGCCATGGTTTTGGAACATTGGAAGAAGTATCTTGATTGGAATTTCTTTACCCATGGTGTGGGATTTGCGCAGTTTTCGGTACTGGATATGCCGTTTAAAGATAATTCTGTGCCGTCATTCAGCAGTTATATCGGTCTGTCATCCACCAGAAACGGTGAAGCCGGCTATGATGTGGCGATAAAAGAAGTGTATCGCTGTCTTATGCCGGGGGGGTATCTCTATGCCATTGAAAGTGAATGGATGGATGTACCTGCGATTTTACAAGTATTTGAGAAGATGGGGCAAGAGCCGTGGACTTGTTTTACGAAAAAGCAAATGAGCTGGCATGACCGTTTTCTTACGGCAGGATTTGAGATTGTTTCGGAAGAACTTGTGGAGCATCACTACTTTACTGAGGAAGATAATGATCTCGGCGAGGCATCCGTCCGGTTCGGGATTCCGGTGGGAACAAAAGAAACGGCGTTTGTGCTGAGAAAGAAGTAAATTCCTTTCAAGTAAATAGGATGAAGTTATAAGGAAATCAAAAAATATATATGGAGAATGGGAGGAAACAGAAGACATGGAAATTATTTATACCGATACAATGACCGGAGCGGAATACAATGAACTTCGGTTGAGCGTAAACTGGAAAACTTTGACGCCGGGGCAGGCGGAGCGTGGTCTTGCTCATACTGCTTTTGTGGTAGCGGCAAGAGATGGCGAGAGAATCGTGGGCATGGGCAGAATGTTGTTTGATTTCGGTTATACCGCGTATCTCGGTGATATAATTGTACATCCGGAGTATCAGGGGAAGGGAATCGGTACGGAGATTGTGAACCGCCTCAAAGATATGACCATGGAGGCTGCAGAACAAGGGGATAAAATCATGTTTATTTTGGTGGCGGCCAAGGGAAAAGAAGGCTTTTACGAGAAGTTTGGATTTAAGGTACGCCCGAATGATTTTAACGGATGCGGCATGTCCATGTGGAGGGAGAAAGAGTAGCTCGGACTACGTTGAAGACAGAGATAGGAAGGAGTACAAAATAAGAGTAAGGAAAGAACGTACAGGATTCAAGGGAAGGAGCACATGTCATGAATCATCAGGGAACAAAGACAATGGAAACAGCACGGTTACTTCTCCGACGTTTTACGGTAGGGGATGCACGAAGCTTCTTTCAAAATGTAACTTCCGACCCGGAGGTAAATCGTTATTTAACATGGCCTTTACATGAGAACGTAGAAGATACGCAAAAAATTCTTTCGGAGTGGACGGAACGTTATGCGAATCCGGAACGGTATTGTTGGGCGATTGTTTTAAAAGAGGTGGAAGAAGTCATAGGAACAATTGCCGCACCGACGGTGAAAAATCGAACCGGAGCTGTGGAAGTGACCTATTGCATTGGAAGTAGATGGTGGGGACAAGGAATTGTACCGGAAGCATTGCAAGTTGTAATGCAATATTTATTTGAGGAAGTACAGGTAAACCGCATCGAGGCGGGTTTTGATGCCAACAATCCGAATTCCGGACGTGTGATGGAAAAGGTGGGAATGCAAAAGGAAGGCATTTTGCGGCAAGCAGGAAAAAATAATCAGGGGTTGTTTGATTTGGTGTTTTATTCGATTTTAAAAGACGACTGGATAACGTTACAAAGAGGATAATAACATGACAAAACACATTATTATTGCCGGTGTTCCGAGGGCAGGCAAAAGTACCGTTTCACAAATGATTGCAAAGAAGTTCGGATATCAGCATATCAGTATGGATTCCATCATTGCGGGCTTTGAAAAGACATTTCCGAATGTTGGGATTGATACCGGGGCTGATGTAGATGTAAAGGAAAATGTGCAAAGCATAAGCGCTAAAATAGCACCTTTTCTGAGGGCGATGATGGACAGTGGGGAATACGATGAGTGTGATTACGGCATGGTGATAGATGTGTTTCAGCTTTTGCCGGAAGACTATCGGAAGCATATGGATCCGTCTGTTTGCGAAATCCATTATTTTATTACTTCGGATGTGACGGCTGAGAAACGGTTTGAACTGCTGAAACAATATGATACACCGAAGGATTATACATATTATAAGCCGGAGGAAGAGAATCGCCGGGATTGTGCAGAGATAGTGGAGATTAGCACGTATTTCAAAGAGCAGTGTGAGAAGTGGCAACTTCCGTATTATGAAACAGCACAGAACAGGGAGAAGGTTCTGGGAGAGTTTATAAAACAATTAAAAAATGAATAATGAAAGAATGATAACCAGAGAGGATAAGATGGGAAACAAAGTAATTATTTGCGGTGGCAACGGTGCAGGAAAAAGTACATTGGGAAAGAGGTTGGCGAAGGAACTAGGTTGGACGTTCCGGGATATTGAAGATTATTATTTTCCGGAAAAAGATTCAGAGAATAAATATGCTACCGGAAGAACAGGGGAAGAGGTGGCAGAACTTTTAGTGGAAGATATGAAACGCCATGAGAATCTGATACTGGCATCGGTCAGAGGAAATCACAGTGATGAAATAGTGTCTATGTTTACCTGTGCGGTAGTGATTGAAGTACCGAAGGAGATTCGAATGGAACGTATTCGGAATCGGTCTTACGGGCAGTTCGGCGACCGGATATTGCCGGGTGGTGATTTGCATGAACAACAGGAACGATTCTTTTCTATGGTAGAGAACAGACCGGAGGACTACCCGACAAAGTGGTTGGAGGAAGTGGATATTCCGGTAATTTACGTGGATGGGACAAAGACGGTGGAAGAGAATGTGAATCGGGTAGCGGAGAAGATAGTGAAAGAAAAATGCAATAATTGTTCGAAAGGTTCGAAAGGTTCGAAAGGTTGAAATATTGTTGACACCATATATGACACCATGTATAATATAAGAGGGAGGATTGTTAATGTCAAAGTGGGATAAACTAATAAAACGTATTTTAGGATTATCGAACGATTTACGATTTGAGGAATTGCGAAAGGTTTTAGAAAACTGTGGCTATCAGATGCATGCACCAAGGAGTGGTAGTAGTCATTATACTTTTCGTAAATCAGGTTGCCAACCGATAACAATTCCAAAGCATGAACCGATTAAAAAGATATATGTAGAACTTGTAAAACATGTTGTAGAAAGTGAGGCGAAGAACAATGAAGACGCTGAATGACTATATGGCACTGTCGTATCGAATGGAGATTGTAGAAGATAAAGAAGAGGGAGGTTTTGTTGTTTCGTATCCGGAATTACCGGGGTGTATTACATGCGGTGAAACAATAGAGTCTGCTGTTGCGAATGCAACTGATGCAAAGAAAGCATGGTTGGAAGCTGCACTTGAGGATGGAATAGAGATACAGGAGCCGGATAGTTTGGAGGACTATTCCGGACAGTTTAAACTTCGTATTCCTCGTAGTTTGCACAAGGCACTTGCCGAGCATTCCAAAAGGGAAGGAATCAGCATGAACCAGTATTGTGTTTATTTGCTTGCTAGAAATGATGCGACTTTTATGAAGCAATCCGTTTGAGAGAAAAGAAACAGAGTGGGTGGCTCCAATACGAATATCGTATTGGAGCATTACTGTTAAAAGGACGTGAATAGTATGATAAACTTAAGAAATGAAATTGCAGAACTAATCGGGATTTCCCTTCCTTGGAAAGCTACCGATGTTACATATGAGGTGTTGGATTCTGTGAAGGAAGAGGGCTATACAAGACAATTGATATCTTATATGTCTGACAGGGATAAGGTAAGTGCTTTTTTGTTGCTGCCGGATACGCTTAAGAATAATCCGGCGATACTTATTAATCATCAGCATAACAGAGAACATCATTTAGGGAAAAGTGAGGTTTGCGGTTTGGAAGGGAATCCGTTACAGGCCTTCGGACCAGAGCTTGCAAGAAAAGGATTTGTTGTACTTGCTCCCGATTCCATATGTTTTGAAGAACGCCGAAAAGACCCTACGGTAGAAGGTTTTGATTTTGGGCAACATTTTCATGAAATGTGTTACCGTATTGTTACTGGAGAGTTTTTGATGAAGAAGGTGCTGACGGATGCCATGAACGGGATTTCACTGCTTACGAACTTACCGTTTGTGGATGCTGACAGAATCGGTACACTTGGGCATTCTTACGGCGGAAACACGGTGTTATTCCTTTCTGCACTGGATGAGCGAATTTCCTTTGCCTGCGCCAGTGGAAGTGCCTGTACCTTTGAGTACCGCATGAAGCACGGTACCGGAATTGAAATGGCAAGTGTGATTCCGAACTTCCACGGGAAGTATGATATTGATGATTTGGTGAAGCTTGTTGCACCCAGAAAGCTTTTGCTTGTGTCATCTGACGAGGATAAGTATTCCATGGATGCGCCGGAAATTGTAGAAAAGGCGAGGAAGACCTACGAGGAATTTGGTGTAGTGCAAAATTTGGAACACAAACGGTATCAGGGCGGACATGCACTGACAATGGAGCGGTTTAGGGATATTGTAGAGTGGATTATGACGAATTAAGGAGGACATCATGGATAAGCTGCCATTACTCATACTGACAGGCCCTACGGCGGTAGGGAAAACGAATCTGTCCATTCGCCTCGCAAAATCGGTGAACGGCGAGATTATTTCGGCGGATTCCATGCAGGTGTACCGGCGGATGGACATCGGTACGGCAAAGATTAAGAAAGAGGAAATGGGCGGTGTAACCCACCATTTGATTGATATTTGCGAACCGACAGAGGATTACAACGTGGTTCGATTTGCCACGGAGGCGAAGAGGTTGATCAGAGAGATTGTCGGGCGCGGCCATGTGCCGATTTTGGTTGGCGGTACCGGATTTTACATCCAGGCAGTTCTGTACGATATAGATTTTACGGAAACAGACGAAGATACCTCGTATCGGGAGGAACTGGCGGATTTTGCGGCAGAACATGGTGCGGAGGCATTGCACGCAAAACTTGCCGAGGTGGATCCGGCATCTGCAGAAGCGATTCATGCCAATAACGTGAAGCGTGTCATTCGTGCCTTGGAGTTTTATCAGCAGACAGGGACAAAGATTTCTGAGCACAACGAGGAGCAGCATGGCAAGGAATCCGCTTATAATAGTGCTTATTTTGTGTTGACGCAGGACCGGGCAGTGTTGTATGACCGCATTGAAAAGCGAATTGATTTGATGCTTGCGGAAGGCTTGCTTAATGAGGTGAAATCCTTACTTGAAGAAGGTTGCAAGCCGGAAGCGGTGTCAATGCAAGGGCTTGGCTATAAAGAGATTGTGCCGTATTTGAACGGTGAATGTACCTTAGAAGAAGCGATTTATATCTTAAAGCGTGATACGAGACACTTTGCAAAGCGCCAGATCACTTGGTTTAAGCGGGAACGTGAGGTGCTTTGGTTTGATAAGGGTGAGTATGGGAATGAGGACGCTATATTGGATGCGATGCTGGCGGAGGCACGAAATCGAGGGATTATAATGTAACCATAGTGCGTTTTGAAAATTTACTCCGTATAAAAGTTGCACAAAGTGAGAAAGAAGGTAAAGAAAATGAACATCAGACGAGCAGAGAACAAAGACATGAACGGTATCAATAAGCTGTTGCATCAGGTTTTAATGGTGCATCATAACGGCAGACCGGACATTTTTAAGCCCAACGCTAAGAAATATACCGATGCAGAACTGATGGATATTTTGGCAGATGATGGCAAGCCGGTATTTGTGGCGGTGGATGAGCAGGAAGAAGTGCTTGGTTATGCCTTTTGTGTATTTCAGCAGCATGTAAATAACAATATTTTGACGGATATAAAGACGCTCTATATTGATGATTTGTGTGTGGACGAGGAAAAGCGCGGGATGCATATCGGAACGGCACTTTATGAATATGTACTCGACTTTGCGAAGGCATCCGGATGTTACAATGTGACCTTAAATGTGTGGTCCTGCAATGAAAGTGCCATGAAGTTTTACAAAAAGTGCGGGTTAGTACCTCAAAAGGTCGGAATGGAGAAGGTGCTGTAATGGTTGGAGTAGGAAATACGGCGGAAGTATTCGACTATGGCGATGATAAGGTTTGCAAGCTGTTCTATGAGGGCTATCCGAAGGAAGCGGTGGAACGGGAATATCGGAATGCGAAGGAAGTAGAACGGTTGGGTTTTTCTGTGCCAAAGGTATTTAAGCTGGTTGAATCCGAGGGGAGAATCGGAATTGTATATGAAAAGATTGTGGGGAAATCCATGCTGGAATGTATTTTTGAAAATCCCGGTGAGGCAGACGCTTATTTGGAGCAATTTGTACGGCTACAGAAGGAGTGGTTGAGCTGTGCACCCGAACAATCCGCTTCGGTTTTCTCCTATAAAGTCTATTTACATATGCTGATAAAAGGTGCAGGGCAAGAGGTGGAAACATCTTTGTATGACGAGATAAATGCTTTGCCGGAAGGGGATACCTTGTTACACGGAGATTTTCATCCGGGAAATATCATGATTACGGCGGAACAGCGTTATGTTGTGATTGACTTTATGAATGTTTGTCACGGACCGGCATTGTATGATATTGTACGGACATACCTCTTGTTGAAAGAGAAGGATGAGACATTCGGGAGAGCTTATTTAGCTATGATGGAGGTTTCGGAAGGAACGATAACGGTGTTTTGTAGTGTGCTTGAGAAATGTAGAAGATATGAAATATATGGGAAATAAGGAGATATTAAGTATATGGAAGCTGTTAAATTGATTACATTGTAATCTTAGTAAATGGACACACAGATATACATAATATATTTATGTAAACTATTCTGCGAGATCTTGGAGGGGACCATGATATATCAAATAATTGCAATTTTACTTTTGTTTACATTTTACACCTTTTATATAGCAAAGCTTGTCATTCAGAAAAAACAGTCCATCAAAACCAATCAGATGGGTACAGGCAACAAGCCGAAAAAGGTACTTATGGTTGAGCGGATTATGAGTGTAGCTACGATTCTTACGATTGTTGCAGAAGTGGGAAGCATCCTTCTTATGAAGAACTATTTGCCGCTGCCGGTTCGGATAGCTGGACTTGTACTTGGTGCAATCGGTGTTCTGTTTTTTGCCATGGCAACGATTACGATGAAAAGCAGCTGGCGTGTTGGGATTCCGGAGGAAAAGACGACGCTTGTAACGAAGGGAATCTACGGTTGGAGCCGGAATCCGGCTTTTGTGGGCTTCGATTTGTTATATATAGGACTTTGTATGATGTTTTTTAATATACCGCTTCTTATTATTTCTTTGTGGGCTGCGGTTATGTTGCACTTACAGATTTTGCAGGAAGAAGCCCATATGGAGAAGATGTGCGGAGCGGAATACCGGGAATATCGGGCACATACCATGCGGTATTTCGGACGAAGAAAGTAAAATGATTGCAAAGTTCCTATGAAAAACGCAAGAAAAATACAAAAGTTCCTATGAAAAAACGCAAGTTTATATTGCGTTTTTCTACGTTATAGTGGTATACTATAGGTGAATACTTTGGTCAGAACGGAGGTGTATCGTGTGGAACGGGATATTATGAAGCAACTGGTGGAATGGAAGGATTCAGCTGATCGAAAGCCGTTATTATTAACCGGTGTAAGACAGTGCGGAAAGACTTATGTCTGTAAAGAATTTGGAGAACAATACTTTGAGGATGTTGCCTACTTTTATTTTGAAGGGAATAAAAACCTGATTTCCGTGTTTGATTATGATTTTGATGTCAACAGAATTATAGATGAGTTGGGGAATATAATTCGAGGGAAGGAAATTCTTCCCGGAAAAACATTGGTTATTTTTGATGAAATACAAGCTTGTCCCAATGCGATTACATCTTTAAAGTATTTTTGTGAGAATATGCGCAACCTTCATATTGTTTGTGCGGGTTCACTACTTGGAGTATCTGTAAAACGGGACAATATTTCATTCCCGGTAGGTAAGGTGGACCGATTGCAAATGTATCCGTTGTCTTTTTCGGAGTTTTTACGTGCGGATGGCGGCGACAAGCTTTATATGGGCGTTCAGAAGTATGGAATCGATAAGGAATTACCGGAGCTTTATACCAACAGTTTAGAGAAAGTATTGAAGTATTATTACATTGTGGGCGGAATGCCGGAAGTTGTTGCAAAGTGGGTAGAAACTCATAATTTTGAGAAGGTTGAAAGAATACAGGATAATATTTTACAAGATTATAGCAGTGATTTTGCAAAACACGCTCCGAAATCCGATATTCCAAAGCTGGGATGGATTTGGGATTCTATTCCGAAGCAGCTTGCAAAGGATAATAACAAGTTTGTTTTCTCACATGTGAAAGAAGGAAAACGTTCCAGTGAATTGGAGGATGCGTTGGAATGGTTGGTGGATGCCGGTTTGGTACACCGATTGGAACTGTTATCTAATCCGGAACTTCCGTTATCCTTCTGTTCGGATGCAACTTTTTTTAAGGTGTATTTATCGGATGTTGGGTTACTTCGAAGAAAGTCCGGAGTATCGCATCGGACCATATTAGAAGATTCTGAGTTGTATCGGAATTTCAAAGGGGCATTCACAGAGAATTTTGTTTTGAATGAATTGATAAAACTGGGAATTCACGCGTATTTTTGGCGTTCAGGCAACACTGCGGAGTTGGATTTTTTATTTGAGTATGAGGATGCAATTATTCCGGTGGAGGCAAAGGCAGAGGTTCATACGAGAGCCAAGAGTTATTTACAGTTCTGTAAAAAGTATCAGCCGAAGTTGGGCTTTAAGTTTTCGATGAAGAATGTAGGAAATCATGAAGTAGAGAATACAAAAACCTATAGTGTTCCGTTGTATTTGATATGGATGGTGAAGGAGTATTTAAAAGCAAGGGAGGAGAATGGTGCATAATGAAAAGAAAAGCATTCTTCTTACAGTGTTTGAAGGCACTTCCTCGGAGTTACTTTTTAAGGGGGTCAAAAACTTTCCGGCAGTGATTCTGCCAAATGATAAGGTAAAGGATTCAGCGTTGCTGATGGAGATTCTTTCTAAGACGCATGTTGACTATGTTCTGAGCTTCGGCCAACGACCGAACATCAAGGATAAGGTGCATATTGAAACCACTGCAAGAAACGGCGACTTGTGTCTGGATACAGCATTTGATTGTGAAAGATTAAGGATGTTATTTGAACAAAACAGTATTCCTGTAAAGCTTTCGCATAATGCGGGCACATCCTTTTGTAACAAGTTGTACTGGAACGGGTTAAAGTATATTGCGGAACATGAGTTAGAGACCGAGATGGTATTCGTACATGTGCCCTTTGAAAAGAATATCAGTGATATTGATTTATTCAAGAGACGAATTTTTGAAACAATTAGGATATTCATGTAATATTGAAAACTAAGGATACAAAAAGAAAGGAGTGTCCTATGAGTATCATTGTAAACTTATATTACACAGGTCAAAACGGCAACGCTCGGAAATTTGCGGAAGAGATGACCGCACGGGGCATTGTAGATGCCATCCGCGCCGAGGAAGGAAACGAACGGTACGAGTATTTCTTTCCCATGGAGGATGCGGAAACAGTGCTTCTCATTGACCGGTGGAAAAATCAAGAAGCACTGGATATTCATCACAGGTCAGAGATGATGAAGCAAATTGCGGAGTTGCGGGATAAGTATAAGCTGCGGCTTCGGGTGGAACGGTATGTTGAGGAACGGAAAGCGTGAGTAGGAGGCATTTATGAAAACCTTAATTTTTAACGGTTCTCCGCGAAAAAACGGAGATACGATCAGCTTGCTTAAGCATCTTACAAAACGTCTGCCGGGAGAATACAAAATTGTGGAGGCTTACCGTTGTAATATTTCACCTTGTTTGGATTGTCGCTTTTGTAAGACGCAGAGCGGTTGCGCCATACAGGATGAGATGCAGGAAGTATACGAGTACCTCAAGGATTGTGACAATGTTCTTATTGCTTCACCGGTGTATTTTTCGGAGCTGACGGGGCCCTTACTTTCGGTAGGAAGCCGGTTACAGACTTATTTTTGCGGTAGATTTTTCCGTAAGGAAGAAAGCGGACTTAAGCCAAAGAAAGGTGCGGTGCTGTTAGTGGGTGGCGGTGACGGAAAGCCGGATAAGGCCTATGAAACAGCAAAGGCATTGTTGAAGAATATGAATTGCAAGGAAATCCATTCTCTTGTTTGTTCCCATAATACGGACAGGGTGCCTGCAATTGAGGATGCGCATGCAGTTGTAGGTGTGGAAGATATTGCGGGGTTCTTTCAGTCGTAATAAGTCCGACAGAGTAATGCAAAAAGCAGGTATGAAGTACGAGGGGACTTTACGTGGTGCGGGTAGAGATAATCAGGGAATTATGGATGAGGTTTGGTACGGATTGTTGAAATCAGATCGGTAATCCGGTTACGTCATAAAGGAGAAAGATGAACCATGACCAAAGTCAAATTTTACGATACCATTGAAGAATCCCTCTTGAAATTTGCGGTCATCATTACAAGGAGTGCCGGGAAATGGGTATTTTGTAAGCACAAGGAAAGAACTACCTATGAAGTACCGGGTGGTCACCGGGAAGAAGGGGAGACCATTGAAGAGACCGCAAGACGGGAACTTTACGAGGAAACAGGTGCCAAGCAATATGATTTGAAGCCGATTTGTGTGTATTCCGTACAAAAAGACAGTGGACAAGAAACCTTCGGGATGTTATACTATGCCGAGGTGACTTCCTTTGAAAAGGAGCTTCATAGTGAAATAGAGAAAATAATTTTAACGGAAAAGTCACCTGGAAACTGGACATATCCGGACATTCAACCGAAGCTGATTGCGCAAGCAAAAAGAAGAGGATTTATATAAAAGTGGATAAGCTATTTTAATACAGAAAATCAAATGATTATTTCAAATATAACACAGCACAGGAGAATTAACATGAACGATTACTTAAGACTGATGTACAAAGACTGCAAAATTGATGATAAGGTTTTTGACTTGTGTAACGAGGTCGAAGAGTCCTTAAAGGAGCGTTTTCATGCCATTGATGAAGTGGCAGAGTATAACCAGTTAAAGGTGTTAGCCGCCATGCGGAAGAATAAAGTGTCTGACACCCATTTTAACGATTCCACCGGCTACGGTTATGATGATTTGGGCAGAGATACCTTAGAGGATGTGTATGCGGATGTTTTTCATACGGAAAGTGCCCTTGTACGCCCGAATCTGGTGTCCGGAACCCATGCACTTACCATTGCGCTGTCTGCAAATCTGCGTCCGGGAGATGAGATATTGTCTCCGACCGGCAAACCGTACGATACGTTGGAAGGTGTCATCGGAATCCGTGAGACAAAGGGGTCTTTAGCGGAGTACGGGATTACGTATAAGCAGGTAGATTTGTTGCCCAACGGCAATTTTGACTTTGATAAAATCAAGGAAGCCATCAACGAGAAGACGAAGCTCATTGCAATCCAGCGTTCCAAAGGTTATCAGACCAGACCGACCTTGTCCGCAGGCAGAATCGGTGTGCTGATTTCCTTTATCAAGATGGTGAAGCCGGATGTGATTTGTATGGTTGATAACTGCTACGGTGAATTTGTGGAAGTTATTGAGCCGACGGATGTGGGAGCAGATTTATGTGTAGGTTCCTTGATTAAAAATCCGGGAGGCGGACTGGCGCCGATTGGCGGCTATATTGTAGGTAAGAAGGAATATGTAGATAATTGTGCATACCGTCTGACGGCACCGGGACTGGGAAAAGAAGTCGGTGCAAGCCTTGGACTGAACCGTTCCTTCTTCCAGGGACTATTTATGGCACCGACTGTTGTTGCGGGAGCATTAAAGGGAGCCATTTATGCAGCTAACATCTATGAAAAGTTAGGGTTTAAATGTGTTCCGCGAGGAAAAGAAGAGCGTTTTGATATTATTCAGGCAGTAACTTTGGAAAGCCGCGAAGCAATGCTTGCTTTTTGTCACGGTATCCAGGAGGCTGCGCCGGTGGACAGCTATGTAGTGCCGGAACCTTGGGCGATGCCGGGGTATCATGACGATGTGATTATGGCTGCGGGTGCCTTTATCCAAGGCGCATCCATTGAGTTGTCTGCGGACGGACCGGTGGCGGAGCCGTACAATGTGTACTTCCAAGGCGGTTTGACCTGGTATCATGCAAAGTTCGGTATTATGAACTCTGTTCAGAAATTGTATGAAAAAGGCTTAATTCTTCAGTAATATAAAAAGAGATTGAACAAATTTTCGATTCATGCTATACTGTATATATGGGTAAGGAAAGAGAATAGTCGGATGCTGATTCTCTTTCAAATGATAAGAAGAGAGGGATTTTTATGAAAACCGGAAGACCTTGGGTGTTATTGCTTTTGATGTTATGCGGTGTGGTAATCGGCAGTTTCCTTGGCATGTTAACGAAGGATATTTCTTGGTTATCCTGGCTGGATTACGGAATGACCTTCGGAATCGGCTCGGATGGCGGCGCGTTTGTGCTGAATCTCGGTGTGATTGTACTCACATTCGGTTTATCCATTAAGATTTCCATTGCCAGCATTATCGGTGTTGTGATTGCATTTCTCATTTACAGAAAGCTTTAATTTCGGTGCCTTTTCGCAAGAGAAGGAGGCATATGAATCAATTTTTTACTCAAAAAGAGCTTCCGGAATCGGAACGTCCGTATGATAAATGTGAACGTTTCGGTCCGGAGGTTTTGTCGGATGCGGAACTTTTGGCGGTAATTATTCGTTCCGGCACAAAGAATGAACGGGCGGTGGATCTGGCAATTCGTGTCTTAAATCGTCCCGGAGCAAAGAAAGGGCTGTCTGCCCTTCATTATTATTCCCTAAAAGAACTCCAAAAGATTAAAGGAATCGGCAAAGTAAAGGCGATTCAGCTGTGCTGTGTGGCGGAACTGGCAAAACGGATGCGGGTTTTGACGGAGGGGACCAAAGAATTGTTTTGTTCTCCTGACAGTATTGCAAAAGCCTATATGGAGCGGCTTCGCCATTGTCGAAGAGAAGAAATTATTTTATTAATGCTTGATACAAAAGGCCATAAAATTGCCGATGAAGTTATTTCCAAAGGGACAGTGAACCTTTCCATGCTGGAACCGAGAGAAGTGCTTTGTACCGCACTTCGTTATGATGCCGTGTTTCTGGTGTTACTTCATAATCATCCCAGCGGGAATCCTGCTCCCAGTGATTCGGACATATCCATAACAAGAAGAATTGCGGCAGCATGCGAAATCACAGGACTTATACTTCGTGACCATATTGTAATCGGTGATAACTGTTATTTCAGTATGATGGAAAAAGGGATTTTAGGGTGATTTTTGTCTAAAGATAGGACAAATAAATTATTGAAAAAAATAGGAAAAAGTGGTACACTATGATAGAATAACGAAATACTATGCGAAGGGAGATTATAAAGTTGTCATCAAAAGTTTTTGCGATAGATTTTGGTACCAGTATGTTAAAGATTTATAAAAAAAATGAGGGCGTGATTTTCGATGAGAAGAACGTTGTTGCTCTCTGTGACGGCGCAGTAAATGCAATCGGCAACGAGGCCTTTGAGATGTACGGCAGAACTCCGGATAATTTCGAAGTGACGTTTCCGGTAAAGTTTGGTGTGGTTGCGGATTTTGCCAACATGCTGGCTCTTTTGAATTCCGCTTTTTCGAATCTTGCTGATAAACACGGAAAAACTAACGGTGCGGAATTTGTGGTTGCGGTGCCGAGTGACATCAGTGAAGTAGAGTGCCGTGCATTTTATGATTTACTTTGGAGCTCTTCTGCAAAGCCGAAGAAGGACAAAGTACGTGCAGTGCATAAACCGGTGGCAAATGCAATCGGAGCAGGGTTGGAGGTCATGACTGCAAATGGTATTATGGTAGTGGATATCGGTGCGGAAACTACGGAAATTGCGGTAATGGCTCTGGGTGGCATTGTGAATTGTAAAAAGGTTGATATCGGTGGAAACCGCTTAGACGAAAATATTATTAACAGTGTAAAGAAAAGATATAATCTGATTATCGGAAGCAAGACTGCCGAGTTAATCAAAAAGGAACTTTCCTGTGCGTTACCGCCGAAGGAAGCAAAGACACTTCGTGTATTTGGTCGCGATGTAATGACGGGGCTTCCGACAGAGGCCGAGATTGATTCTGCGTTTGTATATGAGTCCATCGAAGAACCGTTGCGTTCTATTGTGGATGCGGTTAAGATGATTTTGGAGAAAACTCCGCCGGAAATTGCATCCGATATTTTGGATACAGGCGTGTATTTGACGGGCGGTTCCGCAAATATTAAGGATTTGGACAAGCTCTTTGCCCAGGAAACGGAACTGGATATTCATGTTTGCGAAAATTCGGCTAATACGGTTGTAATGGGATTAGGTAAGATTATTGAGAATGCAAAGTACAGTGATTTAAAGATGACGCTGGACAAGATGGCAAACGGAGGTTGATAGGGGATGAAACGCCGCAGAAGAAGAAAACGGATTGAATTTGAGTTTAATCCGAAGTATTTGTGGATATTCTGCATCGTTTTCTGTGCCGCATTGATGTTTTTGTCCTATCGTTTTCCGGAGCGTTTTTCCGGAGTAAAGACGGTTGTAGGCAATGTCATAACACCGATGCAACGGGGAATCAATTCTGTAGGCAGAGGAATTTCCAATCGTTTGCAGGCATTTCAAAGCGTAAAGAAGCTTCAGGCAGAGAACGAAGCGCTACGTTTGGAAAACGACGGGCTGAAAGTGAAAAATCAACAATTAACGCAGGAAAAACGGGAATTGGATGGCTTACGACAGCTTTATGAACTGGATGCAAAATACATTGATTATGAAAAAGTTGCGGCCAGAATCATTGCAAGTGATACCAATAACTGGTTTTATAGCTTTATTGTAGATAAAGGAACCCAAGACGGAATTGCTGTCGGCATGAATGTTTTGGCCGGAAGCGGTTTGGTAGGGATTATATCCGAAGCCGGAGACAACTGGGCCAGAGTTCGTTCCATTATCGATGATAACAGTAATGTCAGCGGAATGTCTATGGACACCCAGGATACGTGTATTGTATCCGGTGATTTAAAGTTGATGAAAGAACAAGGTGTCATACGTGTTGAAATGATATCTATGGATGCTGCTTTCAGGGATGATGTGGAAGTGGTGACATCTCATATCAGCGATAAATATTTGCAAGGTATTTTGATTGGATATATTCGCGATATTGAAGTGGATTTCAGCAACATGACGAAAACTGCATATTTAATTCCGGCAGTGGATTTTGAACATTTAGATGAAGTCCTCATTGTTACGGAATTAAAAGATGCCTACGATTTCGACTAGGATTACCGGAAAGGACAAAACGTTGATTCGCTTTTTAATGATTACGATACAGCTTATTGTATGTTTTTTACTGCAAAGTACGGTAATGCCTGCTATTTCTATGGCAGGAGTCGTTCCGGATTTGCTTTTGATTCTTGTGATTACCGTGGCGTATACAAGAGGAAGGGTCGGCGGAATGCTTACCGGTCTTGCAGCAGGTTTACTTACAGATATTTGTTTTAATGAGATGGTAGGGCTTTGTGCGTTGTTTTATTTATGTATCGGTTATCTGGCCGGATATTCGCATAAGGTTTATGAGGAACGGGATTATCTGTTCCCTATGTTAATGATAGCGGTAGGAGAATTTTTGTATTCCTTTGCTTATTATGTTGCATATTTTCTGCTTCGTAGCAGAACTGAACTGGGATATTATTTTGTACATTTGATCCTTCCGCGTATAGTCTATACTGTTTTAGCGGCAGCACTGTTGTATCCTGCTTTTCATTGGATGCATCGGTTTCTTGTGCGTGTGGTGGATAAGGAGGATTAGAGTTGTTTTATGTTATCTTCACAAAATTAAAAGAATGGCTTTCATCCCGTATGGTCCCGATTGCAATGTTTTATATTGCACTGGCCGGCATCTTGATTTTTCAGATGTATCGTATCCAAATTTTGGATGCGGAGCAAGTAGTTGAAGAGGAGCAGTATAAACAGACAAGAGAACGTCTTACAGATAGTACAAGAGGAATGATTTATGACAGAAACGGAAGAGTGTTGGCCTATAATGAGCTTTCTTATTCCGTAATTCTGGAAGATAGTCCGGAATTAAATACCAATGATAAGAAAAATGCCATGTTATATCGGTTGATTCGGATATTGGAAAGAGAAGATGTGGCACTTGAGCCGGAGTTTTTTATTCAACAGGATGAATCGGGAATTTTACAGTATACGGTGGAGGGAACCGCACGACTTCGTTTTATAAAAAATGCGTTAGGAAAACAGTCTATTGATAATCTTACCGAGGAAGAGCGTGAAATGACTGCTGAGGAATTATTTGCGCTGTTACGGTACGGAGATTTGAAGTTTGGCTCCATGTACGGTATTTCGGATGAATATGAATTGGAAGATGCGCTTCAGATTATGTCGGTTCGATATGCCATATTTACGTTATGGCCGAAATATTCCCAAATCACGTTAGCTACAGGTGTATCGGACACGTTAATTGCAGCAATAAAAGAAAACAGCTCAGATCTTCCGGGTATTTCTGTTGTAATGAAGACAAAACGAGTTTACAATTACAGCGAATATTTCGCACATATTATCGGTTATACGGGAAAAATCTCAGAGGAAGAACTGGAATTGTATAATGCGGAAGAAGATGTTTTTTCCGCAACGGATGTAATCGGAAAGACCGGCATTGAAAAGTCCTTTGAAGATATTTTAAATGGCGAAAAAGGGATAGAGAAGCTGACCCTTGACGGAAATTACCGTATTGTGAATACGGAAGTGTTGTCGGAACCGCAAGCCGGAAACAACATATATCTTACCATTGATGCAGAGATGCAGAAAGCCTATTATCATTTGGTTGAGAAGGAACTGGCAAAGATTTTATTGGAACAGATAACGGATCAATTAGACTATGGAACCAAAGGAGAGTCGGCAGATGATATTTTGATTCCGGTGTATGAAGTATATGATGCATTATTTTCCAATAATGTTTTAGATGTAAGCCGTATTTTTGATAATACACCGCCGGAGGATGCTTCTGAAAACGAGTTAAAGGTTTACCAGAAGTATCAGGATAAGTTTCGGGTTGTAATGGACCGTTTGATGAAATATCTTGCTTACGGAAGTACATCCACGAATGCTAAGATGTCTGAGGAAATGGCAGAGTACATGGACTATATCTATACAAAGTTGACCTCGGCGAGTGTAGGAATTTTACCGATAGCCAATATTGATAAGTCTTCTTTGTACTACACAGAATATAAGAATGACAAAATCAGTTTAAGTGAATTCCTGATTTATGCGATCAATCAAAACTGGGTAGATTTAAACAAACTGGGAATTGAAAATTACTATGTTACCGATGAAATATATGATATTCTGACGGATAAAATTTTCGAGATGTTACAGGAAGATGCGATTTTTGCGAAAAAGTTACTTCGAAATATGATTTTCCAAAAAGAGTTATCGGGGAAAGAAGTTTGTTTGCTTTTGTTTGATCAATCGGTAATTAAGAAAAATGAAAAGGATTATGATGCGTTAAGTCGAGGAAGAATTTCCGCATATGATTTTATACGTGAAAAGATTGAAAAAATAGAAATTACGCCTGCGCAGTTGGCGTTGGAACCGTGTGGAGCATCCGTTATTGTAACAGATGTGAATAACGGCGATGTTCTTGCAATGGTAACGTATCCGAGTTATGATAATAATAAACTGGCCAATAAGATTGACTGGGATTATTATTCCAAGCTTTTGGCGGACAAGTCTAATCCGTTGTCCAGTCGTGTTACTAATTCCAAAACAACGACCGGTTCTACATTTAAAATGATTACCAGTTTTGCGGGATATGGTGAAAACAAGCTTGGACTTTATGAGAAAATTGATGACTTGGGTGAATTTACAAAGGTTGATCCGTCACCAAAGTGCTGGTATTATCCGAGAAACCATGGTAAAATAGATGTATCCAGGGCAATTTATCATTCTTGTAACTATTTCTATTTTGAGGTAGGTTACAGATTAGCAGAGGATTATGCCGGGAAGTACAGTGACTCCCGCGGTATTGAAAAACTTCAAAAATATGCAGAGAAGTTTGGCTTGGGAGCAAAATCCGGTATTGAAGTATCGGAGCTTGAACCACAGATAGCAACAAAGGATGCGGTTCGTGCAGCAATCGGGTATTATCACAGTTTCACCCCGTCTCAAATTGCACGTTATGCAACAACACTTGCAAATAACGGAAATTGCTACAACCTTACCTTGGTGGACCGCATTATGGATACCAAGGAACAATTGGTATTAGACAATGCGGCAACGTTATACAACAAGATCACCGAGTTTACGGATGCAGAATGGGATATGGTACAAAAAGGAATGTATCTCGTGCTAAACAGTAGCGATTCAGCAGGGCGTCAGTATGCACAACTTGGTGTGAAAGCAGCCGGAAAGTCCGGTACGGCACAGGTTTCTGATACGAAACCAAGTCATGTTTTATTTGTTTCCTATGCGCCGTATGAGAAACCGGAAATATCGGTTACTGTTGTAATTCCGAACGGTTACGATTCGGGAAATGCGGTGGATTGCGGATATGTCGTGTATGATTATTATTATCATTCCGACACGTATGATGAAGATTACAACAAAATTACCGAGAATTAAATAAAGGAGGGACTTATGAGTAATGCAGTGGTGATTAAGGGAACCACCTACGGTTTTTCCGTTTATATTGCCGAAGATGCGGATTTTCAAACGATTTCGGAAGAAATAAAGGAGAAATTTAAAGAATCGGCTAAGTTTTTCGGCAATGCAAAAATGGCGATTTCTTTTGAAGGAAAACAGTTGACGGATGAGGAGCAAAGGATGTTGCTTGATGTAATTGCACAACATTCCGATGTACATATCGTGTGTGTAATTGAGAAAAACAGTGAAACAGAAGAGCTTCACAGACGTTCTCTGGAAGATCGTTTACAGGAAATTGATAGTTCTAACGGTCAGTTTTATAAAGGGAATTTACGTTCCGGTCAGGTCCTTGATACCGAAACCAGTATTATTATTGTCGGAGATGTAAATCAGGGAGCTACTGTTACATCAAAGGGAAATATTATTGTATTAGGTGCTTTGTATGGGAATGTTTATGCAGGTGCAGGTGGTAATGAAAACGCTTTTGTTCTTGCATTGGAACTTGACCCGGTACAAATCAGAATTGCAGACACTATCGCTAGAGCACCGGATAAAGTAGGGAAAATGCTTTGGAAAAGGGAGAAAGAAAAAACAAAGGAACCGAAGATTGCATTTCGGTCGGGGGAAAATATATTTATTGAACCGGTTTCCAAAACGGTTTTAAATGATATAAAATTATAATTATCGGAGGATATGAACGAATGGGCGAAGTAATCGTAGTAACATCAGGAAAAGGCGGTGTCGGTAAGACTACCACTACGGCTAACGTAGGAACCGGCCTTGCAAAGTTGGAAAAGAAAGTAGTATTAATTGATACTGATATCGGACTCAGAAATCTGGATGTAGTTATGGGACTTGAAAATCGTATTGTTTACAATCTTGTAGATGTAATTGAAGGGTCCTTTAAAATCAATCAGGCATTTATTAAAGTAAAAGGGTATAACAATTTTTATCTTCTTCCGTCGGCACAGACCCGTGATAAGACGGCAATTACCCCGGAGCAGATGAAAAAGCTTACCGATCAGTTAAAGGAAGAGTTTGACTATGTAATCATTGACTGCCCGGCAGGTATTGAGCAGGGATTCCATAATGCAATTGCAGGTGCGGACCGTGCCCTTGTGGTTACCACGCCTGAAGTTTCTGCAGTACGTGATGCAGACCGTATTATCGGACTTTTAGAAGCAAATGAGATTAAGCAGACCCATCTCATTGTAAACCGTTTACGTATGGATATGGTAAAGCGTGGCGATATGATGTCCAGTGAAGATGTTGTAGAAATTCTTGCAATTCCGTTAATCGGTGTTGTGCCGGATGATGAGAACATAGTTATTTCTACTAACCAGGGCGCTCCGCTTGTAGGAAATAACACCATGGCAGGCAAAGCGTACATGAACATTTGTAAACGAGTTGACGGTGAAGAGGTTCCGTTCCTTGATTTAGCAGGTAAGGGCGGTTTGTTCAGTCGTCTTTTCAAGAAAAACTAACGGAGGGTTACGTATGAGTTTATTTGATTTTTTCGGTAGAAATAAATCTTCGGGTTCTGTGGCAAAAGATCGTTTAAAGTTGGTGTTGGTATCTGATCGTGCCGGTTGCTCTCCTGAAGTGATGGAACAGATGAAGAACGATATTATAGCAGTAATTTCCAAGTATATTGAAATTGATATGCAGGGTCTGGATATTCAGATTAAGCAGACCCAGTCGGATTCCGATAATGGTACGGTTCCGGCAATTTTTGCAAATATTCCGATTAAGGATATGCGCTCAAAGAATTAAGAGGGTGTTTCATGTTTAAAATATGGGAACGGTATGATTTAAAAAAGTACCGCTGGTTGATATTGCTTTTGATAGCAGTGCTCTGCACGGCCGGGATTTATGTTCTCGGTATCGTGCAGGGTGAAGAAGAAATTGATATGGTTCCGAGACAGATTAAAGGGTTAATCGGAGGTGTATTTCTGGCCATGTTTGTGTCGCTTTTCGATTATCACTTTGTGTGTAAGTTTGCAGGGTTAATGTACATCGTCAATTTTGCTTTACTTTTCGTAGTAAAGTATGTAGATTACTTTAATATTATGCGAGGCGGTGTAAATCGTTGGATCGGTATTCCGAACGGAGAGCATCCGATTGTGGAATTACAGGTATCCGAGCTTACAAAAGTTATCCTTGTAATTTGTCTTGCAACTCTTTTTGACCGATTGATGGATCGCATGAAGCAAGGTTGGGTATTGTTGCTGGCGGTGATTATGTTAGCACTTCCTGTAGGACTGGTATTTTTACAACCTGATTTGTCCACTACGATAGTTATTTGTGTCAGTCTGGTGGTAGTTATTTTTGCATCCGGAATTACGTACAAAATATTGCTGCCGATTGTAGCTGTGGCAGTGCCTGTGGCCTGTGGCTTGTTTTGGTATGTACAACAGGATTTCCAGGTATTATTATCAGAAACCCAGCAAGACAGAATTCTTTCGGTGTTGCATCCGGAAAACCATGCTGACACATTGTGGCAACAGGAGTATTCGATTTCTGCAATTGCCTCCGGTGGTTTGACCGGAAAAGTTTTTTTCGGCGAAGGAACATTAGGAGCAAAAAATATTCCGGTTATTGAAAGTGACTTTATTTTTGCCGGTATGGCGGAAGCGTTTGGTTTTTTAGGATCTTGCGGAATTATACTTGCGATTTTCTTTATTTCTTTTCAGTGCTTTTTGATTGCCAAAAATGCACCGGATTATTTGGGAAGGTTATTAGCAATCGGAATCGGTACAACATATATTTTTCAGGCGTTCGTTAACATCGGTGTGGTTACTATGCTGTTGCCGAATACCGGAATTCCGCTTCCGTTTGTAAGTTACGGACTAAGTTCATTGATGTGTAACATGATAGGTATTGGAATTGTTTTAAACATCGGTATTTCAAAGAAGAAAGAGAAAAATCCAATGGATATAGATTTTTCAATGATACCGAAGAAGGGGGAACTATGAATATTGGGTTGATTGCACATGATGCAAAGAAAAAATTGATGCAGAACTTTTGTATTGCTTACAAAGGAATTTTAAGTCATCATACTTTGTATGCAACCGGTACAACCGGAAGGTTGATTGAGGAAGCAGCGAACCTTTCTGTTCATAAGTATCTTGCAGGTCCGCTTGGTGGTGAGCAGCAAATGGGTTCACAGATTGAACATAATGAAATTGATATGGTGATTTTTCTGCGCGACCCGCTAACGCCGAAATCGCATGAACCTGATGTAAATAATGTGGTAATGTTGTGTGACACACATAATATTCCTTTAGCCACCAATGTTGCTACTGCAGAGCTTCTTGTGAAAGGACTGGAACGTGGTGATTTGGATTGGAGAGATCTTTATAAGAACTAGGAAGAAAAGGATGTGAGTAAAGAATGCAAAAACATAAAAAAGGAATTGCACTTTTGGCATTGTTTGCTCTTACTTTATCCGGATGCGGAATTTCTTCGAATTCGATACAGGAGATTCCGCTTTCCTATACCGGTTCCAAGTCATTTGAGTACTATGATGTCGGAAATGACAGAAATGCAGATTTTTTGTCCGGAAGAGCGTCAGAAGTGTGTATTCCGTCTGTTATGGAAAAAGAAGAAATAAGTGATAGTTCCGAAGATTTTTACTCGGGTTTGTATCGAATTAATGACAGAACCGTATTGCAGGAATACCGGGTTTTAGAGAAAATATATCCGGCCAGCACAACAAAACTTTTGACTACGTTGGTGGCATTAAAACATTGTAACTTAAGCGAATCGGTTACGTTTAGTTATGATGCATCACATATTGATGTTTACGGAGCAACGTTATGCGGTTTTGAAGAAGGCGATACGGTAATGCTGGGAGACTTACTGGCTGCGTTTTTAATTTGTAGCGGGAATGATGCCGGTATAGCGATTGCAGAGCATGTTTCAGGTTCTGTAGAAGCGTTTGTGACTCTTATGAATGAGGAAGCCCATAAGTTGGGTGCGGTGGATACACATTTTATGAATCCTCATGGAATGCATAATAAAGAGCATTATACAACACCATATGATATTTATATTATTTTCAATGAATTGATACATTATAATACGTTCTTATCAATTATTTCTATGAAATCCTGTGTTGTCAATTATGTAAACAGTGCCGGAGAACAAAAACAAAAGACGTTTGAAAGTACGAATCAATTTATTACAGGAGATGTAGAAGTTCCGGAAGGAATTGAACTTATCGGAGGAAAAACAGGAACCACTTATGCAGCCGGATGTTGCCTAACACTTTATTTTAAAGATGCAAAAGGGAATGCCTATATTGCAGAGGTATTTCATATGCCGGATTATAAAGCGCTTTATCAAAAAATGTCAGAGCTGATGAAAATGGTACTATCATAAAGAATACAAAGGAAAAGGCCCGGTACAGTTTTTTTGCGCCGGGGCTTTTAACACGTAAACTTGGAAGATACGGGAGGTTTTAGGTATGGCAAAGGATCGAAAGGTAATTAAATTTCGGACCAGAAGAGAAGTAAATATCGGATTGGTAATTGCCTTTGGTGTACTTATCCTATTAATTATAAATATATATCGGTATGCTACAACGCCGCATTTGTCTCTATATGAAGTGCAGGAGGGAAGTGCAGGAAAAGAAGAGGCTGCAATTGCAATGATTTTGCGCGAAGAAACGGTGTATCGTACGGAGCATGCAGGGTATTTGAATTATTATTACAGAGAGGGTGCAAGAGTTACAAAAAATGCAAATATATATTCTGTCAATGATTCATCAGAGTTGCAAGATATTTTAAACTTAAATGAAGAAACGTCTGCGTTAACCCCAAATGACTTGAATCGTTTGAAGGGAAGCATTCGGTCTTTTTATGCCGATTATTCAGATACGATGTTTTCTGAGTGTTATACATTACGGGAAGAGTTTTTATCTGACTATTTGCGATATCGTGACGTGTCGGTGCTGGATGTTTTGGCAGATAAGCAGACAACGGGAAAATCATTTTTGACGGTACAAGCACCACAAAGCGGAGTTGTTTCTTATTTTTCCGACCTGTATGATGGATATACGAAAGAAATGCTTACGGGAGAGGAGTTTTTAGAAGAAAAACGTACAGTACCGGAATATCGGAAACAGACAGGTCTTTCTGCCATTGATAATTTTGCTTATAAGTTGATTACAAAAGAAAACTGGCAAATGGTGATTCAAGTATCGGAAGAAGGATTGAAACGAATTCGTACAGAAGGAGAAACGGTATGTTTCAAAATCAGCGGAGATTCTGTCTTGTACGAAAAGGACTATGAAGAATTGCATATCGGCGGAGAAACATATTTATTGGTAGAAATGGACCGATACGGTGCTGATTATATCAGTGAACGTTTTGTAGATGTTACATTATTTTTATCAGCAAAAGAAGGTTTAAAAATCCCGGAAACTTCCATTTTGGAAAAGGAATTATATCAGATACCGGAACGTTTTGTAATGCAAGGCGGCGGCGAAGAGGATGTTGTAGGTGTCAGCCTGGAACGTTATGATGCGGAATCAGGAGAAATTCGTCCGGATTTTCAACCGATTACTCCGTTATTTTATGAAAATGGCTATTATTATGTTTCTAAGGATGATATAGATTCGGATCAGTATATTAATTCGGCGGGGTTGACGTCAGAACCTGAACGTGCAATGTTGTATTCATTTTTAACACGTATGGAAGGTGTTTATAACATGAATAAAGGCTATGCGGTGTTTCGTCGAATTGAACGCATTACCGATATAGAGGATTATGTGCTGGTTCGTGCAGGATTGGCAGGCGGAGTGTCTTTGTATGATCATATTGTGCTGGACGTTTCTGCGGTGACAAAAGATATTATTTTAATTGAAGGAGAATCATAAATGCAGGAAACATTGACAATAAAAGAAGCAATCAATGATGTTTCACAAAGGATTATGTCAGCTTGTAAAAAAGTTGGAAGAAATCCTGATGAGGTGACGTTAATTGCGGTAAGCAAAACCATGCCGGTGGAGGCAATTAGGGAGGCTATGGCATGCGGTGTGATTGAGTTTGGAGAAAATCGTCCGCAAGAGTTACGTGATAAGCAGGCAGTGATTACAGAACCATTACATTGGCATATGATTGGGTCCTTGCAAACGAATAAACTGAAATATGTAATCGGAAAAACTGTTTTAATTCATTCTGTAGATTCTTTTTCGCTGGCACAGGCAATAGAAGAAGTATCTGCAAAAAAAGAATTGGTTACGGAGATATTATTGGAAATAAATGTAGCAGGAGAGGCTACAAAACATGGAATTTCGCCGGAAGAGGCAGAAATTCTGATACGAGAGATTGCACGGTTGCCACATGTTAAAATTCGAGGTTTGATGACAGTTGCACCGTACACGGAAAATGCAGAAGAAAATCGTATTTATTTTAAGAAAATGAAGCAATTAATGGTTGACATCAATTCTAAAAACATTGATAATGTATATATGGACATATTGTCTATGGGAATGACCGGTGATTATGAAGTTGCGGTAGAAGAAGGAGCGACATTGGTTCGTGTAGGCACCGGAATTTTTGGACATCGTGTTTATTTGCCAAAGGAATAAAAGGAGATGTATCTATGGGTAATTTTTTTGAACGCATTTTAAACAAAATGAGTGTAACGGATGAAGACGACTTTGACGATTTCGATGATTTTGACTCGGAAGTATCTTATCGTAAAGAAAAGAAAAAGGTAGAAAGTCCGGTACAAGAGGCGGTAACGGAAGATGTATCTTCTTTCCGTAAAGAAACTACCCGTGTAACTCCGGTTACTAACAAAGTGTCAAAACCACAGAAGATTTACGAAGAAGATAAGTTTGATTATGACTATTCCGAAACGAAAAAGGAACGCGTACAACGCGCACCGGCTGCAGGTAGAGTTGTACCGCTTCGTTCTGCAACGACTTCCAGATCTTTGGAAGTAAGTATCATGAAACCGACTCGCTTTGATGATTCTCAGGATATTTGTGATATGTTGGTGGCTGAACGTGCAACGGTAGTCAATTTGGAAGGAATCGATTTGGCATTGGCTCAGCGCATTATGGATTTTATTTCCGGTGCGGTATATTCTTTAAACGGAAAGATTCATCAGATTTCCAGTTTGATATTTATTATTTCGCCGGAAAATGTCGATATTTCAGGGGATTATCTATCTTATGTTGAGCAAAACGGTTTTGAAGTTCCTACGTTAAATCAATAGGCAAATGGCTATGGAAGAGCAATTATTAAAAAAGAGGATTACCGAGTTACGGAAACGTGCGGAATATACTTATGGGACAGAGTTCACTGACTTTTTGACCTTAAGTGAAATTGATACGGTAAAATCGGTTCTTCATGGAGCTAATTATATGTTTTACGGCGGAATGGAAAATACTGAACGTTGTATGCTTTGTATTGCCCATGAAGATATTGAGATTATGCCGGAGATGTTTCCGATTCGAAGTGTTTTGGTTCAACCGAAAAATATGAAGTTTGCGGAATGTTTCGGTCATAGAGATGTGCTCGGCAGCGTCTTGGGACTGGGGTTGGCGCGCGAGGTAATAGGGGACATTTTCATTCGGGAAAAAGAAGCATTGGTACTATGTACGGAGCAAATAGCTGTGTTTTTGACAGAGCATTTAGTTCAAGTACGCCATACCAATGTTGTATGTACTATCTCAGAAAGTTCCGAACAGGATTTTCAAAAAGAGTACCAGTACATTTCGCGGACAGTTTCTGCGGTACGTATTGATACGATAGCAGCGGCTGCCTTCGGTATTTCAAGAAGTAGTGCAACTTCGGCAGTTTCAGCCGGGAAAGTATTTATTAACGGTCGTGAAATAACGACACCGTCGACATCTGTAAAAGAAGATGATGTGATTTCTTTCAGAGGGCTGGGAAAGGCGAAATTGAAAGAAATTGGCGGACTAACTAAAAAAGGACGTATTACGGTTTCTTTAGAGCGATACCGATAGAGAAAGGAGTTTTATGATTACACCAATTGATATTCAGAACAAAGTTTTTAAATCCGGTGGATTAGGATATGACAAGAAAGATGTTGACAGTTTTATGCAGGATCTTCTTGACAATTATGAAATGTTGTATCGTGAGAATATGGAATTAAATGACCGCATCAGCGTATTAAGCGAAGGTCTTCAGTATTATAAAACAATTGAAAAGACTTTACAAAAGGCATTGGTTTTAGCAGAGCGTACAGCAGAAGAAACCAAAGGAACTGCATTAAAGAATGCGCAGTTGATTGAGCAGGAGGCTATATCCAAATCCAATATTATTTTAGAAGATGCAAAGCGTGAATTGGAGTTGATTCGTAAACAAACCACAGAATTGATACAGCAGTATGATATCTATAAAGCGAGATTTAAGAGCTTGGCAAATGCGCAAATGGAATTGTTAGATAGTCCGAGTTTTTCGATTGATATGGAAAAGCTTTCTATGTTTGAAGCTGTTACAAATTCGATTGATACACCGATAGGCGTATATTCTGAGCAGAAAGAGCAAATGCCGGATAATCCGTTGGATTCGTTAAAAAATGAAGATATTGAGATAATTAATTTGGAAGAGGATTAGAGTGTTTATGACGGAAAATGAATTAATTGTACGCGGTGCAGATAATGCACCGCTGTACCCTATAATATTTGAAGATTCTTTTGAAGGAATTGGCAAATTACTGGAGTCTTTGCAGATGAAGGGAAGAAAAATATGCATTGTCAGTGATTCCAATGTAGCACCTATTTATGCGAAAGAAGTAAGCGGTCTTCTTGAAAAGGAAGGCTTTTTCTGCGTTTCTTATATTTTTACAGCTGGAGAAGCATCTAAAAATTTAGATACAGTTGCCGGTTTATATGAATTTTTAATTGAACAGTCTTTTGACAGAAGTGATGTTTTACTTGCACTTGGTGGCGGTGTGACCGGGGATTTAACCGGCTTTGCTGCTGCAACATATTTACGCGGAATTCGTTTTATCGGGATGCCGACCAGTTTGCTTTCTATGGTAGATTCTTCTATCGGAGGTAAAACCGGTGTAGATTATAAGGCTTATAAAAATATGGTAGGAGCATTTTATCAGCCTTCAGCAGTGTATATTAATATTTCAGCATTACAAACGCTTCCGGAACGGGAATTTTTAGCAGGAATGGGAGAAGTAGTAAAGCATGGCTTCATTTTAGATAAGGAATACCATGAGTTTTTAAAAGAAAATACAACCTTGATTTTAGAGAAGAATACAGGCGTTCTAAAAGAAATGATTTATCGAAGTTTAGGTATTAAACGTGGTGTGGTAGAACGAGATCCGAAAGAAAAAGGCGATAGAGCATTATTAAATTTTGGACATACCATCGGCCATGCCGTAGAAAAGTTAAATGAATTTTTGTTGTTACATGGCGAATGTGTATCGGTGGGAATGATTGCAGCGGCGGAATTGTCTGTTTTACGTGGTGCATTGTCTGTTGAGGAGGCGAAGGAGCTTAAAAACCTGATTGTGGGTTTTGGAATGAAGACAACTGTTTTGCCATTGGAGAGAGAGACGTTGTTGGCAGTGTGTCATAGAGACAAAAAAGCAGATGGAGCAAAAATAAAATTTATATTACTGAATAAGATTGGAGAGGCATTTATCGATTCTGAAGTTTCGGATGAAGAGATTTGGAAAGCTTTTCAGTCTATAATATAATATTTGGGGGAACTATGGAGCGCAAAGAGTTTATTCGTGATTGTTTGATTCATATAAGTCTGTTAGTGGTTTTAATTATCGTGGATCAGTTGACCAAAGTGTGGGCGCGTACGTCGTTGGTAAATGAACCGATTGTTGTTTTGAAAAACGTTTTTTCATTCCGATTAATTTATAACACAGGAGCATCCTTTGGGATTTTTCATAATCATACATTAGTGCTGACTATTTTTTCCATTGTTGGGATGCTTGCAATTGGTGTGTTTTATTTTATGTTACCGAAAATTAAGAAAATGCGATGGATGCGTTTGACCCTGGCTTTGATTATTGCAGGCGGCATCGGAAACATTATTGATCGAATTGCATTTGGCAAGGTTACTGATATGATTTCTTTTGATTTAATTAATTTTCCGGTATTCAATGTGGCAGATATCGGAGTAACGTGCGGCGCAATTGTGATGTGTGTTTTATGGATTTTTTATTACAAAGATGAGGATTTTAGTACATGGAAGAAATCAAATTCATAGCAAGGGAATCTGATGCAGGACTTCGATTGGACAAATGTATTGCAGTGAATCATCCGGAAGTATCAAGATCTTATGTACAGAAATTGATTGAAAGCGGCGGCGCGTGGATAAACGGGAATACAGGCCGTTGTAAGGACTTTGTTAAAGAAGGCGATGAGGTCAAAGTTCTAATTCCTGCGCCGGAAGGATTGGAAGTGGATGCAGAAGATATCCCGTTAGAGGTAATTTTTGAGGATGATGATATTATTGTAGTAAATAAACCTAAGGGAATGGTAGTACATCCTGCAGCGGGACATTATACCGGCACTTTAGTAAATGGCTTGTTATATCATTGTAAAGGGTCGTTGTCCGGGATTAACGGGATTTTACGTCCGGGCATTGTTCATCGGATTGATAAAGATACTACAGGTATTATTGTGGCTTGTAAAAATGATACAGCTCACAGAAGTTTGGCAGAACAGTTTAAAGAACATTCTATTACAAGACGTTATGAAGCTCTTGTGTATGGGGTTTTTAAAGAGCCGGAGGGAAGAGTAGAGTCATTTATCAGCAGAAATCCGGAGGAACGCATGAAGATGATGGTAAATCCGACAAGAGGAAAGTTTGCGGCCACGAACTATCGGGTAAAAGAACAGTTTGGCAATAAGTATTCTCATATTGTTTGCCAATTAGAAACGGGAAGAACCCATCAAATCAGAGTACATATGACAAGTCTGGGGCATCCGTTGCTGGGAGATACCGTTTATGGACCGAAAAAAGATCCGTTTCAATTGACAGGGCAAACATTACATGCTGGAGTGCTTGGATTTGTTCACCCCTCAACAGGAGAGTATATGGAATTCTCTTCCGAACTACCGGAGTATTTTACCAATCTAATGGAAAAGTTCCGAACCAAGTTTTGTTAAGGACTATCATTATTGTAAAAAACGAAGAGAATAGTTATATTATAATTTCGTTTTATGGAAGGAGTGCTTTTGTAGAAATGAAACGAAGCGCAGTAAGTGAGTTAATAAAATGGAAAGAGAACGGAACTTCGGTTCCGTTTTTGTTGGTCGGAACCAAAGGAACCGGAAAGACATATTTGGCGATAGAGTTTTCTTTGGCATATTATCCGCAATATTTATATGTAAATTTTGAATTGAATAAAGCAGCAAATGATTTTTTTACTGACAAAATTTTATCCGGTTATTCTGTTGCAGAAACGGTAGCTACTTTTTTTCAAATAGAGGAGCGCTATTTATCTGAATTGGTTGTTATTTTTGATGAGGTTTCATTTTGCCCAACATTGTTTGAGGCACTAAAAGGAAAAGAGCCGTTTGCTGTGATTGCTATTTCCGGAGTGACAACATCGTTACAAAACAAAGAACATTTTCATGTATGTCATTTGTTCCCGTTAGGTTTTGATGAGTTTTTATCAGCGGTAGGAAGTGATTGGTACATCGATATTATACAGGGGCATTTTCAACAACTCAAACCGGTTCCTGATATTGTTCACCAGGAATTAATGGCATTATTTGAAGAATATTTAGTTGTGGGAGGCATGCCGGCTGCAATTAATGAATATATTTCTTCTAAATCGGTTAACAATGTCAGCGAAATACATTATAACATACTGAATCGTATGGAATCGGTTATGGAACATATCTGTGATGAAAAGAAAGCAGGAAAAGCAAAACAGATTATGCAGGTATTATCAGAACAATTAATGCGTGAAAATAAAAAATTTCGATTTAATAGTATACGCAAGGGAGTTACCTATGCATTGTATCAAGATAGTATTTTAGCATTAGAAGAGTGTGGTATGGTATTGCGTTTAAATGAACAAAGTAAAACGACACACTTTAAGTTATATTTACCGGATGTCGGAATGCTTTCTTCAGCATTTGATGGAATTGAGACAGAAGAAACCAGAAAAGCATTATTGGAGAATTATGTGATGCAAACATTGGTTGGAAAAGAACAATATCAATTGAAATTCTGGGAATCGGATGCTCAGGCAAAACTTGAATTTATACTTCAAAAAGATAATGAGGAGACACCAGTAGAACTTAGAACTTCAACAAACGGGAAAGGGAAAAGTATCGCCTCTTTCCAAAATATTAAAGGAAAGCAGGGGCAAAAGTATTATCGTTTTGGATTTGAAAATTTCTATTCTACATCTGTCTTGCTGCAAGTTCCGTACTATGCAATTTTTTGCTTATAATTAACAGGTATGACTTTTTTTGACAAAAAACCGAATTGATGCTTGCATTTTCAATTCTAGTGTGGTAGAATTGAACTACACCGTCACTCAAACGTTTTTTTGAGAACGCAAAGTAAAGAGATAGAGCAGAAGGGTCTTTTTACAAGCGTAGAATTCAGGTGTAAAGGGGTTGAAAAGTACATGGGTGATATACGATTACACGAAGGTGAATTAAATATCATGGAATTGCTTTGGTCAAACAAAGTGTTGGCTGCAAAAGATATTGCAAAGATTATCAAAGAGTATGTTGGTTGGGAAAAAAACACTACCTATACGGTTATCAATCGTTTGGTCGAGAAAGGTGCCGTTAGAAGAGAAGATCCCGGATTTATATGTCGGGCACTTATCTCCAAAAGAACAGTTCAAAATACGGAGACAAAAGCACTGTTGGATAAAGTATATAATGGTTCATTAAATAATTTTTTGGTAGAGTACTTAAAGAATCAGCTATTAACTCCAACGGATATTATGGAGCTGGAACGTATTGTTAATGACTATAAAATGTAACATAGCAAATTTGACGTTTACTTTTTTTCTCGCAGTGTAACAGCATTTTTTGCACTGCGTCGTCTTTCTTCCTCAATATCTGCGTAGTGCTTACGGGTAGTATTTACATCTTTATGACCAAGGACATCGGCTACTAAATAGATGTCTCCGGTTTCTTTGTAAAGCTCGGTACCGTAAGTGCTACGCAATTTGTGTGGTGTAATCTTTTTTACTGTCGTAACAACTTTCGCATATTTTTTTACTAATATTTCTACATTACGTACACTGATGCGTTGCATCCGGTTGGATAAGAAAAATGCATTTTCATGACCTTCTTTTGCAATGATTTTTTTGCGTTCTTCGTAATAAGTCAGTAATGCTTCACGAACTTCTTCACCAAAGTATACAAAGGATTCATAACCGCCTTTGCGTACAATGTTAATTCGATCACTGGAAAAATCTATGTCTTTTATATCGATACCAACACATTCAGACACACGGATACCGGTACCAAGAAGAAGAGTAGTAAGGGCCAAATCCCGTGTCTTATTTGCTTCATGACGAACTTGTTGCTGTTTTGTGAGACGGGCACCGCTTTCTACCTGATCAAGAAAATCAGCTACTTCATTAGGCTCAAAGCGAATAATATTTTTTTCGTGAATTTTAGGCATGGTTACCTGCAAGGTAGGATTCTCTGAAATCATACGATTTGCATGAAAATAACGATAGAACGTCCGTAGAGAGGCTAATTTACGTTTAATTCCTCGTTCATTATTCGTAATTTCTTTTCCTTCTTTATTTGTATAGAGTTTTAAATATTCCAAATATTCTTCAATATCCATCGGTGTTAATTGAGTCAATAACTCAAATCCAATGTCTTTTAACGGCTTTCCCTGATATAACGGATTGGTTGCAGAAATGTATTCAAAAAAAACATGCAAATCAAATGCATAGGCAATTCTTGTTCTGGATGCGGTTACCGGTTCTATACCACGAAAAAAAGTTGCAACATAGGACGGCAAATCAGCAATCAATTCACGTAACCGTTTTGTGTTTTGAATTGTAACTTGTTCGTGATAAGTACGTTGTTCCATGATTGACCTCCGAAATCCTTTAATTTTTTTACAGATGCTTATTATAATAGGTGCAGAAGCGTATATGCAAAATTGCGCTAAACCATAGTTTATCGAAAAAACATAACCATATTTTAGCTGAAAGAGTGGTTTTTATAGAAAATCCCCCAATCATAGAATTTCTGAGCGAATCAATTAATTCTATGATTGGGATGACATCTTGTATAAATTATTTAAATTCTTTCATCATATTTTGTATTGCAGCATGATTCTTTTTGGAAATCAAATACCGATAACTATACAGAGCAAATCCGTCAACTCGTTGGGTATCACGTGCTTCACGAATCATGTTGCGTAAAACATTTTTATTTTTATACCAAGCGGTTCCTTCTGTTTTTATTCCTGCTTTATAAGCGCCGATTCCTACGTAAAGTTTAACATCAGGATTGATGGCTTCATCAATGAAACGCGCTAATATCTCGTCATACGGATAAATGTCGTGGTCGTTACTCCAATATAACTGAGGACACAAATAATCAATGTATCCATCATGACTGAGCCACGTTTCAAAATCTACATAATATTTGTCATCAGCCTTTAAGGCATCCATAAATCCACCGGGACTAATACCGAACACCACATCCGGATCAATTTCCTTTACTGTTGAATAAATGTTTTTCACCAGTGTATTTACATTGTTACGACGCCAGTCTGCAATTGACATATATTCTTTGCCGCGATTCACTTGAAAATTCTTATAAACTTCATATTCTTTTGCGTCAAAATTCTTTGTGAAATTTTTACCAAGCGACGGATAGAAATAATCATCAAAATGGATTCCGTCAACGTCATAATTCTCAACAATTTCTTTAATTCCGTTTATTATCAGTGTTTGTACTTCTTCTACAGCCGGATTATAATACAGCTTTCCGGAATATGTAAGAACGTTGCGGTCATTCTTTTTAAAACTGTCTGTACGGTAGATTCGTGCCGGATTATCCTTACTTAAATCTTTTACATTGGTCGAACTTGATGTAATACGATACGGATTTAGCCAAGCATGAAACTCCAATCCTCTCGCATGAGCTTCTTTTACCATAATGGAAAGCGGATCAAACCCTGGATCCTTTCCTTGTGTACCTGAAGCATAACGTGACCAAGGAAAATAATCAGAATCATACATCGCATCGCCAAATGGGCGGACATGTACAATAACAGCATTCATATTCATAGCAACTACTTCATCAAACATAGTTCGAATATGTTTTTGAAATTCCTTTTTGGTATATCCGTTTGAGCTGAATTCCAAATAAGAAATCCAAACTGCGCGAAATTCATTATCTTTATCTGTTTTATCATTACTGTCGATTTTGGAATTTTTCTCAAATCGTTTGATGACAATCGAATTATTGCCTGCCTCATCAGTTGCAAGAAAAGAATATTTCCCTTCGTTTAAAATAATACCGGCTTCATTCGTAATATCTTTTGCCGTTTTCCAAACTTCGTCGGAAACATCTCCGTAAGCTCCTTCCACATAACGAAGAGAAACGTCATACATAGAATTATCAGTTACGGTAGGTGTTACGAAAAAGAAATCTTCCAATGGCTCAGAGGCAAGGGTGATTTTTGGCGACTCTGAATCGATATTATTTAACCGAAAAACATGTAACGCTTCCTCTCCTGCTTTGTTCATAGCAAAGACGGAAACATATCCGTTTTCACGTGCAAAAAAAGAGTACTCACCGGCTTCGTTTTTTTCAATAGTAGTTCCGTTTTCTTCGTATTGCGTAAAATAAATACTTTTTGCGACTCTGGCATAAGCATATTTTAATACTGTAATTTCAGAATTGCTTTGAAGTGTTACTTTGATTTCCAATGCATTTGTTAACGTGCTTTCATCATACTCTACGTCAAGTTGTAAACTTGATGCTGCCCTGGCAGTAAAACTACTCATCGGGCAAAAAATGCACAGCATGAGAATAAGTAATACCGAAATAACTTTACGACTTTTTTCAATTTGTTTCATTTTGAATCTCCCTTCTTATATACGTTTACATGTAACATCGGAATTTCCTCTGTTATCGTTTGGTAGGATATTTCTCGAAAATCTCGGAAACTGCATCAAAAATAGCTTTGGCTGCTTTCTTTTGATAAGCAGTATCTTTGATTTTTTGGAAATCATTGTTGTTTGTGATAAATCCACATTCTACTAATACAGCCGGAACAGAGTTCTTATGGATTACAACAAATTTATCGCTTAAAACACCTCTGTTTTTTGTTCCCCATGCATTGGACAAATGATTTACAACTGAAGTTGCTAATACGGAGCTTTTTAGTCCTGATGCAGAAACTTTGTTATTAGATGTTGAGTAATATACACTGGTACCGTTTACCGAAGAATTTGAATGCGCATTTACATGGAAACTAATAAATAAGTCAGCTTCCACTGTGGCTGCAAAATCAGCACGAGTTTGTAATGCAATCTTGGTATCAGTAGTTCGTGTAAAATATACTTTAATATCAGAGTCCTTAAAGTATTCTTTCGCATACAAATTTATTACATTAAAATTAACATCTTTTTCATATACAGAGCCACGCAACGTTCCAGGATCTATGCCACCGTGCCCTGCATCTAACACGATAATCTTGTCATAGATTTTCGAAGGATTATCGATTTTAACAGCTAAATATCCACCTGCAATGGTAAAAGAATACCCTTGTATTTTAGTAGTGTTAAAAGTAATTACAGTAGTATCATTTGCTACTTTATAACTAAATTGAACATTTTTTAGAGTATCAATTGGGTTATAGGTATCCTGTTCCGAAAGGAAACGCATATGATTTCCCGGAATGGATATAGTAAAACGTTTTTTCTCATATTCGTCGGAATCAGTAATCGTAGTTGGTGTTGCCGATTCCGGAAGTTGTATTACAAAATAATCTCTGGAAAAAACTGCTTCAGGCAAATAGCCGGATAAATCCGCTCCGGAAAAAATGTCGGTAGAATCAGTGTCGGTTTCTGTTTCGGTGTCATTATTACCGGTAAATTTTAACGAATCGGCATACATGCCGTTTATATCGGTAAAATGAATTACAAATCCTCCCGATGTTGCATAGGAATAATAAAGAAGCTCTTGTTCTTTGCGTACAATAATTTTAAAATTTTCGTTTTCGTTTAAATAACAATAATTCAAAAACGATTCATCCGGCAAATAACAAATCTCGTTTCCAAAAGGATTCTGATAGCCCGGAATTTCAATTTCAATCAGATCATGCTTATCTGTGATTCTTAATTTTTTGTAATCTACTCCTTTAAAATACAGTGCATCTGAATTCTTACAGGCATAAGCAGAGAACTCTTCCGGAACCGATTGCCCCTTTTGAGTATAAAATGAAATCACTTGCGGATGGGCTTGATATGTAAAAATTTTATGTTCAAAAGAAGAGGCATTTGGTACTGTAAAACCGGAATCGAAAGATGTATCAAAGTTATCCGATGCTTCCTGCTCAGGTAACGTTCCGTTAACACATAGTGTATCATTTGATTTGTTATAAGATACAACATACCCCAAAGCGTTTGCAACAAATTCTGCCGGAAGATATACGCTTGCTTTTGATGCATTTTGTGGTGTAATTAATCGAGGAACCGATTGTAATAAATACGGCGTATCGTTGATATATGCAACCGGACTGTCAAGAACCATACGTACCATTGTATTATTGTATTTTAAAACAATCAGTCCGCTTCCTTCTGCATAGGCATAAGTGGCCATCCCGGTATTTTTAAAATACTCTTCTGCAGAAAAGAAAACAACATTATCAAATACATATCCAGGGTAGTTTTCAGAAGTAACAAAAGAATTATTCAATAAAAACCTTGGATTAATACCGGTATATTTTATTTGATTTTTTCCGTCGTAAACAACATTGGGACGCGTAATAGATACAGTGGAAGTTGTTGCGTTCCATACATAATCAAAACCTAATTCTTCTGCTACAAATCGAGTAGGTACATATAAATACTTTTCTGATTCGTTGTTAAAAGAATAAACAAACGGTGGGTTGTTCATGGTTTTTTTAACACCGTTTACCGTTGCTGTAGTATTCCCCAACGTCATTTTAATTGTATGAGGACCATAGGTAATGGAAAAACTTGTTCTCTTGTCATTATAATCGGTTTTCACCCCTAAGCCTTTTTCAAAAAGCTCAGAAAAAGGACCGACTGCTGCTCCGTTTGATAAAATTAATCCGGGATATTCGGTCTTTACATATACATTGTTGATTTTATATTGAACATGTGCATCGGTATAATCATAGGTATCGTTGGTTATATAGTTATGTATAGATAATGTAGCAGCCTTTGCGAGAAATGCATCGGATACAATTGCACCATATAAAAAGCATATCGTAAAGATAAAACAGCATAATTTAACATATCTATGAAATGTATGTTTTTGAATTTCCTTTGTATTTATAACGGACAATGGACAACCACCTTTCCAAAGAATAAATCCTGATTCATTCGTACAAAACCATTTTAATAAAGAAAAGTGTTATAAGTGTGTCAGATTGTCTGTCATAAGAAAAATCTTGTAAAAAATCGCATGATATGGTATAGTTGATATGCAAAAATACTATATCTTAGAGTCTGTGGAAAAGATTGGAAAGGAAGCCACATGAAGTTACAACAGTTGTTAAGTTATACAAGAAAAGCCGTGGATGATTATCAAATGATACAGCCGGGAGATAAAATTGCCATCGGAATATCCGGAGGCAAGGACTCTCTCGCTCTTTTGTACGCACTGGCAGGACTTCGCCGTTTTTATCCAAATCCGTTTGAACTTTGCGCAATTACGGTGGATTTAGGGTTTGAAGGCTTTGATTTAAGTGAAATCCAAGCACTTTGCGAGGAACTGGAAGTTCCTTACTATATTCAAAAAACAGAAATCGGAGATGTTGTATTTAATGTACGTGAAGAAAGTAATCCTTGTTCCTTATGCGCAAAACTTCGGAAAGGAGCATTTAACGATAAAGCAAAAGAACTGGGATGCAATAAATCTGCTTATGCCCATCATAAGGATGATGTCATAGAAACAATGTTGCTTTCTTTATTATACGAAGGCAGATACAACTGCTTCTCTCCTGTAACGTATCTGGATCGTTCCGATATTACACTGATCCGTCCGCTTATTTATGTCGAGGAGGCCGATATTATCGGATTTGAGCATAAATACAAGCTTCCGGTTAAGAAAAATCCTTGTCCGGCGGATGGATTTACGAAACGTGCGGATACAAAGGAACTGGTAAAATATTTAAACGAAACATATAAAGGTTCTAAGGAACGCCTTTTTCATGCCATTACCGATGGGACGCTTCCGGCATGGAAAAAGTCCGAGAATGCTCCAAGAAAAAAATAAATATAGGTATTAAGAGACACTTTATGTAAGTTTATTATAAATTATGAAAGTGTCTTTTTTACATAATAACGGATTACAAGATAAGTATCCGGATAAATCGTATCATCTTCCAGGTGATTGGTTTCTTTAATGGAACGGATAAACTCCGGAATGGATTCTTTTTCTTCACAATAAAAACGTTCAGCGATAGCCCATAAAGAATCATTTTCGGCAACACGTACAGAAACCAGTCGTGTTTCATAAGAAACAGTACTCTCCGCTTCTGCTTTTACTGACGGCGCAATCATAAGTACGATAAGAACCAATACAATAAGCCCTAACACAGCGATTGCGGTGCGCTGTAATAAAGCTTTACGACGCTTCATGCGACGTGTTTCCGAAATTTTACGGAAAGAACGATACTCTTCTACAATTTCCTGATTTAATACGTAATCCATAAAAACACCTCCTAATACAGAACAAACATTCTCGAACATCTGTTTATAATATAGCATGCGAACAATTGTTTGTCAATAGGTTTTAAGAAAAATTTCGAACAAAAGTTTGACAAACGGGTGTTCCGTATGCTATACTGTGTACAGAAAACATAAGTTTGTTTGATTTTATAAGGAGGTTATTCGTATGGGTTATGGTAAAATCACTGCAAAGCAGCAGGAAATATTAGATTTTATGAAAGAACGTATTTTAAACAAGGGGTATCCGCCGGCAGTGCGTGAGATTTGTGAGGCAGTCAAGTTAAAGTCCACCTCTTCCGTACATGCGCATTTGGAAAGCCTTGAAAAGAACGGTTATATTCGTCGTGACCCGGCAAAACCGCGTGCCATTGAGATTGTGGATGATAATTTCAATATTACCCGTCGTGAAATGGCTTACATTCCGGTGGTCGGTACCGTAACTGCCGGACAGCCGATTTTGGCAGTAGAAAATGTTGAGTCCTACTTCCCTATTCCGACGGATTATTTGCCGAATGCCGAGACGTTTATGCTTCATGTAAAAGGTGACAGTATGATTAATGCAGGCATTTTTAACGGTGACCAGATTTTGATTAAGAAGCAGAATTATGCGAAAAACGGTGATTTTGTGGTAGCTCTTATCGAAGATTCCGTTACGGTAAAGACCTTTTATAAGGAAGACGGTTACTATCGTCTCCAGCCGGAAAACGATACTATGGATCCGATTATCGTAAATGAAGTCGAAATTTTAGGTAAAGTAATCGGATTGTTCCGGATGTTTTAAATATGGTATTTAGTTTTGTATTTGATATGCATTTGTTTTAAATATATAAACCATAGGAGAAGGTACCGATTGGCACCTTCTCCTATTCTTTTATTGTTTTGTGGGATGACTCACCTTCTTACCAAGATTTTCCCATGTTACAATAAATCAATTCAGTGAATAAACAAGTTCTCCAGATTCTCCTTCGTCCACTGCTTTGACTTTAGTATCACTGCCTGCTCTCCCACAATTTCTTTTATAATACGAAGTTCCAGTTCCTGGCGGTGATGTAAATGCGTAATCAAATCCTCAACGTCTTCCATTTTATGATGCATACCGTAAGGTGAGTTTTTTAAGTATTCCAACATCATTGGGAGCCAAAGAGGATTTCCATTTGTATCACTGCGTTCCTTACTGATAATGCGAATGTTTTCTTCGACATTCTCGCTATACAGATATACTATGAGGAAGGTTTCTTTATCTTGAGCATCGTACAGTATCCGGTAAAAATCTAAAATTTCTTCGTCGCTTTTTTCGTGAAACAAAATTAAATCTTCCGTAAGATTTTGTAAGAAGGAACATTCAAACACATAGCCGGTGTCACGAAATGCCTTATAACGAGTAGAAACAATATCCTTTATTTCTGTATACTTTTTTCTTCCGTTATAGATTTCATACTGTTCTAAATCCTGATGAAAGCCCGGAATGTCTGTAAGAATCCTGGTATACATTATGATAAAACGGTCATCTTCTTGTACGGTCCACTGTTTTATTTCCTCGGAAATTGTCTCATAGCGGTTTAGAACAGCCTCGTACTGTTCCTTGTCCAACCAGGCACACCAGGCCAGTTCTACTGGGGAATAGTCGCCCTCACGGCATACTGTAAGTTCCGGATACAGTTTTACTATTTCTTGTAATAAAGTCGATTTTCCGGCTCCCTGCAAACCTTCAATCCATATATTTATTTTCCTATTTTCAGAATTTGTCATCTGCTTTCTCCTTTCCACACTGCTGCCAAAGGATAGATTTTATTAATAATTTTGTTCCGGGACCTTTATTTTTGCGTACAAAAAAAGAGAGGTTATGAGAACATAATCCACTTTTGGCAACACGATAAACAGTATTCGATATTACAAAATACTGTGTTAATAATATCATCATGTAAACAAAAGTAAACTATCTTCTCATCTTTTCACCTCTCTCTTTTTGATAACTAAAGTTTAACATATCGTTATGGGAATGTCAATGACACACCGTAATTCATGTAGAAAAATGCATAAATACAGGAATAAACACTTCGGCCACACTGAATAATGCCAGGAAAACTTCTACTGTATCCTTACATATCCCGTTTCTTCGATAATTTGCTGCCCTTCCTCGGACAAAATCCAGTCTATAAGCACCGGAATGTTTTCATTGGTATTATCGGCACGGTAGATGGCATAAAATTTGGCGATAACCGGATAGGTTCCGTTTTGGATGTTTTCTGCGCTGGGGAAAATACCATTTAAGGATAACATTTTTACCGAAGTGTTTCCTACGATGCCATCCATATAGTAACGGAAGGAAAAACCGATGGAACCGCCGGTTAAAGCCAAGGGCGATTTTCCTGCTATTTTTTGTCCTTTCATAAAGGCATCCATGGCACTTTGACTTCCGCTTCCGGCTAAACGGGACACCGGATTGATGACACGGTTTTTGCCGCCCACATCTTTCCAGTTGGTAATTTCACCGGAATAAATGCTGCGGATTTGTTCTGTGGTAAGGTTATTTACCGGATTATTCTCATTGACAAAGAATACAAAACCTTCTAATCCGATAGGGATATAAATCAATTCCACACCCTTGTCTTGGGCATATTTTTTCTGTTCTGCAGAAGGTGCCGCACAAAATAGAATATCCGTAGTGCCGTCTACAATGGCTTCATAGCCTCTTACCGTGTTTTTGTACTGCATTTTACTGTCTGCTGCAAAATTTTCACCGTAGAAATTATCATCAGAAAAAGTTCCGCCTTCATAGGTAACGGAGCCTTCCGGATAAACTGCATCTACAAATGCGGCATACACAGGCACCAGAGCAGCCGCGCCGTCGAGTACCGGCAAATTTTCGTTTAATTTCAACGAAGATTCGATTCGGACCAAATCCGAGTCCGGATTGTGAGGTAAATAGGCACTTACATCAATCATTTTTGCTTGGGACGTATCGCTGAAATTATTGGCCAGTCGTCCGGTTAAGACAAAATATATACTGAGATTGAATACCGCAAATACCGCAACAATTAAAAACAACAGAAGAATTTGCTTACCGATATTTTTCTTAACTGCCATATTTACCAGAGCTCCTTTCCGATAAAATAAATAATGGAGCAATGTTGATACGCATAAATGGCGTAAACCATATGTAGTATCGTGAAAATCAGGCACAGCCCGATAATAGTCAGTGCCAGTGTGCGAAATGTTTTCGATTTCATTTGCAATCTCCTACCTATCTATTATTTGTTACATATATGCGATAGCCGTGTACATCAAAACCACAAATCCGATAACTACCGCCAGTAAAACTCCCATAATCACGGATGCAGTGATCAGTATGGTTTTTGTAGTGTTCTTTTTTTCCTTATTTGCTTCGTTCGGCTCAGTTTTATAGTGCTTTTTAGCTTCAATAAAGTTACAAAGACTAATAATAAAAAAAATAACTGCAGCCAACGGAATCAGGTAAAGAAATTTTGATAATAGCATTCCTAACATAAATTTGCCTCCCTATTTAAAAAATATATAATTAGTATAACAAAAACGTTCCGTAAGAACAAGTAAAAAACAGCTTCTGATTTCTCAAAAGCTGTTTAAGATACCATTATAAGCTTTCCGGCTCGATTGCCTTGCCGTCTCTCCAAATACGCTCCAAATCATAGAATAAACGGTCTTCTCTGGAGAAAATATGAATAACAACATCGTTAAAGTCCATTAAAATCCAGCCGGAAGAACGAATACCCTCGATACGTTCCGCATGAATCTTCTGCTTTGCCAACGCGTCGGTTACTTCATCAACCATGGCTTCTACTTGAGACGAATTGGTTCCGTTTGCAATGACAAAGTAGTCCGCAATTACGGAAATACCGGAAATATCAATAATTTTGATATCCTCTGCTTTTTTATCATCCAATGCTTTATAGGCAATTTTTACAATTTCTTTTGCTCTGTCGGTCATAGTAAATCCCTCCATGATTAGTTTTCATATTTTGCACGGTACTCTTCATAAGTTTCTGCAGTGGTCATGTCCATTTCCTGACCGGATTCGGATAAGTACCGTAAAGTGTTTTTTAATGCCAAATAAACTGCTTTATCCATATCTTGAAATGCAATTTTACGAATTGTATTTAACTCCGGCTCTGTGGGTTGTGTCCGAAACGGTTCCAGATAATCCGCAAGAAAAACAACTTTCTCCAACACCGTCATTCCCGGCCTTCCCGTAGTATGGTAGGAAATTGCCGAAAGTATTTCTTCATCGTTAATAAAATACTTTGTTCGTGCATAAAAAGATCCGAGCTTTCCGTGAAGCAAAAAGCCGTTCCGGCGTTCCACTTCCGTGACAGGCAGAGAATATTTGTCGCAATCAGCGACTAACTGTTCGTCGGAATATGCTTTTGCGCAATCGTGTAAGATACCGGCAATAAGTGCCCGTTCCGGTTGTAAGCCCATGGAAACCGCATAAGCTGCCGCTAAATGTGCTACTGCAACAGAATGCAAATAACGTTTTCTCGGTAAACAGCTTGCCATCTCCGTATCCAATTCAGCAAAAGTGATTTGTGCATATAACCTATGCTCTTTTAAATAATTCCATACAGAATCCGGCAAATACTTTTTGACCTTGTCCTGCTTTCCGGTATAGAAGGCTTGTCGGATTTCGCTGGATGAAACAGGATAATCAGGCAGTAACACCGTGTTTACTTCTGCTCCCGGATACCGGTTCCGAAGAGAATCTACGGCTTGAATAACTTGCTTTTCTTCGTGACCGGCTCGTCCCGCTCCCAAAAGCGTTGCCAGTTCCAAAATTCGTTCCGGTCGTCGCCAACTTTTGAATTTAATAAGAGAATCACCGCCGACAATGAAATAAAACTTTACATCCGGATATTCTTTTGTTAAAAGTTCCAACGTATCAGCGGTAAAGGTAAGTCCTTCCCGACGTAATTCAAAATCAGACGCAGAAAAGCCGGAATCCGACTGTGCTGCAAGTTTTGTCATGGCAAGACGGTGTTCCTCAGAAAGCATGGCAAAGTGAGACTTATGAGGGGGAAGTTTTGACGGCATAAGCCAAACCTCTTCCAAGTCGTATTGCTCCATTGCAGCCTTTGCTAAAGCTAAATGGCCGTTATGAATCGGGTTAAAGGTCCCGCCTAAAATTCCGATTTTACGCATAGATTGGCTCCGTTCTGTTGATTTATTCATCAACTGCTTTGTTACAAATCCACGTTGATACCGGTAAAAGCACCGGAATTACTTCGGAAGTACGATTTTTCTCTTCTCCGGTTGTCTTGCTTCACGATACAGTACAATCTTTCTACCAATCACCTGTACGACTTCCGAAAGGGTGTTTTCTGCAATTGCATATGCTAATTCCTTCGGCTCATCCATACAGTTTTTTAATACATTGATTTTGATCAATTCCCGTGCTTCCAGTGCCTCTTCCACACCTTCCAGGTACTCGGTGGTAAGCCCGCCTTTTCCAAGTTGGAAAATCGGATCAATATCCATGGCAAGACTTTTTAAATATGCTCTCTGTTTTGTTGTCATAATATCCCTCGTTTTGTTTATTATTTATAATAATCAAACTGTAAGCCATACATACGAACGGTATCGCCGTCCTGGATTCCCATAGCTTCAAGTTCTTCCAAAATACCATTGTTTTTTAAGAAATTCTGGAAGAATTCAAAGCCCTTTTCGGAATCAATATTTGTATAACCCAGCATTTTTTCGATACGCGGACCTTCTACCACATACATCTTGGACTTTTCGTCATATTCCACCGTATACGGCTCATTCGGCAAGGTCAGATTATCCAGGGAGAACTCTTTTTCAAACACAATCGGGTCTTCCTTCGTTTCTGCTAACAACTTTGCTGCTGCATAAAGCAGTTCTTTTACCCCTTTTCCGCTGACCGCAGAGATGGAGTAAATCGGATATCCCTCTTCCGCAAAAGCGTCTCGAAGCTTATTAACTGCTGCTTCTGCCTCTTCCGGAAGCATAACATCTGTCTTATTGGCAGCAATGATTTGCGGCTTCTTAGCAAGATTCGGGTCATATGCAGCAAGCTCTGCGTTAATTGTCTTAATATCTTCAATCGGATCACGGCCCTCTGTGGAAGCCACATCTACCACATGAATAATGACACGGGTACGCTCTACATGACGTAAAAACTCATGACCGAGACCAATGCCTTCCGAAGCACCTTCAATAAGTCCCGGAATATCAGCAATAACAAAACCGTTGGCCCCATCCATGTCTACAACACCAAGGTTTGGATTTAAGGTAGTAAAATGATAGTTTGCAATCTTCGGTTTTGCATTGGTAACGCGAGACAAAAAGGTAGACTTACCTACGTTCGGGAAACCTACAAGTCCTACATCCGCAATAACCTTTAATTCCAGGATAACATTCAATTCCTGCGCATCCTGGCCCGGCTGTGCATACTTTGGTACCTGCATGGTTGCGGTTGCATAATGCTGATTTCCTTTGCCCCCGCGGCCGCCCTTTAAAATAACTTCGCGACGGTTGGTATGGGACATATCGGTAATAACCTTTCCGGTCTCTTTCTCTTTGATTACGGTACCTTCCGGCACTTTTAAAATTTTGTCTGCGCCGTTTTTTCCGGTACAACGGTTCGTTCCGCCGTTTTCCCCGTCTTCTGCACAATACTTTCGAATAAAACGAAAATCTGCCAATGTATTTAATCCTTCGTCTACTTCGAAAATAATGTCGCCACCTTTACCGCCGTCGCCACCATTGGGACCTCCGGCAGCCACAAAAAGCTCACGACGAAAGCTTACACTGCCGTCGCCGCCTTTGCCGGAACGAATATAAATTTCAGCTCTATCTGCAAACATCAATTTACCTCCTGAAAAAACATAAACCCCAAATTCAAATCAAAGAATTCAGGGTTTATCGTGTCTCATTACATGGGGACTTATTCAGCGTCAACCGGATATACGGAAGCCTGCTTCTTGTCGCGTCCCTTTCTCTCAAACTTTAAAACACCGTCAACCAGTGCGTATAACGTATCGTCGCCACCGCGGCCTACGTTTACACCCGGATGAATCTTGGTACCACGCTGTCTGTAAAGAATGTTGCCAGCAAGTACGAACTGACCGTCAGCACGCTTAGCGCCGAGACGCTTGGACTCGGAATCTCTGCCGTTCTTCGTGGAACCTACACCCTTTTTATGAGCGAAAAACTGAAGGTTCATCTTAAACATGACCTATACCTCCTTATGAATTCTGAAAAACAATACGTAAATACTTTTCTCCGTACTCTTCCTGAATACCTTGTAATCCTAATAATAAGGACTTCAAAAGTACTTTTGTTTCAGGACTTCGTTCGGAAACGATTCTGAAATCAACCATTCCCTTTTTCTCATCCTCTTTGTAATCAAATACATCTGAGGTGAAGGAATGAATTGAATTCATGGTGTTCATTACCAATGCGGAAACTGCTGCACAAACAATATCCTTGCCGTGTCGGGCATATCCTGCATGTCCTTCGGAAGAAAAACCGGTAATGGACTCTAAATTGACTTTGACATTTTGCTCGATTTCTTTTGCGAAAAATGTAATCGTAATCATAAGATTCGAATATTAAGCGTTAATCTTGTCAATCTTAACCTTGGTGTAAGCCTGTCTGTGACCATTCTTCTTATGGTATCCGGACTTTCTCTTATACCGATAAACAATAACCTTCTTTGCTTTGCCTTCCTCTACTACGGTAGCGGAAACACTTGCACCGGCAACGGTCGGATTTCCTACGGAAAGGGAACCGTTATTCACAGCAAGAACACGATCAAAAGTAACCGTATTACCAGCTTCAACGCCGAGCTTTTCAACCTTAATCACGTCGCCTTCGGCAACTTTGTACTGTTTACCACCTGTTGCAATGATTGCGTACATCTGATGGCACCTCCTATTTACATTACTCGCCAACTGTGGTGTCTTATCCTAAAAATGGACAGAGCTTGAACCTCGTTGTGCGGCACACTAGATTAATATAGCATGGTTTTTGCGGAATGTCAAGCATTATTTGTAAAAAATGTTATTTATTATCCTCTTCCGTTGATTCGAAAGTTTCGGATTCTTCCAATACTGCTTCATACTCCTCCAACTGCTCTTCTAATCGCTCATTTTCAGGGAAATCTTCCGAGCCGTCGTTTAAAATATCAACAGCACCTTCATAATCTTCTTTCTCTGCACGTTTTTCTGCCATAGCCAGGATATCGTCAATTTCTTCCTTGTTATTGTTTTCTTCCAGTATATCTTCAATATACGGAACGGCAAAGTATGCTACTCCCGCTCCGATTCCGATAAGTAAAAGAAGAATAATTACAACGACCGGCCACTTAGACTTCTTTTTACCAAATGTATTTTTCTGTGTCGGTTGCGGTTCGGTTTGTAAAAAGGCTTCTGATTTTCTGACCGCCGATGTCCGGTCAAGTTCATCAATTGTAATGGTTTTGCGTACTGTAGTGGTTTTATCAAGTTCTTCCGATATCGGAAAACTTTTTCTTACCGTGGTAGTTTTGTCCTCTTCCACAGGTGCTGCTTCTTTGTTTAAATCCCTGATTACCGGAGGTTCCGGTGCCTGTGGCACATTTGACACCGGTGGAACAATTCCTGGCTGAAGCAAGGTTGACAGTGCATTTTTTAGTGCTTTTGGGACAGCAAATCGCTTTGCAGGGTCAGCACTACATGCCGATAAAATCAATGCTGCCATTTTTGAAGAGGCATTACACGGCGCAGGTAACGTTTCTCCGCGTAAACGACGCTTTAAAGCATCCTTAAACTCTTCGGAATCCAAAGATAAGGTGTTGCTTTCACACAACGGGAAACGATTCTTATTTAATAACTGATACAATAATATTCCCAAGGCATAGATGTCGGTCTTGGTATTATATACTCCGTCATGAAATGCTTCCGGAGATGCATATCGATAAGAACCAAGTTGTGTAATTCCGTTTGAAATATACTGCATTTTGCCGGAAATTCCGTAATCAGCCAATAAAACAGTACCGTCTTCTGTTACGAAAAGAGATTCCGGTCGGATATCTCCGTGAACCATTCCTGCATCCGTATAGGACTCTAAAGCAGAACAAATCACCATTCCTAAACGAGCAGCTTCATGTTCGGTATATTCTTTTTCGGCCATAAGATCGGTAAACGGACGCAACGGTTCCGTGAGAACATAAATTTCCCAAGAAGCATTGTCCAGTTCCACTACTTTATATTCTTTTATCGTGATAAAACCGGAGGTTCCGGACAAACGTTTTATGAATTCCAGCTTTTCAACCAAAGCATTTAAAACTTCTTTTTCCTGTGAGACAGAAATCACTCTGACAGTCGCAGGATTTGTTACTTGATACTCTGTACAAAAAGCCTCGTATGGACTGACCTTTACCTCCTCAATCGCTTCCGGTTCACCATAGTAGCAATAATAAATCATGCTTGAAGTGAATACCAGCTTGGACTGAGGAAGAAAAATAATATCCTTCTCGTGAAGCGGTGTTGAGTTTATTAAGTGTTTACCGTTTACTATAACTCCGTTGGTACTGCCGTTATCAAAAATGTGGTATTGATTATTTTTCCATGTGATTACTGCATGGCAGGAAGACACACTTCTGCTCTGGAGTCGAATGGTACAATTTACATCCCGTCCGATGGTAATCTGAGGAATTCCTTTGATGGAACATTCCATCCATTCTGCATTGGAATCCGGTTTGGATACAACAAACAACACCCCGGTTACCAATGTATCGTTTTCCGCATCAATTCGGATGCAGTCTTTGTCGGAAAGTTCTACAGACTTTACTACCAAAGAATTATGTACCAGTCCGTTCAAACTGCCGGTATCTTCCATATACCACTTTTCATTGGATAGAATTATTCTTCCGTGGGTTCTGGATGCCAAACGTGACGTAAGCACAATATCATTATGCGTATCCCGTCCAAAGGTAATTACACTTTTGTTAAAAGCTAATAAAGAAACGGTAATCGGTGCAGTTTCAGCATCAAATACGGTAAGTAGCAAATCCTCTCCTACGACGGGTTGGTTTACAATATTAATTGTCTTATCTAAATCATCCATATGTATTCGTTCCTTTTATGGTGTTGTTCCCTTAGTTCTATGCTTTCTCTTTCTTGATTTTCCCAAGGAAAAGTCTTGCTAAAATCAAGAACAATACGGTAAATCCAAGTAAAATCCCCCAGGAAGTAAACATATGGGAGGTAGTGTACTCAAAGAAGTCCTCTACTTCGTGAGGTACCATAACCCCTTCTTGCTGTAACTTCAACGGCAAATCATTTAAATTAGCTGTGGTACCGTATCCTTCCATACTCCATCGACATACTGCAATCCAGGAGATCATTTCCGTAGCGCCATCTAACTTAAAGATTAACCCGGAGAACAGAATCTGCGGCATTAACAGAATCGGAGCAACCGTCATTGCCCGGTCTGCATTGGTAAACAGTGCGGACACCAATAAGCCCATGGCTGCAGAGGATAACGCGGTTAAGAAGGTGGTAAGTAAAATTTCCAAATAAGGAATCCACATGACGCCCTCTTCCGGAAGTCCCACCAACAGTGAAAATACACCGGTGACCATTAAACTTTGAATCAAACAAAGACCACCCAAAACAATAATTTTGGAAGAAACATAGGCACTTAAGGAAAGGCCTGTCATATATTCACGTTTCATAATGGTACGTTCTTTACATATTTCCTGAATGGCATTTAACATACCAATCCAGAAACCGGAACAGGATAACGCAAACAAAAGACTTTTGGTCATTTCGTATTGTTCGTACTGTTGATCATCCGCCACAAGAGAAATCAATGCAGCAAGTAACGGTGCCTGTATCAAAAGAAGTAACAATCGTTGTCTGTCATTTACCACCAGCTTAATATAGCGCGAGCATAACACTCCCAACTGGCGGAATCTGTTTTTCTTGATTTTTCCCTTCTTTTGGTCGGAAGCCCGATGTACTCCCGTACTTGCAACGGTAGCGGAATATTTTCTGCTCCACTCTACGGCATGATCCGTTATCATGTTGTAAACATCTACCACATCGGATACTCCGAAGAATTTCAATGCTTCTTCGTAGGAACTGCAACAACACAAATTACCGCCCTTGCCCATAAAGACAATTTTATCGCATAGCTTTAACTGTAACGTACTGTGAGTAACCAAGATAACGGTTTTTCCGTTGTTAGCCATTTCCCGTAATGAAAGCATCAAGTTACGTTCTGTACCCGGGTCGAGACCGGAAGCCGGCTCATCAAGGAACAACAAGTTCGGGTCGGATAATAACTCTACTGCAATGCTGGCACGTTTTCTTTGACCGCCACTGAGTGCTTTGATTAAACTATTCTTCTTTTCTGTTAATTCCACCAATTCGATTGCACGATGAATGGCTGCCTCTCGCTCAGCGGAAGAAATATCCTTCGGTAAACGAAGTTTTGAGGTATACAATAACATATCGTAAAGTGTAAGGTTATCATATACAATATCCGACTGCGGAACATAACCGATAATCTTCTTTAGGAAATCAAAGTTCTGGTACAAATTGATTCCGTTAATATAGACCTCTCCGTGAGAAGGTTTTAAGTAACCGCATAAACAGTTTAAGATTGTGGACTTACCTGCGCCGGAACCACCGATAATAGCCACCAGCTCTCCCGGTTTGATGTTTAGATTTACATGATTGCAGGTAATAAATTTCTTTCTGCCCTTTCCGCGTTCGATAACAATATCCGTTGCATCTACGGAAATACCGCTCTTATAGCAACAATAATGAATTGCAGTTGACGTAAAAATAATTTTAGAGTTGGTAATGTTAATTACATCTTTTTCATGTAACCGAACTTTTCCCGTGATTTTTTTGTTGTTTATCACAACTCCGTTGGTGCTTCCGTTGTCGAAAATATAGAAAGCACCGTTTTCTTTGACAATTGTGGCATGCACCTTGGAAACACTGATATGCGGCAACACAACCGTACATCTGCTATCACGTCCGATGGTCAAATGAGTTAGATTTGCCACCGGTAAGGTTGCCCATTTGTTTACGGAGTCAGACGATGATACAACAAATAATACACCTTCGGAAATGGTTTCTACACCGTCATCAATACGGACAAAATCACCGTCCGTAATCCATTTGGAAGTTATATTGGCATTGTTGTAGATTAAACCGTTCAAACTTCCGCAGTCTTCCATAATCCATTTTCCGTTTTGATAAGAAAACTGTCCATGGTTTCGTGACACTACATGAGAATGTAATACGATGTCATTTTGCTCGTTACGCCCGAATGTAATCGTTTTCTTTCCAAATGAAGCAAGGGAAATAATACGCGGGGCCTGGGTTGCATCAAATACTGTTACAATTAAGTCATTACTTTCAATTTGTTCCGTTTTAAATCTTACCGTTCTATTCAGCTCGTCCATAATAAACTCTTTTCCTTTTCGGTATCATTATCGTCTGGTACTATTTTTCTTTGTAGAACTTGTGATCTGTGTAATTCTTTGTTAAATCGGTTGCAATTTCATAGGAATCACCAAAAGTAATGGATGTCTGGTACATTCCGGTGATGCGCCAATTATTTGTATCCTTCATGTTGACATTTCTTAAAGAAGCACAATTAGAAAATGCATACGGCTGAATTTCTTTCAGTGTTTTCGGAAGAGTAAATTCTTTGATTTCTTTATTGTAGTAGAATGCATACTCGCCGATAACTTCCAGTCCTTCATTAAAAGAAACATCTCTCATATTCTTACAGTAATAAAACGCATGACTTCCGATTTTGGTTGTCTTTTTTCCTTTAAATGATAAAGAAATAATGTTTGCAAAACCATATTCGGAACCGTTAAAAATATTGTCCGGAATTACTTTTACCTCTTCGCCGATTTTTAAAGCAATTCCTTTGCTAGCTTGTCCGACGCTGGCAAAAGCCCCCGCTTTATCTAAGGAACAATTGATGGCATTATACTGGATAAATTCCAATCCGGTCATATTATTAAATGCATTTTTGTCAATGAAGGTTACTGTAGTCGGGATAGATAATAAGGTTGCTCCCGAACAATTTTCAAAAGCAGACTTAGAAATTGCAGTAACACCTTCACCGATATTTACGGAACCAAGATTTCTACAGTTATAGAATGCAGATTCTCCAATGGTTTCCACCGCTGTTCCCGCAAACTTTAAGGTGGACAGATTAATAAAGGAGGAATCTGTTCCGGCAAATAAACGTGCAGGAATGTTTTTCACTTTTTCACCGATTGTAAGTTTGATTCCTGTGCTGTTTTTACCGGCATCCTGAATCCAGCCGGAAGCCGGAATGCTTACATTTGCCACATTGTACTGCAAATCCGTAAGACCGTACATATTGTTAAACGCACCTTCTGCAATGGTGGTAACCGTAGACGGTATTACTAAGGATTTTGCCCCGGAGCAATTATCGAATGCGAAACTATCGATTTTTGTCACGCCCTCCGGAAGTTTTATTTCTTTCAGGTTTTTACAGTTCTGGAATGCCTGGACACCGATTGTTTTTACTTTTTTACCTTTAAACGTTACGGAAGAAAGGTTTACATAAGCACTTGCATCGCCAAAGAACAAACCATCCGGAATTTGTTTTACTTTAGAGCCAATGGTTAACGCAATTCCCTTTCCGCTTTGTCCGGCAGATTTAAAGGTTCCGTTAAAGTAACATGTGCTGTTGATTGCATTGTATTCAATTGTATTCAGTTTTTTCATGTTACTGAACGCGTTATCTCCGATATGTATAATCGTAGACGGAATCACCACTTTTGTAATCTTTGATAAGCCTTTGAATGCTTCTTTTTCAATTTCAGCCACTGTGATTCCTTCGTATTCCGAAGGAATAATGATTTCGGTTCCCGTTGCGCTTCCGATACCGGTTACGATGTAATAATCTCCCGGATTGTAGTATTCATAACTTAATCCCTTTGTATAAGACACCGAACCACAAGAACAAACATAATTCTCGTCATAACTATGGGTGTGAGCTGCCGGTTTCGGTGTTGCGGTAGCCTTTGGCTTTGGAGTACCGGTAGCCTTCGGTTTCGGTGTGTTAGTTGCTTTCGGTGCCTCTGTCATTGCCGGTGCTTCCGTAGCTTCCGGAGCCTCCGTTATTTCAGGTTCTTCGGTGGTCTTCGGCACATCGGTGGCTTTTGGAGCTTCCGTCACTGCCTTTGGCGGCTCGGTGGCTTTGGGTGCATCGGTTGCCTTTACAGATTCGGTTGGAGTAGGCTTTTGAGCCTCCTCTGTTTGTTCTTCTAACTTTTCTTTATAGTATTCGAGCTTTTCCTCTAACTTATCAGAATCCGGGTATTTATCTAACCCTTCTTCAATAATATCAATTGCATCATAATAGTCTCGTTGCATCGCTTCTGTATTAGCTTTTGTCAGAATATCTGCAATCTCATCTTCTTGCTTCGTATTTTCAGAAGAAAGAAGAACATAGACTCCCACTCCTCCTGCTATAAGAAGAAGGAGAATTAATAAAATCAGCGGAAGTTTTGATTTTTTCTTTCCGAATGTATTCTTCGTTTCTTTTTTTGATCCATTTTCATTCCCGTTATTTGCAGAGGCACTGCTGTTACCACCGGCAGAATGTACAGCCATTGTAGCGTTCAAATCTACGGAGGCATGTTGTACCGCCACGGTTGCGTCCGGATTGATGTCTGCATTATGTATGGAAACCGTAGCATCCGGATTCGTTTCGGAATGAACGGACACCGTTGCATCATCCGCAGAAACAGAAGTATGATGAATCGATATCGTTGCGTCAAGATCCGGTTCCGGCGTTGCTTGATGTATAGACGAATGATTCGTACTTAACTCGTTTAAAACAAGAGTTAACGCATTTTTCATGGCTTTTGCCGAACCGAAGCGTTTTGACGGATCGTGGGCACAGGCTGATAAAATAATAGATGCCATTTTTGGAGAAGCTTCACACGGCGGCGGAAGTTCTTCTCCTTTTAGACGACGCTCCAAAACAGCTTTTCTTTCATTCGGATCCATCAACTGTTTGTCCGTATTAAGAAAAGGCAGACGATTTTTATTTAACAAACGATATAATACAATACCCAAAGAATAAAGGTCGACTCTGGCATCGTACGGACTACCGTTATATACCTCCGGTGCCATGTAGTTATAGGTTCCCTTTTGGGATAAACCACTGGTCATATTTTCCATTTTGCGGGCAATGCCGAAATCCCCCAGCTTATAAAAACCAAAATCATTTACAAAAATATTTTCCGGTTTAATATCACGATGAATAATGTTACGCTTTGCACAAATCTCCAACGCTGTACAAATGTCGCAGCCCAGTTTTGCAACCTCTTCTTCTGTAATCTTTCTGTCACGGATATAGGTGTTAAACGGTGTTAAAAGCTCCATACGAATATAGATATCCCAACCGATTTCATCCTGACGCTCTACTACTTTATAATCTTCTACGCTTACAATATTCTGAATTCCTTTAAAGGACTCCATCAACTTGATTTCATTGGCAAAATCATCTACGATTCCTTTAAAATACACTTTGGTAGCATCAACGGTAAGACCTTCAGAACGCAATGAATCAATTTCTGCATAATCTTGCGGAATTGAAATTACTTTGATTGCAGCTTTACTGGTGATGCCGTTGTCGGTACGTACTGCCTCATATACAACTCCGTAGGATCCCTTCCCTAACTGTCTTTCGACGTGCCATTCCGGCCAGACTTTAGAAATCTTCTCGCTTGACATATGTATTTACCTCTGCCTTCTTATGTTAAATGTGAAATAATGACTTTTTCTTTATATATAGTACAATAAAGGTAATGTTATCTTTTCCTCCGTGTCCCAATGCACTTTGTAATAAAAGCTCGGAAGCGGTATCCGGAGATGCTGTAGTTAGTATTTGTTTCAGTTCTTCTACCGGAACCATGTCGGATAATCCGTCGGAACATATCAAATAAACATCATTATTATGATACTCTCCTTCTGCATAATAAGGCGAAAGAGTTAATTCTTCTTCCGGAATACCTAAATTCTGTGTAAGCGGTGGTTTCCTGCCGTTTATGGAGAAAAGCACATGGTCATATGAAATTTGTTGTAATTCATTATTCGATAACAGAAAAATTTTGCTGTCACCTATATTACAAAGGGAGATTTTTTTCTTATGTAACAACAAAACCGCCATGGTCGTTCCCATGGAGGTAAGTTGATGACGCTTTGTATAGTTACATATTTCTGCATTGGCTTGTTTACAATATTCATCAAAAGTATCTTTCGGATTATCCGTAAAGGAGACTTTCATAATATTTTTTGCTGCGATATATGCAGCAACTTCTCCTTTTTCTTCGCCACCCATACCGTCAAAAATACCAAAAATCGCAGAATCAGAAGGTTTTACCGAACCGTGAATTGTCTTTTTTGTTCCTTTTGTCCCGATATACAAATATTTCCCGTTACAGTAAAAATTATCCTGATTGCTTTTTCGGCAGTTTCCGATATGGCTGACGCAATAGTACTCGATTTCGTATCCCATATGTACTCTCCGTCTTTTTTTGAGTAAAATATATAAATATTTTACTAGTTTGTATTCTAATTTTCCGTATATCATAATATCATATTCAGTTATAAAATACAATAGACATTCCTATTATGTTAGGCAATTTGTACTATGAGTATAAAAATAAAGGGGATTTTTGTTATTCAAGATAAAATATACGATTATTTTTGAAAAAAAACAAGGAACGCTCTGTTGTAAAAAGAACGTTCCCTTCATAATAGTTTACATAAAATATTTATATGCACTAATTTGTGTACTATAACAAATTCTTTCTGAGTTCTTCACCGCTCTGCGGGTGCAAATATGCCGGTGCAATGTCGAGTACGGTTTTACAACCATATTGTCCTTCTTTGGATAACCGATAGGCCGCTCTTGCATATGCTACCAGTACACTGGAAGTGAACTCGGGATTAGAATCCAGCTGTAAACGATATTCGATCACATGATGATTTTCGTTATTTGCTCCGGTGGTGCCGGAACGAAATACCATACCGCCATGAGCAATACCGCTATGATCACGTGCAAGCTCTTCTTCACTAATAAAATGAACTGTAGTGTTGTAATCCGCAAAATAATTCGGCATAGTAACAATCGCCTTTTCAATGGCTGCAAGGTCCGCCCCTTCTTCTGCCACAACAAAACATTCTCTTGTGTGCTTATCGCGGGTTGTGAGCTCCGGATTCTCGCCTGCACGAACATTCGCCACTGCCGAATCTACAGGAATCGTATACTGTTTTGCGTTCTTTACACCGGGAATTCGACGAATGGCATCGGAATGGCCCTGACTTACGCCCTTTCCCCAAAAAGTATAGTCCTTACCGTTTGGTAAAATTGCCTGCCCGTAACAACGATTTAATGAAAACATTCCCGGGTCCCAACCTACTGAAATAATACTGATTTTTTTTGCTTCTTTGCTTGCTGCATCTACCTTTGCAAAATGCTCCGGAATACGAGCATGGGTATCAAAGCTGTCAATCACATTAAAATACTTTGCAAATTCAGGTGTCTGTTCCGGTAAATCATTGGCACTGCCACCGCACAACACCATAACATCTATTTGATCTTGCATGTTCACCGCATCTTCCATTTTATAAACCGGAATACCTGTACGAGTCTTAATTGTACTCGGATCTCTTCTTGTAAAAAGTGCCACCAACTCACAATCGGAAGAAGCAACGACTGCATTTTCTACTCCACGGCCAAGATTACCGTAACCTACGATTCCAATTCTAATCTTCATAATCGATATCCTCCCAAAAAGATGTTTTTATTATAATCCTGTACAAAATAAATGTCAATGAGAAATTGTATACAATTATACATTTTCAAAAAAAGAAACATTTCTGGGAGGTTTAGCATACGAATTTTATTTTCGGTATTACTTTTCTGTCAGCTTTTCAATCTCCTTTGTAATATACTCCTGAACTCCCTGTTTCTCGATTCCCAGCGCAATTGCCAGTTCTCCATACAGAGAATCTTCTGCTTGTTTTAAATAGCGTTCATCCAGACCGATACTCTTCTGCCCTTTTGCTAAACGGTCCTGCTTACGTAAATATAGAGTCTTTATGATTCTTACATAGTCTTCGCAGGTGTTTTGTTTTAAACATTCTTTATAGGTAAGCTCACGTTGCTTTTCGTTTTCCACCCATATCAGTTCTAAGGACGGAATCTTTGCAATTAAATCATGTGTTTCTTTTTCGGTCAGTGCCGGACGAATGGAAACCTTATGGTTATCTACCGGAATATACACTGTGCTGGACTCTGCATATACCGGTTTTAAAATATAGTACAAACGGTCTTTCGGTGCACTTGTCATGTTGAGTGTTGTTACATCCGTAACTTTACAAATACCGTTATTTCCACATACTACATACTCACCTTTTTTAAACATTATTCCAACCTACTTTCTGTTTTTGGGTAAAGTGAAACGCCTGTTCCTACAACTGTAAGAAAGGCGTTTCAGTTCTCTTTTATTTAAGCTAATTATAACATACAATTTTTGAAAATGTCAGTGTTAATTCTTTCACAAGTAAATTTTGTGCAAAATGCGCATAAAATGCTGTCTTTATTAAATTACACTTTACAAGTTTTTAAAGGTCTGCACCTGCGTCTGCAATGTGTTACTGATTTCACTGTTCTTTTCCATGGTTTCATTGATTCTACCCATACTTGCAACCAGATCAGTGGAGTTATTTGCCACATTCTCAATGGTATGGCTACTCTCTTCAATAGTAACGGTAATCTGATCGATGGACTCAGCCATTTCGGTCATGGTTTGTGACAAGCGAACCGTGTTATCATAGAAACCGGATAAAATTTCATCAAAGGAATTCGCATCTGTATTATACTGGTCGACCATATCTGCCAACATGTCGTAATCCTTCATAACATCCGTATTAATAAACTCAATCATACTGTTTGCATTGGCACTAAGCTCATTTACCGCACCGGTTACCATTGCGTTAATTTCCTGAATCTTATTTGCGGTAGCATTACTGTTATCTGCAAGAGATCTGATTTCGTTTGCAACAACCGCAAATCCCTTTCCTGCCTCTCCGGCTCTTGCGGCTTCTATGGATGCATTCAGAGAAAGAAGCGTTGTCTGTTCGGAAATAGATAAAATCTCATGGGTCATTTCATTAATTAATTGAACCTTGGTACAATTCTGAATTGCTTTTTCAAGGTTTTCTTTGATACCGTTGATAAGCTGTAGTGTCTTATTCTTACTTTCGATAGCGGCATCTTTCATCTTGTCGGCATTTGTCCGGATATTCTTAGCATAATCGGAACCGCTTTGTGCTTCCTTATTCATATCCTGCATTTCCTGATTGATGATATTTGCCTGTTCTGTCAGAGATACTGTGGTAGCGGTTGTTTCTTCCATACTTGCGGACAATTCTTCCATGGATGCAGAAGTTTCACTTACATTTTCATTTGCATTTCCTACCTGACGGAAGACAGAATCTACGCTGATTTTTAAGTCTTCGGAATAGGTACGTACCTGTAACATAATATCCTGTAAACTTTCGATTAAGCTGTTGATACCGGAAACCAACTGACCCACCTCATCCTTGGAGGATGCTTTTAAACGAACCGTTAAGTCGCCTTCTCCCTTTTTGATGTCCGTAATCATGGAATTTAAGCTCTTTGTTGCCTTTCTTAACGGACCGGAAACCTTCGACGAAATATAAATCATGGAAATCGCCATAAGTACAAGTAAAGCAACAATGGATACGGCGATTACAACATAAGAACTTTTTACCGTATCATTCTGTATTGCTTTTGCTTCATCTACGACTGCATAGTTAATATCAATCAATTCTTCGATTAAACCTTCGATTTCAGTGGCAATCGGTCCGATTTCCGTGTTCATCACCTGAAATGCACCGTAGCTATCGCCGGAATTGCTTAATTCAATGATTTTCGGAGAAATTTCAAAATACGCTTTGATATCATTGAACATTAAGGTAAACTTATCTCTGTCCGTATCATCTATATAGGTACTATATTCCTGCGTATTTGCCTTCAGGCTTTCACCTGTAGCTGAAATCTGTTCTTCAAATGCAGATTTTTCCTGAGGCATAAACGTAATCAGATGAGAGTTCATGAATTTTTGCAATGCCTGATAGTCTCTGGCAATTTCACCCAGTTCGGTTACTTTGACCAGGTACTTTTCACTCACATCCTTATTACTTTGACTTACCTTATTTAAAGATTGGATACTAAAAAGGTTAGAAACTAAAATAAAGACAAGAAATATTGCTAAAATTGTAAAAATTTTACTACCGATTGTTTTCATCATATGTTGTCCTCCTGTTACAAATTCAGCATACAAACCTTCTAAAAAAGATGTTTAAATTATTATATCACATGTTTCTTGTTTTGTAAATTGTTATTTTCAGAAAAAGAAAATAACAAAATAGAATTGCAGAATAATTCAATCTATGCTATAATGTGTTCAACTCACATGGATGAGATGTTAAAATTACTATGTGATGTGAAAAACATACTAAGAAAGGACAGATAAAGTATGATGAAGAAAAAATTGAAATCAATGTTACTTGGTGTTATGCTGGTTGCTTCTTTGTGCCTTCAGGCATGTGGCGGTTCTCCGGCAGAAGATACACCAACCGCAACCCCGACCCCGGCATTCTCTTTTGATGAGCCGGCTGCAACAGAAACTCCGGCTCCGACAGAAGCACCGGCTGCTACTGCTACTCCGGTACCGACAGAAGCACCTGTTGCTACAGAAGCACCGGTGGCTACCGAGGCTCCGCAAGCGACTGCAACTCCTGAACCGACCAAAGCTCCGGAAGGTCCTGCTACACTTCCGGTTGACTTAACTTCCAGAGTATCCGTTTGGGGACAGGGAACCGGTACGGATAATGCCGATGGTTCTGTTACATTTGCAGGAGGCACCATTGATAAGTGTTCCTTCCTGCTTCCGTCCACTTTAAAGGCAAATGACAAGATTGATGTTACCGTAAAGCTCAAGTTTGACTCTGCCGATGATGCCGGTGTTCGTTTTTATTTAACGGATGATTCTTTTAATAACTGCGCTGTTGAAGTAATTACCGTTGCAAATACCGGTGCGGAAGTAACCGAAACCATTACATTACAGGCAGCACAGGATGTTAATGCTATTTTATTAGCAGCTTCTGCTTATGGTGTACAGATTCAGAATGTTACTCTTTGCTCCATGACGATTTCCGGTGACGCTGTAAAGGCTCCGGCTACCCCTTCTGTTCCGGTGGATTCCGGCGACTGGTTAACCACTTGGGCAACTACAGAAGAAAAATGTAACCTGTCCGGTCCTACTGACTCTGCAATGCCGAAGAAAGCATTGGAAGGTACCACGATTCGTCAGATTATCCGTGTTACTGCAGGCGGTTCCCAAATCAGATTCAGACTTTCCAACCAGTTTGGTGAAAGTGATGTAGAAATTAATGCAATGCACGTTGCAAAGCAGTCTCCGGATGCATTGGCAGACGGAAAGGGTTACGGTAACGCAAAGGTACATATGTCTTCTATCGTAACCTCTACCGACACTCCGGTTACCGTTAACGGACAGGCTTCTTTCGTGATTCCGAAGGGTGAAGTAATTCTTACCGACCCGATTAATCTTGCGGTTGACGGTTTGGACAACATTGCTGTTTCCATGTTCTTCGGAAAAGCTCCGAAGACCAACATCACCGGTCACAGAGGTGCTCGTGCAACCACCTACCAGATTGACGGAAACAAAGTTTCTGATGAGAAACTCGCTACAGCTCAGACAACCACCGCTTGGTATTTCCTTGCAGACTGTTCCGTTGTATGTCCGGGAGGTAAAGCAATTGTCGTATTTGGTGACTCCATTATCGACGGTTACGGTACGGATGCAAGCTACTTAGGAAAGAAGCCGGACAGTTACACCAGATGTACCGACTATCTTGCAAAGAGACTTCAGGCGAACGAAGCAACCAAGAATGTTTCTATTTTAAATGAAGGACTCGGTTCTAACTCTATTTTAGGTATGTATCCTACTCTCTCCGGTAGACAGCGTTTCTCCAGAGATGTTTTGGAACATGATAATGTAGAATATGTCATCATCCTCTTTGGTGTAAATGACATCGGTAAGGTAACCGATACCTCTTTATACAGCAAGTTGATTCCGGAGTATGAAAAGATGGTTAAGACTTGCCACGATAATAACCTTAAAGTATTTGCAGCTCCGATTCTTCCGTTCGGTACAAGTAGCTACTATACTGCAGCCGCAGAAGAATTAAGAACCATGATTAATGATTGGATGCGTTCTGATGCATCCGGTTTTGACGGAGTAATTGACTTTGATAAGGCTGTTGCCGATCCGGCAAATCCGATTAACATTCAGTACAAGTATACAAAGTCTGACGGATTACATCCGTACGAAGGCTACAGCGCAATGGCTGATTGTGTAGACCTTAGCATTTTTACAAAGTAATATTTTAAAATAAGAGAATGAAAAAGAGGTGCAGTCTGAATCAGATTGCACCTCTTTTTTCAATACACTTCTATTCTGTTTATGATAGTATTTCGTGTAACGGTTTCTTTACTTTTTTACGGGTTAATTCCACCAAACGTAGCCCTGTCATATCAACTACATTCACCGGAATGCGATCTTTTGCTGCAAGTTCTTTTAAAAGATTCATCAATCGTTCGTTAAAGATTTCATTTTCCATATTGATAAAATCAATCAATATCATACCGGATAGATTCCGTAGACGAAGTTGTCGCATGCACTCTATCGCTGCCTCTTCGTTGATTTTATAAAAAGCTTCATCTCCGGCCCTTTTCCCACTAATGGCTTTTCCTGTATTTACATCAATCACTGTCAATGTTTCTGTCGGTTCTATGACCAGGGATGCTCCTGATTTTAACCAAACATGTTTAGACAATGCATCCTTTTCTACTTTTTGTAAAGAATACAATGCCGCTAATGATAAGTTTTCATCTTGATACAAACGAATCTTTTCGACATCTTCCGCCTGGAACAATTTAGCATACTCTATAAACGAAGCATAAATATCTGTATCATCCGTGATTACTTCCGTCAATTTGTCCTGAGGCAAATCCCGTAGTAAATCAATATACCACGGAAAACTTTGAAAAAGCAGGCTACCTTTCGTTTTATGAATCCCTGTTTCAGTGAGTTCGCGATAAAAAGAAACCAATCGCTCTTCTTCCGCTTTTAGTCGTTCGTTCGACACGAGTAGTGCATTAGTCCTAATGATTAATCCATAATTCTCATTTTCACAATTAGAAAATAGGACCTTTAGCCTATTAACTTCTGCTTTGTCTTTGATTTTATTTGAAATCCGAACACCTTTCATTCCGTGCACTAACACGATATATTTACCGGTAAATTGTAATTTTCCCGTAACGGAAGGTTGTTTTGTTTTGATGTCTTCCCGTTCTACCTGCACCAAAACATAGTCCCCCATACATAGCCTTTCACTATTAGCATGCGGTCCGAAGAGATAAGGGGTTTTTTCTTTTAATGAATTGTAACAGATACAGCCGTCTTCTATTTCGATAAAAGCGGCATCAATATTTTTGACAATATTGTTTACGTGACCGACATAAATGTTTCCAAGCCTCGACGGAGTATCCGCCGATTCGGCGGATAACTCCAAAGGCTGATTGTTCTCATCAAACAATACAGAATAAATATATTGATCTTTTTTTGTTACAACAAGACGCATATATTTCGCTCCTATTCTGCACTAAATCAAATAAATCGCCAAGATATATTTATTTCCAGTTATCTACTGCTCCGTGTTCTGCTGCAAAACATGCCTTATAATTTTCTACAAATGCATCAAAACCTGCTACATCTGCAGCATCCGGTGCTAACGTGGTGCCGCTTTGTCCTGCGAACACCTTGTCGTTTAAGTAAGCACTCAATGTTTCACCTTCTGCTTTGTTTGCCATGTATGCTGCAAGAACAGCCATACCCCAAGGACCGCCTTCACTTGCTGTATCCATTACGGTTACGGAAGTATTTAATGCAGCTGCCAAAAGCTTCTGTCCCACTACCGGAGTCTTAAATAAACCGCCATGACCCATAATGCTGTCTACCTTAACGCCCTCTTCCTTAATCAAAATATCGTTACCGATTTTAATTGTTGCAAGAGAAGATAAAATATGGCTTCTCATAAAGTTTGCAAGATTAAATTTAGCATCCGGCTTACGCACAAACATCGGACGACCTTCCGCAAAACCGGTTACCGGCTCACCGGAGAAGTAGTTAAAGGAAACCAAACCGCCACAGTCTGCATCTCCTTCCAATGCTTTACGATACAGTGTGCCGTATAACTCATTCATATCTACCTTCATCCCAAACGTATCTGCAAATTCCTTAAACAGATTTACCCAAGCGTTCAAATCGGAGGTACAGTTATTGCAATGTACCATTGCTACCGGCTTGCCGTCCGGCGTAGTTACCATATCGATTTCTTCATGTACACCGTCTAAATCCTTTTCGGTAACAATCATAGAGAAAATAGAGGTTCCTGCGGATACATTACCGGTTCCTACCGCTACCGCATTGGTTGCTACCATGCCGGTACCTGCATCACCTTCCGGCGGACAAAGCGGAATTCCAGCACAAAGCTTACCGGAAACGTCCAAAAGCTTTGCACCTTCTGCTGTTAATACGCCTGCATTTTCACCCGCATTCAGACTTTTCGGGAGAATATCCGCCAACTTCCAGGAAAATCCTTCTCCTGCCACAAGTTCATCAAACTGTGCTATCATCTTCTTGTTGTAATCATTGGTAGTTGCATCAATCGGGAACATCCCGGAAGCATCGCCTACACCCAGTACCTTTTCTCCGGTTAACTTATAATGTATGTATCCTGCCAACGTTGTAAAGAAAGCAACATCTTTTACATGAGTTTCTTTATTTAAAACTGCCTGGTACAAATGGGAAATACTCCATCTCTGCGGGATATTAAAACCTAACTTCTCAGTTAAAATTGCACTGCTCTGTGCGGTGATAGTATTTCTCCAGGTACGGAACGGTACCAACAAGTTATCATTTTTGTCAAATGCAAGGTAACCGTGCATCATCGCGGAAAAACCGATAGCGGAAAGCTTTGTTATTTCTATATCGTACTTTGCTTTTACATCCGCAATCATACTTGCATAACAATCCTGTAAACCGCCCCAAATATCATCCAGAGTATAGGTCCAAATACCGTCCACCAGACGATTTTCCCAGTCATGGGTTCCGAGTGCTAATGTTTCATGGTTCTCTCCGATTAAAACTGCCTTGATTCTGGTAGACCCGAATTCAATACCAAGTGCGGCTTTTCCGTTTAAAATAATTTCTTTTGCGTTCATTCTTTTTTCTCTCCTTCTATCTTTTTAATCTATTTTGACATTGCAATATGCCTAAAACCGTAAAATACGGCTTTTTCCTGATTATAATTGTACCAGCAACGGATACGCTCCGCTATACATATTCAGTCTGTGAATTTGGAACCGCAATACATCCGTGTTTTCACAGCCGAGAAATTTTGCAAATGCTTCCAGTACAAGCTCCGGCTTAATGTTATCCGCACTTCCGGCCGAAACTCGAAGAAGAACTGAAAACAATCCCTTTTTTTTGCAATCCTCTTCCTGATCAAATGAAAACTCCGGAATCGGCTCCACTGTATAAAAGTCCTTTGTATTCTTTCTCGGTCCTACTTTCTTCAGTGTTTCTGATGTTATGGAAGCCTCATACAAAAACGGTTTTAAATCAATGGTGGTTTCTGTATTGGATTTCTTTACTAATTTTATTACCGGAATGCTTTCCTGATGATAAAAGCATGTCCATTGTTCCTGTAACTCCGACAAAGGTCTTTTTGAAAAAAATCCGTCTGTTTCTTTTACCGTTACCAAATAATCCGCTACAGTTACCAATGACATGGCAGTTTCCCTCTTCCTGCCGTTTTCCGGTTCGGGAAGAATGCGGGCCGAAAGCACCGTAAATCCTTCTACCATCGCTGAATTTAAAGCGTCCACAATTTCTTTCGGCGTATATTCCGCTGTAAGTTCCATATCCATATATTCTCCTTCGCTGGTTATACCTACTCCCAACGGAGAAGCAAAGGACATAATCTGATGGGGATGAAATCCTTGAGAATAAGCAATCTTTAAACCTGCTCTGCGAACGGCCTTTTGGAAATAACGCAGTACATCCAAATGGCCGATAAATTTCACCGCACCGTATTTTGCAAAACGTACTCTGACATTCATACTTTTTCTCCTTTTCTAACAGTCCGGAATTAATACTTCATTTAATGTACTTTCTCCGGCCTCGTTACGCGGTTCATAGCATACTCCGCCATGAAATTGTGCTGCACCGCATCCTGCACAGCCCTTACGGCAATTCGGTGTCACAATACCTTGCTTGCTCTTTTCATACTCTCTGTATAAGAAACTTCGAGAAATTCCCGCATCTATGAAATCCCACGGCAATAATTCATCTTTCTCCCGTTCTCTGGATGTATAAAATTCCAAAGAAAGCCCGGTCTTTTCAAACTGTTTCATCCATATATCGTTACGGAAATACTCTGACCATGAATCAAACAAACAACCGTCTTTGTATGCGCCTTCAATCAAAGCCGCACATCGTCTGTCTCCTCGTGCGAACACGCCTTCTAACATGGTAACATCCGTATCATGCCAGTTATACTTAATACTCTTTGCATTCAACTGTTCTTTTATAGACGCTGAAAGCACCTTTCTTGCTTCCATAAACTCTTCTGCCGTGGCCATACGTACCCACTGGAACGGAGTGAACGGTTTAGGCACAAAAAAGGAGGTGCTGGTCGTAATCTGTACCTTCCCTTTGCGCTCCGATTTTGGAATGGTATCATAATAAGCCTTTGCAATTACATTACTGAGTTCTGCAATGGCACGAATATCTTCTTCCTGCTCTCCCGGCAATCCAAGCATAAAGTATAATTTAACCTTGTTCCATCCCCCCTTAAAAGCTTCTGTGGCACCGTTTAAAATTACTTCTTCCGTAAGCCCTTTGTTGATTACATCACGCATCCGCTGACTTCCTGCTTCCGGCGCAAAAGTCAAACTTGATTTTGTAATATCCTGCACCTTATTCATTACATCCAGTGCAAAGGCATCAATACGCAAAGACGGCAAGGAAATATTAACACCATCATTTTGGAAGGTATCAATAAGATAATATACCAGTTCCTTTAAACAGGAATAATCACTGGAGCTTAAGGAGGATAAAGAAATCTCTTCATGTCCGGTGGAACGCAACATTTTTGTTGCCAAATCCTTTAAAAACTCCACGTTACGCTCTCTAATCGGACGATACAGCATGCCTGCCTGACAAAAACGGCATCCTCGGATACAGCCACGTTGGATTTCCAGTACCACACGATCCTGAATGGCGCGAATAAACGGTACCAAAGGCTTTTCAGGATAAAAAGTATCGGAAAGCTCCATTTCTACCTGTTTACGAATGGTTTTCCTTGCATGAACATTATTTGGTTCAAAGGAAGCTAACGTTCCGTCTTCATGATATGTCACATCGTAAAATTGCGGTACATACATACCTTCGATATCCGCTACCAGTTCAAGAAATTCGCGTCGATTTCCGCCCTTCGCTTTATGCACTTTATATTTATCTAATATTTCGTTGTATACGGTTTCTCCTTCGCCCAAATAGAAAAAATCAAAAAAATCTGCCAAAGGTTCCGGATTATACGCACACGGCCCGCCTCCGATTACAATCGGGTCTTCTTCCGTACGGTCACTTGCATGAAGCGGAATTCCGGCAAGATCTAAAATTTGCAAAATGTTGGTATAACACATTTCATACTGTAACGTAATCCCCAGAAAATCAAACTGCTTTAAAGGTTCCTGAGACTCCAGGGCAAACAACGGGATCTGCTTTTCTCTTAAAATCTTATCTAAATCCGGCCACGGGGAATATACTCGTTCGCAATAGGTGTCTTCTCTTTTATTGAACATATCATATAAAATCTGAATCCCCAAATGAGACATTCCTACTTCATAGACATCCGGAAAGCACATGCAAAAACGAATATCCACATCCCTTGGATTTTTCTTTACCATATTTACTTCGCCACCGATATATCGTGCCGGCTTATCTACCGACATCAAAATTTCATCAGTAAGTGCTAATTTTTGCATATAATTTGTTACATCAGACATTGTTTTCCTCCGTATAATCAGCTCGCTTTCAACTATTTTTTAATTCCCGAATTGAAAGACCAACGTTAGTATAACACAAAAAAAAGTAGACGTAAAGAATCCATTGGAATTATAGTTGAATTTCTTTTCGAACTACGCTATACTAAATCTATGTGAAATTAATTACGAAACGAATGGAGGAAGTTACTATGCCGTGGTGTCCGAACTGTAAAACGGAGTATCGTGAAGGGGTTACTCATTGCGCAGATTGTAAAGCAGAACTTGTAAACGATTTTAATGAGGTTCTGCTCTATAATGCAACTGCAATGCTTGTAAAGGTTGATGCAGAACATGGTCCGTTTACAATAAAATTAAAGGAGTTCTTGGACTATTCCGGAATATCATCCGTGATTCGCCAAGAAGAAACGGAAATAGGGGTTTATGTTACTCCGGAGGATTTTAATAAAGCAAAAAAATTGTTTAAAGCATTTTATTCCGTGGAAATGGAGCGTGAAGCACAAAGAATGCAGGAAATACAAGAAGCAGGTTCCCAAGCCACGGCTGCATACAATGATTATTTCGGAGATGATGAGGATGACATTGAGGATGATTTGAATGAAAAAAGTGCGCCTCTTTCTTCTGACGGAGACAACGTACCTACTGCATGTGCATGCAAACAAGCCAAAGAATATGTCAGTGCCGCAGCCCGCTATGAAGATTACAAGTCTTCCGGTACCACCTTTACCGTACTCGGTGTAATTGGATTAATCGTAGGAATTTTAAGTCTTGCCGATGTAATAACCTTCTTTGGTTCCGGTTACTCTTCTCTTGTTTTAGTATTAATATTTGGCGTATTTCTTGTGTTGGGTGTTGTTTCCTACATAAAAGCCGGTCAATTAAAACAAGGTGCTGTAGATGAAAAGCAATTGATTGCCGAGGTAAAAGAATGGATGTCTCAAAACATCACCAAAGAAGCACTTGCTGCATTAAACCCGGAAGAGGAAGATTCCGAAACAGCAGAACTCCTCTATTTAGACTGTATGGACAGCTTAGTAAATACTATACTTGCTGCATTTCCAAACGTACATGCATCACTTGCAGAGCAATTAATAGAGGAGCTCTCTGAAATTTATCAATCAAAGGAAACAAACTAAGTTTATTCTGTTTCCGGATCGGCAAACAATTCACGGATTTCTTCTTCCGTCAGTTTGTTTAAAAATGTTTCGCCGGCTTCTATTACAGCATTGAATAAATCCTGTTTCTTTTGCTGTAAACGGAAAATTTTTTCTTCAATGGTACCCTTTGTAAGAAGTTTGATAATATGCACATTCTTTTCCTGTCCGATACGGTGGGCACGGTCGGAAGCCTGGTCTTCCACTGCCGGATTCCACCAAGGATCAAAATGAATGACAGTATCGGCGCCGGTCAGATTCAGACCGGTGCCGCCTGCTTTTAAGGAGATTAAAAACAGGTCACCTTCTCCTTCGTTAAAACGTTTTACAAGTTCCCGTCGTTCTTCCGGTTTTGTGGCACCGCATAAATAAAAGAACGGAACTTCTGCCTCGTTTAACGCATCTTTTAATAGTTCTAACATAGAAGTGAACTGAGAAAACACCAAAATACGATGCCCATTCTCCCGAAGTTCTTCCATAATCTCTAAAAACAGGGAAACTTTCCCGCTTCCGCCTTCATACTCTTCCAAAAACATTCCCGGATGACAGCAAATCTGACGCAGGCGAGTTAACGCAGCCAAAATTTGCATTCTGCTTCGTTCGAATCCCACGCGGGAGATTTCATCAGAAATATCATCACGAGCCTGTTTTGCATAAGAAAGATACAATTTACGCTGTTCATCAGTTAATTCTGTCACCAGCTTTGTTTCAATCTTATCCGGCAACTCCGCCAAAACATCCTTTTTCATACGACGAAGTAAAAACGGTTTGATTCTACGGCTTAACTGCTGCAAAACTTCTGTTTCACCTTTTGCTGCAGGACGCTCAAATCGTTTTGCAAATCTTGTGTAAGAAAACAGGTACCCCGGCATTATAAAATCAAAAATAGACCACAACTCCGATAATGAGTTTTCAATCGGTGTACCGGTTAAGGCAATTTTTGTCTTAGAATGCAATGCTTTTACCGAGCGTGCATTCCCGGTCATGGCATTTTTTATAAACTGTGCTTCATCAATAAACACGGTATGGAATTGTTTTGACTCATAGGCAGTTAAATCCCTGCGCAACAAAGGATAAGAGGTAATAAACAAATCACAATCGGAGGAATCCGCAAGCATTGCGCGACGCTCTTCCGGTGTTCCGTGTATGATTTTTGCCCGAAGCTCAGGGGCGTAATTTTCCACTTCATCCAACCAGTTGTAAACCAATGATGTCGGGCAAACCACTAAAAACGGAACTTCCGTGAAGCTTTCTTCTTTTACGATTGATGCCATATAAGTAATGGATTGTAAAGTTTTTCCCAATCCCATATCATCTGCCAAAATCCCCCCAAAGCCGTTGTCGGACAGCATACGTAACCAGGAAAAACCTGTTTTCTGGTAGCCGCGAAGCGGAATTCTGATTTGCTCAGGCACCTGATAATCAGACGCTTCCGGAGAATGAAGCTTTTCTAAAAATGCGCTGAAGTTCTCTCCCTTTGTTACTTCAAAGCCATATTCCTGCGGTGTGGATTCTAAATAAACCGCATGACTTTTGGAAATCTTTAACATGCCGTTTTTGTCAAAGTCACGGTAAGATAAATTCATATTATCCAATAAATCCGCAGCTTTAACAAACATTTCATCCGTCAAATCCAAAAAGCTTCCGTCGTTTAAACGATGATATTTTTTCTTCTGACGATAAGAGTAGAAAATGGCTCGCAATTCTGCTCCTGAAATATCATCATATTGAAATTCCACCTGAAGTAAATCTTCGCCCTTCGGCAAAGAAATCCCCATGCGAACTCCGGTATTTCTGCGTAAACGCATTGCTGCAAAAGCATCAGATGAAAATAATTCCGCATGGTTTGCTAACTCATTCAAACCTTCCGTCAGCAACGTGTAAATCTGTTCTTCCTGCTTTAATAAATAAAATCCGTTATGAGGCTCGAATCCATAGGATGCCAGTGTGGCGCACACTTCCTCTTCTTTTTCTTTTTCACGCACCAAAATGTATCCGCCTTTTACATTTGGTGAGTCGAACATATTAAACTCATAATCACCGTACACAAAAGAAACCGTAGCTTGTACTCCGTCGTGGAACAAATCAAAATAAAACTTTGCAGAAAACGGCAAGGATAAATAGCGGTCCTGTACTTCTTCCGGAATTTCTACCTGCATGGAATCATGAATCACCGGAAGCACATATTCCAAAAAATTGTCTCGTTCCGTCTCTTCAAACACCAAAGCCGGTTTGTCATCTCCCAAACTGGAATAAAACGGCAAATAGGTTTTCATGAAACGAGCATCCGGTAAATATAAAGCGTTATCTCTTAATAACAAAGAACCGTCTGCCGTAATCGGAATTACTTTTTCGTTTTCCTTATAGTCCATGGTCAAAAATCCGTCCTGCATGGAAATATCATACTCAATCCGAGGATTCCCTTTTATAAAGCGAACTTGTTCCAACTCATTTCCGGAAAGATTTAATGAATAAATCAGCCCCTTGCATTGAGACAGAATTTTTGCCAATAATCTTCGGTTCAATTGAATCTTGGACTTTTGAAATAATTGCATACTGCCGGAACCGTCCAACACTTCTAATATTTCCAAATATGCAAGCAGCTCCTGCAGAAAACGCTCCGAAGCGTGGTCAAAACTGCTTTCATTCGGCAAGTAACAGAATTCCTTACCGAGAACAATACTTTTTTTATCTTTATAATCCATCAGGAACCGTTTTAACATCTGTACGCGATATAACTTTGTATTTCCGACCCGTAAAGATATATACACCGGGTCATTGTCGGTACGTAAAAGTCCCGGAATTTCAATGCAGGGTTCAATCCGATACACATCTTTATCATAATGAGGTTCTCCTGCATCCATAAAATAACGAATAATCCTGCCGGTGCGACTGTCGCCGTTTGCAGGTGTACCGGTTTTCTTCTCTTTTTGTTCTAAATATTGTTGTAAATATAAAAGTGCGGCAACAGAATGTTTACATGCACCTTTCTGACTGTACATGGCAGGACAATTACAAGCAACTTCCACATCCTGCTCCGGGGTTTCTTCTACGGTTACACGATACTTCTGATTGCCTTGTATGGTAAATGTATATAGTTTCTTGTTTTTTGAGCAGGCAGCATGAACAACTCGCTTATCCTTAAAATAAGCAAGTCCACGTTGAAATACCGCCTCATTTGCAGCAAGACTTTGAATTTTACTTCTGGTAAGTCGAATCATAAGCTACACCTCTCTTACAAAAACAAGATATAATCCGTAACAACTCATTATACCATGGATTTTAGCGGTTTTCCATATCTTTTCTTTAAAAAATATATATTTTTCTAAGAAGTTTTGATTTTCTACTTGAATTTTACAAAAAACAGTATTACAATTAAGCCCGCACAAAGGAGGATTTTACAAATGAAACCGAAACTGTTCAGTGTTTTAAAACACTACAATGCAAAACAATTTTTCTTAGATATGAAAGCCGGTATTATTGTGGCTATTATTGCTCTTCCGCTCTCCATTGCTTTTGCCCTTGGTTGCGGTGTTTCTCCGGAAAAGGGCATCTATTCCGCTATTATTTCCGGCATTATTGTAGCATTCCTTGGCGGAAGCCGTGTACAGATTACCGGACCTACCGGCGCATTTATTGTAATCACCCAGTCCGTAATTACGGGATACGGTACCCAAGGCCTCATTATTTCTACTATTTTAGCAGGTATTATGTTGGTGCTGTTTGGTGTATTCCACTTAGGAAAGCTTATTAAATTTATTCCGTCTCCGATTACCATCGGCTTTACCGGAGGTATTGCAATTACGATTGCAACCCTTGAAGTAAAGGATTTTTTAGGCTTTACGATTGATAAAATGCCCACTTCTTTTCTTGGCAAATGGAGTACCTACATTGCAAACATTTCAAATATTAATTGGCAGGCACTGATTCTTGGTCTTGTTAGTATTGTTATTCTTGTTGTATGGCCAAAAATTAATAAAACCATTCCGAATTCTTTCGTAGCATTGGTGATTGGTACTGCAGCAACTTACTTTTTAAAATTAGACGTGGCTCTTCTCGGAGATATTCCAAAAAACTTATCTGTGGCTAAATTTGAAGGATTAACGTTTGATACTATCTTTCAATTGATGTCTCCGGCTTTTACCATCGCAATTTTGGTTGCCATGCAGGCACTGTTATCCGCAGTAGTTACGGATGGCATGATAAACAGTAAACATAAACCAAATGCAGAACTTGTAGGCCAGGGTGTTGCCAACATCTTACTTGGTGTATTCGGATGTATTCCGGCCACCGGTGGTGTGGCTCGTTCCATTGCAAATGCAAAAAATGGCGGACGTACACCGATTGCTCTTATGTTCCACAGCTTAACCTTACTTGCTATGCTGTTGTTCGGTATGCCACTTATCAAACTTGTACCGCGTCCTGTTTTAGCTGCCATTCTTTTGGTGGTTTCCTATAACATGTTTAATGTAAAGGCATTTTTAGCATACCGTAAGGCACCGAAGTCCGATGCCATTGTGCTTATCACATCCTGTGTTTTGACCTTTGCATTCGATCTTGTAATTGCAATTGAAGTCGGTATCGTTCTTTCCTGTGTTCTTTTCATGAAGCGTATGTCAGATGTTACCGATGTTTCCGGTTGGAAATATGTTCGTGATACTCATCTTCCGGAGGAAGAAAATGACCCGGAACACATTTCCTTAAAGGAAGTACCGGAAGGTACAGAAGTATTCGAAGTTAACGGTCCGATGTTTTTCGGTGCAGTCGATAAACTCCTTCGCTTAAAACATCAGACCATGAAGAAAGACACAAAAGTGGTTATTATTCGTATGCGTGGTGTTCCGGCTATTGACGTTACCGCTATGAATACGTTACGAGATGTAACAAACGACTTAAATGAGTATGGTATTACCGTTATCTTCTCTCATGTATTGGAGCAGCCTCGTTCCATTATGGAAAAGAACGGTTTTATTTCCGTAGTCGGCAGTGATAACTTCTGTGAAAACATTGATGCGGCGCTTCTCCGTGCGAATGCACTTATTTCTTCCTCAGAGGCTATGAAAGAAGCTGCTGCAACACTGTAACGGATTTTCCCGAGAAAAATAAGTTCAATATTTTTTGAAGATAGAACATATAATCTACCGGTGCAACCGTTTCGGCGGTTTGTACCGGTATTTTTTGTACGCATTCACCGTCTATTTTTACCACCAGTTCTCCCACTGTTTCTCCGGTTGCAACCGGAGCTTGCAGCATGTTTTTACTTAATTCTATTTCATACGTAATCTTTTCATCTCCTGTACGCAAAAGAGTTTGTTCTGCCAGTTGTTTTACGGCATCAGCGGAAAAGCATAACGATACGGTACTCTTTTGTCCGTCTGCCACCGGAAGTTTTGGTGGTTTCGGTAAAGAATCAAGATTGTTAACAAGAGGCATTTTATGAAAGGCATCCACTCCGTAATTCATAAGTGTCTTTGTGTCGCTCCATTTATAGGTTTTATGCGGCGGCCATCCGCTGGCAAGAACTACACTGATTAACAGCCGGTCTTCCCGTTCTACAGCTCCCACAAAGCAGTAACCTGCTTTCCCTGTAAATCCTGTCTTTACACCGATAGCTCCCTCCATCATAGATAAAAATGCATCCTTATTGTTCACGGTAAAACTACGTCCCTTTGTTAATTCCGTAAAACTATGGGATTGTGTTGTAGTAATCTTTCGAAACTCTTCCTGTTTCACTGCATAAGCAGCTAATTTTGCCAGATCGGCAGCGGTTATCCCGTGCCCATCCGCATCAAGCCCATTCGGCGTGACAAAATGAGCAGAATATAGTCCCAATGCTTTTGCCTTTGTATTCATCAATTCAGCAAATCCTTCTACAGAACCTCCTACATGTTCTGCCAGAGCCACTGCTGTATCATTATGGGATTCCAACATCAAAGAATAGCATAAATCTTTTACGTAATATTGTTCTCCCGTACTCATATTAAGCTGTACATCAGGCTGTTTTGCCGCGTTTTGCGATACGGTTACGATATCTTCCGGGTTTGTATGTTCTAACACAACCAACAATGTCATAATTTTCGTTGTGCTTGCCATCGGAAGTACTTCATAGCCGTTTTTTTCATATAACACTCTACCGGCTTCCCCATCATATAGTACTGCGGAATACGCATAAAGGGAGTCTGGCGGCGGAGCACTGACTGCAAATACGACGTTTTCTGTTCCTGCTCCTTTTATAATCCCTGTAAACAGAAAAAAGAAACACATTAAGAGATGTATTCCTTTTTTTATATATTCTTTCCTGTTTATATATTGTCTCATCAGCCCAAGCCTCAAACAATCTCTTTAAAAAAAGAATATGCACACAGAATGAAAAATAGGTCAGTGAAAATATCAATCTGATTGCAATTTGTTTAAATCTCCAAGGAAAGCTGCATTTCCTTTTCCGCTTCCAACTTAAAATCTTCCACCTTTTCCGGATTTATGACCGGTAAGTCGTCTAAAGAAACCAATCCAAAGCTTCGTAAAAACTCTTCTGTGGTACCGAATAAAATCGGCCGCCCCGGAGCATCCATACGACCAACTTCCTGAATTAAATTATACTCCACCAGTTTATTTACCGCATGATCGCAGGAAACACCGCGAATAGCTTCAATTTCCTGTCTGTTAATCGGTTGCTTATACGCAATTATGGACAACGTTTCCAGTAAAACTTCCGTTAACACATGCTTCTTCGGTACATGTGCAATCTTTATAATAGACTCGTACATGGAAGATTTGGTACACATCTGAAAAGATCCATCCAACTCGATAATCTGGATTCCTCTATCATCTGCTTCGTAACGATCCATCATATTTCTGAGTACTCTTCGTACCGTATCCACATCATGTTCCAAGGCAGCGGCTAAACGATCTACTTCCACCGCCTCTCCTAACGTAAATAAAATTGCTTCCAATTGTGCTTCTAATTCTTGTAACTCCATGGTTCTCCTCCGCCTAGAAATCCGAATCCTCAAAGTCGATAATATCATCCGCAAGGTATTCGATTTCAATTTCATCAAAAATTTCTTCCTGCACCACGTGCATTCTGCCGATTTTCATCAGCTCAAGTATACATAAAAATGTTACGACAACATCCATCTTTTCGTATTGATCCATTAACAATGCGCGAAACGAAAAACGTTTATTCGCAAGGGCATATGCCTGAATTTCCCGCATTTTTTTAGACATACTGACTTCTTCTTTTTCGATTCGGCCGAATTTGCTTCGCACCGGGTCGATTTTCTCCACCTGCTTTTTCATCACCGACTCAAAAATCGAATGAAGCTTTTGTAAGGTCAAATCCGATAATAATGCCTGGGTATCAATGGGTTCTTTATAATCCGCGATTTCCGGCGGCAGGCTTCCTTCCTTAAACAGAACACGTCCTGCATCCATCTGACGATCAGATAATTCAAAAGAAGCATACTTATACATTTTATACTGTAATAAGCGTTCTACCAATTCCTGACGCGGATCTACCGGTTCTTCGGTATCCTCCGGTTCCTCCTGCGGTAACAGCATCTTGGACTTAATATTAAGAAGCGTGGCAGCCATAACCAGGAACTCACTCATGACTTCCATATCCTGCTCTTGCATCTGACGAATATAATCCATATATTGCTCGGTTATTTCCACAATCGGAATATCATAAATATTTATTTTGTTTTTTTCGATGAGGTGTAACAGCAAATCAAGCGGTCCCTCAAATTTTTCCAGTGTTACGGATAAACTCATAGTTCTGTCCTCTTTTTTGTATGAATTATACAATACTCAATCCGATTAAACAAACGGGCCGGCAGGGAATGGGAACCGATTCCTGCGCTTACGACCATTGTAGAATTGTCCATCTGATAACATCCTCTCGTATACGGCGGTAAATATAACTGAGGTGAAATCAAGCCTCCCACAAAAGGCAAACGAATAATCCCGCCGTGATTATGTCCCGAAACCACTAACGGAGCCAGCTTTGTATATGCCCTAAAATGGTCCGGAAAATGTGCCAAAAGCACGGTACGCTCCGGTCTTGAAATCGTCAGAGCTTCGGTTGCTTCTGCCGGAAGCGGTTTTCGTTCCCTCTTATAATAATACTCATGCTTAAGCGTAAGTCCCGCAAAATCAACATTCTTCCCTTGTAGAATGAGAGAAACTACTTCGTTGTCAGGAAAGAAAATCCCCATTTCTTCCACTTGCTTTTTATATTCGGCAAATTTTTTCGGAAAATCAGTCCGAAGCACTTCCTCATGATTACCAAAACCATACACCACCGGTGCAATCTCGGTTAATGCTTTTAAAAATGCAGGAACACGGAGATTTTCTTTCTTTCCGTATTTGCTGATCATATCTCCCGCAAGCAAAATAACATCGGGAGCTTCGTTTTTAAGCTGTTGCAGCACACGTTTGTTTTTACATAACAACGGATTACAATGTAAATCGGAAATCAACAACATACGCAAGCCGGAAAGGGGTTCCGGTACCTCCACATCGTACTCTCGCCGAACCGGGATGCCATGTTCTGCCAGTTGATATACTGTGGCACAAACTACAGCTGTAGCACCTAACCAAAACAGCTTTTTTCCTGACATTTGTACCACCGTCCTTTCCAATCTTGCACTGTTATATACTTTCATGCCTCACGTAACTATCATACTTTATTTTTGAGGCGGTGTCAATGAAAGTTTCTCTTCCTGATGACTCTGTTTTTCTCCCAAAAAGAGATTTTTACACTTTAGAAAACTTGCGCCGAAGGACATTTTCTTTACTTCTTCCGAACAGATAATATCAACCTTTCCCAAAAGAGTTCCGTTCAAGCTGTAACGATACTCTCCGATTACATCCCCCTTTGCAAGAGGTGCTTCTATTGTTTCCGGTAACACCACGTTTCGTTCCACAGCATTCATATCTTCTCCGTTGGTAAATACATACGAAAAGGGCTGTTTTAACTGTACTTTTACACTATTTTTCTGCCCTTTTGTAACCGTTACTTCCGAAACCGGTAAATCAGTGCCGTCATCTTTATAGACTGTACATCTGGCAAATCCGTAGTCAAGCAAAGCGGCAGCTTCACGGAATCTGGTTTTTGTGTCCGGAGCGGCCAATACAACCGCTACTAATTTCAGCCCGTTTCTCTCTGCTGTGGCAGAAAGACAATACTTTGCTTCATCCGTGGAACCTGTTTTTAAGCCGGTAATCCCATTATACTGCTTTAACAGCTTGTTGGTATTGGCCAGTCCGAATTCACTGGCTCCGCGTCGTGTAGTATGTATAATTGTGTCCATCCAGGTAGTAGAATATTTCGTAATGGTCGGGTGGTTCTTCATTAATTCCGTTGACATAAGAGCTACATCTCTTGCACTGGAAACATGACCTGATACATCCAATCCGCAACAATTTAGAAATGTTGTATTTTTCATTCCTAACGTCTTTGCTTTTGCATTCATTTGTTCCACAAATGCCTTTTCCGAACCGGCTAAATGCTCTGCCATTGCCACGCAGGCATCATTTGCACTGGAAATACAGATACATTTTATCATAGTCTCCACATCCTGTGTTTCTCCCGGTTCCAAAAACACCTGGGAACCACCCATGGATGCTGCGTATTCGCTTACGGTTACTGTATCTGTCAGTTTCATTTTGCCGGAATCTACTGCCTCCAAAATAAGAAGCAGTGTCATAATCTTTGTAACGCTGGCAATGGGTCTTGCTTTATCGGCCTCTTTTTCAGCAATAACCGCACCAGACTCCATCTCCATCAAAATAACGGATTCCGAAGAAATGACAAGTCCTTCCGGGGCTGCTGTACTTACACTTTCTTCTTCCAAAATAACACCTGCCCATGCTTTTTCTGTATTTGCCATCGGAAGCATCAGGAATTCTGCCATTAGAAAAACAGAAAGGATACCGGAAAGCACGCGTCTTCCCCATATCCTTCTTTTGGTAGTTCTTTTCACTTTACGTAAATACTGTTTCATAGTATCGCTCCGCAATATCTCTTTTTATAAGATATTCGGCGAAGTCCAAACTATGCCTGTTCCACTACACCTAAAATATGCGGAATCGGTGTTACCGGTGTCTGTCCGATTGTAATAGCTTTCTGAAGCCTGGAAGCTGCCGCAGAAAGCTTTTCTCTATCATTTGCATGAAGAACTGCTATGGTGTCACCTTTTTGCACCTTTGCACCGATTTTCTTTTTAAATACAATACCAACCGTCAAATCAATTTCACTTTCTTTTGTTTCTCTTCCGCCTCCGAGTAATAAGGACGTCAGTCCGATTTCTTCTGTATTCATGGCAGAAATGAAACCATCCGTCTGTGCTTTCACCTCGCCGGTCAGACTTGCCTTTGAAAAGCGATCCGGTTCATATACAAAGCGTTCGTCGCCTCCCTGGGCTTTAACAAATTCTGCAAATTTAGTAAGTGCCTTGCCGGAACGAATGGTTTCTGCAAGTAACTCTCTTGCTTCTGCAATTTCTTTTACCCTACCTGCTCCAAGCAACATATAAGAAGCAAGTGCCATGCAAGCATCACTTAAATCTTCCGGTGCTCTGCCGTTTAAAGCCTCGATTGCCTCTTTTACTTCTAAAATATTACCTACCGCATACCCTAGCGGTTGATTCATATCGGAAATAACAGCATATGTTTTTCTTCCGGCACCGTTACCGATTTTTACCATAGTTTCGGCTAATGCTCTGGCATCCTCGTAGGTTTTCATAAAAGCTCCGCTTCCGGCTTTTACATCAAGTACAATCACATCAGCCCCTGCCGCCAGCTTCTTACTCATAATACTGCCGGCGATAAGTGACAACTGGTCTACTGTAGCTGTTACATCACGAAGAGCATACAATTTCTTATCTGCCGGCGCCAAATCAGCCGTCTGTCCCATAATAGCCAACTTCATCCGATTCACATTATCAATAAATGTTTGATTTGAAATTGATACGGAAAATCCCGGGAAACTTTCCAGTTTATCAATGGTTCCGCCGGTATGCCCAAGGCCCCGTCCCGACATCTTTGCCACCGGGACCCCTAAAGATGCCACCATAGGTCCTAAAATCAAAGAGGTTTTATCGCCCACTCCGCCGGTACTATGTTTATCTGCTTTTTTTCCGTGAATTGCCGACAAATCTAACAGTTCCCCGCTTTCTGCCATGGCCATGGTCAGGGAAAGTGTTTCTGCCTCGTTCATACCGTGAAAACATACTGCCATTAAAAATGCAGACATCTGATAGTCAGGAATCTCGTCTTTTGTATATCCGTTTACTAAAAATCGAATTTCTGTATCTGTCAATGTCCCGCCGTGTTTCTTTTTCATAATTAAATCATACATTCGCATACAAAATTCCACTCCTTTTTATTTCTTTCCCTGTCTTGCCGTATTATAAATTTTCCGTTTTACTTTACATCAACAAAGTTCCGTTACTTATAAAAATAGTTTACCATATCCGTAAATATTACGCAATACAGCTATTGACACTGTTCTTTTTAAGTTTTATAATGTCTTTTGTATGTAGAAAAATACATTATTTATGATAAATTACATGGCATATTCTATATTACATGTCAGGAAAGGAATACATTATGAGTTTTACAAAAATCAGAGAAGTTATTTCCCCGGAAGTTTTAAAAGATTTGTATCCGTTATCTGCGGAAGGAACTGTTGTAAAAGCAGCCCGCGATGAAGAGATGAAAAAAATTATTACCGGAGAATCCGATAAGTTTATGGTTATCATCGGACCTTGTTCTGCGGATAACGAAACGGCGGTACTGGATTACATACATCGTCTTGCCAAGGTACAGGAAAAGGTGGCAGACAAGTTGTTTTTAGTTCCGCGTATTTATACCAATAAGCCACGCACCACCGGTGAAGGATATAAAGGTATTGCTCACCAACCGAACCCGGAACAGGCTCCGAATATGCAGGAAGGTTTAATTGCAGTTCGTAAGATGCATTTGCGTGCCATTGAAGAAACACATCTTACTCCGGCAGACGAAATGCTTTATCCGGAAAACTGGCCGTATTTGGATGATATTCTTTCTTATGTTGCAGTAGGCGCTCGATCTGTTGAGGATCAGCAGCATCGTCTTGCCGTCAGTGGTATGGACATTCCGGCAGGTATGAAAAACCCTACCAGTGGTGATTTCTCTGTTATGATGAACTCCGTTATTGCCGCACAACATGCCCATACGTTCCTCTTCCGTCAATGGGAAGTGGCAACTACCGGAAATCCGTATGCTCATACAATTTTACGAGGTGCCGTAAATAAACACGGACAGAGTCAACCGAACTATCACTACGAAGATTTAATGCGCCTTCTTGATATGTATGCACAGCATCCGCAGTTAAAGAATCCTGCAGTTATCGTAGATGCCAACCACAATAATTCCAACAAAAAGTTCGGAGAACAACCTCGTATTGTTTCCGAGATTTTACATAGTCGTAAAGTAAATCCTGATGTTGCTAAGCTTGTAAAAGGCGTTATGGTGGAAAGTTATATTGAAGAAGGTTGCCAGAAAATCGGTGAACATATTTATGGCAAGTCCATTACCGACCCGTGTTTGGGCTGGAATGATACCGAAGAACTGCTCTACCGCATTGCAGAGAGAGTATAGGGTCGATTTTTCTATCGTTAAGGTTTCCTAATACGAACCCCTCCCACTGAATATAATTTTTTGCTTAGCGCAACGCTTCGTCAAACTTCCTCTAACCGGTTCTAAACGTCTCTCGGGTGAGTCCTCGAGACTTAGAACCGCTAAGAGGTGATTTCGACTCAGCTAAAAGCGCGCCCCTTCGGGAATGCAAAAAACATACTCAGTGGGAGGGTTTCTTCTTTTCAAATATTTTCGATAGAAAAATCTCGGTTTATATGGGGCATCTTTCCAAAAGCAAACCGGACAAATATTATAATTCGTATAAAAATATCGTCTCACTATATATAAGCAGTTTTCTATCACGCTCTCGGATGGGCCTGTTTATACATATCAGGTATGGTCTGAGTCTGACGTTCAAAGTTCATAGCGGCGGACAGACGTTTTGTTCCTAAAAGCTGGTGGACACCTGCATAAGACGCTCCGTTACACATCATATGATGTACCATAGAGTTTCGCAGAATGCGGGGCGTAATATTCGGTAGTCCAGCCTTTTTTGCATATTCCGTTATCCGTTTAAAGAAGCCTTGTCGTGTCATTTCTTCTCCGGCTTTGTTATAAAATAACAGGTCCGGGTCTGAATTTTGTTTCATCAGCGCCTCTCTTCCCTGTTCCAAGTAAGCTTCTAACGCCTCGCATGCCGGCTGTCCCAGGGGAAGCACACGATTTTGATCTCCCACAGAGACAAATAATACTTTATATCTGAGATGCACCTGGGAAATTTTTAGACTTAACAATGTATTCAAATGTATTCCGGTAGCATACAAAAGCTCCAGCATGGCCCTGTCACGCAGCCCCTTCGGGGTGTCGGTTTCCGGCGCGGAAAGTAAGGTTTCCAGTTCATTTACCGATATAATCTCCTGTTGTGCCTGTTCCGCTTTCGGTGCTTTAATACGTTCTGCCGGGTCGTCTTTTAATACACCCTTTTTTGTCAGAAAATCAAAAAAATTATGGATACTGGAAATTAAGCGCACAATGGAAGATGCCTTTAATCCTTCCCGTTCTGCAGAAAGGATAAAAGAGTTTAACTGGGTTTCTGTTACCTGTTCGAAGGATGTAACCCCGTTGTTTCGAAGATGCGACACCATTCGTGTCAAGTCCGACCGATAGGCAAGTCTGGTATTATCTGAAACTTGCTTTTTTTCTTTCCGATACTCGCAAAATGCCTGAATATAGGTTTCCATACATGCCCTCCCTTCCTTATATCTCGTTTCGTTTCTTTAACTCCTGATACGCGAACAAGCCTGCTACCGTTTTGGAATCAGCAATCTTTCCGCTTAAAATCATTTCAATAAGTTCTTCCAAAGAATACCGTTCAATGGTCACATATTCGTTTTCGTCCAATTCTAACTCCGAATACCCTGTCACCTTACAATAAAACATATGAACCTTCTCGTCGTTATATGCCGGGGAAGGCTGAATCATCAGTAATGGGATTGCGTTCTCGCACAATGCTCCTGTTTCTTCACGAAGTTCTCTGACCGCCGCATCTATCGGCTCTTCTCCCTGATTAATTCCGCCGGCAGGAAGTTCTAAAATCTCTCTTTCCGCACCGGGACGCCACTGACGAATCATTACAATCCGTCCGTCAGCCTCTTCTGCCACCATGGCTGCCGCACCATTATGATGAATAAAGTCCCAGTCGGCAAAATTTCCGTTGGCAAAGGCCATAGAATCGGTGTACATGGAAATCCATGCTCCTTTATAGACTAAGGAACGGTCAATACGTTTTATTTTCTCCATTCTCGGCTCCTCTATGTTCGTATTCACAAACCATTTACTTCTGCATGGATTTTACTTTATCAAAGGTAGCAATACACGCTTCCATCACCGCGCTGCGGAATCCGTTCTCTTCCAAAGCGCGAATACCTGCAATGGTGGTTCCACCCGGAGTACATACGTTATCCTTAAGTTTTCCAGGGTGTTCGCCGGTTTCAAGTACCATCTTTGCAGCACCAAGTACGGTCTGTGCCGTCATTTTATAGGCGGTATCTCTCGGAATACCGCAGCAAACCGCTGCATCCGCCATAGCCTCAATAAACACATATACAAAAGCAGAAGAACTGCCGGAAGCCAGAATAGCAGCATCCTGCAGATTTTCCGGAAGTACGACATACTTGCCGAAGGAATCAAAAAACTCACCTACCACCTTCTTTTCCTCAGCAGTGAAGGAAGAACCTTCGTCAAAGGTCACTGCAGACATACCTTCCCCTACCATGGCAGGAGTGTTCGGCATCACACGTACCACCTTAATTTGCCCGCCAAGAGCCTCTTTTATGTAAGAAATTGTTATTCCGGCAGCCACGGTTACCACAATGGCACCGGTCTTTACCTTTCCTTTGATTTCAGAAAGCACCGTGTCATACACATACGGTTTAACAACAAGCACTACCATATCTGCCTGTGCAGCCAACTCTGCATTGCTGTCGCAATACACCGCACCGGCTGCCTTGCCTCTTTCCTTGTCCGACTCACTCATACAGGTAAAATAAACATTTTCTCCACCTGCCACCTTTACTGCTCCGCATAACATCGGGTAACCCATGTTGCCCGCACCGATAATACCGATTTTCATAGTTTTCGTTCCTTTCTTTTCTATCTTCGTAACGCTTGATTTGTTTAAAAAGCATTGCGTCCCGTTTTTTACTTTACATAAAATACTACTCTTTCATTATAATCATATCTAAAAACAGTGTCAAGAATGCTGAATGGATTATTATCAAAGAGAAAGAACGTACCTTTCTCGGATACCGTAAAAGATACGTTCTTTGAATTACTATTATTGGATTTTGCTTACATCTATCCGGATAACCGGACGAATCAATACATACTCTCTGTATTTTCCTCGACAAAAATCTTATGGAAGGACGCACATGCCTTGACCCGCTCAAACTGCTCCGCATCTACGGAACTGAATGGCTTGATTCCATGTCCGTCAAACACCTCCGGAGAGCCTGTTCCGTACTCTATGGTAGTATCTTCCGAATAGTTTTCGGAATAATACGCCTTATAAAGTGTATAGAAATCACTTAGAGTAGTTTCAAATACTTCGGTATTGTTAATAATTAAGTATACATATGGATATAAATTCTTCTTCATGTCACAGGCGGAAACAATGGCTTCTATCCGAAGGTCATCTCCGTAACCGTTTGCCTTTAAATCAGAATAAATAAAAGAAACAGCTTCTGTATAATCAACTTCTTCTTCATAGGAAGGTCTCTTTACTGCCGGTACATAAAGTTCATCGCTTCCGATACTAACAACTTTACCGTTTTTTATTTGTTCCTTCATTTCAGCTGTATTTTGCGAAACTACTCGAACCGGAGTATCCGTTAGGAAATATGCATCCGGATCAAACAGAACCCAATGCTCTGTTTCATTGAGCACGGTTTTTAAATACACACGCTTTGCATAGGACTCCGCTGTGCAATAAATCTCATAGGAGCACTGATAGCTTTCCTGAGGATACACCGACGGATATAACCATGCCTGATGATTCAGGTACTCTAAAAACAATGACTTCAGTTCTTCGTAATTATAGCGTGCCGGCAATCCCATCACAAGCTCCGGCACCGCTCCTGCCATCAGCACCTTTCCGTCTTTTGTAATACCGATTGTCACTTTGCCGTTTGTATTTACTGCAATCACATCAGTCCAGTCATCCACGTCACACTGGCCCACATCGCTTCTTCCCGGGCAAACCGCAACTACCGTACCGTCGCCTTTTAAGCCCACCACCGTTTCTTTTGCCACTGCAAGTTTTACGATACCGTTCCACTTTTCCTTTGTGTTAATTAAATAGTCCAGTTGTATTCCTTCGGAAATTACGGTACCGTCCTCGCATAGCCCAACTAAAACGGTGGCTCTTGCCGCATCATCTTCACCAAAACAAATCTGTTTTAATTTTTTCGGCCATGTATCCAGCTTTTTCTTACGAAGCACATCACTGATTTCCGTCATTACCACGGTTCCGTCAGCTTTGATTCCCGCCAGGATACCGTTTACATCCTTAGTAATCTGTACCGCACCCTCCAATTCTTCCTGTTCTCCGTAATGATATACGGTGCCGTCTTCAAAAAGTACCGTATAAGAACTGTACGGATAGGTAGAGAACACTTGCTTTACACCGGACATTCCCTCAAAGTCTCTTGCAATCCAATCCTGCGGTCCGCCAAGGCCATAGGTTCCCCCTGCCGCCATTGCTTCCTCTGCGGCTTTCCTTGTATATTCTGCCAGTTCTTCCGCTGTCATGTGATAAGATACCGAAAGTCTTCCTTCTTCATCAATTGTCACCAGACGCCACGGGTCTGTTCCTAGTGCCTTGTATGTTTTGGATGTGTCAATACCTCCCGTAGCTCCCACCGGATCATATTCATCCTTATGCGAGGTATCATACAGCACATGCAGCTTCCCTTCTTCATCCAAATAGGCTGCATACTTATCTCCGATTGCAATGGAGATGTTCGTGCTTTCGATTTCATCTGTCAAATCATCTGCAACCGACGGTATATCTACAATTCCCACTGATGAACCATTTGAATTTCCAGTTAACCCTGACAAATCCACCCAAATAGCCGGTCGAAGCAGTGCCTCTACTGTTTCATATTCATGACCGGTTCCGTCAGTTCTAACGGTACCTTCCTTCGTCACCCATGTTTTATACATATTAGTTCCTTTGGATCGTAACAGCCATTTCGTTTGGATACCGTCCCAGTCATCATTTTCACAATCACTGTACATCCAGGCATCGATTCCGTACATTGGAACAGGAATCGTCAACCTTGCCTCTTTATCCTTAAAGTACCGTGTTCCGTCCTGTGCTTTCCCTTCCAAAACCTCCGATTCACTGAGTAAAAATACATAGTCCTCGGTAACGATATCGATACCGGTATCATTCGGAGTTTTGATGGCAGTTTTCACGATTTTCTCCCGTTCCTTAGGCGAAAAGGCATCCACGTAAAAAAATTCATTCAATTCTCTTCTTACTCCGGATTCCTCCCATGTACCATGCTGATAATACCAATAGTATTCTAAACCAAATCTGCTAAGAAGAAGCGCCTTATCCCCTACACGGTCCAGTACAATCCATTCCAACGGTTCCTTGCCGTTAGAAAAATCAAAGTCCTGTTCGTAAGAACCGAATACAACCGAGGTTCCCACAGCAGCATTCGCTAAAGCTACCTTCGGCTTGTCTGCCTGCTCCGGCATACTCCAAGTTACTCCGCCATCTTCGGAAAAATAACAACTGCTATGGCAACTGGTTCCGACCTTGTTAAAATAGCATACCACATACTCATCATCTTCCGGTATTTTAATTGCTGCGAGTTCTTCCGCATTGGTCTCAAAGTCCTTGGAAACCAGACTCCATCTCTCTCCACCGTCGGTACTGCGGTATATATGATACCGGGTAATATCTCCGGTGGTTTCCTGTGGTACAAAGGCAATACTGTTAAAGTCTTCCCATTTGATTTTCACGTTTTGCTTCGGAAGAGTTATCTCCTTTCCGTCAACAGTAATCGTCACGGAAAATTTCGGTTCATGTACATAATGCAGTACCGCACAATTCTTTACATGCTCCAACTGCACTTGATCCATGTCTGCAAGTTTTTTTATGCTTCTGCCGTCAAATTCGTCCGGCATATATACCTGTTCTCCGAAATGATGTTCCAAGGAATGGTCCTTTGTATAGTTGTCATTATAGAAGGTGGTATAGAGCCCTTTGTACTTCGTAAAGCTTGTCTCGTACACATAGGAATCGTTGATGATAATGTAGGCATGCGGATACAGCTTCTTTTCCATATCAAACTCAGAAACCCAAGCCTCCAGCTTTATGACATCCGTACCCGTTTCATCCTTTAATAAATATCCGTTTTTACAAAGCTCATCGGAAATCAAGGCAATACTTTCTTTATAGCCGTTGGTGTCGAGTTCAGTATTTTTATGATATTCCGGTGCTTTTGCTGCCGCCACCTTTACTGTATCGGTTCCGAGACGAGTGACAACTCCTGAGGAACGTATACTCTCCACCGATTCGACATCCATAGGAAGGATTGTAAGCGGTGATTCCTCTTCCAGATATACCGTCGGTGTACACAAATACCAACGTTCCTCCCCGTTTACGTTCGCTTTTAAATAAACCCGTTTCATTTTGGAATCGGCGGTACTGTATATCTCAAAAGCACACTCCCACTTTTCCTGGGAATAATCCGCCGGATATAAATAGGCCTGATGATTCAGATATTCCAAAAAGGTCTCTTTTACCTCCTTGTACTCATAGCGTTCCGGAAGCTTGGAGGAAAGAAAGAGGGATATTTTCTTATCGCTCTCATTGTTCTTTTTCTCGTTTTTCTTTGCAATTTTATCCAAATCCCCCAGTTCCACCCAGATGGCCGGACGAACTCCCCTTTCATCATAGCTTGTATTGCCGATGGTATTGTTTGCGCCCGTATCAAGGCTTCCGTCAATGGTAATTCCCGCAACGACCAGATGCGGGGCTTCCTTCTTGGTATCGTCCGGTTCATATTCTGTGCGTGAGGATGCCCGCAGCCAGTAAGCTCCATACGGCATACCGTCAAAATCATATAAACGGTATCCATCTCCATAGTAAATCCACTGGTCCTCCTCGTACACGCCTCTTGCCATACGCTCGGTATCATTCATAAAATATCCGTCAAAGGTGTATGCTGCGCTTTCCGGTGCCTTTTCCGTATAGAAATAGTCTCCCGACAACATATCCTCCATGGACGGTAAAAACACCTTATCCTCCGTATATTCATAGGTTGCAAAGGTATTCCACGGGTTCCATACGTTTTCCAAAAGAGTCGTGGAAATGCGTTTCTTTTCCTCGTCATTAAACGCTAAGTCATAAAAGGTTCCGTTCAGCCATTCCCGCAGGGTACAATTCTTCCAGGAGATTTCTTCTTTATATTTATGATACGGCATATTTTCCAGTATGTATTTGGAAAGAAGCAATGCCCTTCCGTCCTTTACGTCAAGCACATACCACTCGATAGGCTCTGCACCGTCGCCGGTATCCTTATTTTGCTCATAGGTACCAAACTCCACCAAATAGCCCGGTTTTGCCTTTTCCAACGAGACCATATCTTTAAAACGGCCGCTTCCGGTATATAAGGTATCATTGGAATTCTCTGTTTCCGCCTCCGAATCGGACGCAGAAAGAAGCTCATACTCCGCCTGCTCCAAATCAATCCTTATTGCCGGACGAAGGGCACATCCGCCGTAATTATTGCTTACCTCATGGGAAAGTTCTCCGTAAGTGTTCACTCTGCAAACAGAAGCATAATTGACTCCCAGGGTACGTAATAACCACGGACAAGCTTCTGAACCGTCCTCCGTCTTTCCTTCCCATACGCCCTGTGCTTTAGCATAGGCGGTAGCTGTGGTAACGCCGGCTTTATTGCGGTATTTCGACTCATTCACCCCCGCTTCCGGTTTATAAATCTGATATAATTCATCAATACTGAGGAGATATACCTTATCTTCGGTAACCGCTCCGTCCTTCACATTGTAAGATGCATTGCTATGATTGTCTAATCTTGTGGTAATAATTTGTTCCCGTTCTTTTTCATCGAATGCAATCTCGAAAAACTCCGAATTTAACCAGCTTCGTAAGGAACAGTCCTCCCAGTAGATGCCCTTCGAACCATCCTCGTGAAACGGCTTTGCATCCAGCCCGTGCTTACTGAGAAGCGTTGCCTTTCCGTCAAATACATCCACTACAATCCATTCAATGGGCTCGGCACCGTTTTCCGTCACGTTGTCCTGCTCATAAGTACCGAAGGTAATAATATCTCCGGCCTTCGGTAAATCCTTCTCCCCTTTCGGATTCGTCAGAAAACAAACCACCATAACAATACAAAGAAGTGCCGATGCCACAATAATCCAAAATGCCGGCTTTTTATACTGTAATACGGATTTTACACGACCCTTTACTCCGGTTTCACCGAAGGCTAACGGGCAGGCGGAAATCATTTTTCTGGATACACTGCAATTAATCAGCGCCGTGGAGTAGTTCTTTTTCCGATCTGCTCCCAGTTCCTTAATGACCTTTTCATCACAGGCATACTCGATGTCCTTACATAAAAGGATATACGCCACCCACAAAAGCGGATGAAACCAATAGACACTGAGCAAAAGGAATCCGAGCGGTTTCCATATATGGTCAAACCGCTTTAAATGCGCTCTTTCATGGGCAAGCACAAACTCTCTGTCTGCCTCATTGATATCCGACGGCAGATAAATCTTCGGTCTGACAATTCCTAAAATAAAGGGACTGTCAATTCGGTCACACACACGTACATTTTTAAAAAACGGTGCCGACTCCTTTACCCTTTTATAAATCCGCAAATAGCTGATGGCGGTATACAAAAGCATACAACCGATACCACACAGCCATATCATTGCAAATACTGCGGATAAATCCGTACGTTTCATGATAAATTCCGTTCCGTTTTCTCCTTGTTCGGTATAGGTAACAGAAAACGGTGTTTCTTTTATGATACTGTCAGCGTTTCCGGATACTACCTGACCTTCAAGATTATCCTTAGATGCTATGCCCTCCGTTTCTTGATACTCCGCTTCGCCCGATCCATTCAGAGTGCCGATAAACTCCTCTTCAAATTCCGGTGTACCAATCTCAATAAAATTATCTCCGGCCAGCAGCTCCTTCGGAATCTCCACCGGTTCCGCCTCCTCCGGCAAAGGTTTCTTCTCCGAAGGAGTATGTACTGTTTCTTTCTGTAAAAAAACTTCCGGATGAGCTGACTGTTCCACCGGTTCCGCATTCCGTATCAAACTGAAATTACTTTCAAAGGTCACCGGACACACAAGGCATACTGCTACCATAGCCCAAAGAATCGGAAACAATGCCTTCGGTGCCTTTTTCTTAAACAAAAGACGCACCAATAACACCGCCAGCACAAGAAAACCTGCGGTTAAACTCATATTTAAAATCTTAATAAAAACTTCTCCCATCACTTCTACTCCTCCTCATATTCCGCCACCATACGCCGTAGCTCGTCAACCTCCGTTTTTGATAATTTCCCTCTTCTTGACGTAAATGCCGCCAAAAAGGCCGGTAAAGACCCTGCAAAGGTATCCTGTACAAACTGCTCACTTTGCATTGCAAAAAACTCGTCACGCTTGATTTTGGACGTTACAATACAATTATTGTTTTCAAAAATCCCCTTATCACAAAGACGTTTTAACACCGTATACGTCGTTGACTTTTTCCAGTCTAACTTCTCCCCGGCAAGCCGTACCAGTTCTCTGGAATGAACCGGCTCCAACTCCCATATCATATCGGCAAACTGTGATTCCACCGCTCCCATTTGTAATTCAGCCATATGTTCCCTCCTTTTACACTCGACATCACGTAGATTGTAACTTCAGTCTACATGATGTGGAGTGTTTTGTCAAGTAGTATTATAACTATTTCTTAATTTCTTTTCTGTAGCAAAAAAGAACCGTCATAACAAGCATATTTAAACCTAAATTTGCCTGTCAGCAGTTCTTTTATGATACAGATATTTGTGTGATTCTTATGCCGTTCCGACTGTATCAGCTACTTCAACAACTCATCCGTAAGCCGCAATACCTCCGGTGCAATTTTTTCACGTTCCTTTTTTGTGACCTGTAAATATACCGGATATGCAATTGCCACTACTACAATCCCAAGCAGCCCAATCAAGATTCCCGGCACAAACCACGTAGTCTGCCATACCATAACGCAACACATTCCCAATCCGAGAATCAGTGTTCCGATGACACCTACAACAATAGACAAAAGCGTTCCCTTTTTTGTAGCACTCTCGTCCAGTCGGCGCAAATAAGCCATTTTGTCTTCCTTCGGTTCTTCATATTTGCTTCGGATATTCTTAATTTCCTCCTGTTGCTTTGCGGAATAAGAATATTGAAATCTCTCCGCTTTATTGTTCTGCTCCATTTTGCTTACTCCTTAACTTTTTTATTTCCTTTGCCGACTTCACAATCATCAAGCAAGACATACTCACAACCGCCACACTGACACCGCCACCGGTGGCAGCAATCAAAATCTGCTTTTGCAATTCTTCCATTTCTGCTCCGAATTCCGTTAACATGGCTGTTTCCAACGAAAGCATGGACACCAACGCTGCCGACAAAGCTATCATTTTTGCCATCAGCATCACCGGACTGTTGTATTTCCGATACTTAATCACATTTATAATGGCATATATGGTCACATAAAAAGTATACAGTGCCACAACATAAATTAGGATTCCATGATAAAAGAATCCTCTTCCTTCATACAATATCATCAAAACTGCACCGGAAAGTATGACATTCACAAACAGTAATATAACCGCACAAAGGATTGCCCGATATAACTCTCCCTTACGATTTGTTCCGATCTCGTGCTTTGCCTTATAACGCAGTAAAAGAAAACGCATCCATGCAAGAATTCCGTAATAGGCTGCTAAAATCACAAACCACATGGAATCATATAAGAAATACATCACTACATTGACACTGACATAAAGTATATTAACCATTAATGTGGCATATAACGACACTTGATTTTTAAACACAGCATCCGTCATATATCGATTACCATATTTGCTGTTATAAATCCATGTTTTTATACGTTTATACTGTTTCGGAAAGGTGATTCCGCAGGCAATTCCCAAGACGGAAACAGTATAAAACGATAGTACATAAATACCGTATGCCACCGGATGGGTCTCCAAATGCTTTATAAATACAAGCAGCAATAATATTCCACTTACTACAGTTAATAATACAATCAGCCATACAGGAGGAAACAGCCATTTTTTCCATTGCTTCTTCTCTTCCGTTTTATGATTTACATTCTGTTCCATTGCTTACTCTCTCCGAATCTTTACCGTAAACGTTGTTCCTACGCCCGGAACACTCTCCACCCTGATTTCTCCCTGCATAATGTCAATGACACGCTTCACAAGGGCAAGACCAAGGCCGTTTCCTTCCGTAGCATGAGACGTATCTCCCTGATAAAATTTATCAAAAATATGGGCACCCACCTCCGGTGACATCCCGCACCCGGTATCCGCCACCGTAACAATTGCATGATGCTCTGTGGTGTTTAGTTTCAGCGATACCGTACCTCCGTCATCTGTAAACTTAAAGGCATTGGAAAGTAAGTTATTCCATACAAGGGTCAACAGTTCCTGATCCGCAGTTACCGTTACTCCGTCTTCCAACTCTGTATCAATCTCAATATTTCGTCGTTCCCATACATCTTCAAATTGAAGCAGGCACTCACATAATTGCTCGCTTAAATCATATTCTGCTGTCTTTGGATAGATTTGTTGATTTTCCAGACGATTCAGCTTTAACATATTTGTCATCATATTTGCCATTCGTCTGGCGCCATCGGTAACGCCTTTGGCGTATTCCATCCGTTTTTCATCAGAAAGCCCCGGTGTCTGTAATAAGGTCCCGAAATTTTGCATCACTGCCAAAGGGGTTTTCATTTCATGCGACACATTTGCCACAAAATCTGTTCGTAGTGTTTCCACTCCGGACAATTCCGTAGCCATCTGGTTAAAGCAATGGATAATCTCATTAAACTTATCATTAGCTCCCACACCCTTCATCGGTTTAATCCGTACCGAAAAGTCCCCCTGTGTCATCTGTTCCGCCGCTTCGGTAATCCGTCGCACCGGACGATCTACCGTTACTTTTCTTCGGAGCATATCAATCACTGCAAACAAAACACTTAACACAATTACATTCACAAAAGTCAATTTTGCAGCCACATTCAGATTTTCCGTATTTAAGAGAAGTCCCATGTTATCGGACATAATTCGAATAAACAATATCAGACAACAGGTAATCGGAAATGCAACTACAAGAAAAAACACCGTATAGCGACTTATGGCTTTTAAGCATTTATGAATCCGTTTTTCATGCTTCATTTAATCACCGCCTTATACCCCAAACCGTGTACCGTTACAATCTCAAAATCCTCACAGGCAGAAAGTTTTCCTCTAAGCTTTGTCATATACACATCCACGGCCCTGGTTGTCGTCTCTGTGTCCACGTCCCAAAATTCGTCCATTAGCTGCATTCTGGTAAATGTCTTTTTGGGATAAGAAAGAAGCTTGTACAAAATGCTGAATTCTCTGTTTGTCATGGATATTTCTTCCTCATTCAGGTAAGCCGTATGTTCATCCGCATCCATTACAAAACTGCCGATTTCAAGCTTTCTGCTGGCTGCAATCTTGGCACGACGAAGAAGTGCACCAATACGCAAAAACAACTCATCCAAATCAATTGGTTTTACCATATAATCATCTACACCAATACGGAAGCCTCTTTGCTTGGATGCCATGTCATCCCTTGCTGTCATAAACAAAATCGGAATGTTTTCGTTCTGGGTCCGAACAGTTCTGGCAAACTCAAATCCATCCGTTCCCGGCATCATGATATCCGAAATAATCAGGTCGAACATTGTCTCATATAAAGCATCATAGGCTTCGTTAGCGTTTAAACATCCCACCGCTTCGTATCCACTATGATTTAAAAAGGAACAAACAGTTTTGTTTAAATCTTTGTCATCCTCAACCACTAAAATCTTAAACATGAGAAATCCTCCGTTTCCATATGGTTTTATCGCTTGATGTCTCATACCTACCATACCATAGAAATGTTAAAGTTTTGTTTCTGTTTTTACTATTTTGTTACTGTTTTATAACATTGGCGCAAAAATCCGTACTACCGAACAAATAAAACGCTGTATAAAATTAGTTTTTAAAATATCCGGTGTCACCTCTATACACTTGGAAAGTGTATCTTCCATATCTGTTTTTAACACATTTAGTGCATCACACCGATACATCCAAACTCCGTTTTCGAAATGATGTACCAGACTCCGATAATCCAGATTAATGGTGCCGATCATGGCATATGCATCGTCTACCAGGTAACTTTTTGCATGAAGAAAGCCGGGTTCATATTCATAAATCTTCACGCCTGCCGCCATCAAACGATGATAAAAACTTCTGGTCATTGCAAATACCAGCTTTTTGTCCGGAATATGCGGAACCATAATCCGCACATCCACACCTCGAAGCGCCGCATTTTCAAAATCGGTACACAGGTCATTGTCAATAATAAGATAGGGAGATGTCATCCATGCATACTTTGTGGCTCCGGACAGCATATTCTGAATGACACTCTTTCCGACTCTGCGTTCATAAATCGGATGAGGTCCGTCACCGAAAGGAATAAGATATCCCGATTCAGAAATCTCCGGTTGCTCCGGATATAAATCCGTTCTCGGATCCGGAAGTTTTTTCACATTGATACCGAAGTCCACCATGAAAAGTCTGGTCAGTTCCCATACCGCAGCTCCTTGAAGTCGTAACGCAATATCCTTCCAATGTCCGAATTTTACAATCTCATTAATATACTCATCTGCGATATTCACTCCGCCGGTATATCCTATTTTACCGTCAATGACCAATATTTTCCGGTGACTGCGGTTATTGAACTCACTATCCGCATTTCCCTTCAATCTGGAAAACGGTGTTGCTTCAATCCCGTATTTTTTTAATATTTTGTGGTAATCGCCCGGTAAAGTCATCATACAGCCGATATCATCGTACAACACTTTAACTTCTACTCCGACAGCGGCCTTCTTTTTTAAAATATCCAATATAGAATTCCAAAATTTACCTTCTTCAACAATAAAATATTCCATGTAAATAAACTTTTCTGCAGACCCCAAATCTTCAAGGACACGTTTAAACATTTCTTCGCCCAATGAAAAATACTCTTGTTTTGTATTTGTAAACAGATGAGTATCTGCAATGTTACAAAGCATTCTCGCCTGTGCGGCGGCCGTAGAATTTTCATCCTGCAGCTTAACAAACAACTTTCTGTCATCCTGCTCATAGGTATAACGTTTCATTTCATTTAAACGCTTGATATACTTTCTTTGCAACTTTCTTGAGTAAAATAAGAAGTATAACATAAATCCGGCCACCGGAATAATCAGCACCATCAAAAGCCACGGTACTTTATAGTCCGGATTATCATCGGATGCAATAATCCGAATCACACAAAAAATTTGTGTCGCCCAGGCAGCCAGATAAAAATACGGTACATAATAACACAACGCCATTACAATTCCGATTACCGCCAATACTTCAAATAACGCAATACATACTGCCAGAATATACCTTACCGGAATATAATTTATCTCACGTTCCACTTTTTTCTGATTCACATCATATGTTATCGTTTTCTTCATACTACACCTCGCAAACCCGACAACAGCGAGATGTAGTATAACACCTCGCTGATTCCTTTGTTTTTTATTTGTTGTTGGAAAGTCTCTTTTTTGCTTCTTCTACCGTTTCTCCCTCTTTAGCAAAAAGCTTTTCTACACACTTATCGGATACCTTGTTAAATCCATCCACGGCACCCTTCTCGATTTTCTTATAGCCGGAAACCACTCCGTCCTCAATCTTCTTATACCCCTCTACTACTGCCTCTGCGATTTTTTCATTTGCTTCTACTAACTTAGACATATTTCTTTTCTCCTTTTCCTTTATATATTATTTTGTTTCATTTGATGAGTTCATTTTACAAGCGGAATGTTTATCTTTCATTTATGATTTGTTTCTGAATTATTAAAAATAAAAATCAAACCATCATTTTCATTATTTATTCTAAACAAAAAAAGACCGGCTTGGCTTTCTATGCCCCAACCGGTCTTTTCGTTTATTGCTTGCGATTATACAATAATCTTTTCTTTAATGGAATCCTCACTGAATTCTTTAATATACCCGATCAGTTCTTTGGAAACACTAACAACCACTTCCGTTGCACTATTACATTCATTGACGATTTGCCGGAACTCTTCCATATTTTCCATGGTTACTTCTGCACTCTGCGCATTTTGCTGTGCGGAAGCTTCTAATTCATCGATACCGGTTTCAATTACATTCTTATGTACATTTAATTCATCCACTTCGCCGGTAATCTCCTTTATGGAAGAACTTACTTTTCCGATTTCCTGATTAAGAGAACCGAAAATCTCTTCCGTTTCCCGAATTTTCTCGTTCTGCTTTAAGAAAGCTTCCGAAACTTCCTTCGTAATCTCCACACTGACCGCAGAATTTTCCAACAATGCCGCCACTACAGCTTCTATCTGTTGTGTAGACTCCCTGGACTGGTCTGCCAATGCACGAATTTCATCCGCAACAACCGCAAAACCTTTTCCGTGTTCTCCCGCTCTTGCCGCTTCGATACTTGCATTTAAAGCAAGCAAATTAGTCTGTCCGGAAATACCTGCAATAATCTCTGTGGCCGTACGAATTTTCTGCGCAGATTCATTGGTAAGCTCGGTCTGCTGTCTTACATTTTCTACGGATTCGCTACTCTTCTGGCTGATGGAAACGAGCTCACCTAAAATCTTTTCCACCGCTTCATCATATTGCTTCATGATACCGGCACTATTTGCCAAGGCTTCAATATTCACTGAGATTTTTTCAATTGCATCACTGATGGAAACAATCTTGTCTTTCATATCAGAGGTTCGGTCTGACTGCGCGGTTGTATTGGATACAATAGAATCCACTTCCTCTCCGGTCTGCTCTACCGCCTGTTCCATACTGTTAAAGATATCGGTAAAACTTTTGGACACATCACTCAGCTCATCGGATGCGATACGGATTCCATTGATTACGGTGCCAATGGAAGAAAACATATCCTGTATGTAGCGTGCCATTTCACCAATTTCATCTTTTCTTTCTGCTAACTTGTTTGCGCCCTTATCAAGTTTCTCATCCGTTGTATCCTTCAGTCCGCTGAAAATCTGAACAAATTTTCCGACTATAAAGCGAACCACCATAAAAATGCCGCCTAAAATAAATAAAATAACACCAACAATGGAAATAGAGGCTAACGTAGTACTTATCGTTCCCTTCTCCAGCAACTTTAAAACAAAAATAACCCATCCCACAATTGCCAAAAAGCAAATCGACATTCCTAAAATCAGTTTACGAAGCAGCGTTTTTTTCTTTTTTACATCCATAGCTTTATCCTCCGTTAAATATTTATTACTATGGTATATATTATACCACTTTTTTGGCATAATACCATAAAAACTTTCGAAAAATTTATTTCTTTTCGAAAGTCTTTATAAATATTTATTAACCTTCCATCAATTTATTGCTTAATTCAATAATCTGCTCCGCATACTTTTCTTTTCTGGAACTGAGTAACTTTTTGTATATCGGGTAATTCATGAGTACAAGTACCAGACCAATCACACCGATGACCACCCCCGGAATCATTGCATCGCCCATACCGAGTTTTTCTCCCAAGTCTGTCATAACAAGACTCATACCGCTTCCCATAATGATTGCTCCGATGCTGCCGAATACATAGGCAAACACATTCACCGGTGTCTTTACCTTTTTATCCAGTTCCTTTAACTCGTCAAGCTGCGTACTTTCCTTCTCCGTATACTGGCTACGAATCTTCTGCACTAAAAACTCCTGATCATTCTTGTTCATTTTCTTTTCCTCCGTTTTGTGTTTTGTTTTCTGTTCTTATTGCTTTATTTCATTTGATGAGTTCATTCTAAAGGCAGATTGTTTGGAAAAGATTTAAGAAATGTTTCTGAAATATTAAAAATATAGGTTTTGCTCTTCTGGCACGAAAAAAACTGCCGGAATTTCTTCCGACAGTTTTGCTTTATTCTGTATCGTTTTCTTGTTGATTATTTACTGTACATCCTTAATGAATTGCTCAATTCTGTCTAAGCCCTTCTTAATCTGCTCCATGGAAATTGCGTAGGACAGACGAATATGATCGTCAAAACCAAAGTCTGCGCAAGGAATTACAGCAGTCATGTAATCCTCAATAAGAATCTTTGCAAGCTTGCTGACATCCGCAATCTTCTCTCCCTTGTAGGATTTCTCCAAAAGCTTGCTTACATCAATAAATACATAGAATGCTCCAAGCGGTTTTAATGCATCTACCAAATCCATCTTGGACACACGGTCATACATGTAAATTCGACGCTTATCGAACTCTTTGTTCATCTCCTTAACCGTATCCTGCGGTCCCAAAAGAGCCTCTACGGTTGCCTTCTGTGCAATGGAGTTCGGGTTGGAGGTCTGATGACTCTGTACACTGCCCATCAATTTTGCAATCTCTGCAGAAGAACCGGTATAACCGATTCTCCAACCGGTCATAGCATAGCTCTTTGCCACACCGCTACAGGTAATGGTTCTCTTATAAATCTCCTCGTTTAAGGATGCGATGCTGACAGCCTCATTTCCTTCATAAATAAGGTTCTCATACATTTCATCAGCTACACAGTAGATGTCCTTCTCTACGATTACCTTTGCCAATGCCTCTAATTCCTCACGGCTGTAAATCATACCGGTCGGGTTGTTCGGGGTATTCAAAACCACCGCCTTGGTGTTCTCGGTGCATGCTGCCGCAAGCTGCTCTGCTGTCATCTTATAGCCCTGCTCCTTGCCGCAACGTACAATTACCGGTACACCGTCAGCCAAACGAACGATTTCCGGGTAACTAAGCCAGAACGGTGCCGGAATAATTACTTCATCTCCCGGATTTAAAATTGCGGAAAATATATTAGTTAAAGAATGCTTTCCTCCGTTACTTACTACAATCTGATTCGGTTCATAGTGAAGCTTATTAAAAGTCTCGAACTTCTTACAGATTGCCTGCTTTAACTCTACCGTACCTGCAGCCGGAGTATACTTTGTAAAACCGGCACGAATTGCATGAATTGCAGCATCGCAGATATTATCCGGAGTATTAAAATCCGGCTCACCTGCACCGAAACCTACTACATCAAGTCCCTTCGCCTTTAACTCATTCGCCTTTGCGGTAATTGCAAGTGTGGAAGACGGCTTTACAGCCTGCGCTTTTTTCGATAACGTAAGTGCCATATCTTATCTCTCCTTCATCATTCTGCGCCTTCAAATGTATCATTGTATACAATCGCACAGAGTATTCTAATGTATTATAATGTAAGACCCGGAAAAAAGCAAGTATTTTTTTATAAAACTGGAAATCTTTTCTTTCAAAGGATTGTTCATATTCTTTTTTCGCAAGAGCAACAAAAAAGGGCCACGCATTTTCTGCGACAGCCCTTCTTCCGTCATTACTTTGCGTAATCCGTAGCCTTTGTCTCACGAACCACATTAATCTTAATCTGTCCCGGATACTCCAGTTCAGATTCAATCTTTTTCGATAAGTCACGAGCGAGCAATACTAAATCGTCATCGGATACCTGTTCCGGTACTACCATGACACGTACTTCTCGACCTGCCTGAATTGCAAAGGACTTATCTACCCCCTTAAAGCTGTTGGCAATATCTTCTAACTGTTTCAATCTGTTGGTGTACGCTTCTAACGTCTCACGTCTTGCGCCCGGACGGGCAGCGGAAATCGTATCGGCTGCCTGTACAATACATGCAACCAAAGTCTGCGGCTCAACATCACCGTGGTGTGCTTCTACCGCATTAATAACATTTGCGGACTCCTTGTACTTACGGCATAAATCAACACCGATTTGTACGTGAGTACCTTCCATTTCATGGTCAACAGACTTACCGATATCATGCAATAAACCTGCACGCTTCGCAAGTCGGGTATCAACACCGATTTCGCCGGCAATGAGACCGGATAAAATCGCAACTTCAATGGAGTGCTTTAATGCATTCTGACCGTAGCTTGTACGGAACTTCATACGACCAAGGAGTTTAATCAACTCCGGATGGATGCCGTGTACGCCTACCTCAAGAGCAGCGGATTCGCCTTCTTCGCGAATCATGGTATCCACTTCCTTTTGCGCTTTCTCTACCATCTCTTCGATTCTAGCCGGATGAATACGGCCGTCAATAATGAGCTTTTCAAGCGCAATTCTTGCAACCTCTCTCCGAATCGGATCGAACCCGGACAGCACTACTGCTTCCGGTGTATCGTCAATGATAAGTTCCACGCCTGTTAAGGTTTCCAATGTACGGATGTTACGGCCTTCACGACCGATAATACGTCCCTTCATTTCGTCGTTCGGTAACGGAACAACAGAAATGGTAGATTCTGCCACATGGTCAGCCGCACATTTTTGAATAGCGGTTACGACGTATTCTTTCGCCTTCTTATCCGCTTCTTCCTTGGCACGATTTTCCATTTCCTTAATCATAATGGCAGTTTCATGCTTTACATCTTCCTCAACAGATTTAATAAGATATTCCTTTGCTTGTTCGGAGGTTAAACCGGAAATTTTTTCAAGCTCTTGGAGCTGCTTCTGGTGGAACTCTTCCATTTCTGCTTTGAGTTTGTCCATCTCAGCTTCCTTGAGACTTAACTTGCTTTCCTTCTTTTCCAATGCAGTAGCCTTCTTATCGATGGCTTCTTCCTTCGACAAGACACGCTGCTCATAGCGATGTAAATCGGCGCGTTGCTCTTTTGCTTCTTTCTCAAGTTCGTTCTGCGTCTTCAGCTTCTCTTCCTTGATTTCGAGCATTGCTTCCTTCTTCATTGCTTCTGCTGCTTTTAAAGCATCATTCTTTATGTCCCTTGCCATACTCTCTGCGGAACCGATTTTTGCCTCAACAATCTTCTTGCGATAAGCGATTGCCAAAAACCAACATACAACACCGGCCACAACTGCAGCGAGTACACATGCAACAATAAGCACAATCAAATCTACTTGCACGGAAACACCTCCTTTATTCAATTTTCATTGTACAAAATACAACATAATAATTTTATACTTTTTTAAACTTTATGTCAAGTATAACATGAATTGATTTTATTTTTTCGAACAATTTTTTCAACTTAATACCTACTCTGCCAAAGAGCCCAGATAATAAAACCCTTTACATTCCGAAAGTTTCACCTTAACCAGTTTACCGATAAGCGTCTCAGCTCCCGGGAAATGTACCAAAAGATTGTTGCTTAATCGTCCGGTCAAAAGAGAAGCATCCTGTTCATTCCGCTCCTCTACCAGCACTTCCGCCACTTCTCCCGTGTGACGCTCCGTAAGCTTTGCAGACTGTTCCGACACCAAGGCAAGCAAACGATTAAAACGCTCCTTTGCCACTTCATCGGTTACCTGATTTTCCATGATTGCTGCCGGTGTTCCTGTACGCTTGGAATACAGGAAGGTATATGCGGAATCAAAGCCGGCCTTTGCCACCACATCCAAGGTGTCACAAAAATCTTCTTCCGTTTCTCCCGGGAATCCCACAATAATATCCGTGGTAAGAGAAATCTCCGGCATGGCAGTTTTTATTTTCTCAACCAAAGCAAGATAATCATCCTTCGTATATTTCCGGTTCATACGACGTAAAACGTCCGTACTTCCGGACTGCATCGGCAAATGAAGATGTCTGCAAATCTTCTTAGAATTTTTCATCACTTCAATCAGTTCATCGGATAAATCCTTCGGATGGGACGTCATAAAACGAATTCGTTCAATGCCGTCTACTTTTTCTACTTCACGCAGAAGCTCAGCAAAACTCATAGGATTGTCCAAAGTCTTTCCGTAAGAATTTACATTCTGTCCTAGAAGCATAACTTCCACAATGCCTTCTGCCGCCAGCTTCTGTACTTCTGCAATAATATCTTCCGGCTTACGGGAACGTTCCCTTCCCCGAACATAGGGCACAATACAATAGCTGCAGAAATTATTACAGCCATACATAATATTTACACCGGCCTTAAAACCGTATTTATGCTCACTCGGTAAATCTTCTACAATCTTATCTGTACCGTCCAAAATCTCAAATACCCGCTTTTGTCCCGACACCTTGCGCCAGATCAGCTCCGCCAGCATATAAATATTATGGGTTCCGAATACGATATCCACAAAATGATAACTTTTCTTAATCTTTTCAATGACATGAGGTTCCTGCATCATACAGCCACACAGGGCAATCTTCATCTCCGGATTCTTTTTCTTTAAATTACCCAAATACCCGATACGACCGTACACCTTCGTATTGGCATTTTCACGAACGGTACAGGTATTATACAGTACGAAATCAGCCTGTTCGGACTCCACCGGCACATAACCCGCTGTTTCCAAAATCCCTGCCAGCTTCTCGGAATCCTTGGCATTCATCTGACACCCGAAGGTTTCAATATGATACGTCAGTTTTCTTCCGAGTTCTGCACTCTTCTTTTCATTATACTCCCGCAACAAATCCATGAAATAAAACTGTCTGGCAGGCTCTAAGGTCGGTACCTGAGTCTTATTATTTGTCATCTCCATACTATTTCTCAATCCTCTCTATAACCTACAAAATTCGGGGCAAAGAATACCTTCGTCGATCCAAAAATATTCTTATTCCCCGAATCTGCTTTTCGTAACAGGAAAACTTCCGTTTCCTGTTACGTTAACTATCGATTACCGAATCTGTCCGTTACCGAAAATAATATACTTCGTAGTGGTCAATGCCTCCAAGCCCATCGGTCCTCTTGCGTGAAGTTTCTGAGTACTGATTCCGATTTCAGCACCGAAGCCAAACTCTTCTCCGTCGGTAAAACGGGTAGACGCATTTACATACACAGCAGCCGCATCAATTTCATTTAAAAACTTCATAGACGCTTCGTAATTATCCGTTACAATAGCTTCAGAATGTCCTGTATTGTACTTATTAATGTGAACGATGGCTTCTTCAATAGAATCTACTGTCTTTACGGAAATCAGACGATCTAAGTACTCCTTTGCAAAATCTTCTTCCGTAGCCGCCTCCGTCTTCGGACAAATTGCTCTGGCACGTTCATCCGCACGGAACACTACATTCTTTTCAGTCAAACGATCATAGACAAGCGGCATAAACTTATCAAGCACTGCAGAATGAATTACCAAAGACTCACAGGCATTACATACACCCAGACGCTGAGTCTTCGCATTATCAATAATATTCAGTGCCATATCAAAATTTGCATCCTTATCCACGTAAACATGACAGTTCCCGGTACCGGTCTCAATAACCGGAATGGTACTGTTCTGCACCACAGAAGAAATGAGTCCTGCGCCGCCTCTCGGAATCAATACATCTACATACTGATTGAGTTTCATAAACTTCGTTGCGGTTTCTCTGCTGGTATCTGTAAGAAGCTGCACCGCATCCGGCGTGATTTGGCAAGCCTCTAATGCTTCACGAATCACCTTTACAATCACAATATTGGAATGAATACAATCGCTACCACCACGCAAAATCACGGCATTTCCGGTCTTAAAGCACAGACCGAATACATCCGATGTTACATTCGGACGAGACTCATAAATCACACCTACCACACCAAGCGGTACACGCTTCTTTCCTACCAGGAGACCGTTGGGACGCTGATCCATGGAAAGCACCGTTCCGATTGGGTCCGGCAAGGATGCTACCTTACGAAGACCGTTTGCCAAAGCCTCAATGCGGGTCGTAGTCAAAGTAAGACGATCCAACAATCCTTCCGACATGCCGTTTGCTTTCGCTGCTTCCACATCAACCTTGTTTCCTTCTAAAATTTCCGCACCGTTAGCACAAAGTGCATCCGCCACGGCACATAAAGTCTCATTTTTCTTTGTTTGTCCCAAAAGCCCTAAAGAAACCTTTGCTTCTTTCGCTTTTTGTCCGATAATTTCTAATGCTTCCATTTTATTATCCCCTTTTCCGTAACCTCAAATTTTTTATAAACATACTTTATCTTAATAACACATAGCCGGCAACTCATTTTAGTTCTTTATGCTCTTTTTGGGTGTCGTTACCGACCCGTCGGGTTCTAAAATCGAAACGTTGTCTAAGGTTGCCCGAAGGTTTTCCCTGAAAGAACGTACATAATCCGCGCGTAATGCCTTTTGTTCTTCCTTTTCCTCCTCTGACAAGCCTTCTGCTTTAGCTTTATGATATAATTCGTTGATTCTTGCAATTTTCTCATCCATTGTCATGGAAGTCACTCTCCTGTCTAAACTGTTTTCTGTCAATATTTTTTTGCCACAATCTTAGAGACTATTCCTCTTGTCCGGACAAATAATTTGTCAAATGAAAGTGTGGAATTTTGTGAGCAAGAAATAAGGTTCCTGTCGATTCTCCTTTTAATATTCTCCGAATATTCTCCACATCATTTCCGTTTGTTATCACCATGTCCGCGCCGGAATCTGCTGCAATCCGGGCAGCGGAAATCTTTGTCTTCATACCACCGGTACCAAGGGTGGTTCCTGCTCCTTTTCCCATACTTATGTATTCCTCGGTAAGCTCCGGTACGAGTTCAATGAACTTTGCATCCGGATTCTTACGCGGGTCGTCGGTATAAAGCCCGTCAATATCCGATAATAAAATCAATAAATCTGCGTGAATCAGTGCCGCTACAATAGCAGACAACGTATCATTATCGCCTACCGCTAATTCATCGGTGGAAATGGTATCATTTTCGTTTACAATCGGAATCACACCAAGCTCATTTAACTTCTCAAATGTATTTCTTGCATTTATACGGCTGGTATCATCAATCATAGTATACTTCGTCATTAAAATCTGCGCAGCATTCTGATGATACTCGGAAAACAGTTTCTGATAAACAGTCATAAGACTTGCCTGTCCGATAGCTGCACATGCTTGCTTTTCCGAGGTTTCCGTCGGCTTGTGCTGTAATCCCAGGGCTTTTCTTCCTACCGCAATTGCACCGGAAGACACTAACACCACTTCTTTTCCCCCATTTCGAAGATCCGTAAGCAAACGTACCAAACGTTCCATTTTCTCTAAATTCAAGTGTCCGGTTTCCTCATGAGTCAAAGAGGAAGAACCGATTTTAATGACAATTCTCTTTTTATCCTTTAACGCGTCTCTGTAATCCATTTTGTTTTCCTTTCCACCTATGTTCAAACGCTTCCCGGCCGATACCGTTCCGCGATTTTTTCATATACTTTTATACCGTCCACTGCCGCCGATACAATACCGCCCGCATAGCCGGCCCCTTCACCGCATGGATAAAGCCCTGCAACCGTCGACATCAACATCTCATCTCGCTCGATACGTATCGGTGAAGAAGTTCTTGCTTCCACACCAAGAAGAACGGCTTCTTCATCGGCGAATCCTTTGATTTTCTTATCAAACGCAGAGATTCCATCAATCAAACTTTCCGTTATAAAAGACGGCAGACATTCTTCTAAGGAAGTGAGCTTATAAGCTCCCTTTGTATTCGGAATAATATGACCTATTGTAACAGATGGTTTGTGATTTAACAAGTCCCCAAACAACTGAACCGGGATTTTTCCTTCTCCGGCACGATACGCCGCCCCTTCCAGTCTTCTCTGGAACTCCACACCGGCAAGTACATCCTCTGTATCTCCGCCGAAATCTTCCGGGGTTACAGTTACAATCATGGCACTGTTGGCATTTCGTTCATCTCTGGCATGATTGCTCATTCCGTTTACCGTCAGACGTTCTGCCTCCGAAGATGCATTTACTACAAATCCTCCCGGACACATGCAGAAGGAATAGACTCCCCTGCCGTTTGCAGCGGTATGAGTCAACTTATAGTCCGCCGCCGGAAGCAACTCCGCCGCTTCTCCGTATTGAGCTCTGTTAATCAGTTCCTGTTCATGCTCGATTCGTACACCTACCGCAAAAGCTTTCTTAGACATAGGAACCGAATGCTTCTTTAACATGGAAAATGTATCTCTTGCACTGTGTCCAATGGCAAGGACTGCCACTTCGCAAGGAAGAAACTCTTCTCCAAGATACAGACCGCTAAGCCTGTTATTTTCAATGGCTAAGTCGGTAACCTTTGCATGAAACCGCACTTCTCCTCCCAGACGAATCAGTTCCTTTCGCATATTCACGATAACATTCCGTAAACAATCGGTGCCGATATGAGGCTTATTTAAATATGTAATCTCCTCCGGTGCACCAAATGCGGTAAAGGTCTCGAGCACCGAACGAATCCGTCCCGTGGTCTCCTTTACCATGGTATTTAATTTTCCGTCGGAAAACGTGCCTGCGCCGCCTTCTCCGAATTGTACGTTGGTTTCCGTATCAAGTGTTCCGTTTTTCCAGAATGTATTTACAATCCCGACACGTTCCTCCACCGAAGCTCCCCGTTCCAAAAGAATCGGTGCATATCCGTTAAGAGCCAGACGGTAGGCACAAAAAAGCCCTGCCGGTCCTGCACCGATCACCACCGGGCGATGAGACAAACTTTCTGTTCCCGACGGGATGTGTGTATACACCATGGGTTCCGCTTTTATCGCAATCTGCGGCTTTACACGGCGAAGAACTTTTTCTTCCAATTCCTTTGTACGCAGTTTTGCTTCACATACATAGGAATAATGAATATCATCTTTCTTTCTGGCATCCAAAGAACGCTTCACCGGACGAAGTTCTGTAATATCCTCCGGTTTCACCGAAAGCATCTTTGCCGCTTTTTTCCGCAACTCCTCTTTATTATGCTCGATTTTTATTTTCAGCTGTTGAATGCGAAGCATAGGTTCCTCCGATTTTCTTTCCGGCAGCCGCGCCGCTGCTCCAAGCCCATTGCAGGTTGTAGCCGCCGCAGGTACCGTCAATATCCGCTAATTCTCCGGTCACAAAAAGTCCGGTCAAAAGTTTGGATTCCATGTGTTCCGTTAATTCCGTAAGGGGAACTCCACCGGTACAGGCTTGTGCCTGTTCAAACCCATTGGTATCCGTTATTTTCACAGTAAAATGTTTTATTTTTTCTGCCAAGGCCGCAGCTTCCTTCTTTCCGTAAGCAACCGCTTGTTTCGTAGGCTCCAGACCGCACTGTTGTAAAAGAACATAATTCAATTTATGATTACAAAGTCCCGCTAAAGCCTCTTCCGCCGTCGTCTGTTTCATTCTACTGAATCTGCGTAAAATTTCCTCCGCAAGCTCGGTCTCTGATAGATTTAAAAACAAATCGAGTTCTGCAGTCACTGATTGCTTTTTGGCCAGAGCAACCGATGCATAACGGCTCACCTGCATTACCGGAATTCCGGAAATTCCGTAAGCAGCAAACAAAAGCTCTCCTTCTTCCTTGTAGCGTTCCTTTCCGATACAAAGGGTAACACTGCCTTCCGTACGAACACCTGCTAAGGTCTTAAAAAACTTTCCTTCCGCTTTTAACTGAACAATAGCCGGCAAGGGCTGAATGATCCGATGACCGAAACTTTTTGCAAAAAAATATCCGCTTCCGTCGGAACCGTGGGCCGGAGAAGCTTTCCCTCCGGTAGCAAGTACCATACTTTTTCCGTAATATACTCCGTTTTCTGTTTCGGCTGCGAATCTCCCTTCCTTATCTTTATATACCCCGGACACTTTTACGTCGGTCACATACTGCACGCCCAACCGCTCTGCTTCTCGTATCAGATTTTCCGCTACAGAAGCCGCCTGTTCCGAATTTGGATAATAATACCCGTTGCGCTCTTTCGGATAAACACCGATTTTTTTAAAAAACTCCAGTGTATCCGTAAGAGAAAACGCACGTAAAACCGGCTCAGCAAGAGAAGGAGCCTCACCTCTGAAATAAGCCGGTTGCCACTCCTTATTTGTAAAATTACACTTTCCGTTTCCGGTAGCATATATTTTTTTACACAGCTTTTCTTTTTGTTCCAGTATAAGTACGTTGCATCCGCCTCCTGCGGCAAAAATTGCTGCCGAAAGCCCGGATGCACCGCCACCGATTATAATGGTATCAAATACCTTATTTTTCATCCGTACCTCCCCTTATATCTTAAACTCTTAACTGGAAAAGCCTTCCAATATAGAGTACAATTCTTCTCTGTCCTTTACATAGATGCCTTCAATTAAGGATAATCTGTCCTCTTCCGATAAATCCACTGCCGGTATATGGGTATACTCATATACCGACTCCATATCACTGTAAAATACCGTAACCATACCGTCAGATATGTTTACATAATATTTATATGGAACCTCAGACGCATCATAGGTCTTTCGAAGTACTACTTTGTTTTCGGAAAAAGAAACTACTTCGTATGCCTGTAATCCTGCTTCGTATTCCGCCAAGGAAAGATTCTCCATATAGGCAGTTACATACTCTGTCAGTTCCTCTTTTGTCATTCCGATTAGAAACCCCGGAGCTGTTTTACTCACTGAGTCCAATTGCTTTGTTACCAGATTATAGGTTTCCTCAATATAAGACACCGTCGGTAAAACAGTGTTCCGTGGAACAAGTCCTGCTGCAATTGCTTCCTTTCCGTTTTCGGCCTCTTCCATGGCAACTTCCAGTTCTTTTTCCTGTTCCGCCAAACGATGCAGTAATGCACTATTTTCTTCGCTGACACGTTCTAACTGGGAATAAAAACTGCTTTCCTGCTCCTTAGCCTTCCTGTTAAAATCTTTTAAAGCACTTTTATAGCTGGTATAATAACACACGCAAAACAAAAGACAAAGAACCGTAGTTCCTCCGAAATACAATGCTATTTTTTTCACGGTTAACACCTCCTGTATGAAGTGTTTCCGTATTTTATTCGGACTATACCAAAAACTTACATCAAATGAAACTTTTTGGCAAGCTTCACCAATACCGTACCCTTCGGCATATCCGAAAGTTCTTCTTCATTTACCGCACGGAATAAGAACAACAGAACAAAATAAACAAGTATTGCTATAAAAATCGCAACACAAAGGGAAATCCCGTTGCTTTTCGATAAGAATAACATTCCTCTGTAGGTTAACAAAGCAAGTACAGCCATGAATGCCGTACAAATTCCGATACGAATAAATGTCTTATCCAGCTCCTGTACATACCCCACGTCTTTTTTTAAGGTAAGCCAGTTCAGTACACTGATTACAAGCGGGAACACCATATTTCCCACTACTAAAGAATACACTCCCAACGGAGTAAACAATAAAAGAACCACATCTAATACAAGATAAAATGCCAATGACAGTACTCCGTGAAGCACCGGCACACGCATCTTGTTTACGCCCTGCAAAATACTGTTTGTAGCGGTAGAATATGCAAAAAAGATAATGGATGCCGCTCCGATATACATCATACGGGATGTAATTTGAAGGGATTCACCCGTATCTCCGAATACAAACTGCATAATAGGACCTGCCAATACCGCCATTCCTGCCGCACAAGGAAATGCAATTAACATATTAAGCTTAATCGCCTGTGCAATACGTCCGTGCAACAATTCCTTGTTCTTTAACGTAAATGCCTGTACTACACTCGGCAAGGTTGCCATCCCGATGGAAGATGCAATGGCAATGGGCACATTTGTCATCAAACGATATTTACCGGAATACAAACCAAATAATTCTCTGCGCACGGTTTCTCCGATTCCTTTATAATCAAAAATCTGATTTAACAACACACTATCCAACAAGCTGCTGATGGAATACACGGTCTGATTTAATATAATCGGAACCGTTGTAAGTAACAGCATCTTTAATAAAAATGCCCGGTCTTCATATGCTCCGATACGATCTTTTCTCAGCCTTCGCTTTAAATAGGGAAAGTAAGCAAAAAAGATAATCAACAAAAATACCAAAGCAACCAAGGCACCGCATAAAGTTCCCAGGGTACCGCCGGCTGCTCCGTATGCGGAAATCTTCGGAGAAGCACTAAAGTGACTAATTAACAGTTTTGCGGCTACAACACTGACCACCGCATTCACAATCTGCTCCAAAATCTGGGAAACTGTGGTCGGGATTACCGTATGTTTTCCCTGGAAGAACCCACGGATTACTCCTATAATGGAAAACACAAATATGGTAGGTGCCAACACCTTTAATGGAATAGCCGTACTAAGGTCCGCCTCTTTAAACACATAAAGCGCAATAAAATCCGCACCTAAAAACAACAATAAAGAAGCAAGGAAACCTAAGACTGTTGCAAAAATCAATCCTACCTGCAGCATATGATAGGAATTTCCGTATTCTTTTTTATCTTCACGCTCCGAAATTAACTTTGAAATTGCAGTAGGAATACTATACGTTGATAACAACAATGCGATACTGTATACCTCATATGCATTGGAATAGGCTCCCAAACCGTCATTTCCGATGGTCTTTGCAAGCGGAATACGATATACCAATCCGATTAAACGTACCACTACAGATGCCGCCGCAAGTATAATTCCCTGAGATAAAAAACTAGTTTGTTTTTCTCTTCCTGACATAACAAAACCCCGTCTAACGATATATTTTAAGCATGTCCATAATCTGACGTTGCTTTTCCTCCATAATCATGCGTTCTTCTTCTTCCATATGGTCAAAACCGCATAAATGTAATACACTGTGAGCCAGTAAAAAGCCCAGCTCACGCTCTATTGAATGTCCGAACTCTTCCGCCTGAGACACCACCCGTTCCACGGAAATCACAATATCGCCTAACATCAGCTCTCCTGTATCCGGGTGAAACACCTCCGGTTGTTCTTCTTCCAAATCATCAAAAAAACCCGGAACCGGATACTCTCCTATCGGAAAAGACAACACATCCGTCGGTGCATCTATCTCTCGATTCTCACGATTGATTTCCCGAATGGAATCATTATCCGTAAATAATACGTTTACTTCCGCTTCGTAAGGGCATTCAACAAAATCTAACGTTCCGTTAATCACCAGCTCTGTTAAAGCGGTATAATCAAAGGTAAAAGGTACTTTTGTCTCTTCTTCAATGGTAATTGTCAAAACATATCCTCCTTTATCACCTCTGCCATTGTATTCCGAATGACAGTCAAATCTGCGGCGGTAAGCCCGCTGTAACTTAAATCACCTTTGGAAAGCCGGAGATTCAACGCCCGGTCAATAACCTTTGTAATCAAAAGTCTTCCGTTTTGCGTCTTTTTTAAGTGTTCACACATACCGCAGATATTGTCAGCCAATAACACCAACGCAGCCTCTTTCGATGTAGGCTTCTCTCCGTCTACCGTATGCTCTTTTAACACCTTTTGAAGTGCATAAGGGAATTTCTCCTCCTTTGCGACAGCCAAGGTATTTTCAACCGATTTGTCACCGCGTAACCGTCCGATTTCGTGAAAATATCCGCCGCACTTTACAAGAAGTGTATCTACCTCTTCCATCCGTTCTGCCACATCAGAGGCCACAATCGCCACGCGACGGGAATGTAAAAAGGATTTCGGATACTTCTTTGAAAACAATGTAAGAAGCTCTGCTTGTTCGTCACACAAACGCTCCAACGCACTTCTTTGCTCCGAATCTAACAGAAGCGGTTCCGGCACCGGACGATATCCCGTATAAGACACCTGCACGCCACTGCCGTCACCATACTGTTCCTCTGTTCCGGCTGCTAATTCTTCCAAAAAATCAAAACTTTCGTTCTGCTCCCGAAGCAGTACGGTCTCCTGTAACACCTTAGAAAGAAGCAACACCGCAAAAATCACAACCACATACACAATGGCCACGCTGAAAATATCATTTGTCAAAGAGGCCTTGTCCATGGTGAAATAACAAAGAATTCGTACACTGACTAAAACTGCAGCCACGGAAATCAAAATGTTGACTCCGTCTTTCCATGACTTAGCATACGGCATTACAAAACCAAATAATAACAGGCAAACAACCTGCACAATCAACACTTCGGAAAGTATCATCTCTTGCATACTTCCAAGAATAAACAAGAAATAGATATTTAAAAACATACCGTACCGCAAACGAAATGCACATAACAGAAGTACACCTCCGAAGGTCCAAAACGGAAAAGTAAACGGATTGTCAAATAACAGCATAAATGCCACGGAAATAAGAAATACCAGGGGAATCAGCCAAAATGCCACACCATCTGCCGCTTTTGCTTCAAAAAACAAGACATATCCTGCTGCTCCCAAAGTAAGTACGGATGCCAGTCCCAAATACACCGGATGAAAGGCTTGTCCGCTTTCCTTTAAAAACGGTATCAAAACCGCGCTTCCCATCATGAGTAAACACATGAAAAGATTCCAAAACACGGTCTTTTTCTTTACACTTGCATAACTCATATACTTTTACTTCCGCGCGAAAAAGCGCTCCCCCTTTTTCCTTGCAGCAGTTTTCTTTCCGCTGCTGTTTTTCTTGTCTAAGACAACGGTCTTTTTGGTAAACTCAACCGGCTTTTTATCACTATTCTCCGGCTTTTTCCCCGGCTCCGTAACGGTCTTTTTTGCTTCGGTAACCATTTTTTGTCCCGCCGGCTTCTTTGCATTCATCTGCTCATATTCATCGTAAGCATGTACAATCTTTTGTACCAACGGATGACGAACCACATCCTGTGAAGTCAATTCACAAATACCGATATCGTCAATCTTTTTCAAAACGCGAAGTGCCACGTCAAGACCGGAGGTTGCCCCACTCGGCAAATCCTTTTGGGACAAGTCACCGGTAATAATCACCTTGGAACCGAATCCGATACGGGTTAAAAACATCTTCATCTGAGCAGGAGTAGTATTCTGCGCTTCATCCAAAATGATAAAGGCATTATCTAAGGTTCTGCCTCGCATATACGCAAGAGGTGCCACCTCAATCAAACCTTTTTCCATATTTTTCGTAAAACTGTCCGCTCCCATAATCTGATACAACGCATCATAAAGCGGACGCAAGTACGGGTCTACCTTGCTTTGCAAGTCCCCCGGCAGAAACCCAAGCTTTTCTCCTGCTTCAATGGCCGGACGGGTCAAAATAATTCTGCTTACTTCATCATTTTTAAATGCAGTAATGCCCATGGCCATGGCAAGATACGTCTTACCGGTACCGGCAGGCCCTACACCGAATACAATCATTTTCTTACGAATCAGATCCACATACTGCTTCTGCCCCAAGGTCTTCGGCTTAATCGGCTTTCCCTGAATGGTATGACAAATGGTGTCCTTATCAATCTCTGTAACGGCCGCTTCCTGGGCCTTCGGTAAAAGGGAAAGGGCATAGGACACATTCTGCTCCGTAATGGCATTGCCTCGCTCGGATAACAAACAAAGCTGGTCAATGACACGCTTTGCCTGTTCCGCAGCCTCCGGGGTACCTAAAATCTTTAACTTATCGTTACGAACAATCAGTGTAACACCTAAATTCTTTTCAATCAACTTGGCATACGCATCGAACTGACCGAAAATATTTCTGCTATGCTCCACCGGAAGTACCATCGTTGTTTCCACTATACTCATCTGAATTTTGTAACCTCCACTCATCTTCCTGCACCGGCACCTGTTCCCAGGCTTCTGTAAGCAGGAGTAGTTTCCCTTCCGTTTTTACCGTATCCTTCTCCACTACTGTGACATGCTCCACGGAAAGCACCGTAGTGCGATGTTGTTCCAGATACGAAATATAACGGTTTAGTGCCAGTTCTGCCAAATGTTCCGCTTCCTCTTTCGTATATGTCACAACCACCGGAACATACTCCGATATCGTTGTTTTTTGTATCCGAAAGGGCAACGGAAAATGTTTATGCAACGACAAAACAGCATCTTCTGTTATTATAGCATAATTTGCATAAGAATGACTAGGCATATGAGAAAATATTTTTTTATTTCCGTATAAAAGAGTATACCCGTTTTTTGTTTTTCCGGTATAGTTTCGTTCTACTTTTTTTCCGGAAAAGGAATTAGAATAATTTTTTACCGTTTTCAATATAATATCCGCTTCCGCCGCCACTCCGTACCGATTTACTTCAACCTCATTATCTCCCACTACGGAAATCACACCACTAACCAGAATATCCCCTTTTTTCACCACATCTCCTTCTTTAACCAAAGGAGTTCCTGTTCTGCAAACCAGTTGTTCCACCATGCCGTCTGCTGTGGCCACCAAATGAACCGGAGTTTGTGCCTCCTCTTTTTTTATAGGCATATCCGTCTCTGCCACCCGCAAAAAAAGCTTGGTTCCACGTAACTCCGCAGACACCCAGCCGATATCCGGATAATCAATTCGAAGTTTCCGTTCGATATCCGTACAATCCACGTCTTCACAGCGCATCCCACAGACGATGCCGGTTCCCTTTAGATATGATAAAAGTTCCTCTTCCGTATGTACAAAACCTCCTGTTACGGAAATATCCCACACATACCGGGATAACAGCCACATCATCCAAAAGAAATAAATACCGCCGGCAAAAAACACGATCCTCCTACGATGTTTTTTCACAAAAAACGGTAAGCCGATCCGCTTCCTGATATAAGGAATACAATGTGCCTTTCTAGCCACATGCTTTACTCGAATGTAATCCTTTACTTTCATTTTTGCAACATAAACCGTTCCTTTTTCGGTTACTCTTGTTCCAATCTCATATAGCGGAATCTTTCGGCTTCGGCAAACATTAAAAAAACGTTCCGGTGAGGTCCCCTTAAGTTCCACAAACACCGTTCCGCTAAAAAAATCCATCAGTCGTTTCATCTGTCTACTCCTTTACCCCTTATTTCCCTGATAGGATACTCCGTCAATGATTCCCACAATCCGAAGCTCCTCCGGTAAAAAATACTCCAGGCGAAGACAGGTTCCCTCGATACACAGCTCGTATTTTTTTGTTTTTAAGCGAATTCTGCAAGCGGTATATTCCGTTACGGAAGAAAAATTCCGCACAATCATACAATGTCTGCCTGCTAAATACAACATCATTTCACCGGCCACATCACCGGTTAAAGAAACCGAATCCGTCAGTCGTTCAAAAAAAGAGGCATATTCTTTCTTTTCCTTCTTTTCCGTGCGTTTCACCTGCAAATAAAGATCTTTTTTTTCCTCGGGCATCTTACGTCGTACCTTGTACTTTGCCATGCCGCCTCCGTATCCTCTCCCTTACTTTCCAGTATATTGCACCAATAAACGTAAAATACCCCTTAATCCGAAGATTAAGGGGCTTTTTTAGCACATTATTTATACTTGCGCTTACGAGCAGCTTCAGACTTCTTCTTACGTCTTACGCTCGGCTTCTCGTAATGCTCTCTCTTGCGAATCTCCTGCTGAATGCCAGCCTTTGCGCAGTTTCTCTTGAATCTGCGGAGAGCGCTGTCGAGGGATTCATTCTCTTTTACGATAACATTCGACATCTTCTCACCTAACCTCCCTCCAGTTGTGTATTGTGCCTATATACAACTGTTTGGGTATTTTATAATAGCACTAATAAGATTATATCATAAAAATTCCATTCGTCAATAAGAAATTTAAAATTGTTGGAATTTTTTTGAAAACTTTTACTTAATCTGCCCCTTCAGCACCTCTGCTGCCTTGGCGATAGCATCATCGATGCCTGCCGGATTCTTACCGCCTGCCTGTGCCATGTTCGGACGACCGCCGCCGCCACCGCCGACACATGCCGCAACTTCCTTAATAAGGTTGCCGGCATGAGCACCCTTTGCCATTGCACCATCAGTTGCCATTGCGATAAGGTTTACCTTGCCGTCAAATGCGGAAGCCAGTAAGAGTACGCCCTCACCAAGCTTTTCTTTCAGACTGTCGCCCAGATTACGGATGCCGTTCATATCCATCTCCGGCACCTTTGCACAAAGTACCTTTACGCCGTTAATCTCCTGTACATTGTTCATCACATCGCCAAGGGAAGCGTTTGCAATCTTTGCCTTAAGCTTCTCGTTCTCGGAATGAGCAGCCTTCAGTTCCTCCTGCATTGCCTCAATCTTCTTTAAAAGGGATGCCGGCTCGGTCTTTGCTGCCTTTGCAGCTGCCATCAGTTCTTCCTCAATGGTCTTATAATATGCAAACACGCCGTCTGCGGTAATTGCTTCGATACGTCTTACACCTGCCGCAATACCGGACTCGGATAAAATCTTAAACACGGAAATCACGCCGGTGTTGCCCACGTGGGTACCGCCACAGAATTCCTTGGAAAACTCACCCATAGATACAACACGTACCACATCGCCGTACTTTTCACCAAAGAGTGCCTTTGCTCCGGTCTTTCTTGCCTCGTCGATGGTCATTTCCTTCATCTCGATGGTAAGATTTGCGGAAATCTGTTCGTTTACGATAGCCTCTACCTTTGCAATCTCCTCCTTGGTCATCGCGGAGAAATGGGTAAAGTCAAAACGTAAGCGGTCCGGAGTAACAAGGGAACCTGCCTGCTCTACGTGAGAACCAAGCACCTGACGAAGTGCTTCCTGTAACAGATGGGTCGCACTGTGGTTCTTACCGATGGCATTTCTTCTTGCAGAATCAATGGTCAGAGTAACGGTATCACCTACAGCAAACATACCGCTTTCAACTACACCAACATGGCCGATTTTGCCACCCTTAAGCTTAATAGTATCGGTTACGGTAAATACCGCACCGTCCTTTGTAATCTGTCCCAAATCCGCAATCTGACCACCCATGGTTGCATAGAACGGGGTCTCATTAACGATTACGGTTGCATTCTGGCCTGCCACTACTTCCTTTACGATTTCGGTCTCGGTGGTGAGAACGGTAATCTTGGAAGCCGCGCTTACCTTGTCATATCCGATAAAGGTACTGGTGACAGCCGCGTCGATTTCATCGTAAACCGTTGCATCCGCACCCATGTAGTTGGTTACTGCGCGGGCATTTCTAGCAGTCTCCTTCTGTACTTCCATTGCCTTCTTAAAGCCGTCCATATCTACGGTAAAGCCCTTCTCCGCGAGGATTTCCTCGGTCAGGTCAATCGGGAAACCGTAGGTATCGTAAAGCTTAAACGCATCCTCGCCGGAAAGCACCTTGGTCTGAGCCGCAGCCTCTTCCATCTCTGCTAAAATGGAAAGTCCCTGGTCGATGGTTTTGTTAAACTTCTCTTCCTCTAAGGTCAAAATCTTTAAGATATACTCTCTCTTTTCTTCTAACTCCGGATAACCGTCCTTGGACTCTGCAATTACAGTCTCACAAAGCTTTGCAAGGAACAAGCCCTGAATGCCTAACAGTCTTCCGTGACGTGCCGCGCGACGAAGAAGTCTTCTAAGTACGTAACCACGACCCTCGTTGGACGGAATAATACCGTCGGAGGTCATAAAGGTAACGGAACGAATGTGGTCGGTAATGAGACGGATGGACTCGTCCTTCTTCTTATCGGTCATATAGGTTACATTTGCAATCTCACAAACCTTATCGCGGATTGCCTTCATGGTATCTACATCAAATACGGAATCCACATCCTGTACAACTACTGCCAAACGCTCAAGACCCATACCGGTATCGATATTCTTCTGGGTCAGCTCGGTGTAGTGATGATTTCCGTCGCTCTCATACTGGGTGAATACGTTGTTCCAAACTTCCATAAAACGGTCACATTCACAGCCCACCTTACAATCCGGGCTGCCGCAGCCGTACTTTTCCCCACGATCATAATAAATCTCGGAACACGGACCGCACGGACCTGCACCATGCTCCCAGAAGTTATCACAGTCACCGTTCTCGTCACGATAGAAACGGGTAATACGCTCCGCCGGTACCCCGACTTCTTCGGTCCAAATACGGAATGCTTCTTCATCTTCACAGTAAATAGACGGATACAAACGCTCCGGCTCCATACCTACGTGCTCGGTCAAAAACTCCCAGGACCACTTGATGGCCTCGGTCTTAAAGTAATCACCAAAGGAGAAATTACCAAGCATCTCAAAGAAGGTAAGATGTCTTGCGGTCTTACCTACATTTTCGATATCACCGGTACGAATACACTTCTGGCAGGTGGTAACACGCTTCTTCGGCGGAATTTCCTGTCCGGTAAAATAAGGCTTCATCGGTGCCATACCGGAATTGATTAATAACAAGCTCTTATCGTTATGCGGAATCAAAGAGAAACTCTTCAAACGAAGATGCTCCTTGCTCTCAAAAAACTCCAAATACATTCTTCTTAAATCATTCAAACCGTGCTTTTTCACTGTTTTTATCTCCTTTCGCGCGCTGCTTCTTCGGTGTGCGCACATAGCTAATCTACATTATAAGATTCTGTGAGATATTTGTCAATTATAACTTTTCAAAATCAGAAGCTCCGTGTTTGCAAATCGGGCAAATATAATCTTCCGGTAAAGATTCTCCTTCATATACATAACCGCAGATTTTACAAACGTAGGAATTTGTTTCGGATTTTTTTGTTCCATCTTCTGTTTGACTTTCCGAGGCTGCTTTGGTCGGCTCCGGCTTCTTTACAACAGGCTTATAGGGCTGTTTCACATACTTTTGATAGAAATCATAGGTTACCGGTATCTGACTGCTTACAATATCCGCATCCTCCACATCCACTAAAAACATAGTATGGGTATCCAATGTAAAACTGTCACACACCTTGCCGCAAAAATAAGCACTGCTGTTACGATTCAAACGATAACAACCGTTTGCGCACCGGGTTACATCCTCAAACTCCTCGAATTTATCCACCTTTTTGCCACTCTGGTAACCGAAATGACTGTAAATGGAAAACGGTGTCTTCTCCGTCAACACAGAAATAGTCATCTTCCCGGTGTTTTTCACCATATCATGAGTTAAATTTTGATTGCTGATGCTGACCAAAAGACGAATTGGATTTTGTGTTACCTGCATCACTGTATTTACGATACAAGCATTGTCCTTGCCCTTTTCATTGGCAGACACCAGATATAAACCGTAACCGATTTGAAATAATGCATTTTGATTTAACATGACGTTACACCTCTTTCTTTATTCTTTTCTCTCTATTCTTCTTTTCTTAGACACATTCGTTCTTGATATACTATATAGATTATACTAAGAAACACGAAAATAATCAAATAAAAACTTGACACATAAAGAAAAAGGAATTATGCTTGATACGTAATAAAAATCCGATAGACAGTTCATTATAATGCACTGTTCTATCTGTTGAAAAGAGGTATCGTTATGTCTGAAATAAAAGAGCAATGCATGTCTGCTGCCCGTGAGCTTATCGAAACAGCAGGTCTAAAGAAAGGACAAATTCTTGTAGTGGGATGTTCTACAAGCGAAGTATGCGGTTCCAAAATCGGTACGGATTCCCGTCCTGAAGTAGCAGTTGATATGGTAGAAGGAATTCTTTCCGTTTGTAATGAAAAAGGTATTTATTTGGCTGCTCAATGCTGTGAACATCTGAATCGCGCGATTATCGTAGAACGTACTGCCGTTCCTTTTGGTGAGCCGGTCAATGTAGTTCCTCAGCCGAAAGCCGGAGGTTCTTTTGCAACCGCTCTTTATCAAAGACTTTCCGATCCGGTAGCCTTAGAGGAAATCAAAGCTGATGCGGGACTTGATATCGGAGGAACCTTAATCGGAATGCATTTAAAAAAAGTGGCTGTTCCGCTTCGTCTTTCCGTAAAGCAAATCGGAGAAGCCAATCTCTTAGCTGCCCGTACCCGCCCGAAATACATCGGCGGCTGTCGTGCTCATTATGACGACTCCTTAAACTAAACAGTTTTCATAAACAAAACAGTCACCGAGCCGGAAACATTTATTTTACTCCTAATCGGTGACTTCTTTTTATCTTTTATTCAAGAACTTTTACGGCAACCAGCTGATCGACTATCGTTTCTCCTGATTTTCCTAAACTCATGGTGGTAATCACACACCGATAAAAGGCTTCTTCCGTACCGTCCGGCAAGAATTCCGTAGTCGTATTATGAAGTACATAATATTCGTCATCCACCTTTCCCAAATACACCATCACATGTCCCGGGCTGTACAAAAGTGCTCCGGTTTCCAGTTCGTCTAATGTCTTGCTTCGTGCCGCAAGACTCTCTTCTGTCATATCATATCCCTCACATGCCATATTTCGTTGTGCTCCGGTGTTACGTGGCAATACAAAACCGAAACACCGGTACACTGCCGCTACGGTAGAGGAACAATCCATTCCGATGGTATATCCGGCAACACCTTCCGTTTCATACGAGAATGCATCTCCCCAAGCATAAGGGGTATCTAACAATTCCGTTGTAAGTGCAACAATATTGCTCCGGGTATAGGGTACATATCCACGGTGAAAGCTTTTCTCAAATTCATCCGTATATGTTTTTACCACATATCGTTTTTTCTTTAACTTTTTATCCTCGTCCCGTGCCGGAAGAACAATGGCGAGTTCCCCCTCTTCCCTTTCTTCATAGGAAAGTCTTGTTCCCATTCTCAAGACAAACGGTTCCTCTTCCGTTTCATATACACCGTTTTTTGTTACAAGTAAAAACGCATGGCTTTCTGTATCCCACATCATTTCATACCATTCAACCATATCTTCTTTACTACAATAAGCGATTGCATCTTCAGAAATCCATCCGTAATAATTTTCAGCCTGTACAAAACACCATTCCCCGTCCAAAGAGGTATGTAACACAATAACTGCTTCGTTTAACAGTAATACGGTTTCCTGCAAGTAATCATATCTTCCGTTCATGGTTGTTGTCAAATGCTTCTCCGTCGGAAAACTTCGCAAATCCGCGTTTCGTACCAGTATTCCATAGGTAGGTTCTACCCATTCTGCCCTCTGCAACGCTTCCATATTCCGAGCATTATAAATTGCTTCCTTGTCCGCAGATGATATCTCCCGGTTATCGTAATACTTCAGTTTCGGAAAAGAATAGGACGTAATCATCTGCAACACCTTTGCTGCTTCTATCGTCTCCCATTCAGATAACTTTACAAGATTCGTTCCGTCTGCTCTGAAATTCTTTTCATTTACGAACGCAATTTCCTTTTGGGTCATTAATTCTGCTGTAGCATCCACATATCTGTCTCTCCAATAAGCTCCGTCAAGTGGATTTATCGCAACCGGCGTCGGACTACAGTTCGGCACGGGTTCCTTTATTGGCTTTGTCGGAATTACTGTCGGCTCTATCGGCTCGTTTGTCACCGGTTCTGTAGGTTTTGCTGTCAGTGTTATGGTTGGAGTCTCCACAGGCGCATAAACGGGGCTTATCTCCTGCTCATACTCTTCTTTGTCCTCCGGTAACTCGCAGGAACACAACAGAACAATGAATATCAAAAGCGAACACCCTTTATACAATTGTTTTATTCTTTTTTTCATACTCTTATCGCTTCCCGATATTCCTTTCTTTTCTCAACTATAAAACCTTATACGTTTTCTCATATTCCGCCAGTGGCATCGGTTTTGCATAATAATAGCCTTGAATCAAATCACATTCCTGTTCCGTCAGAAAATCCACTTGTTCTCTGCTCTCGATTCCTTCCGCCACAATCTTCATATTCAACTTCTTCGCAAGATTAATTACTTCAGAAACAATCAACATTCCTCTTTCTAAAGATTCGGTTCCCCGGAAGAAATCCGCATCAATTTTCAATACATCAATAGACAATTCCTTCAAAGAATTCAACGAAGAATAGCCTGCTCCGAAATCATCCATAGAAACTAAGAACCCGGCGTTTCGCAACTTTTGTACTGTAGAAAGTAACACTTGCTTATCATCAAAAAATGCACTTTCGGTCAATTCCAGTTCAATCACATCATGGGGAACCTGATATCGGTCCACAATTTCACAAATATGTTCTGCCAAATCTTCTCTTGTAAAGTGTGCTCTGGATACATTTACCGAAATCGGCACTACGTTCCAACCTTCCGCAATCCACTTCGCCTGTTGTTTGGCAACCTCCTCTATCATAAAATCATCTAACTTTAAAATAAAACCGTTCTTTTCAAAAATCGGAATAAACTTATTCGGTGGAACAAAGCCTTCGGTAGGATGAATCCAGCGAACCAAAGCCTCCGCTCCGCCGAGCTTTTCTTCCCCGGTACTGAACTTTGGTTGTAGATATACTTGAAACTCCTTGTTTATCAAGGCACGTTCCATGTCATCTTCCACTTTACGTTCCCAAATACGTTGCTTATTCATCTCAATATTAAAGAATGCAATACGTTGTTCCTTGTCATCTCCATGTAATTCTCTTGCAAGCACAGCATTATTATACATTTCTTCTACATCTGTAGAGCCTTGTTCTACCTCACAAACGCCGAAACGGAACTTCAATTTGATATTGAGAAATGTCTCATCTAACATTTGCGCCATTTCTTCCAATCTGGACGCCAACTCCAACTCTTCCGTGTAGTATAAAAGCATACCAAAATCCGCTTTTTCGTAATGTGCCATCACTTCATTCTTTCGGATTTTCTTTTTCACTGCACCATAAATCCGTTCAATCAACTCTTCCCCTTTGTTAATACCGAAACAGGTACAAAAGCTTCTGTATTTCTGCATACGAAGGTGAACTACGGCATAATTACGCTTTCCTGACTTTTTCTTTATAAGTTTTGTACTTTTCTTTGTGAAATACAACCAGTTTTCACCGCCGGTCAGCATATCCATGTAAATAATTTTAGAGGTACGTCCCTGATTTACAATTACACTGATAAAAGAAATGATATACCACAAGGAAAAAATAACAACCAACACCACAAGTAATGCCATGATAAGAAGCATCATCTGTACATCATAACCGTAAATCGTCAAATTATTTAATACACAAACCGTGGTTTCACCGGTAGGAATCAAAAACCAAATTTTAAATTCCAATACGGCCTTATTGTTATCTCGAAGTACATGCAAAAAGTCTAATTGATAGAACAAGGCTTCATTTAATCTTAAAGAACCGGAATCATCAAAATAAATTACATTTTCATCCTCTTCCATAATGATATCAACAAAGGCTTTATTTCCTGCAAAAACCAAATCTCCCCTCAATGCATTCCCCAAATCCGGATACTGACCGTTATCGGACCATATTTTGTCCCCGTTTTTGTCTACAACACTGATTCCCTCGATTTCATCCATTACATCCATATAAAGGAGCACTTTATTTTCCGGATTCAATAACAAACTTCCGTCATCTTCCAGAAAAAAATTAGCAACCTTCGTGGAATTCTCGTACCCTTCCGTAAGTTTCCGATTCGTAACCTCTAAAATCACGGCAGCAATTCCGAATACAACCACCATAAAAAATATAATAACAATCAAAGCAAACCCCACAATAGAAGGCCAAATTCGTTTCTTTTTCAGTTGTTTTACTCTGTCTTCTTTTGTTTTTCCCATAAAACCACCGATGTCCCTTTCACAAGTTCCGTCTGTATAACTGTTTTCTTTCACCGTGTTATGTTAATTGTACCACAATTCTTATGGAAACACAAACAGAAAATAGGCCTCGTCTTCGTTAATGTCCCGAAGGCAGGCCTATCTGTTAATCTTCTTTTGTTATCCGAACCATTCGTGGTACACGATTATGAAACAATGTTATTTCTTCAAATCCCGCCTCGACAATTACAGCGACGGCATCTTTTATGTATGCGCCCACATTCTGAGACTTATGTGCATCCGAACCGATAGTAATCATCCGCCCACCTAATTCCCGATAACGTCGAATAATGCTTGGATGCGGTAACACATGTCCTCCTCTGTCAATTCCGGAAGTATTTACTTCAATTCCCTTTCCCCTCTTGATAATCTCACATAGTATCTTATCAAACAATTCCGGAAACAACTCATAAGGAAACGTGTTATCCTCGTAATGAAGTCCTTTTGCAATATACCCGATATGACTGACACAGTCATATTGTGCTGTAAGTCTTTCATCCGTAACAGACATATATACCGTTTCAAGATATCTTTTATATGCTGTAATCTTATCTTGTCCCCGCTTTGATTCCGGCACCCCGCAATCCAGTCCGTCCACACAATGAGTACTCAGTAAAACATAGTCAAAGTTCTGTTTCGCCAAAACCTCAGCTGTTTGTTCCACAGTATCCGAAATATATCCTACTTCGACTCCTTTTCCAATATGTATGTCCGGATACTTCTTTCTTAACATAGAAATAGTTTTCTCCATCCCATCAAAATTCGGAATTTTATCATACATTTCCATGTGATGTCCCAAGTCCATATGCTCCGTAAAACAAAGTTCCGTAACTCCCAATGCGATTGCTGCGCGAACAGCCTCCTCCGGGGACATCTTAGAATCCGGCGAAAATAACGAATGTACATGATAATCCGGTAACACCATCGTATTCTTCTCCTTTTAGAAAACACTTTTATTTATGTAACTTACGGTCACTTTTCCTTCTTTTTAGTGAAAAACTCAGTAATCACCTCTTCTGCTTTTTCTCTTCCGTACCAGCCCTCGCCTTTCTCTTTATCTGCTCTCGGATACAGACGACGTAAATCTTCCTGCTCGGTATCGGGAAGCTCCGAAATATCGTCCACCTCACGATCTATACGTACACTAACCAGTTTGTGGTCTCCGTCACTGCGATAAAACACACCGATAAGTTTTACCTTGTCTTCCTCTCCCAAGGCATACTCTTTATCAGTCATAACAATTACATCCAGATGGTCACAAGGCGGGGTTCCGGACTCTTTTATCCAACCATAGGGCTGTTTAAAATTCCTGGCATGAGGTAAGCTTTCCATCGGCTTTTCAATAAAAGAATCGGTTTCCGCAATATACTTCATACGATTAGGATACGCATATGTCTGCTCAATTTTAGCAGTAAAAATCATAGGGATAACCTCCTTTGTCGGTTGTTCATATTCCTTTTTATAAAGAAATTTTATCTTACTTCAAAAGAGATGTCTTGACTTTTTGCGTAAATATCAAATCAGCTTTTTTCGGTAAATCTCATATCCATTCGATAGCAGTTCCTCTACTGACGTCCCCATGTATTGTCTGTATTCTTCATAAAACCCTCCGTCATATGTACGATTCTTATAACAGAATACACCTTGCCCCAGGGGTAAGGTCAATAGCTATATACTATTTTTCAGAGATAAAATAAACTTCTGATTCGGGTAATTAAACTCTATCGTAAGTTCACCTTCTTCAAATCCGTATTTCCTATACAATGCCCTCGGTGCAATCCCTTTTTCGTCTCCCTCACGAAACGTAGAAACCGTGATTTCCCGGCTTTTATCAAGCTCATTTAATGCAGTTTCTAACAACATTGACGCAATTCCGCATCGTCTGTACTCCGGCGAAACCGCAAGACAGCAAATCATATTATGTCCACGTGAAAACAACATAACACCAACAATTTCATTATCCTCTTTCACACAAATAGCCTGTCGCTTCTCCATAAAACGGAGTACTGTTGATTTGTGCTCCTCCCGGCTTTCCTTTTTCTCTAATCCCGGAAACTGAGGTGCCACACACTCAACCACCTTCATCCATGCAGCAATATCCGATGCTGTTCCGAATAAAACCTCCATTAACTTTCCCTCTCGTTGGTAACAATATGTACGATTTCTTTTGGCATCTTACTCAAATACTCCTTCATAAAGGTCGGATATGCCACGTGTTTATCAAGTTCTTCAATGGGAATCCAGTACATATTCTCCTTAAATCCGCCGGTATAGCTGTTACTGTTGAGCGCCTTCGTTCCCCGTGGCTTCATCAAAAAATAAAATGCCACCTCATGACATAAAAGTCCTTCCACAGCTCCGTCCCCGTCAAAGAAATTCTCATGTATCACCGCCAGCCGGTCCACCTCGTACTGCACACCGGTTTCTTCGAACACTTCTCTTACGACAGCATCCTCTGCCGTCTCGTTCATATGGACTCCCCCACCGATGGAATAATAGTAATGATCCCGTTCGTTTCCGGCAAACAAGACACAACCTTCTTCCACAATAATCGCTGCCGCCCGGTACCGGAACCAATTATTCTCTTTTTCAAATCCGCAGTCGTACTTCATGTTATCCTCCTATCATACAAATTCTCGCTTTGTGATAAATCCCAATTCATCCTTCTCAATTCTGATAACAAACGGAAACTTGTCATACTTTACGCACATAAAGAAGTCTTCTTTCGGATAAATCTCCTGTCTGTTTTCATCAAAAAAATGTTCTCCTCCATACCTCTGAAGGTCTGCAACACGTTGTTCAAAATCAGGTAGTTCCACACCTTCCACCAGGCTCTTGATATATTCTGCGCAAAGCTCGTCCTCTGCCGCCGGACGCACGCCCGCGTTTCCCATACAAACTAACGAAACCGTCTCCGGATTCTTTTTCTTTATGTACTCTGCCACTGCCTTTGCATTTACAAGGCTTCCCGTAATAATCTCTGCTGCCTTCGTAGCATTTACGATGCCCTGGGTACCCGCACTGGTGGTATGAAGGATGGTCTTCCCCTTTACCGCGTCCGGTAGAACCGTAGACGGCGAATTTCCAAAATCAAAACCGTCGCACTTCTTTCCGTTGCGTTCGCCGATTAACACGCTGTCCGGTATTTCTTCATGCAATGCAAACGCATCTTCCACTGACCCGATGGGACGAATTTCCTTTACTCCCATGTCGTATAAATAGCACTCCAAAGAGATTGCACGAAATACATCGATAATCACCGTCAGACCTTCTGCCTGTTTTGCACCTTCAATTAAATGTAAAATGTTTATCTTGCTCATTTATTTGCGCTCCTGTATTCTGTGATTGTAATATGAAACTTAGTACACGGATCCGGCATGTCCGGCGTAAAACCGGTTGCCTTATAAATGCTTTGGGCACGAAGGTTATTCTCCTTTGTTCCCAGATACAAATACGGTGTCTCAAAAACCTCAAAGGCCAGTTTCTGCGCCAAAGAAAGAGTTTCCTTACCATAGCCCTTCCCTTTCTCTATCAAAGCAATTCGCTTTAATTCCAGCTTCTCCTGTACCGTCCTCATTCCATGGAAAATAAGAAGTCCGATTGGTGTCCCGTCCGTCTTTTCAATCACAGTCTGCAAGAAATTTTCATCTCCGAACTTTGCAATTCGCCAGCCTAACGGCCAATTTGCTACCCATGGTGCGTTATCCGCATCCAATTCCACCGACTGCATAAAATCCGCATCCGCAATCCGGGCTTTCCGAATTACCAAACGATCTCCTCGAATCAGTTCTTCCCTCTCGTTACTGTCTTGCTTGATTCCGTTTAAAAAGTCTCTTTCGAGAAACTCTTCAAAAGTGGCAAGTTCCTCCGGAGTACTGTTTTTTCCATATCCGTTCTTATGTATCTCCATATATTCATTGTAAGCCGCCGCATAGCGCGGATTCGCTGATAAAATGGTTGTTAATTCGCTGTTCATACACTCCTCCTTACGCTACTCAAAAAACTTCCCCTGATAAAAGTTTTCATTTTCTAACTTTTTTGCCGTAATCCGGAACAACACACATCCGTCAGGACACATCACAACCTTGCTATACTCACTGTCTCCGCCGATATTAATCAAGTTTCCTCCGCTACGAACCGCCTCCATAATCGGAAACAGCAAAGTCATGGTTTTTGAGCAAATACCTTCCCCCTGCGCGTTTACAGGACAACCGTATGTACATGTATACTTATCTCCGATTTGTTCTCCGTTTCTGCAAAATCGCTCTGTTTCATCATTGTCTTTGTTAAATCCAATCACTTCAATTTCCCATTCGTATTCTTCGTCGTACCATTTTTTCATAGGCATCCTCCTCTGTTTCCTGTGAACAAATCAGACTTAATATCGCTCAATAACCCATCCAACTCCTCACACCCGTTCCAATCCTCGTCTGTTGTCCCGTACTTAATCGTATGTAAAATTGCATCATCACTCAGTTTCACATTATGAGGGACGCCTAACGGAATCAACATACTGTCATTCTCACAAAGTTTTTTTATCTGTACTTCATGATCAATGAGCAAGGCTATGAAAACTACACCCTTTTCTACCAGATAAAACTCTTGCTTCTGATAATGCACATGAGACTTCTGCCAGCCATTGTGCTCGGTACTTTTTGTCATAATATAAGAACTGCCGTGGTCACTCACCAACCGAAAGCGCAACTCTCCATTATCCATCTCGTGGTGAACGGTATGTATTCCATATTTTTTTGCTTCTTTATCGGATAATTGTTTCATGATTACTCCTTAACAGATTCCTATTCGTTACCATATTTATTGTACCCTACCTTATGCCTCTTTTCAACATCAAAAAGTAGCATAAATACTCCCTTTATCCTCAAAAAAATATTTAATATTCTGCTAAATCCGTAAACATTACACCATTTCCGTCTGCAACTCCCACATAGACCTTATCATTCTTTCTTCCTGTAGTCAAATAATGCTCTATCATATATTTTGCAGAATACGGCATCGGCAGTTCGGATATCTCACTTAATTCAAACCATTTTAAGTCACCTTCATCGGAAACCAGCCCTGTTAAGTACTCATCCTTCAGATTTGCAAAGAAATAATAATTCTGTCTGATTTCCCCGTTTGTTCTTCGTAGTGTAATATATCGAAGGCTTATATCGGAAAGCATTTCTTCCGTTACAGACAATTCTTCCTGCATTTCACGAAGCGCGCATGCTTTCGCATCATTCAGTTCCCATTCTTCGAAATGTCCGCCGGCAGATGCAATCCATGTATTATTTACAACCTTAGAACCTTTGCGATATAACAAAAGAATTTTATTATTGTTTAAAAGATAAATTCCTGCCGTATTTCTTAGTTTTACAGTATTTTCCATTATTTTCCTCTTTTCTGAACGTTTACTTTTCCCCGCGTATTACCATCGTTACGGAAACATTGGCATCCCATTGCTTGATTCCCTTATTGTAAAGCTCAATCCGTTTATCATACTTGAAATTAATAATACGCTTTAACTCTTCCACCTCGTCCACAGTAACAACACCCGTAGCAATTCGAAGCAGCTCATCCGCACCATCCAAGCTCACCTGACGATTGGCATTTATCATGGCATGTGCTGTTTCTTTTGTATAAACCGGGTTGTCCGGTGTCAGATTAACGGTCAGATATTCCGTGGTCACATTCCGAAAACCGTATTGTTCCATACAGAGCGGTAGTTCCGATTCATTTTGCGGATAGGCGCATACGGAAAACTTCTCATCGACTTCTGCCAGCTGCTGTTCTGCCCTTTTCCAAATTTCTTTTTCAAAGGCTGACTTCTCACTGATGCATGGTGCTGTAATGTTAATGCCTCTTCTGGCAGATAATACAAGACATACTCCCTTTTCTTTTAACACCCGGTACTGTTCTCCGTAAAACTTAGAAGGTTCGATATGCTCCGCCACCGTATTGGATATAGTGACATCTACACTTTCATTTTCAAATGCTAATGCAGTGGCATCGCCTTCCGCATATTGAATCATCGGATTTTGCTGTTTTGCGAAAGCAATGAAGTTACTATCTCTGTCTATTCCAAACACCTGCGCCCCCGGATACCACCTGGCTAACGATTCCGCCAAAGCTCCCGGACCGCATCCGATTTCAAGAATCCGTTTCTTGTCATCAATCCGGAACGCTTTCCGGTACTTTTTCTGAAATAGATCCGAAAACCGTAATAACCGTGTGTTGTAAAGAGTTCCGATTCCTTGTACATAGGTTGACCATACTGTGTTCATTGTTTTCTCCTCCTTGTTCAGGTTTTCTTTTCCAACGAATTTCTGTTTTTTACTTTTTCGTTGGGGTCTTCCTTTGTTTTCTACCCAACGAATTTTTGATTTTCTCTTTTCTGTTGGGTACTTCCTTTGCTTTCTACCCAACGAATTTTTGATTTTCTCTTTTCTGTTGGGTACTTCCTTTTCTTCTTACCCAACAAATTTCTGTTTTTCTTCTTTCCGTTGGGTACTTCCTTTTCTTCTTACCCAACGAATTTCTGGTTTTTGCTTTATCGTTGGGTTATTCTATATTCACTGGGGTTAAACTCGGTCGCGGGCACGCTCACATGACATCAGCACAGCTTAGAAGCAAGCTTTCGCAGTTCTGCCACATGCTCGCTAAACCAAATCGCAGAAAAACAAAAACACACCTTTGTTCAAGGTGTGAATTCGGGGTTGGGCTGTATAAAAAATACAGAGCAGCTCGTAGGGGAATCGAACCCCTGTTTCCGCCGTGAGAGGGCGGCGTCTTAACCGCTTGACCAACGAGCCATAACCAATTTATTAAATTATCATCCTAAGGATAAGCAGCTCGTAGGGGAATCGAACCCCTGTTTCCGCCGTGAGAGGGCGGCGTCTTAACCGCTTGACCAACGAGCCGTAACTTGCAAAACAGATTATACAACAGGTATCTGCAAATTGCAAGCTATTTTTTACTTTTTCTTAAAGTTCAACTATTTTTCGAATTATCTGTTAATTAAAACATTTATAGACATCTTCATCCATATGCCTCAATTACATTCCCGCATGTAACGGCAGAAAGACGTCTGTAATTTCCCAAGCCCCGTCAATATACTCCGTTACCCAAGTAAAGGTTGCTTTTCCCCATTTATCTCCGATATACGCATTCCAACGGATTGCTCCTCTTTCAGGAACACTTCCTTCCGCCATGAAACAAGTATCATAATCGTATAATCGGAAAATATAGGTTCCGTTCTCTTCCTCTGTGTGCTGTTCCAGCCATTCCTCCGGTGAGTCTCCGGCAAAACAACTGACAGAATCCAAATTAAGTGTTCCCACCGGCTCCTGCTCTTTCCAATAAAACGCAATCTCCCGTTCCGAAACCTTCTCTGCTCTCAGTGCAGGTTCCTCCGGCAATTCCATTCGCACAAGCCCCGCTTCTGTCTGTTCGTAAAGATACAACTTGCACCAGTCTCCACCGGTACTCATGCCACCTTCCCGAAACCAGAACACCGTCTTGTCTTTTGCAATCTGCCAGACTACACTGTCTATATGCGTTCCGTTAAAATCGTCCGTAATTAAAAGTTCTTCTCCGTTTCCGAAATGTATGGAATAACTTTCGACCTCCGATACATCTCTCCAAATGCGGTCAAGCGTTCTGTCCCCGTCAAAATCCTGCTTTGAATTCACATCTTGAAAACAGGCGGACTCATCCAGATACCCCATATAACGATTCCGCTTTACCATATCCGACCATTCCCCCCGGGTCGTTTCCCAACCGGTAGTTGTTCCGGTAATATTCCAAAGCGGAAGCTCTACGGAAGTTACCATCCACTTATCAAGGCTATATTCCAGTGTCCAGCTTACTTCCAGCAACTTCTCTTCCACCGGAAGCGTTCCTCTACATAAAATAGCCGAACCTTTATGGTTTTCCGCCTCAATTAAAGAAAAGGTATCACAGTTTACATCGATTTCGTACAAATCCCCCGATTTTTTCATCCCCAACGTCTTTTCCAAATACTTTCCCAGCACACCATAGGCCGGTTCTTCCGCAAGGGTTGTTCGTCCCAAGGAAATATTACTGCAAGAAATATCAAACTCTGTTTTACTCTCCTGATGACACAAAATTGTAATCTTCTCAGGTACTACGAAAGCAGCTTCTCCCGAGTCACTTTGTCCGGTGACAGAAATCCCCCTATACTCACCGGAATCCATAACTTCTCCCGCAAAAACAGACTCCTCCACTCCGTCTCCGGTCAAATCCACTTTTGCAACCTGAAACCAAACCGGTTCCCCTTCCTCTTCCTTACCGGCCGTTTCCGTGATTACCGGAGTGTTTTCCGGAGTATCTTCCAAACTGTGCACCTCCGTATTTTGCGGTTTATTAACCTCTAGCTCCTCCGATACACAGGCAGCCATCGCTAAACAAAAAACAACTCCCCCAATAAACATCCTTTTTCTGTACTTTTGTAATCTCATTTTTCTCCCTCCTGCTACTATAAATAAAAACCTTTTCAGCTTCCTTGATTAATCTGTCAAAACATTCCTTTTTTTCTACAGAGAAAACAAATCCATCAAAGACATCTGGTTGGACTTCGGAATATCACCTAAAAGTCCCAAATCCGCCATCTGATCCGCAATGGTCTGACTGATTTTACAACGGGTACGGAAATCGTCTTGAGACAAGAACGGACCATCCTTAGCAGCTTCCTCAATCTGCTCTGCTGCCGTTTCTCCTACACCATCGATACTGTCAAAGGACGGCATGAGCTTTCCGTCAATAATCTGGAAGGCGTGAGCTTTTGCTTTGAACAAATCAATCGGCATAAAATCAAAGCCTCTTGCATACATCTCCTGCACAATTTTCATATCGCCGTAAGAATCTTCATCCTTCGGAGAAGCAGTCTTTGTATCCATCTTTTTCTTGATATCTTTCATATTCCGCTCCAGCACCTCTTTGCCGAGACACATTGTTTCATAACTGAAGGCCTTTGCACGGATACCAAAATATGCTGCATAGTACGCAAGCGGATGATAAATCTTAAAATGTGCCACACGGAATGCCATCATAACGTAAGCACAAGCATGGGCCTTCGGGAACATGTACTTAATCTGTTTACAGGACCAAATATACCAATCCGGGATTCCCTGGGCAATCATGGCCTCTTCCATTTCCGGCGTTAAGCCCTTACCCTTTCGTACACTCTCCATGATTTTGAAAGCAAGACCATTCTCCACTCCCTGATAAATAAGGAATACCATAATATCATCTCGGGTACAGATGGCGTTGGACAAGGTACACTTTCCTTCCTGAATCAGAAGCTGAGTGTTGTTTAACCATACGTCCGTACCATGGGACAAACCGGAAATTCGTATCATGTCCGAAAAGCTTTTCGGTTTCGTATCTCGAAGCATCTGCATAACAAACGGCGTACCAAGCTCCGGAAGCCCCAGACTTCCGAGGTCACAACCGCCGATATCATCCGGTGTAATCCCCAAGGCTTCCGTAGAGGAGAACAAGGAAATCACCTTTGGATCATCTAACGGAATTTGCTTTGCATCCACGCCCGTCAAGTCTTCCAATCGACGAATCATGGTGGGATCATCGTGTCCGAGAATATCAAGCTTAAGCAAGTTATGATCAATGGAATGGTAGTCAAAGTGGGTGGTCACGGTTTTTGTGGTCATATCATTTGCCGGACGCTGCACCGGGGTAAACTTATAAATCTCATGACCGATAGGCAGTACGATAATACCGCCCGGATGCTGCCCCGTAGAACGCCGTACGCCTTCACAACCGTGGGCAATACGTTCTATCTCCGCTTTCCGCATGGTAATACCATGCTCTTCATTATACTTTAATACATAACCGTAGGCAGTCTTTTCCGCCAGGGTTGCTATGGTTCCCGCACGGAAGGTCTGCCCTTTACCGAATATAACCTCCGTATAGTCGTGAGCCTTTGCCTGGTATTCACCGGAGAAATTTAAGTCGATATCCGGCTCCTTATCGCCGTAGAAACCAAGGAAGGTTTCAAACGGAATATCATGACCGTCCTTGATAAGCGGCTTTCCGCAGTTCGGACAAATTCGGTCCGGCATATCACACCCCGACAAACCTCGCTTCTGACAGTCTTTCACTTCCTCGGAATCAAAGTCCGAGAAGAAACACTCGGTACAATAATAGTGGGCCGGCAGCGGATTTACCTCCGTAATACCGGACATGGTGGCAACGAAAGAGGACCCTACGGAACCTCGGGAACCTACCAGATAACCGTCCTCATTGGACTTCCATACCAGCTTTTGGGCAATAATATACATCACGGCAAATCCGTTTTTAATAATGGAATTTAGCTCATGCTCCAAACGATTTTCTACAATTTCCGGTAAATTCGTTCCGTACATGGAATGAGCCTTATCGTAACAAATTTTACGCAGTGTCTTATCGGAATCCTCAATAACCGGAGGACACTTGTCCGGATGAATCGGAGACACATACTCAATCATATCCGCAATCTTTTGCGGATTATCAAGCACTACCTCTTCCGCTTTTTCTTCGCCCAGATAGGAAAACTCTGCAAGCATCTCCTCTGTAGTGCGGAAGTAAAGCGGCGCCTGGTTATCCGCATCCGCAAAGCCCTTACAGGACATAATAATGCGGCGGTACACTTCATCCTCCGGATTTAAGAAATGCACATCACAAGTAGCTGCCACCGGCTTATTATACTGCTCACCGAGAGCAATAATCTTTTTGTTAATGGCAATCAAATCCTCCTCGGACTTGATATTATCATGTTTTTCATCCGCAATCATAAACTGATTGTTACCCAGAGGCTGAATCTCATAATAATCGTAAAACTCACAAAGCCGTTCAATCTCATTTTGTGGCGACTCTCGTAAAATTGCCTGGTAAATTTCTCCCGCCTCACAAGCGGAACCGATAATAAGTCCCTCCCTATTTTCCAAAAACAAACTTTTCGGAATCCTCGGTCGTCTCGCATAATACTCAATATGGGAAAGAGAGACCAAACGATACAAATTAATGCGCCCAATCTCATTCTGACACAAAATAATGGCATGATACGTCGGCATCTTCTTAATCATTTCCGGCGTCGGTTTACAAACATCATTCACCGCATCCAGATTGGAAACCTTCTGTTCCCGCAGTCGTTCCAAAAACTTTACAAAAATATCTGCCGTCGCTTTGGCATCATCTACCGCACGGTGATGGTTTTCCAAAGAAACACCAAGTTCTCTTGCTACGATATCCAACTTGTGTTTGGAAAGCCCCGGAAGCAATGCCCGCGACAACCCAACCGTATCTATTACAGTAAAATCAAACGGCAGTCCAAGACGCTCCGCATTCACACGAATAAATCCCGTATCAAAGGAAGCATTATGTGCAACTAACGAACATCCCTCACAAAATGCCAGAAACTCCGGTAAAACCTCCGTAATTTCGGGAGCATCCATCACCATGGAATCCTTAATTCCGGTTAGTTCTTCAATACGTGGCGGAATCGGAACCTTCGGATTAATAAAGGTGGAATATTTCTCTGTAATTTTCCCGTTTTCCACCTTTACCGCACCGATTTCGATGATTTTATCCCGTTCTGCACCGAATCCGGTGGTTTCAATATCAAACACAACAAAACTGCTATCCAAAGACTGACCCTTGCTGTCACGCACCGGTTCCAATACATCGTCTACCAAATATGCTTCTACACCGTAGATAATCTTGAAATCCTTGGCGCGTTGCATCTTTTCTTCATCATCCTTATAATCCTTCGGATTAATGGCATGATTTGCTTCCGGAAAAGCCTGAACCACACCATGATCCGTAATGGCTACTCCCGGCATCCCCCACTCAAATGCAGTCTTTACCAGTACTTTCGGGTCCACTACCGCATCCATGTCGCTCATCTTCGTATGGGCATGAAGTTCGATACGCTTCCGTTCTGCCGTATCCATACGTTTCTTCGTAAAATCTTTAATATTCTTCATCCCGTAAATGACACCTACCGACACTTCCTTTTCGTAGGTGTCAAACATAACCTGTCCCTTTAATAACAAAAACTTACCCGGTTTTAATTTGCCACGGAGCTCATCTGCCTCTTCCTTCCGCACAAATATCTTTGCACCGATGGAGTTGGTAAAATCTGTAATTTGGAACATGAAAAGCAACTTTTCATTGCGAAGTTCCCGCTCCTCAAACTTAATAATCTTACCACGAAGCACATAATCGCCGAAGCCGTCATCCACTTCCGCAATGGTACTTAACTCTCCGTCAAAGGCTTTTCCGTAGAAAATATCAGGATCATCCGGTATCTTTTTCTTCGGCGTATAATTCCCGTTCCGTTCAAACTTTTTAAAATCAGCTTTACCGCCCTTGTCCCCGGATTTTTTCTCTGTCTTTGCTTCCGCATCTTTTTTACCGGATGCCGCTTTCTGTCCGCCTTCTGTTTTCCCGTTCTCTGAAGCACCCTGTTTTGTTCCGGCTGTAACAGTCTCTGCTCCGGAACCGGTTTCTTGATTGGATTCGGCTTCTTCCTCATTTTTCGCCGGCATTACTCCCATGCTGCGAAGTTTATCCTTGGAATAAAACTCATAAGCCGGACGTTTCGGCACATCGCCAACCGGTTCTTCTTCCTTTTCTTCAGCCAAATACTCACATACTACCCGAAGCGGTACATCAAAGCGAGATAAAAAGAGCTTCTCAATGCAGCTCTTTACTTCTTCTCCGATATGACGATTAATAAAGGTATCTTCCGTTTGAATATGTAACTCTTCACCATTCACAAAAAAATCGGCCTGGTTCAAATAATTCACATTTAAGCGACTTTGCTCCCCGATTTCATCCCAAATATGCTCGCTGTAATGCTCCCAGATGGAAGCAGGTGTATACTGAGCAGATAATTTATAATGCTCTTCTACCACCGCACGTTTGTCCATCATCCGGAAAAACTGATCATTTAATACTTTTTCCAATTGTTTTACCGTAGGATAAGACAGCAAACGTTCGCTTTCAATATGTACCGTTACACCTCCGGAGCCCCGGGATGCACTTAACTTTAAAACTTCGGAATCCTGAAAAACCCGTCGTAATTCCTCCGGTGCATTGACCGAATCAAATACTTCATACAGCTTCATACCTTTCTATCTCCTCCTTCAGTGCGAAAAGGAGCGCATCCTCCGGTACCTTCCGGACAATTTCACCCTTTCGGAACACAAGCCCTTCTCCGTTACCGCCTGCGATACCAAGGTCGGCCTCTTTTGCCTCTCCCGGACCGTTTACTGCACAACCCATTACGGCCACCTTAATCGGCAAATCATACCCTGCTACCATGGCCTCTACCTGTTCCGCAAGCCCTATCAAATCAATCTTTGTTCTGCCGCAAGTCGGACATGATACCACTTCAATTCCACCTTTACGAAGCCCCAAGGTACGAAGTACCAACTTAGCGGTTACAATCTCTTCTACCGGTGCTGCCGTCAAAGAAACCCGGATGGTATCACCGATTCCCTGAGATAAAATCATTCCCAAACCGATAGAGGACTTAATATTTCCGGAACGGATGGTTCCGGCTTCCGTAATTCCCACATGAAGCGGATACTCCGTCTTCTGTGCAATCAATTCATGGGCTTTCACACACATTAACACATCGGAAGACTTAATGCTGATGACAATATTATGAAAATCAAACTGTTCCAACATAGCTACCTTGTCAAGAGCACTTTCCACCAATCCTTCTGCTGTTACACCACCGTACTTTTCTACCAAATTACGTTCCAAAGAGCCGCTGTTGACACCTACACGAATCGGCACTCCATACTTTTTCGCAGCTTCTGCCACTTCGCGAACCCGGTCCATAGAACCGATATTGCCCGGATTAATACGGATTTTATCCGCACCGTTTTCCATGGCTGCAATAGCCAGCCGATAATCAAAATGAATATCAGCCACCAGCGGTATCTCTATTTTCTTTTTTATTTCTGCCAGTGCCTTTGCAGCTTCCATAGTCGGTACGGCACAGCGGATAATTTCACAGCCTGCAGCGGTCAACTCCTTTATCTGTGCCACCGTTGCCGCTACATCTTCCGTCTTTGTATTGGTCATAGACTGGATTGCAATCGGTGCATCTCCGCCGATTGTCACGTTTCCGATTTTTACTTGTCTTGTTTTCATCCGTTCCATACCATACCTCCATCCGGTTTAAGCTTTTTTACTTTGCAAAGAAAATATTTTTTACATCATTAAAAATCAGGAACACCATCAATAATAACAAAAGAATCATACCGATAAAGTGTACCATGCCTTCTTTTTCACGATCCACAGGCTTTCCTCTGACAATCTCGATAATACAAAACAACAGTTTTCCGCCATCTAACGCCGGAATCGGAAGAAGGTTCATCACACCAAGATTGGCACTAAGCCATACCGAAAGATTCAAAAGATTTAATAAGGTTACCTTTACCCCGGCAGCTTTAGAGCCTTCATAGGTATCACCTACCAAATCTACAATGGCAACCACACTTCCTACTTCATTGGATTTCACCTTTCCGGTAAACAATTTTCCTAAGCCCCTGGCAGTATCTTTAATCCAAAATCCCACTTCTGCCACGGAATACTTCAAAGTCTCCCATGCATTTGTATCCACTCTTGCCAAATTATAGGCAAATCCAACGGTATACTCTGTAGCTACATACTTCGGCGTTACCTGCGTAGTAAATGTCTCGCCTTTTCTGTCATAGGTTACTTCAATCGGCTCTCCCGTGAGAGGTGTTTGATCAAAATATGCCATTAATTCTCCGCCGGTAAATACTTCTGTATCGCTGATTTTCGTAATAACATCTCCCACCAAAAGACCGGCTTCCGCCATAGGATATCCTTCTGACAATTCTAAAATTTCAGCCGTTCCGTTATCAGCACCGCTGTAGGTAAAACCAAGCATATATTTCTCATAAGCTTCCGGTAACAAGGTAAGTTTTACCTTCTCACCGTTACGCTTCACCGTTACCTTTAACGGCTCATCGGTAAGCTCATGATACAAAAAATAACTTTGTATGTCTCTGCCGAAGGTCACTCCGGACTTCCCGATTTTTGTAATGACGTCTCCTTCCTGCAAGCCTGCAACCGCAGCAGGACCGTTTCCTGTAACCTTTGTTACGGTAGCCGGATCAAAACCTTCGGAGCCGATGATAAACAAGGAAAAAATGAAAGCAAGTATAAAATTAAAACCGGGACCTGCAAACAACACAGATACTCGTTGCCACACATTTTTCGCATAAAAGGACCGCTCGTTGTCCATGTTCTGGTCCTGATCTTCCCCCAACATCATACAGGCGCCGCCAATTGGCAGTAAACGAACGGAAAACTGTGTCCCAAAGGCCTTAAATCCACATAACCGCGGTCCCATGCCAATGGAAAAATCCAGCACTTCAATTCCGTTTATCCTTGCAAAGATAAAATGTCCCAATTCGTGAACCAACACCAATAATCCAAAAATCAAAATCGCAATTACAATTTTCATACGTCCTCTTTTCTGCGCCTCTACCGCACATTCTCCCTTATATAGTCATACGTTTCCTGTTCCGTGAAAAGAACTTCCTCTAACGTAGGATTTGCAATTTTATGATGGGCCTGCATGGCACGTTCAATCAGTTCGGTAATCTGTAAATAACCGATTTTCCTGCCTAAGAACAAAGCCACTGCCATTTCGTTAGCAGCATTATAAACCGTAGGAATACTTCCGCCTTCTTTAAACGCATCATATGCCAATGCCAATGCTCGGAACGTATCTGTATCAGGCTTATAAAATTCAATCTTTTGCAATTCAAAAAAATCAAGCCGTTTTCCGCCTAACGCTACACGGTCCGGATAGGTCATGGCGTATTGGATCGGAAGCTTCATATCCGGCGTTCCCAGCTGTGCCAAAACTGCGCCGTCCGTAAACTGAATCATGGAATGAATAATGCTTTTCGGCTGAACCACCACTTCAATCTGCTCCGGTGATAAAGAAAAGAGCCATCCGGCCTCCATCACTTCCAACCCTTTATTCACCAAGGTAGATGAATCAATGGTAATTTTTCTTCCCATGGCCCAATTCGGATGCTTCAAGGCTTGTTCTACTGTTATAGAACCAAGTTCATCCCTCTTTTTTCCAAAAAAAGGTCCGCCGGAAGCGGTCAACAATAACTTTTCTACCGTCTGTTCTCCCGCCCCTTGTAAACACTGAAATACCGCAGAATGCTCACTGTCTACCGGAAGAAGCTTTACCCTATATTCTTCCACCAACGGCATAATAATATGTCCAGCAGTTACGAGAGTTTCCTTATTGGCCAATGCAATGTCTTTACCTGCCTTAATAGCAGAAATCGTAGGTAAAATACCAATCATTCCCACCACTGCATTTACAGTCATGTCTGCAGAAGGTTCAGTAGCACATGCAATCAGCCCATCCATTCCATACACTACCTCTGTAGAATGTATGTTATTGGCCGTAAGTCGTCTTTTTAATTCTTTCGCATCCTCTTCTTTTGTAAGGGAAACTACCTTTGGCAAAAACTCTGTCACCTGCTGTTCCAATAAATCAATACTGCTTCCCGCAGCCAATGCAACTACTTCGAATTCCTCTTTTCTTTCTCGTACAATTTCAAGGGTCTGGGTTCCGATGGACCCGGTAGAACCAAGAACAGCTATCTTCTTCATCATTTATCTCAATCCTTCTTCCGCATGATAGGTCAATACAGACTTCCCTACTGCTTGTAATATAGTATACCGCAATCAAAGTACAAAAATTTGTACCATCAAATACACAATCGGTGCCGTAAAAATAATACTGTCAAACCGGTCTAAAATACCGCCGTGCCCCGGAATCAATTTTCCGTAATCTTTAATTTCATAATGACGTTTCATAGCAGAAGCCGCCAAATCACCGATTTGGGACACCACAGATGCCAACACTCCAATGATAACAAATACAAGTACGGACACCGTAACCCCTTCCACAAAATGATTTAAACAAACCGCATATATTCCTGCAATCAACGCCGTACCCGCAACACCTCCGATACAACCTTCTACGGATTTTTTCGGACTCAGTACCGGAAACGCCTTGTGTTTGCCGAATAAACAACCGATGCAGTATGCACAGGTATCAGACCCCCAGGTTCCGATAAACACCAACCACAACAAAAGCATACCGTTTTCTTCCATACGAACCCGGTATAAAAACGAAAGTAATACTGCTACATACACGAAACCGGTATAAGAAGTAAATATGTCTTTTGCATGAAATTTCGGATAACGCACCACATAGACAGCCATATATGCTAACAAAGCTACCACAGGAATCAAATCCGCAAGTTCATTTTTCCCAAAAAACAGTAAGCCATTCAAAGCCAGACACAATACCTGTCCCAAATAAAACATCCCGCTCTTATGGGTACCTGTCATCCTATGGAATTCAAACATTCCGATTAGAGAAATAGCCATTACTAACGCCCAAAAGACCGGTCCTCCTAAGATTCCGGTCGAAATCACAATTGCTAATAACACAATACCGCTTAACAATCTTGTAATTAACATACTGCCTCCATGAATCGATGACTCGGCCTACTTACTCTCAAGACCGCCGAATCGTCTGTTTCTGCTTCCATAATATAAAATAGCTTCTTCCAACGCTTTTTTATCAAAATCCGGCCATAAAACATCCGTAAAATAAAGCTCTGCATAAGCCGACTGCCACATTAGGAAATTAGAAAGTCGCTGCTCTCCGCTGGTACGGATAATCAAATCCGGATCCGGTACATCTGCCGTATCCAGAGAGTTTCCGATATCCTCCGTTGTCATATCTTCTATGGACTTTCCTTCCGCAGCTAACTTTGCTGCTGCTTTTTTTACGGCACGCAACACTTCATCCCGGCCACCGTAATTTAATGCTATCTGAAATTGGAGTCCGGTATTTACACTTGATACCTCTTCCAACTGTTTTATCGATGTAATCATATCTTCCGGCAAAACCGAAATATCGCCGATAATTCTTACGCGCATATTGTTGTCTGCACACTGCTTTATTGCATCCTTTAAATACCCGCGTAGTATCTTCATCAATGCATCAATCTCTTCCTTCGGTCTTGACCAATTTTCCGTGGAAAATGCATATACCGTCAGATATTTCACGCCCAACTTCCATGCTTCTTCACAAATTTTCCGAACCGATTTACTACCTTGAGAATGTCCTACATTTCGAGGCATCCCCCGTTTTTTGGCCCATCTTCCGTTTCCGTCCATAATAATTGCTATGTGCTGCGGAATTTTTTCCATCTTCCCTATCCTCCGGAACATTAAATGAAAGAAAAAGAGGGAGCCTGCGGTTCTCATCCCACGGACTCAACCGGGTTCCCTCTGTCCTTTTTAATCTGTCAACTGACTATTCGTCATTACAAGTAGTTCTTGTCCTTAAACGGTAAGAATTTCAGCAGACTTATTGTCAGTCATCTTATCTACTTCCGCAACATACTTGTCGGTCATCTTCTGGATTTCATCCTCAATGCCCTTCTGCTCATCCTCAGAAATTTCATTTGCCTTTGCTGCCTTCTTAATAGCATCATTTGCATCACGACGTACGTTACGAATTGCAACTTTTGCATTCTCGGCCTGCTTCTTTACTTCCTTTACAAGCTCTTTACGTCTGTCCTCGGTAAGTTCCGGGAATACGAGACGAATAATCTTGCCGTCGTTACTCGGAGTAAGACCGATATCGGAGGCCAAAATTGCCTTCTCGATTTCCTTAATCATCTTTGCTTCCCACGGCTGAATCTGAATCACTCTTGCTTCTGGTACGGAAACATTTGCTACTGCCTGAATCGCAGACGGGGTTCCGTAATAATCCACTCTGAGCTTATCCAAAACGTGCGGATTGGCACGACCTGCGCGAATGGTGGTAAAAGCTTCACCCAAAGCATCTACAGACTTCTGCATCTTTGTTTCAAACGGTACTACTCTTTCATTCATTGTTTTATTCTCCTTCTTGCTTTATGGTGTAACGGTTGTTCCGATCGGCTCGCCTTTTGCTGCCTTAACAATTCCGTTTTCCTCATTTAATGAAAAGATAAATAACGGTACTTTATGTTCCATGCACATTACGGTTGCGGTCATATCCAGAATCTTTAACTTTCTCTCCAACACTTCTGCAAAGGAAATGGTATCAAAACGCTTTGCGTTCGGATTTTCCTTCGGGTCACTGTCATAAACACCGTCAACCGCCCGGGCCATAAGTATTACATCTGTCTCAAGCTCGATTGCACGCAAGGAAGTTGCCGTATCGGTAGAGAATAACGGATGCCCAGTTCCTCCTGCAAGAAATACCACCTTGCCCGCCTTTAAATCCTTTACTGCGTTGTCCTTTGTAAACAATTCAGTAAAGCTACCGCATTCAAACGGAGTATACACTGCAGTGTCCATTCCGCAGAAACGGAAAATTTCGGACACATAGATACAATTCATTACCGTTGCCAGGCAACCGATATGATCTGCTTTGATTCGGTCAATGGTTTCGGAGCTTCTTCCGCGCCAGAAATTACCGCCACCGATAACAACAGCCACTTCAATTCCGTCGTCTACCATCTGCTTTACCTGCTTGCCCACTGCAATACAAGTAGCCTCATCAAAACCCATTTTCTTATCTCCGGCGAGTGCCTCGCCGCTTAACTTTAATAAAACTCTCTTATATGCCATAATATCCTCGTATTCTATTCAAAAATATTGTCAATCTCAACAGATGCGTAAGCAAGAGAACAGAAGCCCTCAAGTACTGCACCGTTGTTCATCTGTACAGACTTAGCCTTTACATTACCCTTAATAATTGCGGTAGAATCGATAACAACCGGTCCCTTAATGTCGATTTCGCCCTTTACCGCACCGGCAATCACACCGGAAGTAGCAGTAATATCACCGATAATGATGGTACCGAGACCAATCTTTACGCTGCCTTCACTGGTAATGTTACCCTCCAAACGGTCGGTATTCACATAAACTTCCGCAGCCATGGCATTACCGGTTACCTTACCGGAAATGGTCAACTTGCCAAGACACTCGATGTCACCGTTAATCGTTCCCATGACATCCAAAGAACAATCGGAAATGATACTACCGTTAATGGTGGTCCCCTTGGTAATTACAGTAATACCGTCGGTATCCGGTACAGACGGACGCTCATTAGCAACCGGTTGTTCAACCGCCACCTCAGCACTTGCTTCCACCGGAGTCTCTGCAACCTCTTCCGCAACAGACTCATCCTCGGATGCCACTAAAGAATCATCTTCCATCAGGCTTTCCAAAAGTTCCATATCCACATCGTCCTGTTCCTCTTCGGAAACAACAGTGAATAAATCATCTTTTGCGTTCAACTCTTCATTCTGTACATCATTTTCTTTTACATCTTTAAAAATACTCATGGAAACTCCTTTCTTTTGCACAACCTTTATAGTAACTTATTTTTCTTCTCTTTCTTCAATCACTCAAATAATTCTGTTTAGTTATTGAGATACTTTTTTAAGGTACTTCTTACAGCGCCTTCACCTGCAATCATCTCGCAGAACATAGTCTCAATACGCTCCGCAAGACCTGCTTCGCATAAATCAACCGCAAACAACGTCTTATTGGAAAGCACGGATTTTAACTGTCCGTTATAGCTTGCCGGGCTGCCGAATTCCACTGTCTTTAATGCTTCCTGCACACCTGCTGCCGTCGGATCAGGACTGATTTCCATCGGCTTACCGTTATCGTAAACACCCATGAGATAGCGAAGCCATCCGGCAATTGCCAGCGGAATATAAACCAAATCCGTAATTTTTAAGGTATCACTTGCCAAATAAGACTTCATGGTCTCACCGAAACGAATCGGCACCTTAAGACCGGTATCTGTTGCGATACGCTGCGGCATGTCCGGAATAAACGGATTCGGAAGACGCTCCTCAATTACTTCCTTAATGAACTCTCTCGGAGATAAAATCTTCGGGTCCACGACTACCGGCATACCCTCGTCATAACCGATTTTCTCTACCAAAAGCTTTAAGTCTGCATCCTTCATCTCATCTGCAATCTTCGTATACCCCAGTACACAACCATATACAGCAAGTGCTGTGTGAAGCGGATTCAAACAAGTCGTCACCTTCATACGCTCTGTGTTATTTACAGTGTCACGGTCGGTCATATAAACTCCGGCCTTCTCAAGTGCCGGTCTTCCGTTCGGGAACTTGTCCTCCACTACCAGATACTGCGGAATCTCTGCATTAACAAACGGTGCAATATAGGTATTTCTGGAAGTAACTACCGGAGCCATGTCTGCTACACCAAGTTCACCAAGTGCTTTCTCAACACTTTCTGCCGGACGCGGCGTAATCTTATCAATCATGGACCATGGGAATGCTACCTTTGTTTCATCGGAAAGGTAAGCTACAAACTCAGAAGAAACAAAACCGCGCTTCTCCCATTCTTTTGCAATGGTAATGACGGAAGTCTGTAACTTTTCTCCGTTATGACTGCAGTTATCCATACTTACAAGGGCAAGCTTATGAGCACCTGCATTAAAACGCTTCCACATAAGAGCAGCCACTACACTCATGGCATGAGTCGCTGCTTCCGGTCCCTTTTCCATATCGGAAACCACCACCGGAAGGAAATTACCGTGGATATCCTCTAATGCATAGCCCTTCTCCGTAATGGTAAAACTAACCATCTGAAGTTCCGGATTTTCAAAAATAGCAGAAAGCTTACCAAGCTCTTCCGGACGATCCTTACAAGCACAGTATGCGTCCGTAATACTTGCCACAACAGAATTTACCATGCCGCCGTCCGGCTTCAAACCAACTAACAACGCCAGACTGTCAAATGGACGATAAATCTTGTCCACAATATCAAAATCAAAGGTTTCTGCCGCAATAATACCGCTCTTTGCCAGTCCCTGATTTAACAAAGACTGCTGCAATACAGCAATAAAACCACGGAAAATATTACCTGCGCCGAAATGCACCCACACCGGATGCTCGGCAGTATGGGCAGCCACTTCTGCCACATCATACTGCGGCAGGGAAATCCCTGCGCTTTCATATCCTGCACGGTCCAAAAGACCGTCTCTCGTTAAATACAACATAATTTTCCTCCAAAAAATCATCAAAAATCCCCAACTTTAAGTATACTCTAGCGTACCAAAAAAAGCAATAACTTTAGTATGATTTTTAATTTTGTTTAGTTTTCTTGTTGTATCCCCTGGGTAAACATATAACTGCCGATGCCCACCGCAATGGTCAGATTCAAAGAATCCACATCCTGTGTCTGCGGAATAATAATACTCTGTCCGAAGTTTGCAAACTCGTCAGGAAGACCTGTGGCCTCATTTCCGAACACAAGGGAAAAGAGCTTTGGTTTCGGTACGTCGGAGACCGTAAGTTGACGTTCTCCGGTTAACATAAAACAGAACACCTCATGCTCCGGAAACTCCTTACGATACTCCGAAAAATCCTCATAATAGGTATGACGCAGACGGAATAACGCTCCCATGGAAGCTCGTACTGCCTTTGGGTGAAAAGAATCTACTCCCGGTGCAATAATCGCTATGTCATAGATTCCCATAGCAGCCGCTGTTCGAAGAATCGTACCTAAATTCCCCATATTGCTTGGGTTTACCAGCACAATATGCGGCTTATCTTTCTGCAAACGTTCCGTATACTTATCAAACACACCAATAACAAAACAGTTTTCTTTATCGGATAATCTTGCAATTTGTTTATCTGCTACAATCACCGGAATATGATGTTTTTCGCATAATTCATCAATGGTAGCTTTCTCCGGAAAGGTAGAATGTACCAGTACTTCACGCACTGCATGCGGCCGGCATTTTAACAATTCAATGGTTGGGAATGCTCCTAACGTGTAGGAATATTCCACCCCTTTTTTATATGGTTTAATCGGTTCCATATTCTCCTCCATTTTGTTTTCATCAACAAAAGTATTTTACCATACTTTGCCGAATGCTTCCATACCTTTTTCCATAAAAATAGGACGTCACACACTAACGCGTACGCCCCATCTTTTTTACAACTTCATATCCACCAATTCTTTCTTAATTAATCCAATCATAATACTTGTATTTAAATTAAACGCATTAATCGGATAAGTAGGTTTTACATTGTCTTTATAAAATCGCTCTTTATAATAAGCAAGCGCCTCTTCTTCCGTTCCGCCCGCCTTATATAACGCCACAATTTTCTCGGCGGTATCCCGAAATGTCCATTCAGCATTTTTAAGAAAACGTTTTGTTCCCTCTTTATCCACTACTCCATAATGAGGAAGAAGCATATAATCAATATCCATTGCTTTTACCTTTTCAAAAGAATCCAAAGACATCTGATATCCCACCAAAAAGAACGGCAGGTACGTATCCTTTCCGAAATACACGCCTAAAGTTTCCGATCCTAAAAGGAACTTTTCCTCCTGCAAATAGAACCCAATAGAATCCTTCGTATGTCCCGGTAAACTTACCACTGTAAATGTCATATCCCCACATTTCACCATATCTCCATCATTTACAGTTATGTCAACCTTTAACTCATCAATTAAATCTTCATACTCATATATTCCACAGGTCTCCGCGTACTTTTGGTCAAGGTCACGCATAACTGCCCTGGCTGTAGGCTTAGCAAAAATCTTTGCCGCATACTCACCCGCTACCACCGTAGCCTCCGGGTAATACTTCAACACATAAGGAGCACCAACCACATGGTCATAGTGAGAATGACTTAAAAAAATGTAATCAAGCTTCCGCTCTCCCAAAAGAGCCTTCACCTTGTCCGCCATCTGATACCCGGTAAACGCAAAACCGGTATCGAACAAAATGGAAGTCTTCCCGTCATCAATCAAAAAACCACTGTCTCCCGGCAGTAGCCTCACATCCGTCACCTTTACATTTAACATCTGCTCGCCTTCTTTACTTCAAAATTATGATTCGTAATTATAGCACAACAAGATGTAGTTTTCAATACCAGATGTCCAAAAACACAAGACCATCTTATTTCAATTTACTTAATTTCATCGTATTTCCGATTACAATCAGCTTCATAGAGGCAGAAAGCGCCTGTTCCGGATTGATGTTGGTACATACTTCCTTTCCTTCAATCAAAGCTACAACGTTAACTCCGTATTTTTTTCTGAGGCTGAGCTCAATCAGATTCTTTCCTTCCCATTCCGGCTTTACGCTCAGTTCTACCATAGAAACGTCCTTCGCCAACTCAATTATGTCCAAAAAGCCGGAACTAAGCAGATTTTTTGCCAGACGAATCCCGGATTCACTTTCCGGAATCACCACCTGGTCCGCTCCTACTTTTCTCATAATCTTACAATTCATCTCATTGGAACACTTTACGATAACCTTCTTGACTCCGGCCTCCTTGCAAAGCATGGTAGCCATTACACTGGCTTCCAAATCCCCTGCCATGGAAATCACCACAACATCCATATTGGAAATCCCTAATTGTTTGATTACCTCCGGATCCGTAATATCCGCACATTTACAAAACGGAATAGCTGCACTGGCCTCGTTTACCACATCTTCATCGATATCAATCGCCAACACTTCCGCACCGTCTTCCACCAATTCCTTTGCCACAGCCGTTCCGTAACGACCTAAACCAAATACTGCATAGTTCAAATTTGTTTTCATTCTGTACCCCTCCGTCCTTATTATCCTATACTGATTTCTTCTGTCGGATTTTTAATAATATTTTGCTTCTTTTTCTTGGTATTAAATGCAATCACAAGGGAAATCGGACCTACACGTCCCAAATACATCGTAACAATAATGACCAGTTTTCCCCACACATTCAGCGTTCCTGTCAAATTTCTGGAAAGCCCCACCGTTGCAGTGGCACTGAAGGTCTCATACATCACATCCAGGGCCGGCGCACCGGAAATTGCCGCTAATAATACAGTCGATACAAAGGCAATCAGAAATGAAATACTGACCACCGCAACAGCCTTTCCTACCGCTTGCTTGGAAATTCTACGCCGGAACAACACCGTCTCCTCATTATTTCTGATGACAGCAAAGGCTGATATTAACAAAACCGCAATCGTGACCGTCTTCACACCGCCTGCGGTGCCCACCGGTGAACCTCCGATAAACATCAGCAACAAAGACACAATCGCCGAAGCATCCGATAAACTCTGTTGCGGAACCGTAGCAAAACCTGCGGTTCGGGTCGTTACCGACTGAAACATTGCCGCCTGTAGCTTCCCCGGCAAAGAAAAACCACCGATGGTCTCCGGATTATGATATTCAAACAGAAAGAACAATATCCCCCCTGTCAGAAGCAGAATTGCCGTTGCCGAAAGAGCAATTTTACTGTGTAACGTAAGCCCTCCGAAACACTTTAACTTTTGCTTTTTAAAATTCTTAACAACACGAAGCACATCCCACCAGACAATATAGCCGATACCGCCCAGAATAATCAGCATACTCGTTACAAAATTAATCATCGGATGTAATACATAGCCGCACAAGCTGTCGTCTCCGATGACATCCATTCCCGCATTACAAAAAGCCGAAATTGCGTTAAATATGGACATCCAAATGCCTTTCACACCGTATTCCGGAACAAATACAGTCATGTACAAAAGCGCACCCACACCCTCCACGATAAACGTACCGATTAAAACCTTCCGCAAAAACTGTACAATTCCTGACAACGAATTCAAATTAAAGGCATCCTGAAGCAGTATCCGATCCCCCAGTCCGATTTTTTTATTGAAACTAATCATAAGACCGGAAAGAATGGTAATAATTCCGAGACCGCCGACCTGAATCAAAATCAATATCACAAGCTGCCCGAAAAAACTCCACGCATGGGCCGTGGATACCGTCACCAGCCCGGTCACACAGACCGAAGTGGTAGCCGTAAACAAGGCATCAATATAAGATACCGACTTACCGTCTGCCGAAGCAAAGGGCAACACCAGTAAAAGACTTCCCGCTAAAATCGCCAGCAGGAAGCTTATCATAATCATTTGAGTGGTGGACAATGAAATCTTTTTCTTCATACCTATCCCTTCTTACACACTAATCGAAAAACTACAGCATTTGGTTCTCTTTCATTTACTCATCCAGTATATCACACTATGAAAAATTTGGCTATCATTTTCTCCCTATAATTCCGGCATCCACATAGCAAGAGGCTATCGCTTTTCCGGCAACCGGCCTTGTAGGCAAGCAGGCTTTGTGGCTCTCCATTATTTTACCAAAAGAAAACCTCATAACCGAAATTCGAAGCGTCCGATAAGGAGAATTTCGGTTACGAGGTTTTCTCGGGACGTAAAAGAGAGCCACAAAGCTTCCCCCTTACACAAAAGGCTGCCGCAAAGCGACAGCCTCTGATTTACTTAGACAGGGTATGCCTGGTTCTTGATATCAGCCGCATTCACATCGACTTTCGTCTGCTGTGCCTGACGGTGCTTGAAGAACTCCATAGCCACCTGCGGGAACAGTGCATAGGATAAAACATCCTCATCCTGCTGCTTCCATTCCTTGATTTCCTCCTCATACTTTGCAAGCTGCGGAGCAATCTTGTCTGCCGGACGGCAGGTAATCGGCTCAACATCACCGATAGCCTTTTTCTGAACTTCTTTATTAAACGGCTTAATGGTCTGACCGAACTCACCGGAAAGAACCTTCTTAGACTCCTTGGTTACCATCTTGTAACGTTCTCCCTGAAGCACGTTAAGCACTGCCTGAGTACCAACAATCTGGGAAGACGGAGTAACAAGCGGCGGTTCACCGAAGTCCTTACGAACTTCCGGAATCTCCTTTAATACATCATAGAACTTATCCTCTGCCTTTGCTTCCTTAAGCTGAGAAACAAGGTTGGAAAGCATACCGCCCGGAACCTGATAAAGCAGAGTTTTGATATCTACGCCCATTACCTTCGGGTTAAGAAGACCGCTCTTTAAAGCCTCTTCCTGCATCGGACGGAAGTAATCGGCAATTTCAGCAAGTAAGCCCTGATCCAAACCGGTATCGTACTGAGTACCCTTAAAGGTTTCAACCATAACTTCCGTTGCCGGCTGACTGGTACCCATGGAGAACGGAGACATTGCGGTATCAATAATATCGCATCCTGCTTCTACAGCCTTTAAGTAGGTCATAGCAGCCACACCGGAGGTGTAGTGGGTATGAAGCTGAATCGGAAGCTTGGTGCCTTCCTTAAGAGCCTTAACAAGCTTATCTGCTTCATACGGAACTAAAAGACCTGCCATATCCTTGATACAAAGGGAATCGGCACCCATCTCTTCAATACGACGAGCAGTATCCTTCCAGTAATCTAAGGTATAAGCATCACCAAGGGTATAGGAAAGTGCAATCTGCGCATGTCCCTTTTCCTTATTTGCAGCCTTCACTGCAGTCTCTAAGTTACGTAAATCATTGAAACAGTCAAAAATACGAATAATATCGATACCGTTTGCGATGGACTTCTGAACAAAATACTCTACTACATCATCTGCATAGTGATTGTAACCGAGAATATTCTGTCCGCGGAATAACATCTGCAACTTGGTATTCTTAAATCCAGCACGAAGCTTTCTTAAACGCTCCCACGGGTCTTCCTTTAAGAAACGCAGGGAAGCATCGAAGGTAGCACCGCCCCAACATTCTACGGAGTGGTAGCCCACCTTATCCATTTTTTCAATAATCGGAAGCATCTGTTCCGTTGTCATACGAGTTGCAATCAAAGACTGATGTGCATCACGTAAAATGGTCTCTGTAATCTTTACTGCCATTGTGAACCTCCTATTTTAAACCCCGAAAATCGCCATGAATACACCTGCTGCTACTGCGGTACCGATAACACCTGCTACGTTCGGTCCCATTGCATGCATGAGAAGGAAGTTTGTCGGATCGTACTCGGAACCAACCTTCTGAGATACACGAGCTGCCATCGGCACAGCGGATACACCGGCGGAACCGATGAGAGGATTAATCTTACCTTTCGTTGCCTTGCACATCAACTTACCGAACAATACACCTCCTGCGGTACCTACTGCAAATGCCACAAGACCGAGTACAACAATCTTAATGGTATCCCAACGAAGGAATGCCTGTGCACTGGTGGTTGCACCAACGGAAGTACCGAGTAAAATAACTACGATGTACATCATCGCATTGGATGCGGTCTCCTGAAGCTGCTTTACCACACCGGATTCACGGAATAAGTTACCCAGCATTAAGCTACCAACCAAAGAAGCGGTATCCGGCAGGATAAGTACTACTACGATGGTTACGATAATCGGGAACAAAATCTTTTCCAGCTTAGAAACCGGACGAAGCTGTTCCATTTTAATTCTACGTTCCTTTTCCGTAGTCAACAGACGCATAATCGGCGGCTGAATAATCGGGACAAGGGACATGTAGGAATATGCTGCAACCGCAATCGGTCCCATCAGTTCCGTCTGACCAAGCTTCATAGCAAGGAAAATGGATGTCGGTCCGTCCGCACCACCGATAATGGAAATGGCTGCTGCTGCCTTTCCGTTAAAGCCAAGTAAAATTGCCAGGAAATATGCACCGAAGATACCAAGCTGCGCTGCTGCACCAAGAAGGAAGCTCTTCGGGTTTGCAATGAGCGGTCCAAAGTCCGTCATAGCGCCTACGCCCATGAAAATCAGACACGGAAGGATTGCAAGTTCATCTAACATAAAGAAATAGTGAAGCAATCCGCCGGCGGTCTCCACCGTCTTGGACGGGTCTACCGTTGCCATAATCTCGGCAATCGGCTGTGTCATAACCTGACCTAACGCATTTGTATACTCATTCCCTGTTAATCTGCAAACCATTTCACCTGCAGAATTGTAGTATGTCGTGTACGGCTCTGCCATAATACCCGGACAAAGATTTACTAACAACATACCGAAGGAAATCGGAACTAACAAAAGCGGTTCATAGCCTTTTACAATCGCCAGATAAAGGAATACGAGAGCTACTGCAATCATAATGTAGTTTCCCCAATAAAGATTGGTAAAACCGGTAGTCTCTAACAATCCCATCAGCGTTTCACCTATATTGCCCATGTGAATGTCCTCCTCTGTTGTGTTAGTTTAACGTTACCATTACCTCACCGGATTCAACGCTTGCACCAACAGAAACTGCGATGCTTGCAACAGTACCATCCTGCGGAGCAACAATTTCGTTCTCCATCTTCATTGCCTCAAGAATGATAATAACATCACCCTTCTTTACTGCTGCGCCTACCTGAGTCTTGATTCCGAGAATCTTACCCGGCATCGGAGCGTTAACTTTAATTGCGCCTGCTGCGCCAGCCGGTGCTGCTGCCTTCGGTGCTACTGCCGGTGCCGGTGCTGCTGCCGGTGCTGCTACAGGAGCTGCTGCAACCGGTGCTGCTGCCACTGCACCAGCGCCTTCTTCTACAGATACATTATAAACATTGCCATTCACAGTAATCGTATAATTCTTCATAATAATTTGCCTCCATAAATAAAATGATATTGTTTGTTATCGTTTCTCTTACCAGTTACATCTTGCACGACGAATGGAACGTACTACCAAACCGTTCTGATTCGTTCTTACAGGAGCCGGAAGTCCCTGTGCCTGAGCCTGTGCAGCAGCTGCAGCTGCTTCATACTCATAAATCGCAGCCGTAATCACGGCAACCAGTTCTGCATCGTTACAAAGCTCCTCTTCTTCGATTTGTGCAACCGTGTTCTCGATTGCCGCCATCGGAACTGTCTTTTCTTCCGCCTTAGATTCCTTCTTCGCAGCCTTCTTATTTTCCGCTGCATTTACATACTTTAACAGTGAAATCACAAAAGAGAAAAAGAGTAATGCACAGAACACAACCAAAACACCAACAATGGTATTGGAAACTGCCTCCGACATAGCTTCTGCAACCTTTGCCCAATGCTCCTCCCATTTGCTTGCTAAAAATACAGTCTTTAAATTCATAGCGTCACCTCACTACACAGTTCCGTGCTTTTTGGACGGACGTGCTTCTCTCTTTGTGTACAGCATTTCATATGCATAAATCAAATGCTGTCTGACAGCATCCGCTTCAATGATGCTGTCTACATAGCCACGCTTCGCTGCCGCCACTGCACTACACTGTAATTCATCGTACTCTGCTGCCTTCTCGCTGCGAATCGCCTCAGTCTCACCTGCATACATAATCTGTGCTGCAAGCTTTGCATCCATCATTCCAATCTTCGCAGTATCAAGAGCAAATACCAAATCTGCACCGATATGTTTGGAATTCATGGTGATATATGCACTACCCATTGCATTTTTACATACAAGATTCACCTTCGGAACCGTAGCACTTGCAAATGCATTGGTTAACTTTGCCGCCGCAAGAGCCACCGACTTTTCCTCACTCATGGAAGATGCATAGCCGGTTACATTGGTAAGGGTCAACACCGGAATACCGAACGCATCACAGAACTTTACAAAACGCTCTGCCTTTTCACAGCCCTTGGTGGTAAGTAAGGTATCGAACTTCAACGCTTCCTTTCCGTTTTCATCAAGTACTGCACTGCGATTTGCAACAGCACCTACCGTTGCACCGTTCAAGCGGATAAAGCCGGTTACCATTTCCTTGGCATAGTCTGCCTTCAGTTCAAAGAACTCATGATCATCAGCAATCTCTGCAAGAGCAACTGCCGGATCACAAGAAAGCTCACCGAAAGTCTCCGTTGCTCTGTTTAAATCGTCTCCGCACTCAAATGCATAATCAGCCTCATTATTACAAGGCAGGAAAGATACCAAGTTACGGATAGAAGCAAGAACCTCTGTTTCATTCTCCTTTACAACATCGACCATACCTGCTTCTGCCTGAAACTGTGCCGTAGAAGTATCGCACTTTCCTGTAAAATTACCCTCTACTGCATTCGGGGAGTTCACAAAAAGCTTTGCGCCCTCTGCCGGCATAAAGGTAAAATCACTTAACGCCGTGGAAACTGCACATCCACCTCCACAGGTGCCGAAAACTGCGGTAATCTGCGGAACAACACCGGATGCCATACTCTGCTTCAAGTAAACAGAACCAAAGCCTGCCAATGCATCGGTAGCTTCCTGTAAGCGCATACCGGCACAGTCAATGAGACCGATCACCGGAGCTCCGACCTTTAGAGCAAAATCGTACATAGCTACAATCTTTTTCGCATGCATTTCACCCATGGTGCCGTTTAACACCGCTGCGTCCTGGCTGTAAACATAAACAAGATCGCCGTCGATCAAACCATAACCGGTGATAACACCGTCCGACGGAGCATCTGTCTGCGCCAGATTGAAATCAGTATTTCGCTTTGTAACAAGAGCACCGATTTCAACAAAGCTGCTGTCGTCAAGCAATGTAGTGATTCGTTCTCTTGCCGACAATTTTGTTGTACTACTCATCTTACTGCCTCCATTTTTCTATAATATTACTTCAGTAGAACCGAAATATTAGTTTGGCATAAAAAGAACTTCCAAATTACGCCGATTATATTATATCCTTAATCACGTCAAAAAGCAAGACTTGATTTACCAATTATATGTATAAAATGCATATATCCTCTTTTCTCGACATCATCGTTTTAAAAACAACTCATTTTTTAGCTTTATCCTGCGTTTTCTTTGACATCACCTTTCTTCTTTGATATAATAAATAGGTTGTACGGATTATAAAATTCAAATATCCGGCAAACTATTTCAAAAAAACAGGAGGTCATTATGGCTCAAAATCCAATTATTACATTCACTATGGAAAACGGCGAGCAAATCCGCGCAGAGCTTTATCCGGAAATTGCTCCGAACACCGTAAACAATTTTATCTCTTTAGTTAACAAAGGCTATTACAACGGTTTAATCTTCCACCGCGTTATCAACGGTTTTATGATTCAGGGCGGTTGTCCGGACGGAACCGGCATGGGTGGTCCGGGTTATCACATCCCGGGTGAATTTGCCATCAACGGTTTCAAGAATGAGTTACGCCACACGGAAGGTGTACTTTCTATGGCTCGTGCACAGCATCCGGATTCTGCAGGTTCTCAGTTCTTTATCATGCACAAGACATCTCCTCACCTTGACGGATCCTATGCAGCTTTTGGCAAGGTAATCGAAGGCATGGATGTAGTAAACCGCATTGCAGAGGTTCCTACCGACTGGAGTGACCGTCCGGCACATCCGCAGGTAATGCAGACTGTTACTGCGGAAACCTTCGGTGTCACCTATGACGAACCGGAAACCGTTTAATACATATTCACGGTTGATTTTGGAGTAATCAAAGGTTTATATGCTTTTGTTATTCATATTGTTTATGAATTGTTTTACTACTATGTATGGAGGTACCTAATGAAGAAAAGAATGATTGCACTTCTTTCCGTGCTCTGCCTGACCTTAGGATGTTTCGGCGCATGCGGAAAGACCGAAGAAACCAACAACACTGCTACACCGGAGCCGACTGCTACGGTTGCTCCGTCTTCTGAAGAACGGGGCGACGGTCCGACTCAGCCGGAAGCTACTGCCACTCCGGAAGCCACCGCTACTCCGGAGCCGACTGCTACTCCGGAACCGACTGCTACTCCGGAACCGACAAAAGCTCCGTCAGCCGGTCCTGCAGAAGTAACCTATGATTTTAATGATTTATCTTATAACTCTTCCTACGGCACAAACTATACCGTACTGGAGGACGGTTCCATTTCCTTACAGTATGAAGGTTTGTACCAGGAAATCAAATTATCCCTTCCTCAAACATTAGACATGAGCTATTGTACCGGTGTTTCCGTTAAAATGAAGAGTGAAATCGGAAATATGGCTATTAAGCTTTACGATGAAGGATTTGCTGAAGTTGCTGTTACCTATGACGGCAAAACCAGTGGTATTGCTGATAAATTCCTTACTCCTGACCCATCTACGAAGGTTGCGGGTATCGGTTTAATGGCTTGTGATAATGATTTGACCGACTATTCTTTATTTGAAGCTACCGTATACTCTGTCACCTTCTCCATGAAGGAAGGCTGGGATTCCGGTGCTCCGGCACCGACTGCTACTCCGATTCCGGAGGATCCGAACGACACCGGTATTTGGGAAAACAATGCAGACATTTCCTGGATTGATCCGTCCAAGCCGATGATTGCATTTACATTCGATGACGGCCCGGTAGGCACTGCAGAAACTGCTTCCTCCATTCGTATTCAGAATGCACTTGCAGCATCCGGTCAGCATGCTACCTTTTTCTACTGGGGTACTTCCTTAAGCAAGGCTACTGAGGCGGAAATCAAACGTGCTTACGACATGGGCTTTGAAATTGGTAATCACACGAAATCTCATCAGGACCTTTCCAAATTGACTCCGGAAAAAATGCTGGACGAAGTAATGACGCAGGCTGATAAATTAACTGCTATTACAGGTTTGGAACACTTCCTTGTTCGTCCGCCATATCTTTCTGCCAATGTAAATGTACAGAAGACGATTCGTGAGCCGATGATTAACTGCAGCATTGACAGTAAGGACTGGGCAGGTGCAACAACCGAACAAATTATCAATACCATCAATACCCAGAAAAAGGACGGTGCGATCGTATTGATGCACGAAACTTATGCCGCTACCGCAGCCGCTATGGAAACCTTGATTCCGCAGCTTGTTGCAGAAGGCTGGCAAATTGTATCCGTATCTGAGTTATTTAAGGCAAAAGGCCTCGATCTCTTAGACGGTAAGGTATACAATAACGCAAAATAAAGACAGGTACTGATAACATACATACCTATCTGTCTCAAAAGGGATTGTGTTCACCTATGTGATAACCACAATCCCTTTTCTTTTCCCAAACAAATTCATATTGAATTCTAATAAAACAACTCTTCCTCTGTATCTAAAGCTCCCATAACTTCTTTGATATCCGAAAAGGAAAAGCCTTTTCTGAATAATGCCGCTATCATTTTTTTCTTTTTCTCTTCGTCAGCTTCCTCCGGACGATACCCTTTTTTACGAAGAAACGCTCGTATAGCTACGACTTCCGGCTGTTCTCCTCCCTCCGAGTTTTCATGTTCAAACCGATAGGATTCTTTTGCTGCCTTCAACGCTTCTTTTATCAAATCCTTCTGAAACCCTTTTGCAATCATTTTTTGCACTAATTCCCGTTCACTGCACTTCGGTAACAAATAGAGGGCATAGCGTTCCGCAAATGAGGTATCGTTTACATAATGAAGGTCTTTTAAATATACCAGGACTTCCTCCACAGTTGTATCCGGATACCCGTCGGAAGAAAGTTTTTTCTTAAGCTCTGTTTCCGTGTATTCTTTTTTTTCTAACAAAAACAATGCACGTCGCTTTGCCCTTGGCAAAAATACTTCTTTTTCAAACAGCGCAAGCTTCTCACAGGAGCATTCTGTCTGTACTCCTTCTGAACAATCTGTAATTCCAAGCATTCTTAAATCCTTCGGATAGCATCTGCAATAAAACTCATCCTCCGTAAAAACATCGATTTTTTTCCCTTTTGCTTCTCTTAGTTCAAGTATCATCTGTATCCCCTCTATAAGCTTATAGGCTGTTACACCTTACGTGCAACAGCCTGCCCTTACTTTGAATCAATAATTTTCAATGCGGTTACATTACTCTCCGTCAGACACTCCTGCCGCCTCACCGGAGAATCCATATACTTCTCGAACCTTCTGCTCTACTTCATCCATCACTTCCGGATGTTCCTTTAAGAATACCTTAGCATTTTCTCTGCCTTGACCGATTTTCTCATCGTTATAAGCAAACCATGCTCCGCTTTTTTGAATAATATTCTCTTCCACCGCCAAATCAAGGATATCACCTTCCTTGGAAATACCCTGACCGAACATGATATCAAACTCTGCTTCTCTAAACGGCGGAGCCACCTTGTTCTTTACAACCTTTACTCTGGTACGGTTACCGATTACCTCACCGCCTGCTTTCAAGGATTCAATACGTCTCACATCCAAACGAACCGATGCATAGAACTTCAATGCACGGCCACCGGTGGTAGTTTCCGGATTACCGAACATCACACCAACCTTTTCACGAAGCTGATTGATAAAGATAACAATACAATTGGACTTACTGATCACTGCAGTCAATTTACGAAGTGCCTGGGACATCAAACGTGCCTGCAAGCCCACATGAGAATCTCCCATATCGCCTTCGATTTCTGCCTTCGGTACCAATGCTGCCACAGAGTCTACAATCACAATATCAACCGCACCGGAACGTACCATGGTCTCGGTAATCTCAAGTGCCTGCTCCCCGTTGTCCGGCTGGGAAATATAAAGATTATTAATGTCTACACCAATATTTGCTGCATATACCGGGTCAAGGGCATGTTCCGCATCAATAAAACCTGCAATACCGCCCCTCTTCTGTACTTCCGCCACAGCGTGTAATGCTACCGTAGTCTTACCACTGGATTCCGGTCCGTAAATCTCCACAATACGTCCTTTCGGGAAACCGCCCAAGCCCAAGGCAGCATCAAGACTTAAAGAACCGCTTGGAACAACCTCAACGTTCATATTCGCTCCGGTATCACCAAGCTTCATAACGGAACCCTTTCCGTACTGCTTTTCAATCTGCTGCAGTGCAGACTCCAATGCTTTGATTTTTTCTGTATTTGCCATAAAAGTAAACCTCCTCCGATTTCTCTTTTCGTTCATATGTTCGTGAACAAATGTTCTCTCTAAGATTATAATACAACTATCTCTTCTGTTTGTCAACCGAATTTTCAAAAATAATTGGGAAAAATGTTCCGACAGGAACTTTAAGGACAATCTCAGTATAACACACTCCAGGTCCCTTGTAAATAAGGAATCCGACTGTTACAGCCGAAAATCAACCGTGCAGGAACCATTTTACTTGCACATAAAAGAACCGCCCTGATTCGCGAGCGGTTCTGTCCTATCTATTATCTGTTTTTCACTTCATGCTGATTTACCGACATATCCCTGCAGGTCAACTTTACATTTTCCCGCTTTTTTCCGAACATCTCCTGCATACGGTTTGCAAAAGCCGTGGAACGATGTTGTCCTCCGGTACAACCGAAAGCAACAACCAACTGCGCTCTTCCTTCCTTTTCATACAACGGAATCGTAAATTCCAAGATTTCCCGGATACGTTCAAACAATCCTTCTGCTTCCGTTGTAGAAAACACAAACTCCTGCACCGGTAAATCCAAACCTGTCAGAACACGTAATCCTTCTTCATAGAAAGGATTCGGAAGACATCGTACATCAAATACCAAATCGGCCTCTGCCGGAATTCCGTATTTATATCCAAAAGACATAAAATGAAGAAGCATCCCTTCCACGTCATCGGTTTCGGTTTCCACCATTTCTACTATCTTTTCCCGTAATGCGGCGGTTGCCAGATTTGTTGTATCCACAATATAATCGGATATTTCACGAACAGACGAAAGTACTTTTCTTTCTTCTTTGATTGCGGAAGAAATATCGGTTTGATTTTCCATATTCATCAAAGGGTGCAGTCTTCTGCTTTCTTTGTAGCGTTTCATTAAGACAGAATCCTCACACTCCAAAAACAGCACACGAACCGGAACTCCGCGCCGTTTTACTGCCTCCAGAGCCGAAAAAAAGCTATCGGAAATATCGCTGCTGCGTATATCCAGGGTAACAGCAACTTTTCTGGAAAAATCCTTATTACTTTCCATCCAGCCCACAACAGAAGACAACAGCTTCACCGGAAGATTATCAAGACAATAATAGCCTAAATCTTCCAGATAATCCACAGCCTTCGATTTTCCGGCTCCGCTCATTCCCGTTACAACAAATAGCTTCATAAGCCCTCCGTTTTACTGATACATTGCCTTTGACGCAACCACATTCGGTTCATAGCCCGCAGTTCTTAATGCATTTAATATCTTTTCTTTGTGTTCCGGACCAAATGCTTCCAAAGTTATCGTTAATTCTACCGCACTGTTACGATTGATGCTGACAAACTGATTATGATCAAGACGAATAACGTTACCTTGGTTCTCAGCTAAAATCTGAGCTACATGTACAAGCTCACCCGGCTTATCCGGAAGAAGAACGGAAAATGTAAAAATACGTTCTCTGAAAATAAGACCCTGTTGTACCACGGATGCCATGGTAATCACATCCATGTTACCACCGCTCATAATAGCAACCACCTTCTTATTCTGGCACTTCAAACGCTTTAATGCCGCCACGGTAAGAAGACCGGAATTTTCAACCACCATCTTATGATTTTCAATCATATCCAAGAAGCATACGATAAGTTCTTTATCGGATACTGTCATAATCTTATCCACATTCTGCTGGATATACGGGAAAATTTTTGTTCCCGGAGTCTTTACCGCAGTACCGTCCGCAATAGTGTCTACACTCGGTAACGTTACTACTTCACCGGCCTTTAAGGAAGCCTTCATACAGCTTGCACCTTCCGGCTCTACACCGATAACCTTAATATTCGGATTTAACATCTTCGCAAGAGTAGATACTCCTGCTAAAAGTCCGCCGCCGCCTACCGGAGCAAGAATAATATCTACCGTCGGCAATTCCTTAAATAATTCCATGGCAATGGTACCCTGTCCCGTTGCTACAGTTTCATCGTCAAATGGGTGAATAAAGGTATATCCCTTTTCTGCTGCCAGCTTTAACGCATGCTCACAAGCCTCATCGTATACATTTCCGTAAAGAACCACTTCTGCACCGTAACTCTTGGTACGATTGACCTTAATAAGCGGTGTGGTAGTCGGCATTACAATAACAGCCTTACAACCGTATTCTTTTGCTGCATATGCCACACCCTGGGCATGATTGCCTGCGGATGCGGTAATTAAACCTTTTGCACGCTCTTCCTCGGACAAGGTGCTTATTTTATAATATGCACCGCGAATCTTATATGCACCGGTTACCTGCATGTTTTCCGGCTTTAAATATACCTTATTTCCGGTTAAATCGGAAAAGAAATTACTGTACACCAGCTTGGTCGGTGCCGTCACACGTTTTACGGCCTCACAAGCCTCTTCAAAATGCTCCATTGTCATCATAACTACTATCCTCCGTTTCTTTACTCCCCGTCAAAAAGTGCGTCCGTAAACGCCTTTGCATCAAATCGCTGTAAATCCTCGATTTGCTCACCCACACAAATATACTTCACCGGAATCTGCATCTGTGACTGAATTGCCACTGCAATTCCGCCCTTTGCGGTACCGTCAAGCTTCGTCAGTATGATACCGTCGATTTTCGCAGCTTCATTAAATTCTTTAGCCTGCGCCAATGCATTCTGCCCCGTAGTTCCGTCTAAAACCACCAGCGTTTCCCGATAGGCATCCGGATATTCCCGCTCGATTACACGATCAATCTTTTTTAACTCTTCCATCAGGTTCTTCTTATTATGAAGACGGCCTGCGGTATCACACAAAAGTACATCCGTTCCTCTTGCCTTCGCTGCCGTCAAAGCATCAAACACTACGGCTGCAGGATCTGCCCCTTCCTTTTGGGAAATGATTTCAACTCCGGCTCTGTGGCTCCACTCGGTCAACTGTTCTGCTGCCGCTGCACGGAACGTATCCGCCGCCGCTAAAAGAACTTTTTTTCCATCATTTTTTAACATGCCCGCCAGTTTTCCGATGGATGTTGTTTTTCCTACACCGTTTACACCGATGACTAACACCACAGACTTTTTATTTTCGTACTCGTAAGCATTTTCCGGTACATGCATCTGTTCACAAATACTTTCTTTTAACAGTGCCTTGCATTCCTCCGGATCTTTGATTTTCCGTTCTTTTACTTTTTCTTTTAAATCATCGATGACTGCTTCCGTGGTAGCCATTCCCATGTCCGCCATAATGAGAATCTCTTCCAGTTCTTCATAAAAGTCATCATCAATCCCGGAAAAACCGGAAAACAAAGAATCAAACCCGTTGGCAATCTGTTTTCTTGTTTTTGACAAGCCTTCCGCAAGTCTGCCGAAAAAACCTTTTTTCTCGCCCATACTTTCCTCCTGTTTTTTCTTTCTTCCCCCAGATATACGCCTCTTTTATGCGTCTAACTTATCTTCGATTAAATTTACGGAAACCAACGTAGAAACACCTTTTTCCTGCATGGTAATACCGTATAACGTATCCGCAGCAGCCATGGTTCCCCGACGATGAGTAATTACAATAAACTGGGTATGCTTTGTCAGTTTATGTAAATATCCGGCATAACGCTTTACATTGGAGTCATCCAATGCTGCCTCAATTTCATCCAACAGACAGAACGGAGACGGTTTTAAATTCTGAATTGCAAACAAAAGTGCAATGGCCGTCAATGCCTTTTCTCCACCGGATAGCTGCATCATATTCTGAAGTTTCTTTCCCGGCGGCTGTGCATTAATCCGCACCCCTGCCGAAAGAATGTCTTCTTCTTCCTGTAACTCTAACGTACCCTTACCGCCACCGAACAGTTCACGGAATACTTCATCAAACTGCTCCTTAATCTGCTCAAACTTTTCTTCAAACTGCACACGCATTTTTTCATCCAGTTCGGAAATCATGGCAGTCAGTGTCTCACCCGCCGTAACAAGGTCATTACGCTGTGCATCCAGGAACGTAAAACGCTCCATACAGTCACGATATTCCTCAATGGCATTCACATTTACGGAGCCGAGACCCTTAATCTTATTCTTTAACTCCTGCACACGCTTCTTTGCTTGCGGAAGACTGTCGAATAATTCATTTTTTAACTCTGCGGCATCCGACAACGTCATTTCGTACTCGTCCCACATGTACGTACACTGAGCTTCGATTTGTTCCTTCAATTTGTCTTTCTTGTCATTTAATCGGAACAACTCCTTGTCAAGTTCTGCGCGACGTTCATATAAGGCCTCTCTTTTTGCTAACACATTTTTATGTTTTACAGTTGCATCATCACGACGTTTTGCAATATCTTCCGCTTCTTTTTCCATGGCACCGCAAACCTTATATAGGGTTTCGATATCCTGTTTTGTACGGGTAATTGCCGCCTCTTTTTCGGAAACCGCATCCACCGCACCGGCACCTTCATCGGAAAGCTGGTTCTCCTCTCCGGTCAGCTTTGCAATTTCCCCTTCGATTCGGGCGATGTTTTCTGCCAAAAACTGATTACTTTGTTTTACAGTACTCAGTTCCATACGAAGGCTTTCTCCCTTTTCCATGGCATACTGCTCTAACCGGCGCTCTTCCTCTAATAAATGACCGCATTCTTCAATTCCTGCATCATTGCGTTTACTTGCCTGCTCATTTTCAACAAGGGCAAGTTCCATCTTCTCAATGTTCTCGGAAAGTTCCTTTTCCTGTAACTCAATTTCTGCAAGTTCTCTCTGAATCTCGTCAAAGGAAGACAAACGTTCCTTTGCTTCTTCTTCTACACGATCAAGCTCCAGCTTTGCCGTATTCTGTAATAAAAATTCCTCCTGAAGTGCTGCTTTTGATTGCTCCAAGCGCGCGCTGATTTCTTCCCGCTTCGTACGAAGAAGGTTTCTGCGTTCTTCCATGGAGGCAAGACGTTCTCCCAGCTCTTCCACACGCTTTTGTGCTTCTTCCACTTCACGACGTCTTCCAAGCAAATTGCTGGCATTTTTATAGGCTCCGCCGGAAATGGAACCTCCCGGGTTTAACTGCTCACCTTCTAATGTTACGATTCTGAGGGAATAACGATACTTCTTCGCCAACTGTAATGCATTATCAATGGTATCCGCCACCACAATTCTTCCCAACAGGAAGGAAATCACGGATTGGAACCGGGACTCTGTGCTGACAAGATCAGCCGCATAACCGATAACACCTTTTTCTCTCCTAACATCCTCTGTGTTACCGCCGGAACGTTCTTTTACTGCATCCAACGGAAGGAACGTCGCCCTGCCGGCCTTGTTCTGCTTTAAGAACTGTACCATACGCTTTGCAGTTGCTTCCGTGTCGGTAACAATATTCTGAATGTTGCCGCCAAGCGCAGTCTCTATGGCAACCTCATACTGTTTTTCCACTTCAAATATGTCCGCAACAACACCGATAATACCGGACTCTTTTTCTTTTTGTTCCATTACACGACGAATACCACCACCGTATCCGTCATAGCGTTCGGAAATATTTCGCAAAGACTCTGCTTTTGACTGTTCTCTGATACAGTCTCTCTGGGCCTGTTCATAAGTATCCCGAATTCTGTTTAACTCTTCCCTGATTTTCGTCAGTTCAGCTTCATCCGCACGATTTCCTGCCAAACGCTCGGAAATTTTATCGGAAATATCAGCAAGACGAGTTCTTTTTTCTTCCACCGAGGACTCCGCTATGGATTTATCATTCTGACTCTGTAAAATCTTCTGCGTAAGGGCAGACTTTTTAATCTGATTCTGCTCTTTTATGGTCCGATACCGCTGTACATTGGTATTGATGGTTCCGTTCTCGGTCAGAAGACGGAATACATCCGCATTACGGTTTTCAATCTCATTGGTATAGCCATTGATACGTTCCCTGATTTCTTCCAGTTCCCGATCGGCTTCTTCTTTTGCATCTTCCAAACGATTCCGGTTTCGATCGGATTCCAACTTTTCGTTTTTATAACGGGCAAGTTCATTTAATTTTTCTTCTCGTTCCCGTTCTACAACGCTTTTACGCTCCTTATAGTGGGACTCGCTGACACGAATTGTAGAAATCTGCTCCATTAAGAGCTTAATTTCACTTTCATTCTTCTGAATTTCCAACTGTAAGTCACTTTTTCTTGCTGCGTTCTCCGCTAACAGTTCTGACAATGCGGTAGCTTCCTGCTCCAGCTTCTCATATAATTCTTTACTGTTTTCATATTCCGCAGAAGTTTCGTTAAAATCATTCTGTACAATGGAAATCTTTTCTTCTAAATCCTGCTCGGCCTCTTCCTGCTTTTCGTGTTCCAAAAGAAACGCATTGACTTCTACCTGCTTTAATTCTTCTTTTAACTGCAGGTACTCTTTTGCTGCCGTTTGCTGTCGTTCAAGCGGACCTAACTGTTTTTCAATTTCCGATAAAATATCCGTAATTCTGGATAAATTCAGCTTCTCTTCTTCTAACTGCTTTTCTGCAGCAGCTTTTCTCTTTTTGTACTTTACAATACCGGCTGCTTCATCAAAGAGTTCTCTGCGTTCTTCCGGTTTACCGCTTAAAATCTTGTCAATCTGTCCCTGTCCGATGATGGAATAGCCTTCCTTACCGATACCGGTGTCAAAAAACAGTTCCTGCACATCCCGCAAACGACAATTGTTTCCGTTCATGAGATATTCACTTTCACCGGAACGATACACGCGTCTTGCCACCGTTACTTCATCATACTCAATCGGCAACTGGTGATCGGAGTTATCCAGTGTAATGGCAACATAAGCATACCCCTGTGGCTTTCTCATCTGCGTACCGGCAAAAATAACGTCCTGCATAGAGCTTCCGCGAAGCTGCTTGGCACTCTGCTCACCCAATACCCAGCGTACCGCATCCGCAACATTACTTTTTCCGGAACCGTTCGGTCCTACAATGCCTGTAATGCCGTCATGAAATTCAAAAACGATTTTATTGGCAAAGGACTTAAACCCCTGTACCTCTATACTTTTTAAATACATACAATGCTCTCCCGTTCTTTAATCTGCGGTATTTTGGCGTAACAACAAAATACTCTTATATGCCGCTTCCTGCTCGGCGGCTTTCTTCGTTTTCCCTTCTCCTTTGGCAAGCGGAGTTTCATCCAGATAAGCACAAACGGTGAACTTTTTCATATGTTCCGGTCCTTCTTCCGATATGAGCTGATAGGACAACTTCCCTTTATGGCTGCTCTGTATCAATTCCTGCAGGATAGTCTTACTATCACAAAAGAGTGTTCTGTGTGCCACATCGGACAATACCGTCCGCTCAATAAACTCTTTCGCATTAGTAAAGCCACCATCTAAATAAATTGCTCCGATTACTGCTTCAAAGGCATCGGACAAAATAGAATTTCTTGTTCTTCCGCCGGTTGCCTCTTCTCCTTTTCCCAAAAGTAAACAACTTCCCAAATCGATTTCCTTTGCACATTGCGCCAGGGTAGGCTCACAAACAAGACTTGCACGAAGCTTTGTAAGCTTCCCTTCCGGCATGGTCAGATTATTCTTATAGAGATATTCACTGGAAATCATCTCAAGTACGGCATCTCCCAAAAATTCTAAACGCTCATTATTATCTTCCCGTTTTAAATGATGCTCGTTGGCATAGGAACTGTGGGTTAAGGCATGAAATAATAAATCCGGATTCTGAAACCTGTACCTTAACCTATCTTCTAAGTATGCTTGTAGCTGCTCTGTCGGTAACATCTGTTCCTCCTTTCCCATTGAAATGAACAAGGGTGTCTTTTAGACACCCCGTGATTCTATCGGTGTAAAACCTAATTTAATGCATTTTTTATCTGCTCTACTGCATCTGCAACCGTTACAATTCCTTCCGCAGCTTCGTTAGCAATCTCAATATCGAATTCTTCTTCGATACCCATCAGAATCTGAAATACATCTAACGAATCAGCACCCAGGTCATCAACAAAAGTGGTCTCCATCGTAATCTCCTCGGCGTCCACATTTAATACCTCGCTGATTATTTTCTGTAATTTCTCGAATTCCATGTTTCTATCTCCTTTCATTTTTATTCATTCACAAAAATACTTTCTTTAATCTTTTCATTTATGTTCTGTTCTTTAAACGAAATACACTGCAAAATGGAGTTTCTGATTTCATCCGACTTGGAATTACCGTGACTCTTCACAACAAGCCCCTTCAAACCTAACATCGGAGCTCCGCCATATTTGGAAGAATCTAACTCTTTCAAAGTACCTTTTAACGCAGGTTTCACTAACAATGCCCCGATTTTACTGCGAAGTGAACTCATCATTCCTTTTTTGATTTCACCCATCAACGTAGCTGCAAGTCCTTCGTAAAGTTTTAAAATAACATTTCCCACAAAGGCTTCGCACACAATAACATCTGCATAGCCGGAAGGAATCTCTCTTGCTTCAATGCTACCGATAAAGTTAATCTCATTACAGTTCTTTAACAAAGGAAAGGTTTCTTTTACCAGTGCATTTCCCTTTTCTTCCTCTGCACCCACATTGACAATGGCTACTCGCGGATTCTTTATCCCCATGACATGTTCCATGTATACGGAACCCATCTTCGCAAACTGTACTAAATGAGAAGATCTGGCATCTACATTAGCACCGCAGTCAATTAAAAGAGAAACTCCCTTACTTGTCGGTAAAAGCGGCGCAAGCGGCGGACGTTCTACTCCCGGAAGTCTTCCTACAATCAACTGTGCACCGACTAAAACGGCACCGGTGCTTCCTGCAGATACAAATGCATCCGCTTCGTTATTTTTTACCAAAGTCATGGCTTTTACTACAGAAGAATCTTTTTTACGACGTACCGCCATAACCGGTGCTTCTTCGTTCGTAATCTCTTCTTCCGCGTGAACAACAGTAATACGTTCTTTATCATAGGTATACTGCTGTAACTGTTCTTTAATGATATCTTCTTTCCCGACCAGCACTATACTGACACGGTCATCATCACAAACAGCGCGTACAGCCCCCTTAATCACCTCTGCCGGTGCATTATCCCCGCCCATGGCATCTACGGCGACTTTCACCATCGTCTGCATGATTATGAACTCCTTTCATATCTATAACTCACTATACTAAATCTCTCTTTAAAAATCAATATCTATTTTAAAAAAGAATCTGCCGATTACTCTTTCCGATAGAAGAAGGACCGATAGGTTTTATACCCCAATGCCGCCGGCTGAATAATCTGTTCCGTAGAGCCGACAAATAAGAATCCTTCCGGACGTAACGAATCATTAAATTTCTTGTATATATCTACTTTAGCTTCCTCTGTAAAATAGATTAATACATTTCTGCACACAATCAAGTCACAATTTGACGGATACGGATCCTTTAACAAATTATGTTCTTTAAATTCGACGCATTTTTTTACATCTGCATTAATCTGGTAGTTCTGTTCGTTTACCTGTGTAAAATATTTTTTTAAAAAGCCTGCCGGAAGTCCCTTTAAGCTCTTTTCGTTATATAATCCCATACGTGCTTTATCTAACACCTGCTTGTCTATATCCGTAGCAATAATATGTATCTGGGACAACGGGAAAAACTGATTCAACATCATAACAAGAGAATACGGTTCATCTCCTGTAGAACATGCCGCGCTCCATATTTTCGGAGACTTTGTCTTTTCCAAAATTACAGGAACAATCTCCTTCTCCATCACCTTCCATAATTCCGGATTACGATAAAACTCGGAAACGTTAATGGTAAGATAATTAACAAACTCATCAAACCGTTCCTTGTCTGTTTTTAACAGTTGCACATATGCGGAATATGTTGCCACTTTATGCTTTGCGATCAGCGCATCGATTCTACGCTTCATCTGACGCTCTTTGTACGCATTTAAGTCGATTTTCGTCAGTTGGAATACATCTTTTTTAAACTGTTCGTAATTATCCATATGGTATCCTCCGTGCAACTTTATTCTTTCGAGAATCTCCCTGAAATAGTGTCCTTTAAAATGAGAAACGCCCGACACTCTGTGGCAAAAGTGCGCCATGCTGTGCTTCCGACATATACGCACCTCATCTCAGAGTATCGAGGCGTTCTAAATTATTTCTCTAACGAGATATTATTCTGCATCTGCAGCGTCTTCCTGTGCTTCAGCAACTTCTTCCTCAACCGGAGCAAGTAAAGCCTTTACACTAAGACTAATCTTCTTGTCATCAAGATTGAAATCAACAATCTTTGCTTCGATTTCCTGACCAACCTTTAATACGTCAGCCGGCTTCTCCACGTGCTCTCTTGCAATCTGAGAAACATGAAGTAACGCATCTACGCCCGGAACAAGCTCAACGAATGCACCGAAATCGGTCATTCTTGCCACCTTACCGGTAACAACATTACCTACTGCGAACTTCTCTTCTGCATCAGCCCACGGATTCTGATCCGGGAACTTCATGGAAAGTGCAACCTTCTCGCCCTGGATATCCTTAATGAATGCCTTTACGGTATCGCCAACCTTAAATACCTTCTTCGGGCTCTCGATTCTGCCCCAGGACATCTCAGAGATGTGAAGTAAACCATCAACGCCGCCAAGGTCAATGAAAGCACCAAACTCGGTTACATTCTTAACCTTGCCTTCTACTACATCGCCAATCTGAATTCTTGCAAAAAGCTCCTTCTGAAGCTCTGCCTTCTTTGCAACGAGTAACTGCTTACGGTCACCGATGATTCTTCTTCTGCGCGGATTGAACTCGCTGATAACAAACTCAATCTCCTGATCCTTATACTTGCTTAAATCCTTCTCATAAGTGTCGGATACGAGGCTTGCCGGAATGAAAATTCTTGCTTCATCAATCACAACGCTTAAGCCGCCTTCCAATACAGCAGAAACAGTTGCCTTGAGAACCTCTTTGTTGTTGAATGCTTCTTCAAGCTTCTTGTTGCCCTTCTCTGCAGCAAGTCTCTTGTAGGTAAGAAGAACCTGTCCTTCTCCGTCATTTACCTTGAGAACCTTTGCCTGCATGGTGTCACCTTCCTTAACCAGAGTGGTTAAGTCCACATTCGGAGTGTTGGTGTATTCGCTTCTGGTAATAATACCGTCAGCCTTATAGCCTATGTTCAAGACGATTTCGTCTTCTTTAACGCGAATCACAGTGCCCTCGACTACCTCTCCGTTGTGTATTGTCTTTAAAGACTCCTCCAATAATTGGTCAAAACTCATTTCAGACATGATTTTCTGAACCTCCTTGATAATATTATTTGGGGTGGAAGCCCCCGCTGTAATACCTACGCAACGAAAAGATTTAAACTGACTTAAATCCAGGTCATCGAGTTTCTGTATATAGTAAGTATTTCCACATGCGTTCTTCGCGATTTCATACAACTTCTTTGTGTTGGAACTCTGCTTTCCGCCGATCACGATCATCGCTTCCGACATAGCTGCCAACCGTGCCGCTTCCGACTGTCGTTCCTGTGTTGCATTACATATCGTATTCAGAACAATTATATCATACCGCTTTTTTTCAAAAATTTCAACTAATTCTTGAAATTTCTTGTAATTAAATGTCGTTTGTGCCACGATACATAATTTTTCATCCGCCGAAATGCTCACTTTTTCCAGTGTTTCTGCGGAATCTGCGATAATGACATCTCCGTTTGCCCATCCCTTAATTCCGATAACTTCCGGATGCTTTTCATCTCCGATAATAACAATTCGTCTTCCGAGACGACTCTGTTCCTCTACGATCTTATGAATTTTCTTCACAAAAGGACAGGTTGCATCCACCACTTCAAACCCTTGTGCCTGCATTTTCTCCTGTTCTTTTCTGGTTACTCCGTGAGAACGTATTACTATTGTACCCTTTTCCACGGAATTCCATTCATCTTCCGGATATAAAATGCAAACTCCTTTTTCCGAAAATTCCCGAACGACTTCTTCATTATGAATAATCGGTCCGTACGTATACACCTTCTTTTTCAGACGAAGCTGTTCTTCCACCTGTTCCACTGCTCGTTTCACGCCGAAACAAAATCCGGCGGTTTTCGCAACTGTGATATCCATTCGACTCCTCCGCCTTTTTATCGTTTCTGTGCTTCCATGCACATCTCGTAGAGTTTGTCTACGTTTTCTTCTATAGTCATACCGGAATTATCAAAGAAGACCGCGTCCTCTGCCTGTACCAGCGGTGCGAACTCTCTGTGGGAATCTCTGTAATCCCGCTCTCTGATATTCTCTTCGATTTCGGACAAACTACAGTCGATTCCTTTGGCTTTCTGTTCATCATAGCGTCTCTTTGCACGCACTTCCACACTGGCCGTAAGAAACACCTTCACATTGGCATCAGGAAGCACGTAAGAGCCGATATCTCTTCCGTCCATAACAACATTCTCCTGTTTCGCCAGCGCACGCTGTAATTCTACCATTTTCAAACGAACTTTTTTGTTTACGGAAGAAACACTGGTCATATGACTGACCTCTTCCGTCCGAATAAGACCGTTTACATTTTCTCCGTTTAACAAGACTACCTGCTCTCCGTCTTTATGGGTAATGGTTACATCTGCAGTATCGCAAGCAGCTTCCATGGCGTCAAACTCGTTTTCTCCAATCCCGTTTCTGATAAAATGTAATGCCATGGCACGATACATTGCTCCCGTATCAACATATATATATCCTAACTTCTTTGCCAATAACTTTGCCACCGTACTCTTACCTGCTCCTGCCGGTCCATCAAGTGCTATACTGAAAAATCCCATATCGTATCCTTTCTGCGTATTTCGCCTGTTATTTCATTTTTCTGTTGTCCCTTAAGACTCTCTTTCGCACAACTTTGCTTAACATACTAAAACTGCTCTTCCTCAGCGGCGCAACTTCCCGCTAAATATCCGGTAGACCATGCTATTTGAAGATTATACCCACCTGTCAGGGCATCCGTATCCAATACCTCTCCCGCAAAAAACAACCCCTTCACAAGCTTTGATTCCATGGTAGACGGATTTACTTCCTTTACGGAAACGCCGCCTTTGGTTATCACCGCTTCGTTAAAACCGCCTGTCTTTTTTATATGCATCGGCATTCCTTTTAATACATCCGTTAATGTATTACGCTCCTGTTTTGTTACGGAATTTATCTGTTTTTCTTCCGAAATTCCGCACAACTCGATTATAACCCGAATCAGTCTCTGTGGCAACAGCTTATCCAACGCATTGCGAAATTGTTTGTTCTTTGCCTCCTCAAAATCTCTTAAAATACGAGCATCCAACTCATCCTTCGACAATGCCGGTTTTAAATCCAATAACAATGTTACTTCACCCTTATTCAATTTATCCGTTACAACTGCGCTGGCAGAAAGAACAAGAGGACCGCTTACTCCGTCTGCGGTAAACACTAATTCGCCAAAGTCGTTATATAATTCTTTCTTTCCTTGTATGGCCCGAAGACGTACATTCTTTAAGGACAATCCTTCCAGTTCTTTTGCAAAAGGCTCTGCTATCTTTAATGCTACAAGAGAAGGATAACACTCCGTCACCGTATGGCCACATAGTTTTGCAAAGGTATAACCGTCTCCGGTAGACCCTGTTGATGCATAAGACAGTCCGCCGGTAGCGACAATGCAAGCATCACAGGTAAGTGTTTCACCGTTTTGTAACACGACTCCGGTAACTACACCATCTTCTACACAAACCTTATTTACTTCGGTTCCGAAGCGAACAGAAACACCACTTTGTTTTAACCTTTTGGCCAATCCGTTAATCACATCCGATGACTTATCGGACACCGGAAAGACTCGTTCCCCACGTTCAATTTTTAAAGGCACCCCGCATTCTTCAAAAAAACGCATGGTATCCTCATTCGTAAATGAATACAGTGCACTATATAAAAAGCGTCGGTTTGTAACAATATTTTTTAATAACTCTTCTGTTTCACATGCATTTGTTACATTACATCTGCCTTTTCCGGTAATGTAAATCTTTTTTCCCAGCTTCTCATTTTTTTCCAATAACACAACCTCGGCACCATGTTCCGCTGCTGCAATTGCTGCCATCATTCCGGCGGCCCCCCCGCCAATGACAATAATTTTTTTCATAGTTGCTCCTTACCGTACCGATTCTTCCTATCGTCATCGATACTGTCGGTATTATAACAGACAGGCTGTCGCATATACCAACGACAGCCTTGTAATCTCTTTTTATCGACTCATATAAACATCACCGATTCCTAAGGACAAGTGGCCGGAAGAATACGCGTTGCCTTCCACTGTAAAACAAACTCCCGTACATTCGGCTATATTGTCCAAAAGACTTTGTCCGAAAGCGTCCAAAATCAACCCCTCAATGCTGGCCCCCACCTGACTGACCGGTGGTGTCGAAGCATCGAAATCCACTGTAATAAGTTCATTCTCATACGTAACACCGTTCACCACAACGTAAACGGCATTATCCGCTAACGCTTCCGCAACTGCTTCCACAATCACCTGCTCCGTAATAACGGTTTCTCCTTCTACAAGAGCCGTAATTGTTGTCAACTCCGTCAAATCTCCGTTTAATGTATAAATCGGCAACTCCGCAGATGCAACCGGAACCACATCCGGTGGTAATGTAAGTTCAACGGATAACGGAGGTTCTGTTATGACAAGCTCCGGTGTAACTGTTATGATAAGTTCCGGTGTGGCTGTGACATTCGGCAACTCGCTTTTCGCTGACTTGCCGCATCCCATCAACATACAAAGAACAAGAATACTTCCGAAAATAATTCCGAATCTTCTTCGCATAAGGACTCCTTTCATTTCTCTTTTCCCGCTACGAAACGTACCCCTTTTCCTATCCTCTTCTCTACCATAACAGTCAAGTATGTCATTTTGATGGTAAAACTTTTAACGAAACGTTAAATCCTCTTCTTATTTTGTTTCTTTTAATACATTTTTGTTTTTCCAGATATATTCTAATAACGAAACAACCGTAAGAATCAAGGATAACCAAACAAAAATCTGTTCTACAACTGTAATCCATTCAAACGGTAACTGTACAATTAACAAAATACAGGCAATCATCTGGGCTATGGTCTTAAACTTTCCCCAATAGCTGGCTGCAATTACAACACCATTTTCTACTGCAATCAGTCGGAAGCCGCTGATAATGAACTCTCTGGCAATAATGATAATCACCATCCATGCCGGCATATAGGAAAGTTCTACGAAACAAATAAGTGCGGAACAAACCAAAAGCTTATCTGCAATCGGGTCCATAAACTTTCCGAAATTTGTTACTAAATTGTTTTTTCTGGCTATATGACCGTCAAGCGCATCCGATAAACATGCGATTACAAATACTGTCGTAGCGATATAATTACCAAACGGAATCCCCGGCACTAACATAAATACAAGAAACACCGGTATCATACATACACGGAAAATCGTTATTTTATTCGGTAAATTCATAACATCCTCCTAAACTATCTTCTTCTTTTCGGTATTTACGCCTACTAGATCGTATCCCTTTGCTCCGGTTACCTTTACCTTAACAAATTCACCGGATTCATAATGTTCCTCCGACTCTACAAACAAATAACCGTCTATATTCGGCGCATCCATATACGTACGGGCAAGATATACATGATCCTGTGGCATCTTTCCTTCAATAAGTGCCTGATACCGCTTGCCGATACGATTATCTGCATTTTCAAAGGCAATTTGTTGCTGCAGCTTCATAATTTCCTTCTGACGACGTCGTTTGTCTTTTACAGGCACTTGCCCTTTCATTTTGGCAGCAGGAGTATTTTCTTCTTTCGAATAGGTAAATACCCCCAACCGGTCGAACCGAACTTCCTCCACAAAAGAAAGCAACTCTTTATGTTCTTCTTCCGTTTCTCCCGGAAACCCGGTAATCAACGAGGTCCGGAGAACAATTCCCGGTAACGTTCTGCGAAGTTTTCTTATAAGACGCAATAAGTCTTTCTTTGTAGTACGTCGCCCCATTCGCTTTAGCACCGTATCGGACGCATGCTGAATCGGTAAGTCTAAATAGCGACAAATCTTCTTTTCTTCTTTCATCACGGTAATTAACTCGTCCGTAATTTCTTCCGGATAGCAGTACAACAGACGAATCCACTCCGGGCCCTCAATGGTACAAAGTTTTCTCAGCAGCTCCGGAAGCATCTTCTTTCCGTACAAATCCACACCATACAGCGTGGTCTCCTGGGCAACCAAAATCAATTCCTTCGCACCATCCTTGGCAAGTTGCTCCGCTTCGGAAAGTATCCGTTCCATGGGTACACTACGATACTTTCCCCGAATGGACGGAATTACACAATAGGTACAAAATTTCTCGCATCCGTCTGCAATTTTTAAATATGCCGTATATCCGCAAGTCGTATTTACTCTCTTAGCATCCGGAAGCGGCAAGTAAGTCAATTCCTTATACACTTCTGCCTTTTTCCCTGCTTCCGCCTCCGCAAGAGCGTTTACAATCTCATCAAACGATGCGGTGCCCAATACGGCATCCACCTCCGGAATCGACTTCATGATTTCACTACGATACCGTTCTGCAAGACAACCGGTTACAACAAGTGCACGACAGCAACCGACTCCCTTTTCTTTAAACGAAGCCGCCTCCAAAATCGTCTCAATGCTCTCTTCCTTCGCATCGTGGATAAAGCAACAGGTATTGATTATAATAGCCTCTGCATCAGCCTCGTCTTCCGTAAGCGTATGTCCCGCCTCACGAAGCAAGCCAAGCATATATTCGCTGTCTACCAGATTCTTATCACAGCCTAACGAAACAAAATAGATTCGCATAACCTTCCTCACGTTCTACTTCTGTAGTTCAACACTTTCTACACAATTCTTCATTAACATTGCAATGGTCATCGGACCTACACCGCCCGGAACCGGTGTAATTGCACCGGCAATCGGCTCAACCTCAGCAAAATCCACATCACCGCAAAGTTTATTATCTGCTCCTCTGTGAATACCTACATCAATTACCGTTGCACCTTCCTTTACATAATCAGCAGTTACAAAGCGCGGCTTACCGATGGCTACAATCAAAATGTCAGCACGCTTCGTAATCTCCTTCAAATTCTTTGTTCTGGAATGACAAACCGTTACGGTTGCGTTCTCGCGAAGCATCAGCATGGACATCGGCTTACCTACAATATTACTTCTACCGAGAACTACACATTCTTTTCCTTCCATTTCAATTCCGGTACGCTTAAGCAATTCGATAACGCCGGCCGGAGTACAGGAAACAAAGCCCTTTCTGCCGATACTTAAGTTACCTACATTTTCCGGATGGAAACCGTCAACATCCTTCAGCGGAGAAATCGCAAGTAAAATCTCCTCTTCATTAAAATGCTTCGGAAGCGGAAGCTGAACTAAAATACCGTTTACGTCCTCTCTCTTATTTAAGTCGGCAATAATCTCCAACAACTCCTGCTGCGTAGTTTCTTCCGGAAGTTCATATGCCAAAGAACGAACACCGATATACTCACAGGCTTTCTTTTTATTTCCTACATATACAGAGGACGCCGGATCGTTACCCACTTGAATTACCGCAAGCGTAACTTCCGTTCCCTCTGCCTTAAGTACAGCCACCTTCTCCTTTAACTCATCCTTAATCTGTGTGGAAATCACCTTTCCGTCAATACGAATTGCCATATTCTTATCCTCCATTCTTTTTATAACAACGGCGCAAATACGCGTAAAATTGCCTGAACCAAACGTATCGGCAGTTTTCGTCGCGCCTGTTCTTTTGTAATTAATCTGCTTTGTTCCATCGTCTCGAGGGCATCTTCTTTGATTTTTTCGATTTCACTGCAATGACTCAAAAATACCCCGCATTCAAAATGTAAATACAAACTGCGATAGTCCAGATTAATGGTTCCTACCGTTGCATACACATCATCACATACAAATACTTTTGCATGAATAAATCCCGGAAGATACTGATATATCTTCACTCCGTTGTCAATAAACTGTTGGTAATACGACTGAGTCAGCCAAAACACCAGTTTCTTATCCGGCACTCCCGGCGTCACGATTCGCACATCCACTCCTCGTTTTGCCGCCAGACAAAGCGCGGTCATCATCTCATTATCTACAATAAGATAAGGTGTAAAAATATACAAATACCTTCGTGCCGCAGATATCATATTCAAATATACATTTTCTCCCACGGTTTCTTTATCAAGAGGTGTATCTCCGTAAGGCTGGATATACCCGTCTCCTTTAAAAATACCGGAATGATAGGCATGAGGTAATAACTTTGAAAAATCCGTATCCGTAGGTCTCACCGCGTTCCAAACAGACAAAAACATGGCTGTCAAATTAACAGCAGCTTCTCCCCGTACCATAAGACCGGTATCCTTCCAATATCCGAACTTCTCTTTTTTATTGATATACTCATCCGCAAGATTCAATCCTCCGGTAAAAGCGGTATGCCCGTCAATCACCAAAATCTTTCTGTGGTCACGGTTATTCATGACCAAGGAAAGTACCGGAATAAACTTATTAAAAGCCTCGCACTTGATACCGTAAGACTCTAATGTCCGATAGTACTTGTAAGGAAGTACAAACACAGAACCCAAATCATCGTATAACATACGTACATCCACGCCGGCAGCAGCTTTTTCCTTTAGAATTTCCAAAATGGAATTCCACATTTCTCCTTCTTCCACAATAAAATACTCCAGAAAGATAAAATGCTCCGCTTTTTTCAATTCTTCCAGCAAGACAGGAAAATTTTCCTCTCCGCACTTATAATACGTGGCAATACTGTCATTCCAAACCGGGTATTTCGCATAATCCATAATATAACGGGCTTGTCCCGCAGCAGCCGGGTCCAACTCCGCCAACGACTGAAACACAGTTTCCTCCTGTTTTAAAAAAGGACGAAGCTGATTTTCAGCTTTTGCCAAACGATTTCTTAGACTCTTAGAAGGAAGCCAACCGGAAAACAACAGATACATTGCTCCGCCAAATAAAGGAAACACCAGGATTGCAATAACCCATGCCAGCTTATAAGACGGATTATCTCTGGCATTCACCACCGCTAGTACCGCCAGCAAGCTCAAAACATTCAGTCCCGTATATACAGCGGCAGAATAATGAGCCAACTCTGTCAGGTTCACAATCATCCAGATAATCTGTAGCAAAAGAAGTACACCGACAATCACCACACGATGTAACAAGACCTTCTGAATTTTTTTCCAAATCTTTACAAGCTTCATTCACTTCTCCTTCTCCCCTAATTCTCTGCTACAAACTCTCCCTTATAAACTATACCTAATTCTTTCCTTTTTGTCAACGCAAAAGACTTCCGCTTAATTTCAGCGAAAGTCCTTTATTCGTTCTATTTCTGTTCTTTTTAACAAAAAATTTATATCGTATTCATCTCTTCAATACTGTCAACGTCTCGGTTTGCAGGAACACCCTACACCCAAAGCTCCTTCTCCTGTATGACAACAAATCGCAAGAGGCAAATAGTCAAACAAAATCTCCATCCCCGGAAATTCCTTCTGAATCTCCGCAATCCATTCCTTTGTTGTCTCTTCGCTGGCAGACGAAGCCGCCAGTAAATACACCTCACCCTTGTTGTATGCCTCTTTATATCTGGTTTCCATATCGGTTCTGATGGCATTTAACATTTCTTTTCTCGCTTTTTTCATCCCGCGACATTTCGAAAAGCTTTCCAACATTCCCACGTCCAGTTGTAATACCGGCTTTATATTTAACAGAGTCCCCAGTGCTGCTGTGGCTGACGAAATACGTCCGCCTTTTTTCAAATACTCTAAGGTTTCCACTGCAATATAAATAGATACCTTATCCCGCTCCCCTTCTAAAATCTCTTTTATCCTCGGAGCAGAATACCCCTCTTCCACCAATTCCAAGGTATCCAGTATTGTTCTGCGAAGAGGTGACGCAACTCTTCCGTGATTCACAACAAAAACTTTTCCTGAAAACTCATCTTCTCCGGACAACATATGAGCCGTTTCATAGGACCCGCTTAATCCGCTGCTGATCGGCATATATAATATTGTCTCACATTCCGTAAGAATGTCCTTCCAAAACTTCATTACATCTCCCAGTGACGGTTGAGATGTGGACACTGCCTTTCCCTCAGATAACTCCTTAAAAAATGTATCTCTTGTTATCGTTACATCTTCATAATAACATTCTTCCTCAATATAAAACGGCATAGGAAGTACATAAATCCCCAGTTCCTTTGCTTCCTTTTGAGAAATACCGCTATGACTATCCGTTACAACCCCAACATGTTTCATATAATTTCCTCTCTTTTTCTTACATAACAATAGCATAATACCTGACAAAATATTTATCCAAAAGGCAATTCATCCAATGTAATATAGTAATCACTATTGTAAATATTCTGCAACGCTTCCTTTGTATTATATTCATCGCTTGTCAGATACTCCGTAGTCCATACCATAAAATATAGCCACGGTGCACAAACTTCCTTCATTTGCTCTTCCGTAGGAATTGTACCGCATTCATGGAACACCAACGGAATCCCTTCCGGTGCCAGTTCTCTGCACTCTTCATACAACGCTCCGTTTGCACCTGCCGTATAACTGTCTGCACCAATAAGGTCCACATAAGCATCCCCCGGATACCATGCCGCCATCTCTCCCCCGTTTGCGGAATAACCAAGCACCCAAATTAAATTATCAAGCCCCCAGTAATCCGTATATCGACTATACATCAACTGCCAAAGCTTAACAAAATTTGCTGAACCTCCTTTGCTCCACCAAAACCAACCACCGTCCAATTCATGGAACGGTCTCCACAATATCGGTACCCCAGCATCCTCAAGCTCTTGTAAATACGGAACTGCTCTATCCATACCGGCAACTAACGCATTATAGGTTTCCGTTCCCGGTAAAAAAGCTTCTTCCCAATTCATATTGTCAGCTTTACTTTCATCATACGCACTGGAAAAATCAACTCCGGTATGCCAACATATGGTCGGTATTCCACCCATTTCCCACCATTCTTTTGCCCTCTTTGTCACTCCTGCAAAATCATTATGTATAAAGTCAAATCCCCGAATTGCCGGGAGTTTCCCGGTATGTTCTTTAATATAGTTCATCTCATATTCCGGCGCCCCCATCCAGGTCGACTCCATCTGTCCGGTTAAACATACCTTACCATATACTTCTTTTAAATATTCATACATCATCTTAGCATTTTCAATGGCATTTTCATTGGATAATGCTCTGGAATAGGTATGAATAATCTGCTCTTTTTCCTCCACTTCTTTTAAAAATGCATTCAGTTCCGTCACCACTTCTTCCTGCAAGAAATAGAGCCCTGCTATTCTTCCACCGTTCCATGCACCGATAGAAAAGGAAGTTAATTGAGACGGTTCCGTTGCTCCCACTAACTTTTGAAGTTCTTCCACTGTATATAACTCCAGACGTTCTCTATCCGGTTCATCGGAATATGCTTTTACTTCCTGCATCTTATCCCCTATTTTATATGCTTTTACAGAAATCCCCAAAACACCCCAACCACCGTGAGTTACATCGTCACAGGCAAACAGCAAAGCCACCGCATCTGTCGGTTTCGCTTCCTTTAACCATGAAATATCGGAAGGATTATACCCTCTGTTGGTTTTTCCGGAAAACAAAAAGGTCCCCTTTCCCAGAATTTCATTTTGACGGGATATTTTCTCTTCTTCTGACATTGCATTTCGCACCGCCGGTGCTTCTGCCGGAACCCAGGTTCCTTCCGGTATAACATATTCTTCCTTCACCGGTATCGGTGTTGCTGTCGGTTCCGGTGTCGCTGTCGGTTCCGGTGTCGCTGTGGGCATCAATGTTGCAGTAGGTTCTGCTGTAGTTACCGGTGTAGTCGTCCCTTCTTCTTTTCCCATACTCTCCAAAGCCTTTGTCGGAACCGAATCAGCAATCGGTTGCGGTTTTGTACATGCAGAAAGGAACACAATTCCCCATGTAACACATCCTATCAAAAATTTCTTTTTCATCCTATGCACCTCACTTCAATATAACCAAAATACGATATCGTAATAACTCCAATTCAACTTATATTAACGTTATAATTATAATATCATACCGGTCCTCCAATAGCAATATCACGAAATCCTCCGCAAATACAGAAAAACTGACTCTGCGTTTCCGCACGAATCAGTTTTCTGTCTTTTTTCTGCATCCTTTACATATAATACTGTGCCTGAGCTTCCCACATCCTGTGATATACACCACCGGACTCCGCTACCAGCTCGTCATGGGTTCCGTTTTCCACGATTCTACCGTCGTCGAACACCACAATTTCATCGCAAAACCTGCAACTACTCATTCGGTGAGATATAAATACCGCAGTTTTATCGGACACCATGTCGTTAAATCTCTGATAGATATCCTGCTCTGCAAGGGGATCCAATGCACTGGTAGGCTCGTCTAAAATAACAAGCGGAGCATTTCGGTACAGTGCTCTTGCCAATGCAATTTTTTGTTTTTCACCACCGGAGATTTCAATACCTTCCTCATCACCGTCCTGTTGGTCCTTTAACAACCTGCTTTCGATACCATTCTTCATCTGGCTGACACGTTCATAAACACCGGCTTCCTTCAGACATTCTACCACCCGCTCACTGTCATAGGTCGGCCCTGCAGCCACATTTTCCGCCACAGAGAAAGAGAATATCTTATAATCCTGAAATACAATGGAGAATAATCGGATATATTCCTCATAATCGTACTTACGAATATCTATTCCGTTTAGCAGAATCTGCCCCTCCGTCGGATCATACAATCTGCACAACAGCTTAATAAACGTTGTTTTTCCGGCTCCGTTTGCGCCTACAATGGCAAGTTTCTTTCCAGTCTGCAGTTTAAAAGAAATATTCTTCAAAATCAATCTGTCGCTGTTTGGATAATGAAAGGATACATTCCGAAACTCCAACTCATACTCGTGGTCCAACCGTTTTTCCACCGGAATGGTTCCCTCATATTTCTCATTAGGTATTTCCATAAGCTCTGTGTAACTTTTCAGATATGTATTATGCGTTTTCAGTTCTATCCAAAGACCGAACAAATCCCCCACTTCCCTTTGCAATAAGAAAATTGCTCCGCTGTACATTGCTACATCACCTACACTGATCATGCCGTATACGGCTTTCATTCCAACGAACAAATAAGCAGCAAAGATGAACATGTTTTGGGAAAGAAGCTCCCCTACGGAAACCTTTAGCCCTTTTCTGATTGCATCTTTTTGTACACGCTCAATATCATCTCTGGCCTGTGTACCGCTTTTCTCAATTACATTCTGCATTTTAAAAATCCGAATGTCTTTTCCTAACGGATAATCACTCATCATATTGAAAAACAACCAATAGATTCGTCCGCTCAACGTCTGGGCCTGTGCACTCTCATATTGAATCTTTTCCTGTTTTTCCTGACATCTGCTGTTAATCGCAATGCTCAAACATACTAACCCTAATAACACTGCATTACTTATGTTTGAATTTAAAAACTTGTAGAAAAAACCGCTCCCTGTTCCTCCCGAAGTTGTCAATAACCCGCTCATAGCCACCACTGCGGCAACACAGGACAGGAATGCTCCCAATACATTTACTGTTTTCTGAAGATACCCTCCCAGACCTCCTACGGCATCTGTATTACTGTCAGCTTTTGAAATCTGTTCCATGGTACTGTTTCGTTCCAATATTTCATAATCCAGTTTCATCGCCTTATATCCGATATCTCGTCGCTTTCGGTCCGAAACAAGACATCTGTCGATTTCCAGAAAATGATCCAGCAAATGGCGTAATAACATAATCACCAATACACTTCCCACCATCAAAAACACTACTTTATAAATCTCGTTTTTCTCATTTCCCTGAAGAATCATATCTATAATCTTTGCACTGAGAATCATGGTAAGAAACGGAGTTGCTCTTCTTAACAGCACATTTATAATACTAAACACAGGATAGGATGGTGCCAGTTTATATATATAACTGAGATTCTTTTTTATTTCACGCAAGTGCTCCTTCATGAACTTCGCCTCCTTCCTTATAATACTCACTTTGAATTGCAAACATTTCGGCGTATTTTCCTTCCCTACGGAGTAATTCTTCATGGGTTCCGTCCTCTATAATACGTCCCTGTTCCATAAATAAAATCCTGTCACAAAACTTCGTGCTGGCCAAGCGGTGAGAGATAAATAATGCCGACTTGTTCTTCGTGATTTTATCATATTCCAGGTACATATTGCTTTCTGCAATCGGATCCAGTGCTGCGGTAGGCTCATCCAACACAAGAATCGGTGCGTCTTTATAAATACAGCGTGCAAGCATCAGTTTTTGTACCATTCCGCCGGAAAGTTGAATCCCCTCCGGGTCCAATGCCTGGGAAATGGCAGTAAATTCCTTTTTTTCCATGGCCTCCACATCCTTCCACAAGCCCGCACGCATAAGGCAGGTTTTCACCTTTTCCAAATCTGTCTCCTCTTCTGTCTTTCCCGACACATTTCCTGCAATGGATACCGGCAGTGTATTTACATCCTGAAAAATAGTAGCTAACAGTTCATGATATTCATTTAAGTTTAATTCTTCCAAAGGACAGCCTCCGATTAAGATTTCACCGGCTGTCGGGTGGTAAAATCCGCACAAAAGCTTTACCAGCGTCGTTTTTCCGGCACCGTTATGCCCTACCAAAGCAATCCGTTCTCCCGGCTTTATGGTGAAGCTTACATCTTTTAATATGTCCTCCTCACAATCCTCATACCGGAAGCTCACATGACGAAACTCAATTTCCGGAAGCTTTCCTTCCCGCCATTCTTTCGGAATTGTTTTTCCTTCTTCTCTTAGAAAGGTATTCGGATAATCCATCATTTCACGATACCGGCACATCATCTGATTTCCTTCCAACAATTCTCCGATATGATATCGAATTCCGCCAAGCCATCCGGATAACCCGGTTACAACACTTAACCCTAAAGTAAATTCCGCAATGGTAATCCTTCCTTCCAACACCTGAACAATTAAAATCACATACGCAAGAATATCTCTTCCGGCCGTAAGTACGGTTTCCGTGGCTTTTGACAAAAGTACCCGGTTCATTTTCCCTACGGTAAGCTCCTTATTTTTTCCTACCAATCGGTCAAATCCGCTTTTAATCCACTCCGCCATATTATATATTCGAATATCCTTTCCGTTGGGTACCGATGTAGACTGTTGCGTCAGATAATGAAATCTCCCCCATATCCGATACTGGTCATCCATCGTGTTTGCAATGTATTTTCGCTTAAAAGAATCCAAAAAAGTATTCAAAAAAAACATGCCCAGAATCACAAGTAAAATACGATAATCAATAAAAGTAATCGTCAATGCATACAACACCATTCCCAGAATGTTGGAAACCACGTAGGGAATATGTGAATACATTTGATTCACACCCTGTCTGTACATATGTACCGCATGGGTGGCTTTTAACAGCATTCTTTGTTTAGACGGTGATTCCACATTCTCATAATCTGCCGTCATAGTTTTCCGTACCAGACGCATTAAAAACTCCCGGTTCTGGGTATTTTCGTAATAAAATGAACTCCATCTTCCGATACAGTCATCCAAATAGTAAAAAACTACATATGCCAACAACAAGCCGCTGACGGAAAGCATAAAATGTCCCTCCGTCTTGTGTTCCGTAATACTGGCCACAAGTACGGAAAGCGTTACCGTATGCAATACGGTATTTCCTAAATGAGTCAATACCGTTCCCGGTACGCAAAGCCGCATCCAACCGCATTTCTTAAATAAAGTTTTGTACGCATACCGAATATTCCCAAACAAGGTGTATTTCTTTTCTTTTTCCATAACCTTCTCCCTTCAAACAGTTTCCCCTGCCAAATGATTTCGTTTATATCATAACACAAAAGAGAAAAAAAATAAAAAAAGTGCACGAATTGCTTTTTTTCGTGCACAAATGTACTTTATAAACACAGAACCGTTTAATTCTTCTTCCCCACCTATAAGGGAAGCATGATTTCTGTTGCAAATACCCCCGGCTCGTTGGCTCTTTTTATAAATCCTCCGTATTTATCCACCACGATATTGATTCTTTTTAAGCCGTGACCGTGATCGCCCCGTTTTTTCGAGATATATTCCGCATCTAACTTACGAATCACCTCACTGGTTGCATTGGACACGGAAATATAAAGCTGTTGCTTCCGGATACACATATAAATTCTTAAGAACCTTTCATCCGCCACAGGAATCACACGGCAAGCTTCTACCGCGTTATCAATCAGGTTCCCCAATAAAATGCATAAATCGATATCTGATACTGTAAGATTCTCTCCGATTTCCGCTTTGCATTTAATCGCAATCTGTTCCTTCTCCGCAATGGACAGTTTACTGTTTAAAATCGCATCCAAGCTGACATTCCCGGTCTGATACTTTGTTTTAATGTCATCCAAACTTTCTCCCAATTCCCCGATATACTTCTTTGCCTCCTCAATCTGGCCTTCCTGAAGATGAGCCGTAAGTTTTTGAAGATGATTATGATAATCGTGCCGCCAGCCTCGCATGGTCATATAAATTTCATTGACCTCTGCCACCTGTTTTTCCATGGCTTTTCTTTGAAATTCCAGTATTTTTCTCTCGTATCGCCCAAACATTCTTTATGAACTCCTCTTTCTGTGTTTTCCTTCCCCGGTCTCTTTCTGTCTCTCCGTAGCATCACCGGAATAGCCGCCCCCTCCGGCTTAGCCTACATAAAATGTCATAAAAGCTTCGTTTAACCCTTTATATGCTCCTTTGCTGACATGAATACAAGTGCCGTTTTCTAACATACATTCTTCTCTTGTAATTTTATCAACATATTCCAAATTCACAATACTGGAACGATTTGCCTCTACAAATCTTCTCGTATCCAGTTTGCCTCTCATATTTTGCAGACTGTCCTTCCACTCATAAGTTTCCGATTTCGTCACCATACGAAGATAATGGCCATATACCTCCACGTAATAAATATCCGAACGAAGCAATCGTATTATTTCTCCCTGATACTTAAAAGAAATATAGTCATCACTTTTTTGCTTTATCTTTTCCAAACAAACTGACATAGTTTCTACAAGCTTGTCCTGCAGAATCGGCTTTAACAGATACCGTACCGCACCGATTTCATATCCGTCAAACACATAATCGGATACACCGGTTAAAAATACCATCTGCACCTCTCTATCATAGTTCCGTATCTCTTTCGCCAGTTCCATGCCGTTCATCTGTTTCATGTACACATCCAGAAACAAAATATCAAAGGTATCCGGTTGATTGTAACTGATAAGATACTCTTCCGCACAAGTCACATGCGTCACCGTAACACTCTCACCGCTTTGCTCTGACCACTGCAGCAGTAGCTTTTTCACATATTCATACTGGTCTGTTTCATCTTCCACAACAGCGATCCGTATCCGCATAATAATGACTCCTTTGCTCTTTTGTTTCATTCCTTTTTATTATCATTTCTCATTTATTATGTTTTTCTAAAAACTCTTTTACATAGACTCCCCAATAGGTCGTCGGTGTAAAATCATCCAAATTTTCTACAAGACAAGGCCCGGCCTGATGATGAAAATCCCATGCCGTCATATGGTACTCATTGTCATCTATCCATTTTAGGAGTTTCGGTACCCATGTAGTACTTACTTCCAGTTGCGGCCATTCATGAGGTACCGGAGCTTCCCCGTAATGTCCGCACTCACCTAAAAGAATCGGGTATTGTGCCTTGGCAACTGTTACCTTTTCATCCCAGCCATCCAATGCCTTACACGGATAAAGATGACTGTCCAAAATAATACCGTTTCCCCCATTATCCTTAACCTCATAACCGTTTACGATGCCGTCCAGCTCATAGCTCCAATCCAATCCACCGATAACCAAAATATTTTTAGCCCCTACACCACGTACTGTATCCGCCAATCGTTGCATTCCAGGTACCGGATAGGTTATGGATTTCAATCGGGTGCCTTCCGGCTTATCAAACATAATCTGTTGTCCCACATCCTTCTCTTCGTAACAAACCGTTATTTCACCACCGTCTCTCCATGTTTTCCAATCTACATGATAGGGCTCATTGTATAAATCAAACAGGACATTTGGATGATTTTTATAGCGAAGGGCAACATCCTTCCAAAATACCATACTGTTCATATCGGATAAGCCGCCACTAATATACTCTCCCCAGCGATTACAATTACTTCGATGTAAATCCAAAATAATGTATTTATGCCGACATGCAACTGCGGCAACAATGTCATCCACCAAAGAACGATACCGTTCTCCGCTCTCATCCGCTCCCTTTTGTTCTTTCCCAAATCCAAACCAGCGATCCTGGGCCAAAGGGAGCCGGATGGTATTGGCTTTCCATTCATCACAAGCATAGGTAATCAAATTCATGATTTCTTTCGAATAACTCATCCAAACCAACGGTGCACAATTCACACCCAGCAAACGCACCTTCTCACCATTCGCATTTAACACCCGGTTTCCTTCCGTGTGTAACATCTGCCATGCATTTTGTTCTCTGTATAAATCAAACATGATATACCTCCTTCATCGAATGTAAAACAAACTTGGCGTCCGATAAAAGCAAATCCGGTACCGAGTTCCTCAAAAAACTATTATTTATTATAAATCTAAACATAAAATAAAACAAGAACTTCTATCGCTTATTATTGATAAAGGACGACACTCTAGCCGTCCTTTTACTAATTTAAACCTTATACTAATTCTTTCATCAGAATAATCTCATCATACCTCTTAAACTCACCCCAAGGCTCATATATTCCACCCGGTATTCTTCCGCACTCCTGCATCCCCAATGATATATAAAAAAGTTCGGTTCCGTCTCCGCGACAGGATGTGGTTACATAGTGAAACTCCAGCTCAGAAGCATACTTACATGCTTCTTCAAATAACTTGGTAGCCAACCCTTGATTTTGAAATGCCGGATTTACCACAACATCACTCAAGCTGCAACGGTGCGAATATAACACATGCTGTTCTTTCTCAAACACAATATTTCCGATAACGTTATCTTCAATTACAGCCACAAGATGGATTCTTCTTCCTGCCTCCATCTCCGTGATACTTTCCGCGATTCGTTGTTCCACTTCTTCCGGGGTATTCCTTGAAAAAATATTTTCCCAAATACTGCGGGCATCGCTTTGCTTCACTTTCCGGATTCTAATTTCATCCATGATTGATTCCTCCATAGCTATTTTTTCGATGGAAGGATGATTTTTATGGACTAAATGAAGCTGTTCATGATATTGATACTCTTTCGGAGAACACCCGATTTGTAAAAGAAATGCCTTATAGAAGCCGGCTTGCGTCTCAAATCCGTAATCTACCGCTACGTCAATCAGCTTTCGTCCTTGCGCAATTTCGACTGCCGCATTTATCAGCCGTCTGTAACGAATATAACTCATGACCGGCATTCCGGTTGCTTCTTTCACAATGTAATAGATTTGCCTCGGCGAATAGCGAACCACCTGTGCCAAATCTACAAGGGAAATATCTTCTTTTATATTCTGTTCAATATAAGTCAGCAATTTATCTGTGTCCATAATCTCCTCCATGTCCTTAGCATAACAGAAATAAAGCCGAGGTACTTTTCCTGATTTGCAAACTTTGTTTGTTCTGATAGTCATTTGTTTCAAAACCGTTTCTATTTATACAATAAAGGGACAACTTCACAGTCGTCCCTTTGCAATTTTTTCACAGTTTATTCTGCTATGGAAATGGGGGTTCAGTCTCCAGTCCGCTCTGAACTAAACCTTATCACATACTTGCTACTGCTTCCTCAAACTCTTCCTTTGTATCTACAAATCGGTACGGCTCATACTCTCCGTATGCCGAAGGTCTGCTTATGGTGACAAGCTGAATTTTTTCGTATCCTATCTTTTTCTCAATACTTCTCTTAAATTCCGAAAGATGTTTCCCATGTGTTGTTCTTAATGCAACACAACCCACTTTATCTACATCTTTAGCAATCAAATAA
>JAFTWC010000036.1 GCA_017465475.1 Lachnospiraceae bacterium
CTCATATCTTGTGTTATACTAGCCATGCGAGAACAGACTCCTTTGCTTTATTTTTGTTTTGTGGTGATTCAAATATAACACAAAGATCTGGTCTCGCATATTTTTTTATTCAGTTGTAACATATGTATTGTAATCCTACACATTTTCTTATAGCATTTCTATATTTTCTTCTTGACAAGTGAAATAAAACACAGTAAAATACAAAGAATACCACCCCTAGTAAGTTTCAGGGATGGGGAATAAGAGTAAATACTATTATAGAAGAAAGAGAGGATTAGAAACATGGGCATGATTATCGGTGACGGTATTACCTTTGATGACGTGTTATTGGTACCGGCGTACTCGGAAGTGATTCCGAATCAGGTGGATCTTACAACGTATCTCACAAAGAAGATTAAGTTAAACATCCCGCTTATGAGCGCAGGCATGGACACGGTTACGGAGCACCGCATGGCAATTGCAATGGCAAGACAGGGCGGTATCGGCGTAATTCACAAAAATATGAGTATTGAGGCACAGGCTGAAGAGGTAGATAAGGTAAAGCGTTCCGAGAATGGTGTTATTACTGACCCGTTTTCTTTATCCCCGGAACATACACTTCATGATGCGGACGAGTTGATGGCAAAGTACCGCATTTCCGGCGTTCCGATTACGGAAGGCAAGAAGCTTGTTGGTATCATTACCAACCGTGACCTTAAGTTTGAAACCGACTTCTCCAAGAAGATTAAGGAAAGCATGACCTCCGAAGGTCTTGTAACCGCAAGAGAAGGCGTTACCTTAGAAGAAGCAAAGAAGATTCTTGCACAGGCAAGAAAGGAAAAGCTTCCGATTGTGGACGCAGAGGGCAACTTAAAGGGTCTTATTACCATTAAGGATATCGAAAAGCAGATTAAGTATCCGCTTTCTGCTAAGGATGCACAGGGTAGACTTCTCTGCGCAGCAGGTGTTGGTGTTACTGCTAACATCTTAGAGCGTGTAGAGGCACTTGTGAAGGCAAAGGTAGATGCTATCGTTATCGACTCCGCACACGGCCATTCCGCAAACGTTCTTCGTTGCGTACAGATGGTACATGATGCATATCCGGAGTTACAGATTATTGCAGGTAATGTGGCAACTGCAGAAGCAACCGAGGACCTGATTAAGGCCGGCGTTGATTGTGTAAAGGTTGGTATCGGACCGGGTTCCATTTGTACCACCCGTGTGGTAGCAGGTATCGGTGTTCCGCAGATTACCGCAATCATGAACGCTTACGAAGCAGCAAAGAAGTACGACATCCCGATTATCGCAGACGGCGGTATTAAGTACTCCGGCGATATTACCAAGGCAATCGCAGCAGGTGCTAACGTATGTATGATGGGTAGCATTTTCGCAGGCTGTGACGAGAGCCCGGGAACCTTCGAACTTTTCCAGGGTCGTAAGTATAAGGTATACCGTGGCATGGGCTCCATCGCTGCTATGGAAAACGGCAGTAAGGACCGTTACTTCCAGGCTGATGCGAAGAAGCTTGTTCCGGAAGGCGTAGAAGGACGTGTGGCATACAAGGGTCTTGCAGAAGATACCGTATTCCAGTTGCTCGGCGGTCTTCGTTCCGGTATGGGTTACTGCGGTGCAAAGGATATCGAGACCTTAAAGCAGAACGGTCGTTTTGTAAAGATTTCCGCAGCATCCTTAAAGGAAAGTCATCCGCATGACATTCACATTACCAAGGAAGCACCGAACTACAGTACCGGTGAATAAGTAAATTGTAAGAAAATGTAAAAAAAGAACGCGGTTTGCGTTTTGACAAATCGGAGAGAGTCATAATTGCGTAACAGTTTTGATTCTCTCTGATTTTTTTTGCTATTTTTTGCACCACCGGTATAAAATGTACCTATATTTGTAAGAAAATGTTGAAAAATGAATAAAATTGTGTTAAAATATCGGTTAGGAGTGGGTAATTTATGCATTGCTACCGGTGTTAGGGAAAATCTTTAGGCATTATGAGGGGAAAGAGGCGAGATGGAAACAGATATTTTAGTTCTGGGATTACAATACATATCGGTTTTACTTTCTTTCTTTTATATTACCTTTGTAGCATACCAGAAGAAGTGTGCATTGTGCAGCCATTTGTTGATGTATTCCATCGGAGTGTTGGTAAATAGTCTGGCCTATACCTTTGAATTGCACAGCGAAACTATAGAAGAAGCGTTGATGACCATTCGTTTTGAGTACTTTGGTCTTTGTACTGCTACGATTTCCGCTGTTTTGTTTGTGTGTGAATTATTTAGGGTGAAGTTAAAAAAGTGGATTCGTTGCGGGATGCTGGTTGCGTTTTTGGTGTCTTGTTTTATGATTACCACGAACGAGTATCATCATTTGTATTATGCAAGTGCCTCGTTGGAGGTAAAAAAGTATATTGCGGTATTCCATATGGTTCCGGGGCCGTATTATACCATTCATACATTTATCACACTGTTTTCCATGAGTGTTTGTGTAGGTGTGATTATCTATGCATGGTTCCGGGATGCAAAACGGAAAGAAAATTATAAGAAGTATCTGTTTCTCGGATTAGCAGCTCTGCTTCCGCTGTTATTCTGGCTGTTGCGTTTGGTCGGTGGGTTGAAGGATTATGATTTGATTCCGTTCGGTCTGTTTTGTACCAACACTTTCTTTATCTTAATACTTTACTTTTTCCGTTACTTTGACGTGGCAGAAAGCGCAAAAAATGAAGTATTGGAAACCTTGGAAGAAGGGATTCTTGTCTGTGATGAAGACGGACGGATTTTGTATAAGAATCAACAGATGAATGAAATCCTACATAACAAAAAGGTGAAAAATATTTTGGATGTTATGTGCGAGATGGAGCCGGCGGATGAAGGTGAGTTTTTAGTAGGAAACAGGTATTACACCGTTACGGAATCCGAAGTATACGAAGGAGAAGCTGTGAAGGGTAAGACCTGGTGCTTCATCGATATGACACAGACCAAGGAAAAAGAGCGCCAGCTGAAAGAGCTGCATCAGGAGGCTTTGGCTGCAAACAAGGCAAAGAGCAGTTTCCTTGCCAATATGTCCCATGAGATTCGAACTCCCATTAATACCATCCTCGGAATGGATGAGTTGATTTTGAGAGAAGCCCAGAATATCAATGTGATTGAATATGCGCAGAACATAAAAAACGAAGGAAAGACGCTCATGTCTCTGATTAACGATTTGCTGGATTTTTCAAAAATTGAATCCGGTAAAATGGAGTTGATTGAGACTGAGTACGGAGTTTCTTCTCTTTTACACGATGTGGTTGCCATGTTTTCCATTAAGGCCGAGGAGAAAGGTTTAGAGTTCTGTGTAGAGGTTGCGGAAGATATTCCGTCTTTGTTGTACGGGGATGAAATCAGAGTTAAGCAGATTTTAAATAATTTACTAAGCAATGCCGTGAAATACACGGAGCGAGGCTTTGTGAAGCTTTCTATCGGATGGACGGCTTTGGATGAAAAGACAGCACGCGTGACCGCTACGGTAAAAGATACCGGTATGGGAATCCGTAAGGAAGATTTGGATACTATTTTTGACAAGTTCAAACGTTTAGATGAGAAGCGGAATAATAAGATAGAAGGTACCGGTCTCGGTATGAATATAACAGCCCAGTTGTTGAAGTTGATGGACGGAGAGATATTCATCGAAAGTACTTACGGGGAAGGTTCCGAATTTAAAATTCAGATACCGCAGGTGATAATCGATGCTACACCGATGGGCGCGTATTCTTATAAAAAACAGACTGCAGTGGGAAGTAAAGTAAGAGAAACGTTTACGGCACCGAATGCGAAGGTGCTGGTAGTGGATGATAATGTGATGAACCGAGTGGTGGTGAAGGGCTTATTAAAAGAAACTCTGCTTCAGATTGACGAAGCGGAAAGCGGAGAGGAATGTTTAAGGAAAACCTTACACCATCATTACGATATTATTTTGATGGACCATATGATGCCGGGAATGGACGGCGTAGAGACATTGCACCGGTTAAAAAAGCAGGATGGTGCGTGTCGAAGTACCATTGTTGTGGTGCTGACAGCCAATGCGGTAGTTGGTGTGAAGGAATTTTATCTGGAACAGGGCTTTGATGATTACATGAGTAAGCCAATCAGCGGAAGATTGCTAGAAGAAATGTTGTTAAAATATTTGCCGCAGGAGCATGTGATTAAGAGAGAAGTTGCAGGAAGAATCAATGTAATCAATGCAAAGCAGGAAGGATTCCGGCCGGAGGAAATTCGTAATGTGTTAGCGGTTGAGAGAATTGATCTGAACGGAAGTCTGGAGCGTATGAACGGAAAAAAAGAAATGTATCGCCAATATGCGAAGATGTTTGCTTCTTTATGCGAAGAACGCTTGCGTATGCTTCATGAGTATATTCAGGAAGAAGATGTTCCGTCCTACGTGACATTGGTACATACCGTTAAAAGTGACGCAAAGATGTTGGGGGCAGAAGAACTTGCTGCGCTTGCCTGGGAGCAGGAAAAGATGGGAAAAGAAGGGGATTTGACATTTCTTAAGGATAAGTTTGCATTGTTGTCTGCAGAGTACCAGCGGGTTGCCCAGTGTTTTAAGACGTTGTTCGACAACCTAAAAGAAGAGGGAGGTTGTTAGATGCCACAGTTTTTAATCGGGTTTTGGTGCGGGTGTGTATCGGCTGCGTTGGTTTTAGGGTTGTTATTTTCTAACAGAAAAAAACAGCAGAAATCCACGAAAGAAGAAATAGATGACGTAATAGAGGAGAGTGGAAGCAATTCGGGTACCGGACCGAAGGTACTGTTAATTGATGACAGTCGTTTGAGCCGAAAGGTAATGAAGGAATATTTGGCAAAAAGAAATCCTCGGGTGTATGAAGCCGGAAGTGGGATAGACGGCTTGAAAGCGGCAAAGAATAACGCCTTTGATGTGATTTTTATTGATCAGTGCATGCCGGGAATGGATGGAGACGAAACATTACACTGCCTGCGAAAAGACGGAAGTGTGGGACCGGATGTCCCGGTAATTGCAGTAGGGTCTACCGTTCGAAAAGAGCAGGAGGCTGAGTTTAGGTTAAAGGGATATGTGGCATGCTTGGGAAAGCCGATACAGGAAAACAGACTGGATGAGATTTGGGAATCGCTTTTTTCTCAAAGCGAAGCGTTGCAGGAGGACAAGGATCCCGGCGGAGCAGGGAATCAAGAGTCTCCGACAACGGAACTTCCAAAGGATAGAAAACAGAGAGAACCGGAAGGCTTCTTTTACGAAAAAGGTCTGGAGAATTTTGGCGGTGACGACGATGCATATCGCGAGACACTTGTTTTATTTGCGGATTTGTGGGTGGAACGAAAAGAACAGTTAAGGCAGTTTTTGGAAGAAAACAATATGCCGGAATACGCCATCCTCATTCATGCCATAAAGGGTGATGCAAGAACTCTGGGAGCAGAGGGATTGGGAGAACTGGCGTATGAACAGGAACTTAGGGCAAAGGCCGGTGATACGGAGGCAATCAGCAGTACGTTTGACCGGGTAATCGGAGAGGGAGATACAACAGCAGAGTATTTTAAGCAAATGTATTCATAAAAAGGACAGGAGGCAACAAGGATGTTAAAGAAAAAAATATTGGCAATCGATGACAGTGCAATCGCTTTGAAACAACTGCAGAATATTTTAGAGAGTAAGTATGATTTTGTGGGCGTAACCGGCGGACTTGCAGGATTGAAACGTCTGGATAATGAGGCATTTGATCTGGTATTACTTGATATCGAAATGCCTGTAATGGACGGGTTCGCAACATTAACGTCCATTCGGCAAAGAATGAACTTACGTGATCTTCCGATTATTTTTTTGACCGGAACCAGACATAAAGAAAAGGTAATTAAAGGAATCACCAGCGGGGTAGAAGGCTACATTGTAAAACCGGCAAATTCCGAGCAACTACTGGCAAAAATTGATGCGGTTCTCAATGGCTAAAGACGATAAAAAACGGTTTCACACTTTTTTCACACTTCCAACAAATTGTCTTCATGATTGCATTTTAGACTAAGATGTGGTATGGTAGGAGAGAAGCCACAAAAGGAGGTAGCAAAAAGTGATTGAAGCAATCGGATTGGTGAAAGAATACGGAGACCATGTCGCTGTGGATCACTTGAATTTTACAGTTGAGAAGGGACAGATTCTTGGATTTTTGGGACCGAACGGTGCCGGAAAATCTACAACCATGAATATGTTGACCGGTTACATATCCGCAACGGAAGGAACGATACTTGTAAACGGTTACGATATGTTAGAGGAGCCGGAGCTTGCCAAAAAGAGCATCGGTTATCTTCCGGAGCAGCCGCCGGTGTATCCGGATATGACGGTAACGGAGTATTTAAAATTTGTAACAGAATTAAAGAAGGTGCCGAGAAAAGACAGAGAGCAGGAAGTGGAGCGCGTCATTGAAGTAACGCAGCTTCAGGAGATGCGGAATCGTCTGACCCAGCATCTTTCTAAGGGATACAGACAGCGTGTGGGAATTGCCCAGGCGTTAATCGGCAACCCGGAAGTGATTATTTTGGATGAGCCGACCGTAGGTCTGGACCCGAAACAGATTATTGAGATTCGTGACTTAATGAGAAGTCTTGCAAAAGAGCATACGGTACTGCTTAGTTCCCATATTATGCAGGAAATCAGTGCGGTATGTGACCATATTATGATTATCAGCCACGGAAAACTGGTCCTTTCCGGTACACCGGAAGAACTTCAGAAGAAAGCAAACCAGGGAGAAAACCTGGAGCTTGAAGTGCTTGGAACAAAGGAGCAGGTGAACGGGGTTTTAAATAGTGTTGCTTCCTTTAAGGATGTAATTGAGATTCCGAGCGAAAAAGAAAACGGTTACGCAGTTCGCATTATGAGCAACGAGGATGTACGGGAAGCGTTGTTTTTTGCGTTTGCAAAGGCAAATTTGCCGATTGTGAAATTAGTCCGGAATACGAAGACATTGGAAGATATTTTCCTTGAGGCGACTTCGGAAGCAGGAGAACCTGTTGCAGAGGATAAGACTCAGGAGGAATCTATCACGGAACATATGACGAAGGAGGCGGCAGAACATGATAGCGATTTATAAGAAAGAATTACGCGCCTACTTCAACTCCATCGTGGGTTGGTTGTTTCTGGCGTTTTTCTTTGCGTTTATAGGGATTTATGTATATTTGTACAATTTGGTTAGCGGAAGTACGTATATCGGCCATGCGTTAGACAGCGTGAATTTAATGTTTATGTTGCTTGTACCGATGGTTACCATGCGTATTATGGCAGAGGAAAAGCATCAGAAGACGGATCAGTTGTTGCTTACCGCACCGATTTCCATCGGACAGATTGTATTCGGTAAGTATTTGGCATTAATTACCCTGACCGGTATTGCCATGTTAATGGTATGTGTTTATCCGTTGATTTTAGCACAGTTCGGTATTGTGAACTTTGCTATGTCTTATATGGCGATTTTTGGATTTTTCCTTGTAAGCTGCGCATATCTGGCCATCGGATTGTTTATTTCCAGCTTAACGGAGTCCCAGGCATTTGCTGCGGTTATGACTTTTATTGTGGTACTTGTAACCTGTCTTGCGGATGGTATCGCAAACCTGATACCGGGAACTGCAAAAGCGGCATGGGTAACGTATTCCGTTATCTGGCTTTTGTTGGCTGTCTGGATGTGGCGCGTTATGAAGAATGCGACGGTGGCAATTGTTGTGTTCGCTCTTGGCGAGTGTGTTCTGACGGCAGTGTATCTGGCAAAGGGGACGCTGCTGGAGGGCACGGTGGAAAAGGTGCTGGGTGCGTTCTCTATTATGTCGGTGTACAGCGAGACGGTGTCCGGTGTGTTTGAACTGAGAATGCCGATTTATTACCTTAGTATTGCATTTGTTTTTTGTTTCCTGACGTATCAGAACATACGCAAGAGACGATACAGTTAAGGAGGGAAAGAGGATGGAAAAGCAGAAGGACAATGGAGTTGTATCCTTTTTTAATAAAATCGGAGCCTCTTTCAAACGGAAGGGTTTTCGTTCCGGTTTATATGCAACCATAACCAGTGTATTGGTGATTGTGGTGGTTGTTGTAGCCAATTTAATGGCATCTGCATCCGGCATTCGGAAGGATTTTACCGTCGGCGGAGAAAAGTCCCTGACCGAGGAGACGAAGGAATTATTGGCAGGGTTGGAAGATGATCTTACGTTTTATTACCTGACAAGAGGAAGCGATACGACAGATGGTTATTCTCCGTATTATGAGATGTATATGGATTTATACGAGAGAGCCAGCGATAAGATTACCTTTGAAACGGTGGATTTGCTTTTGAACCCGAAGTTTACGGAAGAATATACAAGTGAAACCGTATTGCGACACAGTATGGTTGTGGTGAATGAGACAACACAGAAGGGAAAGTACGTTTCTTCGGAAGATATGATGTTGTTTGAGACAACCATGAATTTGCAGACGTTCCAGTACGAGGAAAATCCGGTGGGCCTGGATATCGAAGGTCAGTTAAATGCGGCAATCCGTTATGTGACCAGTGAGAAGCAGACAAATTTTTATGCACTGTCCGGTCACGGAGAAAAGGAGCTTGGAAGTGAAGGTCAGAGCTTACTTCGGAAAGCCAATATCAGCTATAACTTGTTTGAATCCATGACGGCCACGTCTGTTCCGGAAGATTGTGATGTGCTTTATGTGACGGTTCCGGGAAATGATTATACTACGGAAGAGCTGGCATTGCTTAAGGCTTATGCGGACAACGGCGGAGACTTTTTAATCCTTGCGGAAAGTATGCCGGAGTTGAAAAATTATAATGCATTATTGGCATATTGCGGAGTACAGGTGGAGAATCGTTTGGTGTTGGAAGGAGATTCCAGATATCATAATCCGGCATCTCAGCAGATGTTGTTCCCGATTATTGAACGGAATCATGAGATTACCGGCACCATAGCAGGAGCGAATTATTTGCCGATACTGAATGCGTATTTAGTAAATCCTGTTTCGGAAGCAGACAGAGAGTTTGATGTTTCCGTATTGTTATCTACTTCGGAAGCGGCTTATGCAAAAGAAATCAAGAGCAATATGAACAGCACGAAGGAAAAGGGAGATACGGAAGGTCCGTTTAAAATCGGTATGTATATCCAAAATGCTGATTCTAAGTCCGAGGCGGTTGTTTTGTCCGGCGGTTATGCCTTTGTAGAGGATTGTTTGAAGTTGGATAATTATGCGAACGGAAGCTTGTTGACGAACAGTGTGAATTATATGGCTGGTGTGGAAGCGGTATCTACCGTACGTACCATTTCCTTTGAATCTGCAGAGGTGCTGACGATTAATGCGGCTCAGGCAAACGGTATTGCTATCGTGATGGTAGTTGCCATTCCTGCAATTATGCTGGTAATCGGTATTGTAGTTATGATTCGCAGAAGAAGTCGTTAGGCGGGAGGATTTCATGGAAGAAAGAGAAGAAAGAGCGCTGCGCCTGAAGAGGCTGAAGAAAAAGAGAATGATTTCCGTGCTTGTTTTGTGTGTTGTATTGCTTGGTTTGGGCGGAGGCTATTTTGCACTGAGCCGGGCTAATGCAAAAAAAGCAGCGGAAGAAGCAAAACGACAGGAAGAGCTGGAACAGCAGGCTAACGTCACGGAAGAGATTACTACCTTTGCCATGACAGATGTAAGTACCATTGAGTTTTCCAACGAAGAGAATTCTTATGTATTTACCTGGGAAGAGGAAGAAGAATCCATGGGAAGTTGGGTAAAGCAGGATGAAAGAGATTTCCCGACTAACGAAGAGAAGCTTCAAAATATTATCGGCGTGTTTTGCGGAATGACCGGTACGAAGCGGATAGCTGCGGCAGATGTGGTACAGGCGGATTACGGTGTAGATGATACGGCATGTGTGGCGAAGCTTATTTTGACAGATGGTGCAGAGCATTCCTTCCGTTTGGGGGATAAGGCTCCGTATGACGAAGGATACTACATGCTGTATGAGAATACCGGGGATGTGTTTGTTGTTGCGGATAATGTGCATACCCAGTTAACCACGAAGCACATTAAGCTGGTGCAGGGAGAAACCTTCCCAAGTGCATATCCTGAGAAAATCACGGAGATTCGCGTGGAGATAAGAGACGGAGAAACCACTACTTACGCTCCGGTGGATAACGGAGACGGTACAATTTCGTTCCCGTCAATATTCTATGACAGTACGAGATTTGTGGCATCTACCATTCAGGAGTATAACTGTAAGGATTTTTCCAAGTACGGTTTGGAGGACCCTTATGCAACCGTGACCATAGATTACATGGGATATGTGTTTGATGATGGAGGGATGTTAAAGGAAGCACCGTGTACCATGATGGCGGAAATCGGTGATAAGACCGTAAGCGGAAATTATTTTGTTCGAATTGACAAAAGTGATTTCGTGTACATTATGATGGAATCCCATGCTATGAAATATCTTCCGCGCTAGAGAGTTTGTGTGAAAGAAAACAAAACAGCTATGATAAAAGGGACTGCAGTATGTGCAGTCCCTTTTTGGTTGAATTAATATCCCAGTTCTTCTCCTACCAGAATCACTTTGATACGTCCCGGAATGCGGGATTTACGGGTGATGACCAGTTCGCAGCACATACAGTCCGGAGAGTAGCAGTCGTGGCATTTTCCGTACTTGGAGCACGGAGTACTTAAACCTAAGCGAACGCCGTTTGGCGGAGCAGCCATATTGCGAACACGGTCTACGGCAGATTTTACATCCGGAGTGATTTTATTCATGCCTACAATCATAATCACGTTTTTCGGACCGGTAATTAAACAGGCGACTCTGTTTCCGTTGCCGTCGATGTTTACCAGCTCACCGTCTAAGGTAATGGCATTGCTGCTCATAAAGTAGTAGTCTGCGGTGACGGTTTTGGCATAAAGCTCTCTTTGTTCTTCCGGTGTTTTTGCGGTGCTTCTGTCATAGAGAATACAGTCGGAGTTCTTTAGTGCCTCGAACAGGCCGATTTCCGTACAGGACATGGACCCGCCCCAGGAAACACTGGAGCCCGGAGTGAGAAATCGAAGTGCGGTGGCAAGGGCTTCTTCCTTGTCTGCACAATAGTATCCTTCAATGCCGCGACGGTTAAATGCTTCAATCAGGCTCTCTGCAAGATTTTCATAGGTTTGTTGTTTTGGTGTAGCCATATGTCTGCCCCTTTCTGTTGTAACCGGTATAGTCGGTGTTTACCATGGTATTTTCCTTTGTTCCAGTTTACCGCACTATACGAAGAAGTGCAATGATATTTTTTATCAATGGTTGCAAAGTGTGGCGTAAATTGATAAAATAAGAATGAGAAATTGTCTGCAGGGAGGGCGATTGCGTGAAGAATACAGCAACAAAGGTTTTATTGATTATGACCATAATCAGTGCAGTGTTTTTGTGTGTACTGTTAGTAATATTGATGAATCAGGGAAACGGTGACGGGACTACGGTCTCCAAGCTGAAGGAGTTTCAGCAAAAGTATGAGGAGACGAATACGGATACCAAGACCATAGCACCTACGGTCTATCAGGAGTTTTCCGTGGTGGAGTCGGAGGAGCTTTTGTACGACATCGACCGTCATACGGAGGTGTATGAGCGAATTGAAGCCTTAAAGCGGGACGGCTCCTATACCATGGACAATCCTCTTGTAATTTATAATCCGTATGGAGTAAATGCGTTGTCGGCTTACGTGTACTTTGAAACAGAAACTCCGGTACAGGTGTCTTACCGGGTCAGCGTACAGGAGGAAGGGATTCCTACCTTTACGGCCAAGTGTAACATGGAGGAGCCTTATGCCACGGAGCATGAGTATTTATTAATCGGTCTTTCTGCCGGACAGAGCAACCGGATTTCCCTTACTATGGAGGATGCGGAAGGAAATTCCTCCGTCAGAACTTTTTATGTGGTAGCCGGAGAAAAGTACGGAATTGCAAATAATAAATTGGATGTTCGCAAAGGCGCGGGAGATATGCTGTTGTCGGACGGTTTGTATGCTCATTTCGGTAATGTAACCGGAGCAAAGGAAGCGGTACAGTTATATGATAATGACGGTGCGCTTCGCAGTGAGTTTCCGGTGCTTTCGGGAAGTGCTAAAAGGTTTATTTTCTTTGAGGATTTGATGTACTTTAATGTTTCCGATACGCAGTTTGTGGGCTTGGATTCGTTCGGACGGGCAAAACGCCTTTATTCTGTAGATGGCTATGAAATCGGAAAAGATTATTGTTTGGATGAAGCCAATATGCGTCTTTTGATACTGGGAAGCAAGTCATCTCAGGAAGGAAAGGTTATAACGGTAGATGACAGAGTGATTTCATTGGAGCTTTTGACCGGTGACGTGAAGGAACTGGTAGACATGGGAACGTTGCTTAGCGAGTATAAAGGAAGTTGTAAGAAGAATGAAGAGGGTATTCTTGACTGGTTGGGATTAAATTCCATTCAGATTTGGAATGAGACCGGAGTCCTTTTGGGAGCAAGAGAACCTTCGGCAGCTTTTAAGGTGAAAGATATTTACGGGATTCCTACATTGGACTATATTATCGGAGAAGAGGCCATGTTTGAGGATACCGGATATGAGGGGTATTTGTTGACGAAAACCGATGGATTTGATGCGTTTGTAGGAGCTAATACCTTTACCTGTGTACGGGATGAACTGATGTCATCGAATATGTATTATCTGTATTTGTATGACAATCATGTGGAAGGTACGGCCAGTCGTCCTGAGTTTGATTATACAGCCATGGCATCGGGGCTTGGCAGTTCTTTAAAGAAGGGTACCAACTCTTATTTTTGCAAATACCTTGTAAATGAGTTGGCAAAGACATGGGAGCAGCTGGAAGTACTCCCTGTGGATTACTCCGGTTATCACGGCAGTGCCCAGTTGACGGAGGACGGTCATTTGATTACGGATACCGCCGGTCGTCTGGCTTATAGTGAGTACGATGAAAACAGGAACCTGATTCGGAAGTTTACGGCGGCAGGTCCGGAATATCTGGAACGGGTATTTAAGTATACATTTGACGGATTCTTTTTTGCGGATGAAGAAAAACTTCGGAAGCAACTGACAGAGGAAGAGTAGAGAAAGGGAGAAGCGGATTCGCTAAGAGGATTTATGGCTAAACGTAGTTTATTTATCGCGGAGAAACCCAGTGTGGCGCAAGAGTTTGCTAAGGCGCTGCCCTATCAGTTTTCCCGTAAAGACGGATATATGGAGGCACCGGAGGCGATTGTGACCTGGTGTGTGGGACATCTGGTAACCATGAGTTATCCGGAGGAGTACGACCCGGCACTGAAGCAATGGCGTTTGGAAACCATTCCTTTTTTACCGGAACAGTTCCGGTATGAGGTGATTCCGGGAGTGGCAAAGCAGTTTCAAATTGTAAAAGGTCTGCTTTGCAGAGAGGATGTGGAGTGCATTTATGTGTGCACTGACTCCGGACGGGAAGGAGAGTATATTTACCGTCTGGTGGATCAGATGGCGGAAGTTCCGAAGGAGAAAGAACGGCGCCGGGTTTGGATTGACTCCCAGACCGAAGAAGAGATTTTACGAGGAATTAAGGAGGCGAAGCCCCTTTCGGCCTATGATGCCTTAAGCGATGCGGCTTATTTACGGGCGAAGGAAGATTATCTCATGGGAATCAATTTTTCCCGTGTGCTTACCTTAAAGTACGGAACAGCAGTGCGGAATTTCTTAAAGGCAGAAAAGAACCAGGCAATTTCCGTAGGGCGTGTTATGACCTGTGTGCTTGGTATGGTGGTGCGCAGAGAAAGAGAAATTCGTGCCTTTGTAAAGACGCCGTTCTATCGTGTGGTATCAAAGCTTTCTGCGGGAGAAGCAGTATTTGAGGCAGAATTTCGTGCCGTGAAAGGCTCGAAGTATGAGGACTCTCCGAAGCTTTATAAAGAAAACGGATTTCGGCAGAAGGAAGATGCCATGGCTCTCATTACGGCGCTTAATCTTCCGGAAGGCATGCCGTTTGAAGAAATCACGGAAAAGGACAAGCAGATTACGGTGCAGCGGGCGGCAGAAGGCCTTAACGCCATCGTGGAACAGATAGAGAAAAAGCAGGAGAAGAAGAATCCGCCGCTTCTGTTTAACTTGGCGGAGCTTCAAAATGAGTGTGCAAAGCTGTTTAAAATCAGCCCGGATGAGACGCTTAAAATCGTACAGGAGTTGTATGAGAAAAAGTTGGTGTCCTATCCACGTACCGATGCCAGAGTGCTGTCTACGGCAGTGGCAAAGGAAATTTCCAAAAATATCAGCGGTCTGAAAAGTTACACTCCGGCAGCGGGGGTTGCGGATCATATTTTGCAAGCTGGAAGCTATAAGGGCTTGGAGAAAACTCGTTATGTAAATGATAAGCAGATTACGGACCATTATGCGATTATTCCTACCGGTCAGGGGATTTCGGCTTTGTCGTCCGTGTCCACCACGGCAAAGAGAGTGTATGCCACCATTGTAAAACGTTTCTTAAGTATTTTCTATCCGCCGGCAGTGTATCGTAAAGTGGCTCTTACGGTGCGCATCGGAGAGGAAGCATTCTTTGCAAGTTTTAAGGTGTTGGCGGAAGAAGGATATCTTGTTTTATATCAAAAGCCTGCGGCAAAGGCCGGTTCTGACGGACAGGACAATGCAGAAGGGAAAGATAAAGCCGAAAGCAAAGAAGAGGGTGAGAAGCCGGAGGATAATGACGGCGAGCTTACCTGCGGTGCGGAAATGTTGGAAGCATTAAAAGATATGAAAAAGGGAAGTAAACTTCCGGTATCCTTATTTTCTATCCGTGAAGGTGAGACGGCAGCGCCGAAGCGTTATAATTCCGGTTCCTTGATTCTTGCCATGGAAAATGCGGGACAGCTTATCGAAGATGAAGAACTTCGTGCCCAGATAAAGGGTAGCGGTATCGGCACCAGTGCAACCCGTGCGGAGATTTTAAATAAGCTGGTAAAGATTGAGTATCTTGCTCTAAATAAGAAGACTCAGATTATTACCCCGACGTTGTTGGGTGAGATTATTTTTGAGGTGGTAAATGCCTCCATCCGTTCGTTGTTGAATGCGGAGCTGACTGCTAGCTGGGAGAAAGGCCTGACCTACGTGGCGGATGGCACCATCGGCAGTGATGAGTACATGGGAAAACTGGAAAGTTTTGTGAGACGTATGACTGACGGCGTAAAAGGGTTGAATAACCAAAGTGTACTTCATGGTCGTTTTTCCGAAGTGGCAGGGTTCTATAAGAAATAACATAGGGATATGGAAGAAAGCATTTGGAGAGGATAGCTTCAGATGCTTTTTTTACAATTTGGATATTTAGATATCTAAAGGAGGAAAGTTTACAAAACTAAACGGATATGATATACTATACACATACAGAAAGGTGGTAATCAGTATGATTTCTTATAAAAAATTGTTTTTAATGATGGAAGAACGGGAGATTACAAAGGAAAAATTGAAAAAAGAAATCGGAATATCTTCCGCAACAATGGCAAAGCTTGCGAAAAACGAAGAAGTTTCGTTGGCAACTATTCAGAGCCTATGCAAGTTTTTTGATTGTCAGCCGGGAGCGATTTTGTCCTATGAGAAAGAAATTGATGAAACATCAATACTGTTTAGACTCAGAGAAGAACAGGAGATGAAGTTAAAAGGCGGCTTGTATCATCAAACCCAAGTCAGATTGGCGTATAACTCAAATCATATGGAGGGGAGCAGATTAACGGAAGACCAGACCAGAAGTATTTATGAGACACAGACAATCGGGGTAACGGAAGGGTATGAGAAGATTGATGATATTATAGAAACAGTGAACCACTTCAGATGCTTTGACTATATTTTGTCTGTGGCGGATAAAGAGTTGTCGGAAGAGATAATAAAACAGATTCATGGGTTGCTAAAAAACGGTACCACAGACAGTCAAAAAGAATGGTTTGCTGTGGGAGCGTATAAAAAGCGCCCGAATATGATCGGGGATATGATTGAAACAACGCATCCTTCTAAAGTTTCGGTCGAGATGCAGAATTTGTTAAAGGAATACAGAGAAAACAGTAATATGGTATTTGAAGATATTATTGAGTTTCATTACAGATTTGAGAAAATACATCCGTTCCAGGATGGGAACGGCCGTGTTGGCAGACTGATTATGTTTAAAGAGTGCCTGAAATATAATATTCCGCCTTTCATAATTGAAGATTCCATGAAAGAGTACTATAGAAGAGGATTGAAGGAATATACAACAGAGAAAGGGTATCTGGTGGAAACGTGCAGAGCTTCACAGGATGCGTATAAGAAGCTTTTAGAGTACTTTGAATATAGGTAGGAGCCCCCGGCCCTTTTTGCGTATTTGCGGTTTTTAGATGTGATATCTTTGAAAATCAAAGAGAAACTATACTTTTTCTCAACAAACACTTCGTCGAATCTTTTTTGAAATTTGATATACTAAAATCACAAAAGCGCTTTTGAATATTTTTCCGGAGGATAATATTATGTCAATTGGTTCTACCATTAAACGTTTGCGCCGGGAGAAAGATATCACGCAGGAACAGCTTGCGGAATATCTGGGAATTACATCCCGGGCAATCTCTCAGTGGGAGTGTGACCGGACTGCGCCTGATATTTCGCAAATACCCGCACTTTGCCATATCTGTGTTGTTTCCTCGGATGTTCTGCTGGGCATCGATGTGGAAAAGAATGAGGAGCGTATTAAGAGTTATTTGGAAAAGGCGCACAAGGTGGATTGGGAAGGAAATTTTGAAAAAGAGGTGGAGATTTTACGGGAAGCACTGGGAAAATTTCCAAGATCCTATCAGATTATGCAAAAGCTTGCCAATGCTTTGGTAAATGTTTACTCCCGAAAGGGTGTGAAAGAATACGAGGAGGTGTTTTCCCTTTGCAATCGGGTGCTTGCGGAGTGCACCGATAGCACAACTCGCTATGAAGCAACCCAGACACTTGTTTACGCATACGATTATGCGGGAAAAAAAGAAGAGATGTTACGAGTTGCGGAAGAAATGCCGAAATCGATTATCTCTTATGAAAGTTGCATGCTTTGGATTTGGGAAGGCGATGCGGATTTTGCCAAAAAGCAAGAGTTTATTCATTATTTAATCTATCAATTGGTTTCGGCCATCGGTGCTGCCGGAGTTCATCGTCATGATGACGATACTATGTTTTTCGCGCCGGAAGACAGAATGAGGCTCCATAAGCTTCAGGTAGATCTGCTGGAACTTCTGTTTCCTGAGAAAGACTATCAGAATGCAGCTCAGGTAGGGTGGATGGCATGCATGCACATGGGAAGACTCTTTCTTCAAAACAATGATTTGGAAAATGCATGGAAATGGTTGGAAAAATGTGCAGATTTTGCGATTCATATGGATACCTATGATTTTGATGCCAAGCATACTTCACCTGTTCTTCGCGGTTACTCCGACGGCGGATTTATTCCGGAAGCGGTAGGAAACACTTCGCAGATGACGCTTGATTGGCTGTTGGAGGAAGAATTTGATGTGTTGCGTTCGGATGCGCGTTTCGAGATGTTTGTGGAGTGTTTGAAGAAGGTTGCGAAAAAACCGTAAA
>JAFTWC010000037.1 GCA_017465475.1 Lachnospiraceae bacterium
CTTTTTTCGCTGTTCTCGTTTTACAGAAGCAGCTTAACCAGTTTATCACACTCTCTTGTGTTTGTCAAGAACTTTTTTAAATTATTTTGAAAATCTTTTTTTCAAAACTTTTTAATTTTTTGCTTCGTTTCTACAGCTTCCACAGTATAACACCGAAGTGTTTATCTGTCAATACCTTTTTTCAACTTTTTTCTTTTCGAAAATCAGTTTGAAAAAGGAACGGAGAAAGAGGGATTTGAACCCTCGCGCCGGTTGCCCGACCTACACCCTTAGCAGGGGCGCCTCTTCAGCCTCTTGAGTATTTCTCCACTTCTGAAGTGCCTTTCCAAGGTATTCAGTTTTACCGCCTTTTTGTCGGCGCATTGTTCATTATAACAAGGTTTGCACGGAATGTCAACGATTATTTTTGTTTTTTTTAAACTATTTTTTCCTGTTTCTTCTATATAATAAGAAGATACCACTATATCTCGTACTTACTGTTACTGATACAGTTTTCTACCACAATTAGTAGGATTTTCATTTCTTTTATTATGTCCGTAATCTGTTTTTTATTAATTAACACTCTTTACAGCATTCTTACAATATTGGGACTTTCTTCCTAAAGTTATCCACCGTTTTTTCACTTATCCACAAAAAACCGGGAATTATAACTGTACTTATCCACTAAACTACTGTTTTAAGAATAAAGAAACAAACCGCCGCAAGGAATCCTTTGATTCCTTACGACGGCCTTCTTTGTGCCTTATATGAGGTATGTTATGTATTACTCTTGTTCTTCCTCATTACCTTCTTCTGCAATTACTTCCTCATTTTCTGCCTGCATCTCCAGTTCCAGCTGAGCCATAGCGCCTTCCCCTTCTGCTTCTTTTATCTTCGTAAAGCTTGCAACATGAATATCACTTTCTTTATCGATATTGATTAACTTTACTCCGGATGTGATACGGCCGAGAATGCTGATATCATCTACCGTAATACGAATGATAATGCCGGCATTGGTAATAATCATAATTTCCTGACCCGGATTCACTGCCTTTGCTCCTACCAGATTACCGGTCTTTTCCATGATGTTGTAGCACTTCACACCCTTACCGCCACGGTGCTGAACCTTAAATTCCTCCATTTCGGTTCTCTTACCGTAACCGTTTTCGGATACCGTAAGTAAATGTTCACCCTGGGTATTCATCTGCATTGCCACTACTTCATCACCGTCATCCAAGGTCATACCGATCACACCCATGGAAGCACGACCGGTGGAACGTACATCCTTTTCATTGAAACGGATACACATACCGAACTTAGTTACAAGCAGGATATCTTTTTCTCCGTTGGTAGCTTTTACTTCAATCAGTTCATCGTCTTCACGGAGATTCATTGCAATGAGACCGGTCTTTCGAATATTCATATATTCTTTTACCTTGGTCTTCTTTACAATACCGGACTTTGTAGTCATAAACAGATATCGTTCATCATCAAATTCCTTTAAGGTAATAATTGCCGTTACCTTTTCCTCCGGCATCAGCTGCAGCAGATTAATAATTGCCGTTCCTCTTGCCGTACGACTTGCTTCCGGAATCTCATATCCTTTAATACGATAAACGCGACCCTTATTGGTAAAGAACAGAATATGATGATGGGTCTTTGTCATAAACAATTCTTCGATATAATCATCTTCAATGGTCTGCATTCCCTTAATACCCTTACCGCCGCGATGCTGACTCTTAAAGTTATCAATGGTCATTCGCTTAATATAGCCAAGCTTTGTCATGGCAATTACGGTAAGTTCGTTCGGAATCAAATCTTCGTCTGTCAAGTCATCTTCATCAAAACCGATGGAAGTTCTGCGGTCATCACCGTATTTATCGGAAATTTCCGTAATCTCCTTACGAATAACTCCGAGAAGCAGCTTCTCATCCGCTAAGATTGCCTTAAACTCTGCAATCTTTTCCATAAGTTCCGCAAACTCCTGCTCAATCTTTTCCCGTTCCAAACCGGTAAGAGCACGAAGACGCATATCGATAATGGCTTGAGCCTGGGCATCACTTAATCCGAAACGCTCGATTAATTTTTCTTTTGCTTCCTGCCCGTTTTTGGAACCACGGATAATTTTAATGACTTCATCAATATGATCTAACGCAATGAGTAAGCCCTTTAAGATATGAGCACGCTCTTCTGCTTTATTTAAATCATAACGGGTACGACGGGTTACTACTTCTTCCTGATGCTTCAAATACACATTTAAAGCTTCCGGCAAAGAAAGCACCTTCGGCTCACCGTCTACCAAAGCAAGCATAATTACACCAAAAGTATCCTGAAGCTGCGTATGCTTGTACAGCTGATTTAAAATTACGTTTGCATTCACATCACGACGAAGTTCAATACAAATACGCATACCTTCTCTGTCGGATTCGTCACGAACCATGGTAATACCGTCAATCTTCTTATCACGTACCAACTCCGCAATCTTTTCGATTAAACGGGCTTTGTTTACCATATACGGAAGCTCTGTTACGATAATACTGTTCTTTCCGTTCGGAAGAGTCTCAATATCCGTCACCGCACGTACTTTAATTTTACCGCGGCCGGTGCGGTATGCTTCATTGATTCCTCTGGTACCGAGAATCATGGCACCTGTCGGAAAATCCGGTCCCTTTACAATTTCCATCAACTCTTCAATGGTAGTTTCTTTCTCTTCTATTTTGTTGTCAATAATACGAACTACCGCACCGATGGTTTCTCGTAAGTTATGCGGCGGAATATTAGTTGCCATACCTACCGCAATACCGGTAGTTCCGTTTACCAAAAGATTCGGAAAACGTGCCGGTAAGATAGCCGGTTCTTTTTCCGTTTCATCAAAGTTCGGATCAAAATCTACCGTATCTTTATTGATATCGGAAAGCATTTCCATGGAAACTTTGCTGAGTCTTGCCTCGGTATATCGCATTGCTGCTGCGCCGTCACCATCCACAGAACCGAAATTACCGTGACCGTCAACAAGCGGATAACGGGTAGACCAATCCTGTGCAAGATTAACAAGAGCACCGTAAATGGAACTATCACCGTGAGGATGATATTTACCCATGGTATCACCCACGATACGGGCACATTTTCTGTGCGGCTTGTCAGGACCGTTATTTAACTCAATCATTGCGTATAAAATTCTTCTTTGTACCGGCTTTAGGCCATCTCTTGCATCCGGTAATGCACGGGATGCAATTACGGACATCGCATAATTTACATAGGATGTCTCCATCGTTTTCTGAAGATCAACTTCTTGTATCTTATCAAAGATATGTTCGTCCATCTTAACCTCCTGGGATTACAGCAAACCTTAGTTGCCGTACCTTAACAGTATTTATCCAAATCCTTTACAAACTTTGCATTCTTTTCAATAAACTCACGACGCGGCTCTACATCATCACCCATTAATACACTAAAGGTTAAATCCAGTTCCGACATGGTATCGTCATCCATGCAAACTTTCTTAAGAATACGCCTTTCCGGATCCATGGTTGTTTCCCAAAGCTGTTCCGGGTCCATTTCACCAAGACCTTTGTATCGCTGAATCTTATTATTTTGGTCACGACCGATTTCCATAAGAATGTTGTTTAACTCTTCATCCGTGTAAGCGTACCAAACTTTTTTATTCTTCTCAATCTTATAAAGCGGAGGAGTTGCAAGATAAACATAACCCTGCTTAATAAGCTCCGGCATGAAACGATATAAGAAGGTAAGTAACAATGTATCAATGTGCGCACCGTCTACGTCTGCATCGGTCATAATAATAATCTTATGATAACGAAGCTTTGAAATATCAAAGTCATCGGATATACCGGTACCGAATGCCGTAATCATGGCACGAATTTCCTGGCTGCTTAAAATACGGTCTAATCTTGCTTTTTCTACATTTAAAATTTTACCTCTAAGCGGTAAGATTGCCTGGGTAGCACGGGAACGAGCTGTCTTTGCGGAACCGCCTGCAGAGTCACCCTCTACCAGATAGATTTCACAGTTTTTCGGATCTCTGTCGGAACAATCCGCCAGTTTTCCCGGAAGACTCATGCCGTCCAATGCATTTTTTCTTCTGGTTAAATCTCTTGCTTTTCTTGCCGCATCTCTTGCGCGCTGTGCCAAAACTGCCTTTTCACAAATTAACTTAGCAACGTTCGGATTCTGCTCTAAGAAATATGTTAACTGCTCACTTACGATGGAATCCACTGCTCCTCTTGCTTCGCTGTTACCAAGCTTTTGTTTCGTCTGACCTTCAAACTGCGGCTCACCTAACTTAACACTGATAATAGCAGTAAGACCTTCTCTGATATCTTCGCCGGTCAGATTCTGTTCATTTTCCTTTAAATACTTCTGTGCTCTGGCATAATCATTAAAGGTTTTGGTAAGAGCGTTTTTAAAACCTGCCAGATGGGTACCGCCCTCCGGTGTGGTAATATTATTTACAAAGCTGTAACAACCTTCGTTATATCCGTCGTTATGCTGCATTGCCACTTCCACATACACATCATTTATCGTACCTTCACAGTAAATTACTGTCGGATACAATACTTCTTTTCCCTTATTCAAATAATCTACATATTCGCGAATACCGCCCTCGTAATGGAACTCACGAACCTTTTCTTCTTCTTCACGCTTATCTCTTAAAATAATTTTGATTCCCTTCGTAAGGAATGCCATTTCACGAAGACGATTTTTTAATGTATCGAAATCAAATATAGTCTCTTCAAAAATGGTATCGTCCGGAAGGAAAGTAACCGTAGTACCTGTTCTGTCGGAATCACCGATTACTTCAAGCGGGGTAATCGGCTTACCCTTTTCGTAGCACTGACGATGGATATGTCCGTTTTGTTCTACCTTTACTTCCATTTTCTTAGAAAGTGCATTTACAACAGAAGCACCTACACCATGAAGACCACCGGATACTTTATATGCTCCTCCGCCGAATTTTCCGCCGGCATGCAGGATGGTATAAACTACTTCAACGGTAGAAATACCTTTCTTTTTATTCAGTTCTACCGGAACACCACGACCGTTATCAATAACCGTAATGGAATTATCCGGATTAATCGATACATCGATTACGGTACAATATCCTGCCAGAGCTTCATCTACCGCATTATCTACAATTTCGTATACAAGGTGATGAAGACCGCGTACAGATGTACTGCCGATGTACATACCCGGTCTCTTTCGAACTGCTTCCAGTCCCTCTAAAATTTGTATCTGGTCTGCTCCATACTCTTTGCTCATGTAAGCCTCCTCGCTTTTCTGCGTTTTATGTTTCGTTTAACACACCGTCTACCACATGAAAAATTTTATGATATCGCTTTTTGTTATCTACAAACTCTTCCAACCCCGTACAAGTAATAATCGTTTGTAAATCAGTAATACTTTCCAATAAATACGTTTGTCTGTTTCTGTCAAGCTCCGATAATACATCATCCAATAAAAGAATAGGACTTTCTTTTATTTTTCTTCTTACAAGTTCGATTTCCGCAAGCTTTAAAGAAAGTGCCGCTGTTCGTTGTTGGCCCTGAGAACCAAACAACTTCAAATTTTTATCCCCCACATAAAAACTAATGTCATCCCTGTGAGGACCGCAGCTTGTAGATTTTAAAATTAAATCTTTTTCCAGATTAACTGCCAGCTTTTGTCCGAATTCTGACTTTGACACATTAGCTTCGTAGCGAACATATAATTCTTCTTTTCCTCCGGAAAGCTTTGCATGTATATCCGGAAGTAAATCATTTAATTCATCTACGAACCTTTTTCTCGTATCAATCAAAACAGAACCATGTTCAATTAGTTGTCTGTCCCAAATCTCTACTGTATCTTTCAGTTCTTTTTGGAATCCGATCTGTTTCAGCAAATTATTTTTTTGATTCACCGCACGATTATAATTTCCTAAATGATACAAATAGGTTTGATCCAATTGACAAAGCTCCAAATCAAGAAATCTTCTTCTTTCTCCCGGACCGTTTTTTATCATACTTAAATCTTCCGGAGAAAAAAACACAATATGTAACAATCCCATGAGTTCCGATGACCTTTTAATCGGTACACCGTCTATGGCAACTCCCTTTGCTTTACTTTTTCGTAAATGCATATCTATTCGATGGGGAATTCCTGCCTTCTCAATCATCATACGAATATGAGACTCATCGGAAGAAAGACGAATCATTTCTTTGTCTTTACTTCCTTTATGGGATTTTGTGGTTCCGCACAAATAAATAGCTTCCAACACATTGGTTTTTCCCTGGGCATTATCTCCGTATAATATATTTACCGACTCATCAAACTGAACGGACAATGTTTCGTAGTTCCGAAACTCACTTAATTCTAATTGATTAATCTTCAAGACAGCACCAACTATCCTACAATTTTAATTTCGTTTCCTTCAAAAGAAACTACATCACCGGCAACAAGTTTTTTTCCCCGCTGGGTACAAACCTCACCGTTTACCTTTACATAACCTTCCTGAATAACTTCCTTTGCCTCTGCACCGGATTCTACCAAATTAGCAGCTTTAATTGCTTGACCGAGCTTAATAAATTCGTCTCTTAATTTAATCTCTTCCATATATTCTCCAATCTTATCTTGCGGCAGCGTTAAAATTTACCGGCAAAATTAAATAAATATAAGATTCTTCCTTATCCTTAATAAAGCACGGTGCTTTCGGATTGGTCATATAAATCGTTACTTCTTCTTCATCGATTACGCGAAGAGCATCCATTAAAAACTTAGGATTAAAGCCGATTAAAATATCGCTTCCTTCTTTCATAATATCAATGCTTTCATCCATGGAACCGATATTGGATGTCATTTCAAGTTCCATTTCGTTGTCTTTTACTCCGATTATAATCGGCTTTTTCTCAGACTCTTTTACAAGCAAAGTTGCACGGTCGATACTATCAAGGAATTCTTTTTTATTTACGGTAATCTTTGTATCGTAATCTCCGGAAAGCATTTGATTAATCTTGTAGTATTCTCCTTCGATTAATCTGGAAAGCACCATGGTATCGTCAAATTCGAAGATGATGTGCTTATCGGTAAAATAGATTCTTACTTCATCGGATATTTCACCGGATAAAATCTTACTGATTTCGATTAATGTCTTACCCGGAACAATTACCTTTGTATTTCTGAACTCATCTTTTAAATCAATACGACGAACGGAAATACGATGACCATCCAAAGATACTACTCTTAATTTATTATCTTCTACTTCAAATAACTCGCCTGTCATAATCTTATTATTCTCACTGTCGGAAATAGAGAATACGGTCTGGCGAATCAAATCCTTTAGGGTAAACTGGGAAAGAATCATTGCTTCTCTCTTTTCAATAACCGGAAGAGACGGAAACTCATCACTTACCTTTCCCGGAATGGAAAACTTTGACTTTCCGCAGGTAATGGTTACCATATATTTCGTATCGGTTTCAATACAAATCTCACTATCCGGTAGCTTACGAATAATATCGGAAAGAATTTTTGCATTGATAGCAATACTTCCGGTTTCCTGTACAGAACCCTTTACAATAGTTTCAATACCAAGTTCCATATCATTTGTTGTGAACTTTATAAAGCTGTCCGTAACATCAATTGCAATACATTCCAAAATAGGCATGGTAGATTTTGCAGGTACAGCTCTTAAGGCAATATTAACGCTGCTCAATAAATCGGATTTCTGACATGTGATTTTCATAAAGTGAATATCTCCTTTCGGTGGTAAATTCCATGTATATATAATATATAATATTTTAGACTACGTCTTAGTGTAGGTTTATACTGTGAATAAGTTCGAAACCCTTTGAAAACAGCTGACTTTAAGTTAAAGTACCGCGTGAATTTAAGTAGGGACAAGATGTTGTTTTGATGTGGATAATTTAATAGAGTAAAGTATAAAACTATAATCTAAAATAGAATTATCCACAATTATTCACAGTAACTCACAAGTTATTCACAAGGTCATTATGGACAACTGGAACGAGTTTCTTCCTATTATAATAGTGTTTTGTTACGGGTTAATCTTTTTTAATAAAACATCAATGGTATTTTGAAGCTGAGGATTTAACTTTAAGTCCTCTTCAATTTTGTTTCTTCCGTGTATGACGGTAGAATGATCTCTTTTATTTAACTGCTTACCGATATCTGTAGTAGAAAGGTCGGTAAGTTTGGTGGCAAGATACATAACAATCTGTCTGGCACTTGCAATTTCACTATTTCTCTTTTTAGAATAAATATCCGAAGAGGAAATGCCCATATGTTCCGAAACAATATCGACGATATAGCTGACGGTAATTGTTTTATGGTTATCGGTAGAAATGTAATCTTTTAACGCTTCCTGGGCAAGCTCCATGGTAATCGGTTGCTTCTTTAATCTGGAAAGAGCAACCAGTTTACTTAATGCACCTTCCAACTCACGGATATTGGACTTAATGTTCTCAGCAAAATAAGCAAGAATATCGTTGGAAATACCGAGGCTGTCGGTTTCGTTTTTCTTACTTAAGATGGCCATACGGGTTTCGTAATCCGGATTACCGATATCTACGATAAGACCCATTTCAAAACGGGAACGAAGACGTTCCTCCAATGTAGCAATATCCTTCGGCGGTTTATCACTGGAGATGACAATATGTTTTTTGGAATCATATAACGTATTAAAGGTATGGAAGAATTCTTCCTGTGTACTTTCTTTTCCGATGATAAACTGAATATCATCGATTAAGAGCATATCAACGTTGCGATATTTTTCTCTGAATTCCGCAGTTTTATTGTTACGAATGGATTCGATTAGTTCGTTTGTAAACTTTTCGCTGGTAACATAACGAATCAAAGCGTTTTCGTTATGCTCTAAAATATCGTGGGCAATGGATTGCATCAAATGAGTCTTTCCCAGACCCGGACCGCTGTAAAGGAAAAGCGGATTATAAGCTTCTCCCGGAGATGCCGCTACCGCAACGGAAGCAGCATGCGCCATATGATTACTTTTACCTACCACAAAGGTATCGAAAGTATATTTAGAATTCAATGTGTCATAGCTTTCGTTTCTCTTTTTATTTGTATCAAAGGAAGAAGCTGCATCTTCCTCCGAAATCTGATCCGATAATACCAGTTCTATTTCATAGGATTCATTCAGTATGGTTTCGATGGAAGTTTCTAAAAAACGAAGATACTTTTTCTTAATAAAATCGATTCCCATCATGCCTAACTGCTTGTCCGTAAAATTAATAATCAGCTTTGTTCCGTTTAAGGCAAAAGGAAACATAGGAGAAAGCCAGGTTTTATATACCGCATCCGGAATCATAAACTCGGTTCTCATATATTCCAATATTTCCGTCCATTTGTGTTTTATTGTTTTAATATCCATTTTGTATTACTCCTTCTGAAAATTGCCGTTAAACAGGAAATAACGCTTTCTAAAGCCTATTAATCCACTATCTACTATTATATCAAAAAGTAAGAAAATAGGAAAGCCTTTTTTGCATTTAATTTAAGAAAAAAAATAAATTTTACTTGACTAAACACGAGTTTCCTACTATAATAGAAATGCTATTTAGTTAGAATGCTGTAGTTTGCGTTTTTCTACGCAACCAATATAGAACAGCAACCGGAAAGTGAGGTGTAAAAGTTATGAAGATGACGTTCCAGCCGAAGAAGAGACAGAGATCTAAGGTACATGGCTTCCGTTCCAGAATGAGCACTGCAAATGGAAGAAAGGTGTTAGCCAGAAGAAGAGCAAAGGGTAGACATAAATTATCTGCATAGGTCGCATATTATGTGACCTTTTCTCTTACCCCTTCTTTATCCTTTTAGGAGGAAAAAAGTGGCAAATTCAATTAAGAAGAATGAGGATTTTCAAAAGGTTTACCAATCGGGTAAATCCTTCGCCAATAAGTATTTGGTGATGTATGTAAAAAAGAATGAGTCAGAAACCGGCAGACTCGGCATTTCGGTAAGTAAAAAAGTGGGAAACAGTGTAGTCAGGCATCGGATTGCCAGATTAATCAGAGAAAGTTACCGATTAAATGAAAGTAAGTTCCATAGTAGTTGGGACATTGTTGTAGTTGCCAGACAGGGAGCAAAAGGTAGAAATTATTTTGAAATTAACAGTGCTATGTTGCATTTAGCAAAGCTTCATAGAATACTTTGTGAGGTATCGGATTGAAAAAGATATTAATCGCAATGGTTCGTTTTTATCGAAAAAATATATCGCCTTATAAGGGAGGTTGTACCTGCAGGTTTATACCTACCTGTTCGGAGTATGCGTTGGAAGCGTTGGAAAAGTATGGTGCTTTCAAAGGATCCCTGCTTGCAATACGAAGAATACTGCGTTGTCACCCGTTTTCTGCGGGTGGCTACGATCCGGTTCCGTAGTTGTAATTAAGGAGGATAAAAATTTGGATCTTATGTTTTTGACGAAGGAAGACGGTTTACTTATGGGACCGATTTCCAGAGTGTTGGGTTGGATTTTAAACGGAATTTATGAATTCTGCGCGTTATTTACCGATGATGTAAACGGTATCGGTATTGCAAATATCGCACTTTGTATTGTTTTATTTACGATTATTGTAAAGATGCTGATGCTCCCGCTTACCATTAAGCAGCAGAAGTCTACGAAGCTTTCTTCTCAGATGAGTCCGGAGTTAACAGCTATCAATGAGAAATATAAGGGAAAGACCGATGAAGCTTCCCGTAGAAAAATGCAGATGGAAACTCAGGCTGTGTATGATAAGTACGGTACCAATCCTATGGCCGGATGTCTTACACTTTTGATTTCCTTGCCGATTATGTTTGCATTGTATCGTGTTATTTATGCTGTTCCGGCATACATCAACGACGTCTATGATATGTACAAGCTGGCTGCAGTTGAGATTCAGGGTGTAGAAGGCTATGCCCAGATTCTTGCGGATTTTGTTAAGAATGCAGGTATTGCAGGTGTTAATGTAGAAAGTTATGTAGGATTTGATATCGGTGCAATTACGGAAAAGAACATCATTGATGTATTGTCTAAGTGTAATGAAGGAACCTGGCAGACATTAACGGAAGCATTTCCTTCTATTGCTACTCAGTTGACAAATTACTCCGAACCGATTTTGCGTGTGCATAAGTTTATGTTTGGACTTAATATTTTAAATACTCCGGCAATTAAGAGTATCAGTGTTCTTATTCCGGTGTTGTCTACGGCTCTTCAGTTCTTACAGACCAAGATTTCCATGTCTGCAAGTAAGAATAAGAACGGTAAAGATGATCCGGCTATGGCTGGTATGAAGTCCATGAATATCTTTTTACCGATTATGTCCGGTGCAATCTGTTTTATGATGCCGATCGGTGCAGGTCTTTACTGGATTATCAGTTCTGTAGTACAGATTGTACAGCAGATTTTCATTAACCGTTATATGGAAAAGGTTACGGTAGAAGAGTTAATCGAAAAGAATCAGGCAAAGCGTGCAAAAAAGTTAAAGAAAATGGGCATTGATTCCGGTAATACCATGGCTCAGGTGGCTAAGACTTCTACCAAGTCCATTGAAGTGGAAGAGATTAAGACTACAAAGGATTACGCTAATTATTCTTCTAAGAAGTCTGATTCCGATACTACTTCGGGTCAAACGGGAGAAGAGACAGAAAACGAAGGAAAAAGAAATGATGCTCCGGTATCCGGTAGTATCTCCGGTTACGCAAATATTTTAAAAAATCGTAACGGAAAGTAAGAAGGGATGTATTTAGGAGGTTTATTATGAACGAATGGATTGAAGTAACCGCAAAAACGGTTGACGATGCAATTATAGAGGCAGGAATTAAGCTTGGTGTTTCTACCGAAAATATGGAGTATGAAGTAATTGAAAAAGAGTCCAGCGGATTTTTAGGTTTAAATAAGAAGCCGGCTAAGATTCGTGCAAAGGTAAAAGAAGAGGAAAAGCCGGCAGTAGATGATTTCCTCGAAAAGGTTTTTGCTGCAATGGGTGTAAAAGCAGAAGCAGAAATCAGCTTTGACGAGGAAGAAATGGTAATGAATATTAATTTGACCGGTGATGATATGGGTATGTTAATCGGTAAGCGCGGTCAGACCTTAGATTCCTTACAGTATCTTGTAAGCTTGGTTGCAAATAAGGACAGCGAGACTTATATTAAGGTAAAGCTTGATACGGAAAACTACCGTGAAAGAAGAAAGGAAACCTTGGAAAATCTTGCAAAGAACATTGCAAATAAAGTGAGAAGAACAAGAAATTCCGTTGCTTTAGAGCCGATGAATCCGTATGAGAGAAGAATTATTCATTCTGTATTGCAGAATAATAAGTTTGTAGAAACTCACAGTGAAGGTGAAGAGCCGTACCGTAAGGTTATCGTTTCCATGAAAAAGGGCGTAAGAGATTTTAGCAATGAAAGATATTACGGCAAGAGTTACGGAAACAATCGCGGCGGTTATAACAAGGGTGGTTACAGCAAGGGTGGCTATAAGAACGGATATCGTAAGTACGACCGTAAGGAGTCTTCTGTAGAATCCGCACCGGCCGGCGAAGTTTCGGAGGCTTCTGCAGAAAGTGCAGAATAGGCTTTCATAGAAGCGATATAAGTAAAGTGAATTGATGATAAAAGGGTGTCAGACAAGACACCCTTTAAAACTTTGTAAGGTTGTTTTGAAAGGAATGTTACTATGACGGAGACAATTGCTGCTATTTCAACCGGGTTAAGTAATTCGGGAATCAGTATTATTCGTGTCAGCGGTCCAAATACATTTGAAGTTATGGACCGTATTTTCCGTGGAAAAAAACAGGGAAAGAGGTTGTCGGAACAGAAAACCCATACCATTCACTACGGATGGATTTATGACGGTGACGATATGGTGGATGAAGTATTGGTGTCCGTGATGAAGGCACCTCATACTTACACGGCAGAGGATGTGGCAGAAATCAATTGTCATGGTGGCAGTTTGGTCACCAGAAAAGTATTAAAAACGGTATTAAAGCAGGGAGTCCGTCTTGCGGAAGCCGGTGAATTTACCAAACGGGCTTTTTTAAACGGAAGAATCGACCTTTCAAAAGCAGAGGCAGTGATGGAAGTCATTCGTGCGAAGAGTGATTTGGCTTTAAAAAATTCCCTGGCACAGTTACAGGGTACTGTATTAAAGGAAATATCGGAACTGCGGGATACTATGATTCATCATACGGCATTTATTGAAGCAGCATTAGATGATCCGGAACATATTTCATTAGATGGTTTTACAAATGAGTTAAAGACGAGTATAATAGAAATCAGAGAGCGTTTATTTCGATTGATTTCTTCTGCGGATAACGGAAGAATGCTGAAAGAAGGAATTCGTACCGTTATTTTAGGAAAGCCGAATGTGGGAAAATCTTCTCTTATGAATTTATTTGCGGGAGAAGAACGTGCCATTGTGACAGATATTGCGGGTACGACCAGAGATACCATAGAAGAAACGGTAACGGTTCGCGGTATCGCACTTTCTTTAATTGATACTGCAGGAATCCGTTCCACGGAAGATGTGGTAGAAAAAATCGGAGTGGAAAAGGCGAAAAAGGCTGCAGAAGAAGCGGATTTGATTTTATATCTGGCGGATGCCACAGAAGCGGTAACAGAGGAAGAAAAAGAAATTCTGTCTTTGATTTCTCATAAAAAATCCATTATTTTATTAAATAAGATTGATTTATGCGAGAATCCGGATCCATCGGTGTTGGAAGAATTAACGGGACAAAGTGTCCTTTGCATTTCTGCAAAGGAAGCGGAAGGTCTGGATGCTCTTTACGATACCATAGAAAAAATGTTTTTCAAAAAAGAGTTATCTTATAATGAAGAGTTATATATTACCGGTGAGCGTCAGAAACAGTCTTTGCTCAGTGCATATGATGCTATGGGAAAAGTATTGGAAAGTATTGATGCCGGTATGCCGGAAGATTTTTATTCCATAGATTTGATGCAGGGATATGAAAGTCTTGGTGAGATTACGGGAGAATCCGTAGATGAGGATTTGGTAAATACTATTTTCCGTGAATTCTGTATGGGAAAATAAAGAATCGAGGGTGAAAAAATGGACCATGTATATGAAAGTTATGATATTGCGGTAGTCGGTGCAGGACATGCCGGCTGTGAAGCAGCTCTGGCTTGTGCGAGACTTTCTTTTCGTACGATTTTATTTACCGTAAGTACCGACAGTATTGCTTTGATGCCGTGTAATCCTAACATTGGCGGAACATCGAAGGGTCATTTGGTACGTGAGATTGATGCCTTAGGCGGTGAGATGGGAAAAAACATTGATAAGACTTACATTCAGTCGAAGATGTTAAATAAGTCAAAGGGTCCGGCTGTACATTCTTTGCGTGCCCAGGCAGATAAGCAGGATTATTCCAATGAAATGCGAAGAGTTTTGGAAAATACCGAAAACTTAACTATAAAACAGGCGGAAGTGGCTGAGATTATTACGGAAAATGATTGTATTACAGGGGTAAAAACTGCTTCCGGTGCAATTTTTCCGTGTCGTGCCGCAATTCTTTGCACGGGAACTTATTTGAATGCCCGTTGTATTTACGGAGAAGTCAGTAATTATACGGGACCGAACGGGTTACCGGCAGCCAATCATTTAACGGATAGTTTAGTTGCTCACGGAATTGAAATGTATCGTTTCAAAACCGGTACCCCGGCACGTATTGATAAACGATCCATTGATTTTTCTGTAATGGAAGAACAGTTCGGCGATGAAAAAGTGGTACCGTTTTCCTTTACCACAGACCCGGATTCTTTAACAAAACCTCAGGTTTCTTGCTGGTTAGCCTATACAAATGAAGAAACACATGATATTATAAAGAAGAACATTGATCGTTCTCCTCTTTATTCCGGCGTCATTCACGGAACCGGTCCGAGATATTGTCCGTCCATTGAAGACAAGGTGATGAAGTTTGCGGATAAGGACCGTCATCAGATTTTTATTGAACCGGAAGGAAATTATACAAATGAAATGTACATTGCCGGTATGTCCAGTTCCCTGCCGGAGGATGTGCAGGTAGCAATGTATCGTTCCGTAAAGGGAATGGAACATGCCCGGATTGTAAGAAATGCCTATGCCATCGAGTATGATTGTATCAATCCGATGCAGTTAAAAGCAAGCCTGGAATTTAAGAAAATCAGTGGCTTGTTCAGCGGAGGTCAGTTTAACGGAAGTTCCGGTTATGAAGAGGCTGCGGCACAGGGTCTTATTGCCGGTATTAATGCAGCAAGAAAGTTACAGGGAAAAGAGCCTTTGATTTTAGATCGATCCGAAAGTTATATTGGTGTGTTAATCGATGATTTGGTAACAAAGGAAACTCACGAACCTTATCGTATGATGACATCCCGGGCAGAGTATCGTTTGATTTTGCGTCAGGACAATGCAGATTTGCGTTTAACAAAGTATGGATATGAAGTAGGTTTGATTTCCGAAGAACGTTATGGTAAGTTAGAAGAAAAGAAAGCACAGATAGAAGCTGAAATTCTTCGAGTAAAAGAAACGCCCATCGGTGCAAATGAAAAAGTACAGGAGCTGTTGGTGTCTTTAAACAGTACACCGTTAAAGTCCGGTTCTACCATGGCGGAACTAATCACCAGACCGGAGCTTACGTATGATATGTTGGCACCAATTGACAAAAATCGCCCGGAGCTTCCTTCTGATGTAACGGAGCAGGTGGAGATTGAATTAAAATATGAAGGTTATATTCGTCGTCAAATGAGTCAGGTAGCTCAATTTAAGAAAATGGAAAATAAGAAGATACCGACCGATATTGATTATGATGCAATACCATCCATTCGAATTGAAGCAAGACAGAAGTTAAAGCAGGTTCGCCCGGAAAATGTGGGACAGGCTTCCCGTATATCCGGAGTGTCTCCGGCAGATATTTCGGTATTGTTGGTGTATCTTGGCAGGTAGTAAGGTTTCGGATGAAAAGTATGACCTTTGATAACAGTATAATTTGAAAAATATGTTTTTGTAACTACACAGAAAGAAAGCAGAGGAAATGTTATGCGGGATAATACAATACTTGTAAAAGGTGCGGAAAAAATCGGAATTGTATTAAGTGAAAAACAGCAGCAGCAGTTTGAGACTTATTACGATTATTTGGTTGCCCAAAATGAAGTAATGAATTTAACCGCAATTACAGAGTACGAAGAAGTACTGACAAAGCATTTTTTGGATAGTTTATTTTTGGCGAATAGTATAAAAGAGTTTCAAGGAAAAAAAGTTTTGGATTTAGGTACCGGTGCAGGGTTTCCGGGAATTCCTCTTAAAATTGCATTTCCGGATACGGAGTTTGTGTTGATGGATTCTTTAAATAAACGTGTATCTTTTTTGAATCGGGTAATTGAGCTTTTGGAACTTGAAAAAATTACTGCAATTCACGGGAGAGCAGAAGAAGCAGCCAGAAAAGAAGAATACAGAGAACAGTTTGATTATTGTGTATCAAGAGCGGTTGCAAGATTGGCAACATTATCCGAATTTTGTATTCCGTTTGTGAAACAGGGCGGTTATTTTGTTTCTTATAAAGCAGGTGATTGCAAAGAAGAATGTGATGAAGCGAAGAATGCAATCAAAATTTTAGGCGGCCGGTTCTTGCAGGCTACGGAAAGTTATCTTCCGGATACGGAAATTGCCCGTACCTTTGTGGTAATTCAAAAGGAAAAGGCAACACCGGGAAAATATCCAAGGGGTCAGGGAAAACCGTTAAAGCAACCATTGTAGGAAAGGATGAAACTATGATTTGCGGAAGATATTATTTAGGTTTGGATCATATGGATGAAATTGCACCGATTCGTCGTGAAGTGTTTGGTTTGGAACAAGGGTGGACGGATGATATTCTCTTTGATGAAACGGATGAGACTGCAGTTCAGGCAGTAGTATATAAAGATATGAACAGGACAATACCGGTAGGTGTGGGTCGACTTCACAAAACCGGAGACGGAGCAGAATATAAGATTGGTCGTATTGCAATAAAGAAAGAAGAACGGGGTCAGGGCTACGGAGATTTTATAGTGCGTATGCTTGTGGATAAAGGTCTACTTATGGGGGCGGACCGTGTATTAGTGGGTGCACAACCTCATGCAATTGATTTTTATAAGAAGATTGGGTTTCGGTCAATTGGAGAAAGTTATATTGAAGCAGGTATCGAACATACAGTAATGGAAATTAAACAGAACACTATTTGTAAAGCATGCCAGGGACATAAAAATGATTAGTAAGAAACAGATGTAATTTGATGTTACTCCCACAGAGTGATATTGTTGATAGGAGGTGCCACATTGGAAAACGATAAATTTCAAGTAGAGGAAATCAGCTGCTTTTTGGATGTATTGGAATCCGAAAACGAAGAAGAGTTCACGCGTGCAATTGAAATGATACAAGATGTGGAACAAAAATTACGTGAAACTGAGTATACGTTACAAGAGTTTGATCAAAAACAAGATTCTAATATGAACTTTTTTTCTCCGGTAGGTGTTTATGAAGAAGGAGAAGAAAAACGGGGATTATTGCGAACTGCAGAAGAACTGAAAGATGAATTACCAAAGTTAAATGAAAAGATGGAACAGTATAAACATCGTAAAGAACAAATACAGTTTCTAAAGAATGTTTTTTCTGAAAAATACATGGGAAAAAAGAATTCTGCCGGTTCAGAAACTCATTTAATGGATAAAGGACAGGGAATTCATATCTTGGAGTCTCTTGAACATGATCGCAACCGAATTGCAAGGGATTTACATGACTCTTCTGTACAAAGCTTAACCAGTCTTGTACATAAATCGGAGTTATGTATGAGATTAATGGACATTGATACTGTTCGAGTGAAGCTGGAACTTCAAACTATGAGCGAAGCAATCAAAACTATCATTAATGGTATGCGGGAAATTATTTACGATTTGCGGCCGATGTCTTTGGATAATTTGGGATTGGCAGTTACCATTGATGCGTATTGTTTGCAGTTAAAGAAGAATTATGATATAGAGGTTTCTTTTGTACATGATAATGTGGAACCGGAGTTCCCGTCCATTTACAAAGTGACGTTATATCGAATTTTACAGGAAGCGTGTGGAAATATTGTGAAACATGCGAAAGCAAATAAAATAGATATTTTCCTTTCTTGTAATGTGGATAAGTTGTGCTTGAAAATATGTGACAACGGTATCGGATTTGATACAAAGAAAATGATTGAACCGGCTGAGGAAGAGTTTCATGGATTCGGTCTTTCTATGATGAAAGAACGGGCAATACTACTGGGCGGTACAGTAAATATAGATTCTGTAATAGGAAGCGGAAGTACGGTAACAGTAGAAATACCGTGGAAAGAAAAGGAGGATAAGAGTAGAAATGATTAATATACTACTGGTAGATGACCATTCTATGATTCGAGAAGGACTGAAACAACTGTTGGAGTTAGATGGTGATATTAAAGTAATTGGCGAAGCAGGAAACGGAGAAGATTGTCTGGAGATGATTGAACGTCTTCACCCGGATGTTGTGTTGTTGGACATTAATATGCCTCAAATGAATGGTTTGGAAGTTTTGGAGCATCTTCGAAAAACGGGAAATAAGCAGAAGGTTTTAATTTTGACAATTCATAATGAAGTAGAGTATTTGATGCGTGCTGTAGATATTGGTGTATCCGGTTATCTTTTAAAGGATTCGGAATCCGCTGTTTTGAAAGAAGCGATTTATGCAATTATGAATGGTGAAAACTATATTGACGCTACAATGACGCCATTGTTAAAAGAACAAACTTATTTGAAGGAGTTGCAGAAGGAAGCAAGGTCAAAAGATAAATTACTTTCAGCCAGAGAAATTGAAGTGCTTTGTGCGTTGGCGGAAGGGTTATATAATAAAGAAATTGCTTCAAGGTTACAGATCAGTGAGAAAACTGTAAAAAATCATGTATCCAACATCTTCAAGAAAATTGAAGTATCGGATCGTACACAGGCTGCGGTATATGCAATCAGACATAAATTCGTAGATATTAAATAATGTTTCACGTGAAACATTATTTAATAAAAGTGACGTGTCTGATGTTTCACGTGAAACATATAGTATATAATTATTAAATGGGAAGGATGAATGGTATGGGACGTGCAATCGCTGTTGTAAATCAGAAGGGCGGTGTCGGTAAAACGACAACGGCAATTAATCTTGCTGCGTGTCTTGCCGAGAAAGGAAAGAAAGTTTTAGCTATTGATATTGATCCTCAAGGCAATATGACCAGTGGATTGGGAATTACAAAAAAGAAATGTAAGAGAACCTCATATGACTTAATTATCGGCGAATGTAGTTTAGATGAATGTCTGATGAAAAGTGTAATGGAGGGGGTAAAAGTAATTCCTTCTAATGTGGATTTGGCCGCAGCAGAAATCGAGTTGATTGGTTTGCAGGAAAGAGAGTTCATATTAAAAAGACACATAGATAAGGTAAAGGATGATTATGATTACATTATTATTGATTGTCCACCATCTTTGAATACATTAACTATAAATGCCATGACTACTGCGGATTCCGTTCTTGTTCCAATTCAATGTGAATATTATGCATTGGAGGGGTTGTTTCAGTTAATACATACCATTGAATTAGTAAAGAAAAGATTGAATCCAAATCTGGAAATGGAAGGTGTTGTATTTACCATGTATGATGCCAGAACGAATCTGTCTTTACAGGTAGTGGAAAATGTAAGAAAAAACCTGAAAGAAAATATATATAAGTCCATTATCCCAAGAAATGTGAAACTTGCAGAAGCACCAAGCCATGGTCTTCCGATTATTTTATATGATTCCAAATGTAATGGGGCAGAAGGGTATCGGGCTTTGGCGGATGAAGTAATAGAAAGAGATGTACGAGACTGGTACCAGTATTAAGGAGGGTATATAAATGGCAGGTAAGAAAAAGTCAGCACTGGGAAACGGGCTGGAAGGAATGTTTGGTGTAGAGGAAACAGAAGTAAAGGAACAACAGAGTGATGTTTCACGTGAAACATTTTTACGTCTTTCTGAAATTGAACCGAATCGGACACAGCCGAGAAGAAATTTTGATGAAGATGCGCTGCAGGAGTTAGCGGAGTCTATTAAGCAGTACGGAATCATTCAGCCGATTGTTGTGCAGAAAAAAGGGAAAAGATATGAGATTATTGCGGGTGAGCGTCGTTGGAGAGCAGCACGTATTGCTAAATTGATAGAAGTTCCGGTAATTATTAAAGAGTTTGCACCGGAAGATGTGTTTGCCATCGCATTGATTGAGAATATTCAACGTCAGGATTTAAATCCGATTGAAGAAGCGCAGGCATATAGCAGATTGATCCAGGAGCATCATTTAAAGCAGGATGAATTAGCGGAAAAAGTAGCAAAGAACAGAGTAACAATTACAAACTCTATGCGATTGCTGAAGTTGGATGAAAGAGTACAACAGATGTTAATTGATAATATGTTAACCGGTGGCCATGCAAGAGCTTTACTTGCAATTACAGATAAGGATCAACAGCATGCCATGGCATTACAGGTATTTGATCAAAAACTTAGTGTTCGTGAAACAGAAAGTTTAGTAAAGAAAGCTCTTTTGACCACGGAAAAGAAAGAAGAGCCTCCGAAAAAGGTAGTGGATGACAGTGTCATTTATCGGAATTTCGAGAACCAGATGAAGGATATTTTGGGAACGAAGGTTGCGATTAAGAAAAAGGCAAAAAATAAAGGGCGAATTGAAATCGAATATTATTCTATGGAAGAATTAGAACGATTGATTGAATTGGTAAATCGCTTGAAGTAAGGAAGGATGGAAGAAATGAACGAAAGTACAGCAGTAATAGCGGGAATGGAGCAGGCAGATGCAATTCGCTTTTCAATGATTATCGGTATCTCGGCAGTGGTTATGGCATTTGTTATGGCTGTTTTGTTAGTGTTTGCGTTGGTTAAGTTGAGTAAGTTGAATAAGAAGTACAAACATTTCATGAAGGGGTCCAATGGGAAAGATTTGGAGTCTACCATTTTAAACAGATTTAATGAACTGGATAAAATGAAAACAGACATAGAATATATTTACGGTAAGCTGAATATTGCATGCGATATGCTTTTGACGGCATATCAGAAGTTGAGCATTGTAAAGTATGACGCATTTAAAGAGATGGGCGGAAAATTAAGCTTTTCCCTGGCAATGTTAGATGATAAAAACAACGGATACATTTTAACTTCTGTGCATACAAGAGAAGGTTGCTACACATATGTAAAAGAGATTATTAAGGGAGAATCTTTTGTTGTTCTCTCTGAGGAAGAGCGACAGGCATTAGAAGAAGCAAAGAATAAGCGGAACTACATGGCATAGGGGATTTAAAGGAGAAGAGTCGTTGAGAAGAATTATGGTTGAATTTATCAAGGATGGCGACATTCTTGCGAAAGACCTTTTTACGTCTTCCGGTGTAGTTCTAATGTCAGAAGGTACAAAATTAAAGCGGGAATATATGGGGCGTTTGTTGGAACTTGGAATTGATCAAGTGGTGATTAAGGAGGAAGATACAACAAACGAAGGTATTCTCGGAAGTATCATCGAAGAAGAGGTAAAAGCACAGTGTGAAACTATGGTGCGAAGCACCATTCAAAAATATGCGTATGCAGCTGAGGATCAGTTAAAAGAAATTGTGAAGGTTGCAGATGATTTGATTACTGAAATCTTAAATGAGCCGGAGATTATGTATAATGTATCCTGTGTCAGAGAAAAGAGCAATCAGTTATACCTTCATTCCATTAATGTAGCTGCAATCTCTACCTTGATTGCATTACGTGCTAAGTTGCCGAAGAGAAAGGTAAGAGATATTACCATAGGTGCGCTTTTACATGATATTGGGTTTATGACAGTAACGGCAGATCTTTCAGAGCTGAATTTAGAAGCATGTGATGAGAAAGTACGAAAAGAAGTAATGCATCATGTGATTTATGGATATACTGATGTAGAGAAAAAAGAATGGGTTTCAAAAACTGTAAAGGATATTATTTTACATCATCATGAGCGTCTGGATGGAACCGGATATCCGTTTCATAAGAAAGGGGAACAGTTAAAAACAGAGGTTCGCATTGTATCACTGTGTGATCAGTTTGACAGTATGATATACGGGAATATGATGCCCCGTTCTAAGGTAAAAGATGCCATGGAATATTTACTGAGCCAGGCAGGGGTAAAGTTTGATTTTTCTCTGGTACAGTTATTTATGGAATCGGTGGCCGCATATCCCATTGGTATCACAGTGTTGACCAATGAAGGAGATACGGCAGTGGTGGTACGGCAAAATTATAAATTTCCGACCAGACCGGTAATACGGTTGGTAAAGAATGCGGAAGGAATCTCATATGGGGAAAATGAGGAACGAGATTTGACAAAAGCTCTTACCTTATTTATTGTAGATTCGGTAGAGTATTAGAAAACGAGGTAATGGAATGCATAGTTTCTTAAAAACAGTTGGTTTTCGTACCGTGACGAGCAGAAAAGATGTGGAACAGTTAGTAAAGCTTGTCATTGAACAGGGTGCGGAACAATATATGGCTACAACAGGAGAAAAAACATTATTTGCAGAGATTTTACTGGAAGTAGCAGAGAATGTGGGAGTAGCTCTTCGAGGGGAATATGATGAACAGGGGAATTTTCATATGGAACATTATTTCCCATATGTGAAAGGTACAAACACCAGTTCGAAAGAATCTGTTTTTATCAGTAAGAGAGTAGATACAGATGCGTATACCGGAATGTGTGATGATTATCGATTGGGAGTGTCTTTAATTTTCTATTTGCAAAATGTAACGGATTATGTTTCTCAAGGATATCCGGAAGAACGAAGGGAACATCCGATTTCTTTGGCGGCACTAGCATCGGAGGGAAAGATTTTATTGCCTACAGTTTCTATGAAGGGAGCGCCAATACAGGAAACGGTAGATCCATCCGGAAGAACTAAGTTGATGGAAGCGGCCAGAAAAGGAGACAGGGAGGCTATGGAGGCACTTACCATTGATGATATTGATTTGTATGCTCAAATCAGTAAGCGTTTAAAGAGTGAAGATATTTATTCCATTGTGGAAACCACATTTATTCCGTACGGTTCAGAGTCCGATAATTATACGATTCTTGCTATGATTGAGTCGGTGAAGGAATGTACCAATTATATTACCGGAGAAGAACTATATCTGATGGATTTAAAGTGTAATGAAGTTTGTTTCCCGGTTTGTATCAATAAGAAAGATTTATACGGAGAGCCGAAGGTTGGTCGTCGATTCCGGGGGAATATCTGGATGCAGGGTACCGTAGATTTTGAACGTTAAACGGTTGACGAATAGTCCAAATCATAGTAAAATAGATAGGTGTCAAATGAGAGGCCCTTTGAACATTTTGAAGGATGTCCTCTGTTTTGTCGCTTTAGTTAAATGGATATAACAAGCCCCTCCTAAGGGCTAGTTGAGGGTTCGATTCCCCCAAGCGACGTTACTTGATAAAGTCAAAACCTTTATTTATAATGGTTTTGGCTTTTTTGATTAAGAAAAGAGCAAATACAAAAACACCCGCTGATAAAATATCAGCGGGTGTTCTTATTTGTGAAACTTTATAAAATTACTTTAATTCGTCAACGAGCTTCTGAAGAGCTGCAAGAGCCTCATCCGGGAGCTTATCATAGCCGTCCTTAGCGGTTGCAAACTTAGCAACAGCATCTACACGGTTCTGCATAGCAGCCTTTAACTGAGCAAGGTAGTCAGCATCCTTCATATCCGGAGTAAATCCTTCCCAATCCATAATCTCGATGTCAGTAAACGGACCCCACTGAGTGAAGTTAGCCTTACCCTCAACGATAGCCTCTAAGATACCAAGAGTATCAGCCGGCTTAACCTTCTTGCCCATGAAATCACCGGTATTGATGATGTAGCAGTCAACGTTCTTCTCTTCAACTAACTTCTTGAACTTCACATAGTCGTTAGCAAGCGGGTAGGTTCTGAACGGGTTAGCGTACGGAACGATACGAAGAGCATTTAAGTCGGTACCTGCAGCAACACGCTCTGCGGTGGAAGTCTTGGTTGCGAGAGTTGCACCCATTACGGAAGCAAGAGCAGCACCCTTTAACTTAACTACCGGCGGAATGGTCGGATCCTTCATGATCCAGAAAATGGAGTTAACCGGGGAATCAATCTTGTCTACGCGGTTCGGAGACCAAAGCTTAGACTTAATTGCACGACCGTTACCGTTACGGATATCTTCGGTTACAAGCTGAATCTTGCCGTCCTCGTCCAAAGTAGCGGAGCAGTTCTGAGCGGATAACAAATACTTGTTGTCCGGGCAGCCGGTCGGGTAGTCAGCAGTCTTATCAAAGTAAGTCGGCTCAAGAGCGATGGAAGAACAGGTGTCAGAGTTGATGATGAATGCGTCATCATGAAGAACGGTAACACCGTACTTACCGCCGTGCTTAGCATGGGTTAAAGTAGACTTACCGGAACCGGAAAGACCGAATACGGAAGCAACATACTTGGAACCGTCAGCTAAGGTGTACTCCTTCTGTCCGCCGTGGCAGGAAGCGTAACCGTTACGGTTAGCGATAGCCCAAGCCATGGTGAGGGTACCCTTCTTGTGCTCACCGAAGTACTTCATACCAAGGATAGCAGCACAGTTTTCATTGGTGTCGAAATAGCAAAGAGTAAGCGGATCGCTTAAGCAGCTATAATCAACGTCCGGACGATTGCCCGGTACCCACTGCGGATCGGAGAAAATGTAGATGTCAGCTTCCTTACCATCACCAACCGGCTTGGAATTCTTGTACATCTTTACATACTCATCGGACATATACTGGAAGTTAATCATCCAGTTGTATAACAGATTCTCTTCTCCTTCCGGAATTAAGAGATGTGCCTTTACCATAAACTCTTCGTCAAGACCAACGAAACACTCAGCGTGATACATAGTCTTCCAACGAGTCTCGTAAATAGCATCCATAACTACCTTATCAAGCTTAGTATCATCTACGCCCGGCTCGCCCTTAATACGACGTGCGGTAGCGTAACGACCGGTAACAGCACCGTCGTTGAATAATAAAACCTTTGCATCCTTTTCAAGACCGAACTCTTCGCCTCTGTAAATCGGCATATCGGTAACGATGGTTCCCGGAGAGTTCTTTGCAAGATCATAAGCTTCCTTTAAGGTGTTAACCTTTACTACATTGTTGCCGTAAAAAGCGGCTTCGATGATGGAACGGGTTCTGGAGAAACCTACTTTTCCTGCACCGATTTCTTCGTGCTTGTAATAAGCCTTTGTTGACATGTGAAATCCTCCTGTCTTTGAAATAATTAAAAGTAATATATAAATATATTATAATTACCAAACGTACACCACAATAATTATATCGTGGGATTATGTAAATGTCAAGGTTTGGAAACGGTTTTTGCGTTTATTTGAGTAAGAATACGAACATATAAAAAAATATGAATTCGCTATCTCCCGCCTAAACGGAATTTAAAATCATCGTATCCGAACTGAGCTAAGAGTTTATAGGTGCCGTCACTGTTTGCAACCCAAATATCCGGAAGGGGCATTCCGTTAAAGGTATTGTTTTTATAAGTGGAATAAATGGCCATATCTTCATATAATAAGTGGTCGCCTTCGGAAAGGGTTGTATCGAAGCTGTAGTCACCTACCACATCTCCCGCTAAGCAGGTCGGTCCCGCGAAACGGTAGGTATATTTTTTTTCTTCAGCTTCGCCGGATGAATACAGCGGCGGACGATATGGCATTTCAATCACATCCGGAGTGTGACAAGCCGGTGACATGTCATGGATGGCAATGGTAATATCTTTGTTTGTCACCACATCCAGGACCCGGGTAAGAAGATATCCTGCATTTAATGCTACTGCTTCTCCCGGTTCCAAATAAATATCCAGAGAAAAGGTATTTTTCATATGCGAAATGCAGTTCTTTAAACGTTCCACGTTATACCCCGGTCGGGTAATATGATGTCCGCCCCCCATGTTTAGCCATTTAAGCTTGGATAAAATAAATCCGAAATTTTCTTCTACGGCGATTAAAGTTTGTTCCAGTGCATCGGAATCCTGTTCACAAAGGGTATGAAAATGAAGTCCGTCTAAAAGGGCAACATATTCAGGAGTCAGTTCCTGCTGCCATTGGGCAAGGGTAGTACCCAGACGACTTCCCGGCGCACAAGGATCATAGATGGCGTGACCGTCCTGGGTTGAGCATTCCGGGTTAATGCGAAGTCCGATTTCTTTTCCGGCATTTTTGGCCTTTACTCCAAACTTCTTTAATTGGGCCGGACTGTTAAAGACGATATGGTCTGCGTACAGAAGCAGTTCGTCAAAGTCCTCCTCCCGGTAAGCGGCACAAAATACATGACACTCTTTATGAGGCATTTCCTCTGCGCCCAATCGGGCCTCATAGAGGCCGCTGGCTTCGGTACCGGCAAGGAAAGGCGCTAATACCGGATAAAGGTCAAAGTTTGAAAAGGCCTTTTGGGCTAACAGAATTTTGCAGCCGGTTTCGTCCTGAATCTGTTTTAATAATTTACCGTTTTCTATGAGTTTTGCTTCGTCAATGATGTAGCAAGGTGTCGGCAGTCCCGATGAAAGTAAACGGTCTTGAATGGAGCGGTGATTCATAGTCTTATTTTCCTTCCGCTTATTATAAAGTATCAAAGTATAGTTTTGCGGATTGCTTCTTACGTTTGCTCGAAACAATCCGCATTTTTAACGACATGTTAATAGTTAATCGACGAGTACCGGAGTATGGCTTTCCTGATGCGGAAGACCATATTTATCCAGTGCTTCAATGTACGGATCCGGATCAAATTCTTCTACGGTATACACACCTGCTTTGTTCCACTTGCCGGTGAGAAGCATGAGAGCTCCGCACATTGCCGGAACGCCGGTAGTGTAGGAAATTGCCTGGGATTCTACTTCTTTGTAGCATTCCTCGTGGTCGCAAACATTGTAGATGTAATAGGTCTTTTCCTTACCGTCCTTTTTACCGGTGAAGATGCAACCGATGTTGGTCTTACCCTTGGTACGCGGTCCCAAGGTAGCCGGGTCCGGCAAAAGAGCCTTCAAAAACTGAATCGGAACAATTTCTTTTCCTTCGTACATAATCGGAGTGGTAGAAAGCATACCCACATTTTCCAAACACTTCATATGAGTTAAGTAGCTCTGTCCGAAGGTCATAAAGAAACGGATGCGCTTTACCCCCGGAATGTTTTTTGCCAGAGATTCAATTTCCTCGTGATGAAGGAGATACATATCCTTCTGACCAACTTCAGCAAAGTTGTACTCTCTCTTAATGCTCATGGCCGGAATCTCTATCCATTTGCCGTTCTCCCAGTAACTGCCCGGAGCAGACACTTCGCGAAGATTGATTTCCGGGTTAAAGTTGGTGGCGAACGGATAGCCGTGGTCGCCGCCGTTACAGTCTAAAATATCGATGGTATCAATTTCGTCGAATTCATGCTTTAATGCATAAGCGCAGTATGCCTGAGTAACACCCGGGTCAAATCCGGAACCAAGCAGTGCGGTAAGCCCTGCAGCTTTAAACTTTTCCTGATATGCCCACTGCCAGGAGTAATCAAAGTAAGCGGAGAAGCCTTCTTCCTTACAACGCTTGTCATAGATAGCGCGCCATTCCGGATCATCAATGTTTTCCGGCTCATAGTTTGCGGTATCCATGTAATTCACACCACAGGCAAGGCAGGCATCCATAATGGTAAGATCCTGATACGGAAGGGCAATGTTCATCACCAAATCCGGCTTATAGGAATTGATTAATGTAATGACCTCCTCGGTTTTGTCCGCATCTACCTGTGCGGTGGTAATCTTAGTTGCGGTCTTGTCCGCAAGCTTTGCAGCCAGTGCATCGCATTTGGATTTGGTTCTGCTGGCAATACAGATCTCCGTAAAAACTTCGCTTACCTGACAACACTTCTGAATTGCTACGGAAGCCACACCGCCGCAGCCGATAATTAATACTCTGCTCATTTTTTATCCTCGCTTTTCTTAGTTAGATTTTGTTTGTATGTATTAGGGACAGGCACATTTGCATGATACTGTACCGTTTCTTACTTCTGTCCTTTGTTTTGTTTTTTCAATAATGCCAGCATTAGTTCTCGTACTACTTTACAAGCCAGTGCGGTGCTGGCGCCGCTTTGATCTAACATGGGGCTTAACTCGTTGACATCTGCGGCAACGACATTTGCTTTGCATACGGTTTCTAAAGCATCAAGGAGCTCAAGGAAGGTAACACCTCCTGCCTCCGGAGTTCCGGTACCCGGAAATGCGGAAGGATCTAAACAGTCCAAATCAATGGTAAAGTAAATCGGTGCATCTCCGATTGCTTCGATGGATTCTTTCAAACCGTTAAAATTAAACTTATGTAAGTCGGTATGCTCCTTTGCAAACCGGAATTCATCCCGTTCACCGCTGCGGATACAAAACTGGTGAATTCGGCCGTCTCCGATCAGGTCATGACAGCGACGGATGACGCAGGCGTGACTTAACTTTGCACCCAAATAGTCATCCCTTAAATCCGTGTGAGCATCGAAATGAACAACGTGCAGGTCCGGATATTTTTCTAAAACAGCCCGGAACGCGCCAAGGGTTACTAAATGTTCACCGCCAAGTAACAGCGGAAATTTATCATCCTGCAAGATTTCTTTGGCTGTCTCTTCAATATCGTCTAAGGCAACCTCGGAGGAGCCGAAGCAAAGCTCCAGGTCGCCCGCATCAAACACTTCATAGTCGGTTAAATCCTCATCCTGATAAGGGCTGTAAGTTTCCAGGCCGAAGCTTTCGTGCCGGATGGCGGAAGAGCCGTACCGGGTGCCCGGACGGTAACTGGTGGTGCTGTCAAAAGGAGCACCAAAGAGGACCAAAGAGGCATCCTCATAGTCGGCATCACAGCCGATAAAGGTTTCAATGTTCTTTTTCATAGAAAGGTCTCCGTATGTTGATTTCTTTGTTGTATTATGATTCCACGGCTTCCAGCATTTCCTCTAAAAATGCCGGAAGGTAGAACGCACCCTTATGTAAGTTGGTGGTGTAATATTTTGTGCGGAGCTGCAACTTATTCCATCCTTCCGCATTTAGGTCATCCAACGGATGATACTTTTTGCTGGCAAATCCGAAGAGCCAGTAGCCTGCGGCATAGGTGGGGATGTGGGCCTGATACACGCGGCTGATCGGAAATGTAGCAACAATACGCTGGTGACTTCGCTGCATGGCCTCCGCATCTTGTTTGTAGAACGGACTTCCCTGCTGGTTTACCATTATGCCGTCTTCGCGAAGTGCCTTGTAGCAGTTTCCGTAAAATTCCTTTGTGAACAGACCTTCCGACGGACCGTACGGGTCATTGGAGTCAACGATAATCAGGTCATATTCGTTTTCGCAGTAGCGGATAAATTTCAAAGCATTTTCATAGTGGATGTTTACCCGACGGTCATCCAGCTGGCAGGTGTTTCCCGGCAGATATTGACGACAGGCTTCCACTACCATGGGGTCCATTTCCACCAAATCAATGTGCTTTAACCGTTCATAGCGGGTCAGTTCCTTTACCACACCGCCGTCACCGGCTCCGATAACCAAAACCTTTTCGATTCCCGGATGTACCGCCATGGGAACGTGAACAATCATTTCATTATAGATAAAGGCGTCTCGTTCCGTTAACATAATATTTCCGTCCAGAGAAAGAATTCGGCCGAACTCTTCACTGTCAAAAATGTCGATTCTCTGGTAATCGCTTTCATTGCAAAAAAGCTGTTTCTTTATGCGGATGCTGAGTTTTACATCCGGCGTATGTTTTTCACTAAACCATAAATCCATGGGGAACCTCCCTGTGTTGTTGTGTAGTACCTGTGTATAAGTAGTTCCGTTTTAAAAATCCGATGGGGATAAATGTGTGTTAATAAGTCTTATTGGTGACCTCTGCCAGTACATTTAAGTGCTCGATTTCCGGATCCTCCGGACCGGTCATGCTACAACCCTTTTCTTTTGCGTAGCGAATGTATTCCAGGATATCCCTTGTGATTTTTTCACCCGGTGCCAAAATCGGGATGCCCGGCGGGTAACACATGACGAATTCGCTGCAGACCATACCTTCCGTTTCCATAATCGGACGGCTTTCCTTTGGCGCATAGAAGGCTTCCTGTGGGCTTGCTACTACCTGAGGCGGAATATATTCCTGGGTTAACATACCGGTTTTGTCCTGTTGGTGACATCTGCGAATTTCCGCAAGAGCGCTTACCAGACGTTCAATTTCCTGGGTACGATCACCGATGGAAAGGTAGGCAAGGATATTTCCGATGTCACCGAACTCAATCTGAATGTCATAGTCATCCCGGAGCATATCATACACTTCAATTCCTGCCAGACCGATGTCCAAAGTATGTACACTTAATTTAATCGGGTCAAAATCAAAAATGGAATCTCCGTTTATCAGCTCCCGGCCGAATGCGTAATAACCACCGATGGAGTTGATTTCCGTACGGGCATATTCTGCGATTTTACGTACCTGCTCAAAAACTTTTTCACCGCGAAGGGCGAGGTTTCTTCTGGAAATATCCAGGCTGCTCATGAGCAGATAACTGCCGGAGGTGGTCTGGGTCAGGTTAATAATCTGGCGCACATAACCTTCGTTGATATTCGGTCCTGCAAGTAAAAAGCTGGACTGGGTTAGGCTTCCGCCGCTTTTGTGCATGGATACCGAGGCCATATCCGCACCGGCTTCCATGGCGGATACCGGAAGGTCTTTTCCGAAGTAGAAGTGAGTACCGTGGGCTTCGTCTGCCAGACAGAGCATGTTGTGCTCATGGGCCAGCTTTACGATTCCTCGTAAATCGGAGCAGATACCGTAGTAAGTCGGGTTGTTAACCAGGACTGCCACAGCATTAGGATGTTCCTTGATAGCACGCTCTACCTGTTCCAGTTTCATGCCGAGGGAAATACCGAGGCGATGATCCACCTCAGGGTTTACGTATACCGGAACCGCACCGCAAAGCACCAAAGCGTTAATCACACTTCTGTGTACGTTACGAGGCAAAATAATTTCATCTCCCCGCTTGCAGGCAGTCAGTACCATACTTTGTACCGCACTGGTGGTTCCGCCTACCATAAGAAACGCGTGAGCGGCACCGAAAGCGTCTGCTGCCAGTTCTTCCGCTTCTCTGATAACGGAAATCGGGTGACAAAGATTATCAAGCGGCTTCATACTGTTAACATCAATGGAGACGCACTGTTCACCCAGGAACGCAGTCAGTTCCGGGTTACCGCGGCCTCTTTTGTGGCCCGGTACGTCAAAGGGTACGACGCGTTTCTGACGGAAGTGTTCTAAGGCTTCGTAAATCGGAGCCTTGTTCTGGTCTAATTTATTTTTAAGAATGGATTGGCTCATATCGGAATCTCCTTCGTGTGGTATTTTTTGCACGCATGCTTATAATAAGTGTTTCGTGCAAGCGGTGCTTCGCACCAGCCCGCATTCCGCGACTAACGTCGCTCCATCGTGGGCGCGTTCGCATGACTGCGCAACCGTTTGGAAACAAGTTTCCACGATTTGCTCGCATGCTCACTTTGCTTACACGAAAAAAAAGCAAGCTTATGTCCTACGACACAGCTTGCGATACTACGTTACCAAATGAAAGCACGAAACAGCAACCACACAAAAAGGAAATAAGATACCGGAACGCTCCGGTACGTGGAAGTATTCGATATCTGGATTCGGGATGATCAGAGTCTATATAGCAATCACTTTTACTACTCTTATTGACCGTTTCACAAGTCTGCGTCACAAAACGCAATTTCGGTTATGAAGTAACCAACTTATAAAATTTGAGCTTTTAACTCAATCAATAAGGCAACTTTCGTCGCCAATCGGCAGTGGACCCGGCTGTCCGTATGGCCTCAACTCCAAGGAGTGGTCCTATAATTGCTCAGAAAGGCTCTGTTAACATCCTTCCAAAGTAATTGCTATAGTACCATAAAAATGGAGGAACTGTCAATAGTTTTCGAAAAAATAATTTAGTGAGTTAAATGTTGAAATCGGTAGTTCGGTATAGTAAGATAAAAAAGCAAAAAAAAGCAATAAAAATATCGCACATTTTATCTGTTTCATCGGTTTATAGAGTGAAGGGCCTTTCAAACAGAACATAACGGACAAAGGAGATGAGGGTTTGGAGAGAGAAGACTATGAACGTATGGTTCGGAAGTATATGGATACCATTTACCGGATTGCGGTCAGTTATACGAAAACCCCGGCGGATGCGGATGATATTGTACAGCAGACCTTTGTAAAGTTGCTTTCGAAAAAGGGAGCATTTGTGGATGGAGAACATGAAAAACGTTGGCTCATCCGGGTGTGTATTAATGAGTGCAACAGCTTTTTTTCGTCCTTTTGGAGAAAAAATGTGGACTCTTTCGAAGCAATAACGACAGAACCGCAGTTTATGACGCAGGAGGATACCGATTTGTATGAAGCAATAAAAAAATTGCCCCCAAAATGCAGTGTCGTTGTTTATTTGTTTTATTACGAAGGGTACTCTACAAGGGAGATTGCTAAAATGATACATATCAAAGAAGCAACCGTCAGAACAAGACTTGTCCGAGCAAGAAAGTTGTTAAAGGAACAGTTGAAGGAGGCGTGGTAAATGAAAGAAAATGTAAAGCGTGTATATGATGAAATCCATGCACCGGAGGTGTTGCTTGGAAAGGTGATGGAGATGAAAAAAGACGAATTTAAGAGAAGAAGAACAGTAAAGTACATTGCGGCTGCCGTATTGGTATTGGCGCTTAGTGTAGTAGCTTCTAACGGGATTTGTTACGCCGCTACCGGAGAAACCTGGATCGGTAAGATGATGGTTTACATTAACGGTGAGAAAACGGAGCAGGAGGTTACGTGGCAGCAGGACGGAGATACTCTTTACGGTGTTATGGAACTGGAAGTAGAAGAAGGCGAACCGTTTGTTTTGGAAATGATTGCGGAAGAGACAGAAGCACAAGGGATGGAAGATGTCGTTATTGTCGCAGTTGTTTCGGAGGAAGAGAATAAGGAGGAAACCGAAAACGACGAGGAGTCGGAAGTTGAGATTGATAGTAAGTAAGCGAAGGAATCATAGAGGGGCTGTCATGTTTACGATTTTTAATCGTAAACATGACAGCCTTTTTGCTTTATTACCGGAAGTTTTGGTTCAGAAGTGTTTCCAAAACCGAGAAGGGTGCCGGTCCTGTTTCCAGTAAAAAGGTGTGGAAGGGAAGGAGGGAGGCATCAGCACCTTGTAGTGTCAGATATTGCTCCCGAAGCCCGCATAATTCCAGGTATCCGACGGAATACGGAAGATAAATAACCGGTTCTGCCAGCTGGGTGTAAAAGATTTCCTGTGCGGTTTCTGCAGAAAATCCGTATTTTCCCAGAAAGGAAACAATGGTGTTCAAATCTGCGCCGTGGTAATGAATCTTTATGTCGGAAAGGCTGTAGAGGCAAAGGCCTGCCACTTGTTCCGCTATGAGGAACTGCTTTAATTGTGCCGAACAATTTGCATATTCGTAGGAGTAAAGCTCCGCATAAGTTCCCCAGCCTTCATCATAACCCGTAAAGTTCAGAAGCATCCGAAGAGGGTGTGGATTTGTGGCTGCAAAGTAGGTATTCTGATATAAATGCCCCGGATAGCCTTCGTGGGCCAAGGTAGAAAACAGACTTTCCGTGGAGCATTTGGCTTTATTAATATAGATGACATTTTCTTTATATGCATCCAAAGGCGGCACCAAGTATAAAGCCGGACTGATAAAGTCTTCTAAGGACGGATGAATCAGTTCCACCCGGAAGGAAGCTTCTGACGGGGTCGGAAAATCCCTTTGGATTTGCTGCTGCAAATGTTGTAGTACAGCGGAATGGGATGCGGTTGACATAGCGGTTTGTGCAGCGCCGGAGTTGTGTTCCGGAGCGGATGGTGTGGGAGTGCAACCATCGGACTTTACGGAAAGCCCCTTCTCCTGATATTGCTTTAATTCTTCTCTCAGTTCTTGGGACTCATAAAGCGTCAGCATGGTCAGCATATTTTCCTGTAGTGCACTATCTAACATAGATTCCAGTTCTTCCACGGAACGGTGGGAGCCGGTCTGGCTGTGAACCAGGTATTCGTAATACGCGGTACCGTTCGGAAGGGCGCAAAGGCCTTTTGCGGGAGCGGAAGTGTCTAAGAGGGAAGATAAAGTTTCAATCAGTTGTTCATAGGCAGGAATTACTTTTGTAAAGACCAGTTTCTGGTTTTCCATACAAAGGGTGGCAATGTCTGTGGCAGTCAGGTCCGGAAGAGATGCGAGCCGGTCTTTGAAGCTGACAATGAGGAAATTGTCTCCCGGATTTTCCACAAAGGCGTTGCATTGCAACAGAATACGGGACAATACTTCGGCACAGGACCCGGTACCGGCAGCGGCCCGCTCTTGCTCGAAAGTGCAGATGCCCGCAAAATAACGGGGAAGATCGGAAAGCAACAGAAAATAGTCTTCCACATCGGAACGGGAGGAAAACCGGTATTCCGCCAGTAAAATCGGAAGCTGGGTCTGAAGTCCTGTGGTAGGTCCTAAAGGAGAATCATACATTTCGGTTCCTTCCGGTAATATGGAATTGGTCAGTGCATAGTCAAGCAGGCTGTACAACAATTGACCGGAAGCATCAAGTGTGTTTCTTTCATAGGTATGCAGTTGGTCAAGTGTTTCTTTTGCGGAAGCGGAAGATGAAAGCAGTGCGTCTCTTCCGAATTCTCCTAAAGAGACAGGTGGCGGGGCGATTTGCAGCTGTTCCGGATGAAGTACGGTGTAATGAAGAGAAAGACTGTCCGATGCAGCATATTCCCGGAATAACTCATCCGCAAACTTCGCAAAAGTAGCAGAAACAGGCGGTGTAGGTGTGGTTTTGGCGTTGTCTTTGGAGCAGCCGGACAACAGAAGGCAAGGCAGAAGACAAAGGATTTTCAGTTTATGAAAACGGGAATTCATAGATACTCCTAACATGGTGTTCCTAACAAATCTATTCGGAAGGATGTAGAGAAATGTATAAAGATTTCCGGGAAAAAGGCCGAAATAATAAGTAGAGAAAATAGGAATAGCGGAGGAGGCGTTGGTATGAACGGAATCCAGTCTTTATTCGGGGGAATGAACCCGGAGAAGGAAAAAGAAGTACAACGCTCCGCCACCACCGGGGGAAAGGAGTTTTCCGCGGTGTATGCAACACAAGCCACCAAGGATGGGGGCAACACCGATATCACGGTAAGTGTATCAGAAGGAGCTGTCGGCAATGTGGAGGAGGAAATTTGCTACGGCGATGTAAGTAAAAATCATCCGGAAGAACAGCCGGAAACCATACAGGAAGAAGAAAAGACCTTGGAGGAATCTGCTGAACAGTTGACCGAGGAAGATTACAATGCTTTGCGGGCAGAAGGTGTAACGGTGGAGGAATTGACCGCTACCCAGTTAACCAGAGCCATTGAGCGGATTCGTCTGGGCAGGGAATTAAAAGCAGAACGTCTGGAGGGCCAGAAGGAGAAGCTTGCCGCAAAGCGGGAAGCTGTTATTGACGTGGCAAAAAAGGCGTTAAAGGGAAATCCGGCGGCAGAATTTATTGCGGAAAAGCTTTTGACGGCAGGGATGCCGGTAACGGAAGCGACCGTAAGCAAAGTGTATCAGGCGGTGGAGTTTGCGGGAAATGTATCCGGCATGTCCGAGTCGGTGCAGTATTATATGATTAAGTTCAGAAAAGAACCAACCATTGAAAATATTTATATGGCACAGTACAGTGCAGGTAACGTAAAAGCTACACCGGTAAACGACAGAGTATGGGCCAGCCTACAAAAGTCCGTGAATCAGGTATGCGTAAATGCGGACTTACCGATTGATGAGGAGAACCTAAGCAATGCCAGATGGTTAACGGAACACGGACTTCCGATTTCTGTGGAAAACCTCCTTCAGATGCAGGAGTTAAATGATGTAAAAATGCGTACGCCGGAAGAAGTGGCAGAGCTGGCGGTAGAGGCATTAAAGGACGGAAAGCAGTCCATTCAGGCAAATCTTACACTTCTTACAAAAGCCGAAGTGGGAGAACGGGTAGAGCGCATGAAGGGCTTTACGCCGGATACCGTGGAACGGGCTTATGTTAAGAAGGCAGCGGATAAAGTACAGGAGCTTTCACCGGGACAGACGGCGCCGGATCGTGACCTGCTTAGTCAGGCTATGCAGCGTGCGGCCAGAGAAGACGTTACCTATAACGAGTTGGCTTTTGCAGAGGATGAGTTAAAAGGTGAGTCACGTCCGAGTACCTTAGAGCAGGCAGTGCTTGCGGAAGTGTCCGGATTCTCCATGGATTTTGACATCAGCGTGGTACGGGCAAAAAGAAGATTGGAAGAGATTCGTTTAAAAATGACCACTGAATCGGCATATCGTTTGGAACGTCAGGGTATCCGTATCGATACATCCGGGCTTGCAAAGGTGGTAGACGGACTTCGTGTACTGGAGAATAATTATTACCGTTATTATACGGAGGATGCGGGCTTTGCGGGGAATCGGACCATGGAAGAAATGTTCCGGAAAACCATGCAAAATATTGACAGTTTATCTAAGTCTCCGAGTTATACGTTAGGTGTGACCTTTGAAAACAGGGGAGAAGTAACATTAGAGTCTTTGGCGGCAGCAGGAAACAGTTTGGGGGCCAGAATGCAGCGTGCGGGAGAGTCCTATGATATGCTGGGAACCAGGCCGCAGGCGGCACTGGGGGATTCCATTCAGACCGCATTTGCGGGAAACGCAGAGTTGTTAAAGTCTCTTGGAATGGAAGCTTCGGCAGAAAACTTACGTGCTGTGCGGATTCTTGCCTATAATTCCATTGAGCTGAATGCAAATAATATGGATGCGGTGAAGGAATACGATAAAAAGGTAACGGATTTGATTCAAAATATGCATCCGGCGGCAGCATTGCGTCTTATCAGAGAGGGAATCAACCCGCTAACGGAAACGGTGGAGGCACTCTCCAGAAGAGTAGCCGAAATTCGTATGGAAGACGGTTTGGAGCAGGATACGGAGAAATTTGCTAGATATCTGTTTAAGATGGAGCGGAGCGCAGGGGTTACGCCGGAGGAGCGTACTGCCTATATCGGTATGTATCGTTTGTTTAATCAACTGGAAAAGACCGACGGTGCGGCCATCGGCGCGGTGATGGACAGCGGAAAAGAGCTGACCTTAGGAAACCTTCTTTCTGCCATGCGTACTGCAAGAATGGGCGGAATCGATGTGGCAGCGGACGATACCGTGGGAAAGGTACGGGAAATGTTACCGAATAGTAACCGGATTGATGCACAAATTCTTTCCGGTATTAAGATTCCGGGAAAAATTGCCGATATATCGGTTAGTGACGGATATGAGATGTACAAGGAAAATACCATGCCGACCATGGAAGACACCGCACAGGCCGTGCAGAACCTTCGCATGACGGCAGAAACGGCAGAACAGGCACCGGAGTTTTTGCAGGGACTGGGTCTTGTAGTAACCGCCAACAATGTGGAAGCTGCAAAAGAGTTCTTAGCCGGAACCGGCGAGATGTACGGAAAGCTGGGTAAGCTGTTAAAGCAGTTCCGAAAGGATGATAAGGTATCCGAGGCAGAGAACGAGACCGAGGCCTTACTGGCAGCCGGCGGAGCAGACAGTACGGAAAGCCTGTTTGATGTGAGAGTGGCAGACGGATTCTACCGGAATTTAAAGAAATCGGTACGTAATCTGGAAGATGATATGCATAATACCGGAGAGCCGACTTCGGTGGATTTAAAGGCACTCCGTCAGATAAAAATGGGAGTAAAGTTGCGCGGGGACTGCGCAGGAAAAGAATGCTTCGATTTCCCGGTGGAAACCGCAGAAGGAGTCAAGAGTATGCGTGTTACCTTACAGACGGAAAGCGAAGGCATGGAGGGTGGAAAGGCATCGGTAAAGATTCCGCTTGTGAAACTTGGAAATGTTCAGGCGGACTTACAGATAGAAGACAATCAGATATTCTGTTTTGTCAGCAGTGATTCCCGGGAAGGAACCGAGCTGCTCGAACACAGCAAACGGGAGCTGACAATGCGATTACTTGATTTAGGAGTGGCGGATGCAATGGTATATTGCGGACCGGAAGCAAGAATGGGCGCCGATACCGTGAACCGCATTCCGGGCATTGACAAGGAAGGAGATGTCACCGAACCGCAAATGGGTGAAAAGCCGGATACAGCACAGCTTCTGGCAGCATCGAAAGCGGTATTTGTTCACATCATGGAAATCGAGCGGGCATAACACCGGCGTAAGGATACGCAAGGAAATCCCGGAAAGGAACAGGTGACAGTATGAGAATTAACCATAATATTTCGGCCTTAAAGGCTTGTAACATTCTTGGAAAGACGGGCAATGCACTGGATAAGAGCTTAGAGCGTCTTTCTTCCGGATTTCGTATTAACCGTGCGGCAGATGATGCGGCGGGTCTTGCTATTTCCGAAAAAATGAAAACACAGATTGCGGGCTTGGAGCAGGCATCCCGTAATGCGGCAGACGGTATTTCCGTAATCCAGACTGCAGAAGGTGCCTTGGATGAAGTAGAAGCTATGCTCCAGCGTATGCGTGAACTTTCCGTGCAGGCGGCAAACGGCGTAAATACCGACGAGGATCGTGCAGCCATTCAGGATGAAATCGACCAGTTAAACGAAGAGATTACAAGAGTGTCGGATACCACTGAATTTAATACAAAGAAGCTTCTTAACGGTACGGTGGATCGCCGTTCCTATTCCGACAACGAAAAAATTCAGCTAATCTCTTTATCGGATTCCGTTGCTACCGTAAAGTATGAATTGGAAGTAATCACCGCACCGCAGCCGGCACAGGCGGTTATGGAGGAGATTCCGGATACTACTAACAGAACCGCACCGTTCGGTGCGGGGTATGAAGGAAAAATCTCCATCAATGAAAAGGAAATTCAGATTACAAAGGATGACGATTTAACTACAATCTATGAGAAGCTCCGTGAAGCGGGCGCAAACGTAGGTGTGGATGTAAGACCGGTAGTAGAAGACGTAAACGCTGCAGATGAGTACGAGATAAGTACCATACAGGATGCGGAACGGTTGTTGTTCGAAAGCAAGGATTTAGGCGATGATGCTGTCATAGAGATTTATTGCGATAACGAAAAGTTAGCAAAGGCACTTGGTATTACAACAGGAAAAAAAGTAAATGGTACGGATGCGGAGGTAGAGTTAAATTATGATACCGGTTTTGCCCGAACCGCTACGGTTTCCATTGACGGTGATTATGTTACCGTAACGGATATCGATGATTTTAAGATGAAGTTTAAGGTAGATGGCACTGCAAAGGCAACAGTGACAGTGTTAAAGGCAGGACCGATGGATTTGCAGATTGGTGCAAATGAAGGACAGACCATGGAAGTTCGTATTCCGAAGGTAGATACCCACACCCTCGGAACCGCGGTGGTGAATGTAAACACCCAGGAGTCGGCACAGAAAGCCATTACTATTTTTGAAAACGCAATTAATGAGGTTTCCTCCATTCGTGCAAAGCTTGGTGCTTACCAAAACCGTTTGGAGCATTCCATCAACAGCTTGAACATTTCCGCAGAAAACCTGACAGAGGCATTGTCCCGTGTAGAGGATGTGGATATGGCAAGAGAGATGGTAACCTACACCCAGCAGCAGGTGCTTTCCCAGTCGGGTAACGCAATGCTTGCCCAGGCAAATGAGAGACCGCAGCAGATTTTGTCGCTGTTACAGGGTTAACGGACAGCGGAGTGTTCCGTAAAAAGGAATTGCAGGCGGTAGGATGAATGTTTGGATCCGGTAAGGGACAGACACATCCGGCGGAAACGGAGGCAGGTACATGAAAAAGGAATTGATACAAGAATATACGATGCGAATTACCCAGGCATCTCGTACCGAATTGATTGTCATAATGTACGAAATCATTTTAAAGGATATACAGTATGCAAAGGAAGCCTTTGCAGAGGGAGATACGGAAACTTACGAAAAGGAACTTTCCCATGCAGGACGGTTTGTAAATGAGCTGATGGGAGCACTGGACTATAATTACAGTATTTCCTATCACTTAATGAGTCTGTACATTTTTGCAAATAAAGAGCTGACTGCGGCAAAGACGAAAAAGCAGCCGGAGGGATTGTCCGGAGTGGAGGAGATTTTTGAAAAACTTCTTGCCGGATATCAGAAAGTCAGCGAAGAGGATACCAGCGGTCCGGTGATGAAAAACACCCAACAGGTGTATGCAGGACTGACCTACGGAAGAGGTACCTTAAATGAGATGTATGTAAATATGAATGAAGCCAAGAGAGGATTTATGGCTTGACTTTTTGAAAACGCTGATGAGAAAAGCCCCGAATATCGGGGCTTTTTGTATGCTTCTTATTTACTTAATAATGCTCTGTCGTTGGCAAATTCCGTACCGCTTGCTTTGGTGAAAGCTTCCAGCAATTCTTCTACCGTCAGTTTCTTCTTTTCTTCTCCGCGGATATCCAAAATGATACGGCCTTCATGCATCATAATTAATCGATTCCCGTGAACAATGGCGTCTTTCATGTTATGCGTTACCATCATAGCGGTCAGATGTCCTTCTTCAATGAATTTATCGGAAAGTTCCAATACTGTGGCGGCAGTTTTCGGGTCAAGTGCCGCAGTATGTTCATCTAACAGAAGGAGCTTCGGTTTTTTCATGGCAGCCATTAAAAGAGTCAGAGCCTGACGTTGTCCTCCGGACAGAAGACCTACCTTTGCAGATAAACGATGTTCCAGTCCGAGTCCTAATGGTTTCAGCATTTCCCGGAACGCTTCCCGTTCCTTTTTGGTGATTGCCCAACGAAGTCCGCGACGTTGTCCCCGTCTTGCTGCCAGGGCAAGGTTCTCTTCAATCCACATGTCTGCCGCAGTTCCCATCATAGGATCCTGAAATACACGTCCTAAGTACTTTGCCCGCTTGTGTTCCGGCAGGTTGGTTACATCAATGCCATCCAATAAAATTTGACCGGAATCCGCACTGTGAACTCCTGCCACCATATTTAAGAGAGTGGATTTACCGGCACCGTTGCCGCCGATTACCGTTACAAAATCCCCATCTTCCAAGGTGAGATTGACACCGTTTAAGGCCTTTTTTTCATTGATGGTGCCAGGATAGAAGGTTTTACAGATATTTTTAATCTCTAACATACTACTGTACCCCCTTTCTGGTAAGCTTCTTCTGCTGAAGGAGCTTTTTCCAGTACGGAATTCCAAGGAAGACCGCAACTACAAGTGCCGAGAATAACTTCATATCATTTGCGTTTAAGCCGAGGCTGAGTACCAAGGTGATAACGACATAGTAAATGACACCGCCGCATACAACACCGAATAAGCGGAGAGCAAAGTTTTTAAATATCTTTCCGAAGATAACTTCGCCGATAATTACTGCAGCCAGACCGATGACAATGGCTCCGCGACCCATATTGATGTCAGCAAATCCCTGATACTGTGTAATTAAGGAACCGGAAAGGGCTACGATACCGTTTGACAGAATAAGACCGAGGATTTTGTTTCGTTCGGTATTGATTCCGTTTGCTCTTGCCATGGCCTGATTACACCCGGTAGCACGTAAGGAATGACCCAGTTCTGTTCCGAAGAACCAGTAAAGCAGAGCGATGAGCGCAATTACAAAGATACCGGCTACCAAAATGGATTGCGGAATCTTTCGCAAGGAAAGCAACAAATTGTATTTCATTACGGATAACGGCATATTCGCCATACCGCTCATAATTCGAAGGTTGACGGAATACAAGGCAAGCTGGGTTAAGATACCGGCTAAAATGGCCGGGATACCAAACTTGGTATGTAAGATGCCGGTAACAAATCCCGCAAGACATCCGGCTAAAAAAGCAATCAACATGGAGAGCCAAATATTTACTCCGTTTGTCATGCACACAACCATGACGGCACCGCCGGTTCCGAAAGAACCGTCTACGGTTAAATCCGCAACGTCCAATATTTTATAGGTAACATATACTCCGATAGCCATGATGCCCCAGATAATTCCTTGTGCAGCGGCACCCGGAAGGGATGAGATAAAAGCGTCCATATGAATAATCCTTTCAAAAGTACAGTAGCAGTGCCCTTATTCCTCGTGAGAAATAAAGCACTGCACTGTGAAGTAACTTGATTTTTCTTTTTTATTCTTCAGCAATGGTCATTGCTGTGTAGCTGTCCGGAATCGTTACATTAAGTTTGGTGCAACGCTCTGCAACATACTGTTTTGTCAAATCCTTTGCGTAACCAATCTCCATGTCTGCCGGATTTGCATCATTTTCAAGAATTTCATAGGCCTGAACGCCTGCTTCATATCCGATGCTGTAGTAGTCGATGGAAAGGGTAGCAACACCGCAACCGCCGCAAATACCGGCTTCACCTGCTACAATCGGAACACCTGCCGGGCCTGCAACACCGTCAACAATACCGGTACTGTGAGCCATCATGTTATCGGTCGGAATGTAAATGACATCACTTGCAGCACATGCTGCAGATGTAACCATGGCAATGTCGTTGGTATCGGAGCAAGTAAATTCTTCGGATTCAATGCCTAATGCAGTGAGATATTCAGTAATCTTAACTGCCTGGTATTTGGAGTTTGCTTCTGCGGAACAATAAAGAATGCCAACCTTCTTTGCATCCGGGAATAACTCTTTAATCATGGCAGCCTGTTCATCTAACGGTGCCAGGTCACAGGTGCCGGTAACATTAACGCCGGTCTTTCCTGTCCAGTTATCAATGTCGAGAGCTGTTGCGTAGTCCGTAATGGAAGTTGCTACAATCGGGATATCTGCTGTTGCTGCAAATGCAGACTGTAACGATGCGGTGGCATTTGCCATAATCAGGTCTACCTTATCTGCTACGAACTGATTTACAATCGTACCGCAGGTCGGCGCGTCGCCGGATGCATTTTTTAAATCAAACTGTACCCGTTCTCCCAGCTTTTCCGTTAAAGCATCCTGAAACCCTTTGGTTGCTGCATCCAGTGCTTCATGCTGTACAAGCTGACAGATACCGATCTTATATACCGTATCATCTTTTTTACCGCAACCGGAAAAGGCTGCTACTAATGTCACACAAGCAAGTGCGAGTGCTACTATTTTCTTTACTCTCATTTTATGTACCTCCTATAGTTGCGGTTTAAACTGCTTTCGGATTACCGCTATGTCACTTTAAACTATAGCACTTTAAACGAATGAAGTCAAGGGTAAATTTATTTTTTTAAAAGGGTATTGACACTGTCCCTTTAAAGTGATAAAATGCAAACCAAGTTAATACAAAAAGCTGTGACGAAGAATGGGCAAAGTGATAAAACATTGCAGAGAGCCGGTGGTTGGTGTGAACCGGCATGAAAAAGCGTTGTCCTCTCACTTCCGAGCCGGAGACTTGAAGCTCATATGAGTGTGTAGGGTGTCCCGTGTATGCTACGTTAGTGCATAGAAGTTATTAGACTTCGATGAGGTGGCGGATGTTTATCCGCAATTTGAGTGGTACCGCGAGTGCAATGTTGTATTTACACCCGTCTCAAAGCAGAAAAGCTTTGAGGCGGGTTTTTGTTTGTCATACTGTTTCAAAGCGCAAGTAACAAAGTAGTATTTCGATTTAGGAAAGGAGACAGTAGTATGATGGATGCAAGCAAGTACCGGGTTGGATATTTCCCAGTGGACAAAAGGTACAACATGTGGACGGAAAAGGACCATATTGAGAAACCTCCGGTGTGGTGTAGTGTGGACATGCGGGACGGTAATCAGAGTCTGGTAATTCCTATGAGTCTGGAGGAAAAGCTGGAGTATTATAAAATGTTACTGGAAGTGGGATTTAAGGAAATCGAAGTGGGATTTCCTGCCGCCAGTGAGACGGAGTATGAATTTTTAAGGACGTTAATTGATAATCAAATGATTCCGAAGGATGTAACTGTGCAAGTGCTGACGCAGTGTCGGGAGCACATTATCCGTAAAACCTTTGATGCTTGCAAGGGGGCGCCAAGTGCAATTATTCATTTTTACAATTCCGTTAGTGTGGCACAGAGAGAGCAGGTATTTAAAAAGTCCAAAGAGGAAATTAAGCAGATTGCCATAGACGGAGCGAAGCTGGTAAAGAAACTGGCAAGCGAGTATGAAGGAAATTTCCGATTTGAATATTCTCCGGAGTCTTTTACGGGGACCGAGCCGGAGTATGCGTTAGAGGTATGTAATGCAGTGCTTGACATTTTGGAACCGGGTCCGGATAACAACGTGATAATTAACTTGCCGGTAACGGTGGAAATGAGTTTGCCTCATGTGTATGCATCCCAAGTGGCATATATGAGTGAGAATTTGAAGTATCGTGAGTATGTGACAGTATCTCTTCATCCTCATAATGATCGGGGCACCGGAGTGGCTGATGCAGAGTTGGCATTACTTGCGGGAGCAGACCGTGTGGAAGGTACCTTATTTGGAAACGGTGAACGAACCGGAAATGTAGACATTATTACGCTTGCTATGAATATGTATTCTCACGGAGTGGATCCGAAGCTTAACTTCTCTGATATGAATCGTTTGGTGGAAATCTATGAAAGATGTACCCGCATGCAAGTGTATGAGAGAGCACCGTATGCCGGTGCGTTGGTGTTTGCGGCATTTTCCGGCAGTCATCAGGATGCTATTGCAAAGGGAATGAAATATCGTGGAAAAAAGAACCTCCACGAATGGTCTGTGCCTTACATTCCGATTGATCCGAAGGATATCGGTCGTACATACGATGCGGATGTGATTCGTGTGAACTCCCAAAGCGGAAAGGGCGGTATCGGTTATCTGTTGGAACAGTCCTTTGGCTATAATCTGCCGGCAAAAATGCGGGAGCATCTGAGTTATTTGTGTAAAGATATTTCCGACCATGAACATAGAGAATTGAAAGCGGATGAGGTTCTTGGTATTTTTGCGGAGAATTATTTGAACATACAGAGTGAGATTTGTGTGACGGATTTTGATTTTATGCGGGAAAACGATATTGTAAAGATCACGATAACGTTCATGCAAAACGGAGAAGAGACGGAACTGGAAGCGGAAGGAAACGGTTCCCTCAATGCGGTGAGTAATGCGCTGAAAGAGTATACAGGAAAGGAGTACACATTGCAGGTATTTACCCAGCATAGTATGCAGGGGCAGGGCTCCGGCAGTGTGGCAGCATCCTATATCGGGCTGGAAACCGAAACCGGGGAATTTTTCTGGGGTGCAGGCACGGATACGGATATTATCAAAGCAAGTACAAATGCGCTGTTAAGTGCGTTTCATAACATGACTGAAGGAGGTAAGTAACAATGGGAATGACAATGACACAAAAAATTCTTGCGGCACATGCAGGACTTACTAAAGTAGAGGCGGGCCAGTTGATTAATGCGAAATTAGATCTTGTGCTTGGAAATGATATTACGACACCCGTTGCTGTAAATGAATTTAAGAAGGCCGGATTCGAGAACGTATTTGATAAGGATCGGATTGCCATCGTTTTGGATCATTTTGTTCCGAACAAAGATATTAAGGCGGCGGAGCAGTCAAAAACCTGTCGTGAATTCGCCTGTGCTCACTGTGTCAGCCACTTTTACGATGTGGGTAAAATGGGAATCGAGCATGCGCTTTTACCGGAACAGGGTGTGGTGACCGCAGGAGATTGTATTATCGGTGCGGACAGTCACACCTGTACCTACGGAGCGTTAGGTGCGTTTTCCACCGGTGTGGGTTCCACCGATATGGCAGCGGGTATGGCAACCGGCATGGCTTGGTTTAAGGTGCCGTCCGCGATTAAATTTCATTTAACCGGCAAACTTCCTGCTAATTGCAGCGGTAAGGATGTAATTCTTACCATTATCGGTAAAATCGGAGTGGACGGAGCGTTGTATAAGAGCATGGAGTTTGTAGGTGAAGGCGTAAAAACGCTTTCCATGGACGATCGTCTTTGTATTTGTAATATGGCTATCGAAGCCGGAGCTAAAAACGGCATCTTTCCGGTAGATGAGGTGACCATGGCATACGTAACGGGGAGAAGTGAGCGACAGCCGGTTGTTTATGAAGCAGATGATGATGCGGAATATGAACAGGCAATCGATATCAATCTTTCGGAAATAGTTCCGGTGGTGGCTTGTCCGCATCTTCCGGAAAATACCCATCCGGCTAAGGAACTTCATGATATTAAGATTGATCAGGTGGTTATCGGAAGTTGTACCAACGGCAGAATGGAGGATATGGAAGCAACCTATCACATTTTAAAGGGAAAGAAAATTGCGGATGGAATCCGTTGTATCATTATTCCGGGCACCATGCAGATTTACAAGGATTGTATCGAAAAAGGCTATATTACCGCGTTTATTGATGCGGGTGCGGTGGTTTCTACACCCACCTGCGGTCCTTGTCTTGGCGGTTATATGGGGATTTTAGCGGCAGGAGAGCGTTGCCTTGCTACAACAAACCGTAACTTTGTAGGACGTATGGGACATGTGGACAGCGAAGTATATCTGGCTTCCCCGCATACGGCGGCAGCCAGTGCATTGACCGGTTATATTACGGAGTATAAGGAGGTATAACAATGAATACACAAGGGAAAGTTTTTAAATATCCGGATAATGTAGATACGGATGTTATTATTCCGGCACGTTATTTGAATACGCCGGATGCCAAAGAATTGGCGTTACATTGTATGGAAGATATCGATACGGAATTTGTAGAAAAGGTACAAAGAGGTGATGTGATGGTGGCAGGATGGAATTTCGGATGCGGTTCCTCCCGTGAGCATGCACCTCTTGTTATTAAGACCTGCGGTACCGGCTGTGTTATTGCGAAAAGTTTTGCGCGGATTTTTTACCGAAATGCCATTAATATCGGGCTTCCGATTTTGGAGTGCGAAGAAGCGGCAGAGGAAATTAACGCAAATGATGAGGTAAAAGTAGATTTTGATACCGGTGTGATTACGGATATTACCACCGGAAAGATTTACAAGGCGCAGCCGTTTCCGGCATTTATTCAGAACATTATTACAAGTGGCGGTTTGTTGAACTCTTTGAAAGAAGGTGCAAAAAATGACTAAGAATATTGCAGTAATCCGGGGAGACGGTATCGGTCCGGAAATTGTAGAACAGGCAATTAAGGTGCTTGATAAAGTGGCAGAGGTATACGGACACAGATTTTGCTATACAGACGTGGATATGGGCGGTTGTGCCATTGACAAATGGGGAGACCCGTTGCCGGAAGAGATGTTAAAAAAGTGCGTAGAGTCCGACAGTGTATTGTTAGGTGCCGTAGGAGGTGACAAGTGGAATGATGTGCCGGGACATATGCGTCCGGAAAAAGGTCTGCTGCGACTCAGAGCCGGTATGGGCGTATACAGCAATAATCGACCGGCAAAAATTTGGCCGCAGCTTGCGGAGGCATCACCGTTAAAAAAGTCGATTGTAGATGCAGGAATTGATTTTATTATCGTGCGGGAACTGATTGGCGGTATTTATTTCGGCGAGCATAAAACCGAAGAGATTGACGGTACGCCGACGGCAATCGATATCTTATCTTACGATGAGAAAGAAATCGAGCGCATCGGAAGAATCGGGTTTGAAACCGCAAGAAAGAGAAATAAGAAGCTTTGCTCTGTGGAAAAGAGCAATGTATTGGATTCCAGCCGTCTTTGGAAGAAGGTCATGCACCGTCTCGCGGAGGAGTATCCGGATGTGGAACTTTCGGACATGTTAGTGGACAACTGTTCCATGCAGATTGTGAAAAACCCGGCACAGTTTGATGTGGTGGTAACAGAGAATATGTTCGGTGATATTCTTTCTGATGAGGCTTCCATGATTACCGGCTCCATCGGCATGATTCCGTCCTCCAGTCTTGGAGCTACCTCCTGTGGTCTGTATGAGCCGATTCACGGTTCTGCACCGGATATTGCCGGAAAGGATATTGCCAACCCGATCGGAACCATTCTTTCTGCAGCAATGATGCTTCGCTACAGTTTTGATATGCCAAAAGAAGCGGATGCCATTGAGGCGGCAGTTTCCGCATATCTTGACGAAGGGTATCGCACCGCAGACATTATGAGTGAAGGCATGCGGCAAGTGGGTTGTAAGCAGTGCGGAGAGTTGATTATCTCAAGGATATGTTAGGGGGCGTTTTCTAAAAAGAAAGGAAGATTACTATGAAACTGAAACATTTAGTAGGACAAAGATTTAAGGAGAGACCGGCGGATTGTGTCATTGACAGCCATGCGCTGATGGTGCGGGGCGGTTACATGAAGTATGTGGGTAACGGTATTTTCTCGGAGTTTCCGGTGCTTCGCAGAGTAACCTCAAAAATCGAAGCAATTATTAGAGAAGAGATGAATGCCATTGAGGGACAGGAGGTGTTGTTCCCGGTGGTAATGCCGGCAGAACTGTGGGAGGAGTCCGGTCGTTATCAAAGCATCGGTAGCGAATTGGTTCGTTTCTCCGACAGAAACCGTTCCAAGTTGGTATTGGGCATGACCCACGAGGAGGCGGCAGTACATTTGGTAAGAGAGTTCGGTCAGTCCTATCAGCAGTATCCGTTTATGATTTATCAGATTCAGAGAAAGTTCCGTGACGAGGCAAGACCGCGTGCAGGCATGATTCGTGTAAGAGAGTTCACCATGAAGGATGCCTATTCGTTCCATACCTCCCAGGAGGATTTGGAGCAGTATTACAAGAAGTGCTACGATGCCTATAATAAGATTTTCAAGCGCGCCGGTGTGCCGGAGGTCATTACCGTGGCATCGGATTCCGGTATGATGGGAGGAAGTCTTTCTCACGAGTATATGTTGTTAAATGAGGTAGGGGAAGACTCCATTGTATTGTGTACGGAATGTAATTACCGTGCAAATATGGAAGCTGCGGACAATCTGGTGGAAAATGTAGCAAAAAACGACAAAACGGAACTTTGCTGTATCGAGACACCGGATTGTAAGACCATTGAGGATGTATGTGCATTTCTTAAGAGTGATGTGGAGTCCTCCTGTAAGGCAGTGGTATATCAGAAGAATATAGATGATGCCTTTGTGGTTGCTTTTGTGCGGGGTGATTATGAAGTAAACGAAACGAAGCTTCGTAATTTTATCGGAGAAGAGTTACATCCGGCAGAGATTACGGAAGATTCCCCGATTGTAGCGGGGTATATCGGACCGTACGGTATTTCCGATCAGGTAACCTTCGTGCTGGATACGTCTTTAAAGGGTATTGATAATCTGGTGGCAGGTGCCAACAAGGAAGGATATCACTATACGGGACTTAATTTGGAACGTGATCTTTGCAATGTAACCTACGTGGATATTGCAAAGGTTAAGGAAAACGGAATTTGCCCATGCTGTAAAAAGCCGGCCCTGACCATTAAGCGTGGTATTGAAGTGGGAAATATCTTCCAGCTGGGAACTAAGTACACTGAGAGCATGAATATGCAGTATGTGGATAAAGAAGGGGTACAGCATTATCCGATTATGGGCTGTTACGGAATCGGTGTGGGTCGTTTGGCGGCATCTGTTTGTGAGGCAAAGCATGACGAGTATGGTCCGATTTGGCCGATTTCCATCGCACCGTGGGAAGTTCATATTTGCTGCATTCGCCCGGACGATGAAGAGACTAAGCAGGTGGCAGACGCTTTGTATGAGGAGCTTTTACGTAACAAAGTCGAGGTAATTTATGATGACAGAGACGGAATTCGCGGCGGTCAGATGTTTGCGGATGCCGACTTAATCGGTGTGCCGGTTCGTGTGGTGGTAAGCCCGAGAAATTTAAAGGAAGGCAAGGTTGAAATTTCCACCAGAGACAAGTCAGTCAGTATGATGGCAGATGTGGCGGAGGCCGGAACCCGTATCAGAGAGTTAATAGAACGATTATATGCAGAAATAAATCAGTAATTTTTCGAGGCGTGAATGAACCTTTCACGCCTCTTTTTCGTCTTTATTCTATGAAATCGATTTCACTATGAAATGTTAGGAGGTGATGATATGGACGAATTTGAAGTGCTGTTTCAAAGTTACAGGACCGGAGTGGAACGGTTTGTAAAGTTCCGGTTGCCCTCGCTTGCGGATGCGGAAGATGTATTGCAGGAAATATCGGTGACTGCCTATGAGAAGTTTTCCCAGCTAAAGAATAACGATATGCCATCCCGTGAGTGCAATCATGTGTATGATTTGAAGGTGACGGGAAAGGCAAAGGTGCATGGAATCGAAGGCGTGGAGTTGACCGCAAGAGAAGCGTCCTATTCCGGGAAACAGGAAGTCATCAACCGTACCTTTGTGGCACAACTTACGGACACCCATTGTCGGTATCTTGCCACTATGCGAACCGACGGTGATGTAAGAAATTATATTACATTCTTGGACGGAGAAGAGTTTATGAGCTGTTGGGGCTTCGGCGAGGACAACTGCGGAAACGAAACCAACCTTTCACCGAAGGGTGATATTAAGAGAGAGGGGAACGTGGTAACCAGCGCGGATAAGGAGTTTTTACTGGATATTGTGGGACGCTATACTGTTACCATCGGCGGAAAGAAGTACGATACGGTCTGTGTCATGGATATCGAAACCTATAATGCCGGTGTGGTATCAGAGCAGTTTCTCGATAAAAACGGAAGAACTGTGCTTTGGCGTCGTTTTAACCGGGACGACTGGGCCTTTGATCACTACGGGAAAAAGTGGTCGGAGCAGTTGCCGGAGAATGATAAGCTGATCATCAACGGTGTGACTTATGTGGAGTGGTATGATTGTATGACGGATTATGTGGTGTAGGGGAAAACGGGGCTGTCGCATGTGTAGCCCCGTTTTTTAACTGTGTGCGCATTCATTTGTGTGTAATAGTACTTTCTTATAAACACCCGGTCATATACAACGGTAAATAAACAATACCATCCTCTGTTTTTACATCACCGGTGTGAAGTACATAAGGGATATGAAGCTGTTCGTTGTATTTTTTCATGCACTTTTTCAGAGAGGATAAGGTGTAGTTTTTACCGGATTTTACTTCAATTGGCGAGATATTATGCCGGGAAGTGATTTTACTTTTGGAAATCAGAAAATCAATTTCCATTCTGGAGTTTGCATCCTCTGTAGACGGATTCGAATAGAAATAAAGCTTATGTCCTGCGGCAGTCAACATTTGTGCCACAATATTTTCTACAATCATGCCGTTATTAATCTCCAATTTATCAAAAAGAAGTTTTTTGTAAAGCTCTTCTGATACAATCGTATTCTCGTCAAAGGCGTGACTGATAAGAAGTCCGGTATCTGCCATGTAGCATTTCATGGTGACGCGGTTCATATTGAGCTTTAATCCAATGCTCGGTTCGGTGGTGTTGTAACAAGGATTCATAATCATGGCATCCGTAAGCCAGAAGATAGCGTCTTCATAGTCGCGAAGCCGTGCTTCTTTTTTGAGGGCAGAAAGTTTGAATTTCTTTTCATGTTTCTGAAGCTGAGCCGGAATTTCGTCAAAGATACTTTCTGCTTTTAGCTCGTAGCCTTCGGCATGCTTTATGATATCTGCGCGATATAATTCTAAAATGTCACGTTTGACCGCATCCACCCGGTCAAAATCTTTTGTTTTGCTGTATTCCAGAACCGCCTGTGGCATGCCGCCGACAATAAGATACTGGCGGAAATAGTCCATGGTTTTTCGATGAAGTATTTGACCGATAGGCTGAGTTTTTTCAAAGCAAGTGCGTATTAAGTCCATTAGGGAATCATTGCCGACCGCCCATAAAAACTCTTCAAAGTCCATAGGGAACATTTTTAAATGACGTTCTTCTGAGGGAATAACAATGTCCTTTACATTTTTTTTAATGGAGACCAAGGAACCGGTTTCCATGTAATGGTATCGTCCGTCTGCAACAAGGTATTTAATGGCGGCACGGGCGCGAGGACAAAGCTGTACTTCATCAAAGATGATAAGGGACTTACCCGGAATCAGTTTTTTGTTATAATACTGGGTCAGAAACAAAAAGAAGGTATCCAAATCATCCAGATAACGGTCGAATAAATCCAATAACTCACTGCTTGCACGATTGAAATCCACAAGAATGTAGTTTTCGTATTCGTTTTTAGCAAAGTTCTCCGCAACGTAGCTTTTGCCGACACGCCGGGCACCGTCAATCAGTAAAGCTGTTTTACCTGCGCTTTCTTGTTTCCAGGTAAGAAGTTTCTCATATATTTTTCGTCGCATAAGCACCTCCAATACACGAAATCAAGGTTTCTACACTACTAATATAACACATAATCGAGACTTTTTCAATAAAACATAAACACATAATCGAGGTTTTTGTATTTTAAATATAATACATAATCGAGGATTTTATGCGGAAAATTGTAGCAGATAACAAAAAGAAGAACTGGTTTTATATTAAGAAGTATGATATACTGTTCAAAAGAGTAAATTTGCGTTTTTTGTGTAAACTAAGTAGGGTATGTGTTGGGAAGAACCAAATCAAACCGAAAGGGGATTTAGTATGGCAACAAATCGAACATGGGACCGTAGTGCGGGCATTTTGATGCCGATCAGCAGTCTTCCGGGACCGTACGGAATTGGTACATTGGGCAAAGAGGCCTTTGCCTTTGTGGATTTTGCAAGAGAGATGGAGTATTCCTACTGGCAGGTACTTCCGGTAGGACCCACCGGGTACGGTGACAGCCCATACCAGTCTTTCTCCGCTTTTGCAGGCAATCCGTATTTTATTGATTTGCCGACTCTTATTGAGGAGGGTTTGCTTTCCGTAGAGGATTGCGGTGAAGTGTTCTGGGGTGAGAAACCGGAAACGGTGGATTACGGAGCTCTTTATATGGGACGTCGTGAGGTGCTTCATAAGGCGTATAAAAACAGCAAGCATCAGAACACCAAGGAGTTTTTGGAGTTCTGCAAGAAGAATGAATACTGGCTGCGGGATTATGCACTTTTTATGGCGATTAAGGATTCTCTCTCCGGTCAGCCGTGGCAGGAGTGGGACATGCCCCTTCGTCTTCATGAGGAAGATGCACTTTCTAAGATGGAAACAAAGCTTTCTGAGGAAGTGGGTTACTATATGTTCTGTCAGTTTAAGTTTGACGAGCAGTGGAACCGCCTGCGGAAGTATGCAAACCGTAAGGGTGTTGCGATTATCGGTGATATCCCGCTTTATATGGCCATGGATTCTTCGGATGTGTGGGCACATTATGAGCTATTCGAGCTTGATGCACTTCGCAGAGAAATCAATATTGCGGGAGTTCCGCCGGATTTATTCTCTGCTACCGGTCAGCGTTGGGGCAATCCGCTGTATCGCTGGGATGTAATGGAAGCTCAGAACTTTGACTGGTGGAGACGGCGTATGGCAGTAAATGCAGCTCGTTATGACGTGATTCGTATTGACCATTTTATCGGTATTGTAAACTATTATTCCATTCCGGCAGAAAGCGATACTGCCATGAACGGGGAATGGAAAAAGGGACCGGGTGAGAAGCTGACCAAGATTATTAATGAAGCGGTAGGGGATGGCAAGATTATTGCGGAAGATTTAGGTGTTGTGACTCAGCCGGTGGTGGATTTGATGGAAGCAAATGAATATCCGGGTATGAAGGTGCTGGAGTTTGCCCTTGATTGTACCCCGGACAATCCGTATTTACCGCATAACTATACCTCCACCAACAGCATTGCGTATATCGGAACCCATGATAATGAGACACTGCATGGTTGTTTGTGTGGGAAGTCCGATTGGGATATGGGGCGGATTCGTGAGTATTTCGGTATCGGCAGACAGGAGTCTGTGGAAGAAGCTCTCATTCGCACGGCATATCGTACCTCACTTCATACGGCAATTTTCCAGATGCAGGATTTGCTGGGTCTCGGAAATGAAGCCCGTATGAATTTCCCGTCTACCATGGGAAGCAACTGGCAGTGGCGTATGAGAAAGGACCAGTACGAAAAGATTGATGTCCAGAAGTATCAGACCATGGCATGGATGTACCGCAGACAGAATAAGAATCCGGTGTTGACGGAGTCAGAAGAAGCGTAGGAAAAGGAGGAAGCATAGTGAGCGATGTATTAGATAAAATGCAGACCAGAAGAAGTATCAGAAGATACAAATCCGATATGATTCCAAAGGATGTCATTGAAAAAATTGTAGAGGCCGGAAGCTTTGCAGCCAGCGGAATGAACTTACAGACACCGGTGATTGTAGCTGTAACAAATAAGGAAATCAGAGATAAAATGTCAAAGGCAAATGCAAAGGTAATGGGAAGCGAGAACGACCCGTTTTACGGAGCGCCGGTAGTACTGGTGGTGCTGGCGGAAAAGAAAGGAACCTATGTCTATGACGGAAGTCTTGTCATGGGCAATCTGATGTTGGCAGCGCATGAGCTTGGAATCGGCAGCTGTTGGATTCATCGTGCAAAGGAAGTGTTTGAGCAGGAGGAATGGAAGCAGTGGTTAAAGTCTCTGGGGCTTGAGGGCGAGTATGAAGGCATCGGAAACTGCGTGCTTGGCTATGCAGAGGGAGACTACCCGGGTGTGTTGCCGAGAAAAGAAGAAAGAGTGTATTTTGTAGAGTAGTTTTTAAAACAGAAGCAGTATAATTTACCGTCGGAACGGTTAGGCTATATGCGTAAATCACGCGAGCCACCGTCCGGCGGTTTTTTGTTTGGAGGGCTGTGCCGATTTCAGTGTCGGTGAAGCATGTGGTAAAGGAAAGTTTCTTGTGTTTATTACCGGATTTTCATGGGTTCCGGATGTAAGTCTTTCTAATTGTTTCGGTTTGTGTTAGTAAAGAGTGACGCAACCGCCCTGACGCAACCTCCGTGTTGCGTGGCGGGCTCGTTCAGACTTCCGTGTCTGAACGTTGTTGATTATGAATGAAACAATAAGAAAGTCTAACATCCTACACAAAATTCAAATCCGGTAATAAACACAAGAAACTTTCATGACCAATAGGTTATTGCCGACACTGAAATCGGCGCAGATACCCACAAAAAAATGCCGGAGGGTAGTAGATAGTTCATTTAATCAGGCTCCGTAGAATGTGAGGAAGAGAGAATGAGAGTGTTGAAGAGATTTAGAAAATTAATGGCGACCGTTTTAGTTTGCGGTTTGGTTATGGCAGGAATGGCAGGCTGTGCCTGTGGTGATGGTTTGGGAGATAACGGAAACGGAACTACTACGCCGGGTGCAGGCCAGTCCGGAAACGAAGGCGGGCAGGCTGAGGGCGAGGCTAAGAAGATTACCCTTACGGTATGGTCTCCGGCAGAGGATCAAGCTGCTCAGAAAGGTGCGCCCAACGGACTTCTTGCCAAATGGTGTGAGGAGTTTGACAATGCCCATCCGGAATGGGATATTACGTTTCAGTATGGGGTTTGCTCCGAAGGGGATGCAAGAGATGTGGTAACCAAGGATTTAGATGCGGCAGCGGACGTATATATGTATGCCAATGACCAGCTGGCGACTTTGGTGGGTGCCGGTGCATTGGCAGAGTTTGGCGGTTCCGCACTTCAGACCATTAAGGATACCAATAACGATACCATGTTTCGTAGCGTAACTTATGAGGATGCGGTGTATGGAGTGCCGTATACGCCGAACACGTTAATTTTATATTATAACGATGAAATGTTTGATGAAGATGAAGTAAAGTCCTTAAATACGATGTTGGAAAAGGATTTGGGAAAAGGTGTGGCGGCATTTGCCATGGATTTGACCGATAGCTGGTATATTGAACAGTTCTATTATGCAGGCGGATTTACCTTGTACGGACCGGATGGTACGGATGAGGCAGCAGGGACCGACATTGGTGATTTTGGGTTTGTAACGGAGTATTTGGTGGATTTAGTGAAGAATCCTAAGTTTCATAAGGAGTCCGGAGACGATTCCATTACTCGTTTGGCAAACGGTACCCTGGGTGCTTTGGTGTCCGGTTCCTGGAAGGCAAGTGCGATTAAGGAAGCATTAGGTGACGATTTTGAGACGGCAGAACTTCCGTCGGTAACCTTTGATAACGGAGTATCCGGCGTGATGCGCCAGTTTACCGGTTCCAAGGCAGTAGGTGTGAATCCGCGAAGCGAAAATATGGGTGCTGCAGTGGCACTTGCATTATACCTTGGTAGCGAAAGCGTGCAGAGAGACCGTTTCGAATATCGCAGTGTAACCCCGGTGAATGTGAATCTTGCGTCTTCGGAAGCTGTGTTGGAAAGCGAAGTGGCAGAGGCGGAGAACGCAGTAGTGCTTCACACGTCTGTGGTGCAGCCGACGGTGCCGGCTATTTCCAATTGGTTCAAAATTGTAGAAACCTTTGCGGAAGAGATTTATAACGGAACCATTACCAAGGAGAATGCAGCGGAGCGGACCAAGCAGTTAGAAGAAGCTTTGAATGCGGGTACCGGATTTTAATTGAAGAAAGAAAAGGGCTGTCCGGATGTGCGTCAGGATACCCGCGTCTCGAAAACAAGGAGGTAGTATGAAAAAAGCGAAAAAATTTACAGCCATGGGGGAGGCGGGCTTTTTAGAGTCCTTTAGAAAAGGCGATATTTATACGAAGCTATCCCTTCTTGTGCCGGGGCTTGGTAATATCAGACGAGGGCAAATCGCGAAAGGATTGTTGTTTTTGTTTCTTACGGTTGCTTATATTATTTATTTTTGGAGCACGGGAGTGTCTGTGCTTCAAAAGTTACCTACGTTGGGAACAAAGACTCAGGAAAAGGTTTGGGACGATGCCCAGGGAATCTTTGTGTACGAACCGGGAGATAATTCCCTTCTTATTTTGCTTTCCGGTGTGATTTTTGTGTTTGTGACCTTGGCCTTTTCCCTGCTGTTGCGGGCAGCAGTGCGTTCTGCCTACTTTGGAGAGGAACTGGTACGAGCAGGGAGGAAATTACCGAAGTTCCGGGAAGAAATCGAGATGCACTTTAACGGAAGGCTCCATCGGACCCTTCTGTTTCTCCCTGTGCTGGGTGTGCTTGTTTTTACCATATTGCCGTTGGTCTTTATGATTAGTATGGCATTTACCAACTATGACAGGGATCATCAGGTGCCGGGAAAGCTGTTTACCTGGGTGGGACTGGATAATTTCCGCACGGTATTGGATTTTGACGGAGCCTTCGGACAGACTTTCTGGCCGATTCTCGGCTGGACCTTTACCTGGGCGATTTTTGCAACGTTTTTGAACTATATTTTGGGAATGTTGCTGGCAATTCTTATTAATAAAAAAGAGATACATTGGAAAGGATTTTGGAGATTTTGCTTTATCTTATCCATTGCGGTTCCTCAGTTTGTAACCCTTCTTACCATGCGGACACTTTTGCAGCCCAACGGAGCTGTCAATGTGTTGTTGCGGGAATGGGGTCTTATTGCGCAGGACGCGGCACTGCCGTTTTTTACCAATGCTACCTGGGCAAGAGTCACGATTATTCTTGTGAATATCTGGGTAGGTGTTCCTTATACGTTGTTGACAACTACAGGTATTTTGCAGAACATTCCCACAGAGCTTTATGAAGCGGCAAAGGTGGACGGCGCCAATGCCAGAGTAACTTTTTTTAAGATAACGTTACCCTATATGCTGTTTGTCACTGCACCAACGTTGATTACTACTTTTATCAACAATATCAATAACTTTAATGTTATTTATTTGCTCTCCGGCGGTGCTCCTGCAACTTTGGAATATTATCGGGGAACGGCGGGGAAGACGGATTTGCTCGTAACGTGGCTTTATAAGCTGACCATTGATAATAAAGATTATTGTTACGGTGCGGTGATCGGTATTTTGACCTTTGTGATTTCTATTGCAATTTCATTAGTGGCGTACCGAAGAACGGCAGCCTATAAAAACGAGGAGGGATTCCAATGAAAAACGGTTCTGTGAAAAGAAAGAAAAAAATCCGCACGGTACTTCTTCATGTGCTTCTGGCTACATTAGCTTTGGTGTGGTTGTTCCCGATTTTGTGGATTGTTATGACATCTCTGCGAGGAGAACCGGGTTCTTATTTTACCACCTTTTTTCCAAAGAAAATTACCTTTGCCAATTTCACACGGTTGTTTACGGAAACGGAGGTGTTAAACTTCCCTCGCTGGTTTGCCAATACGCTTATTGTTTCTGTATTCACTTGTATCATTTCTACCTTTTTCGTGCTGGCGGTATCCTATTCCATGTCCCGTATGCGCTTTAAGATGCGAAAGCCTTTCATGAATGTGGCTTTGGTATTAGGGATGTTTCCGGCATTTATGTCTATGATTGCGGTGTACTATATTTTAAAGGGAATTAACCTGACGGAAGGTGTTATGAAGTTAGTGGCTCTGGTATTGGTGTATTCTGCAAGTACAGGCCTGGGTTTTTATATTGCGAAAGGCTTTTTCGATACCATACCGAAGAGTGTGGATGAGGCGGCCATGATTGACGGAGCTTCCCGGTTTAAGATTTTCTATAAGATTACGGTACCTCTTTCCAAGCCGATTATTGTGTATACGGTGATTACGTCCTTTTTAGCACCGTGGTTGGATTTTATTTTTGCACGGGTGATTGCCGGAGCCGACAGCCGGTATTATACGGTGGCCATCGGTCTCTGGAATATGTTGGAGAGGGAATATGTGTATCACTATTACACCCGGTTTGCGGCAGGTTCCGTATGTGTGGCCATTCCCATTGCGGCATTGTTCCTTTTCACCCAGCGGTATTATGCCGAAGGGTTGTCCGGTGCGGTAAAAGGGTGATTTCCCGTTCTTGCAAGCAGGGGAGTTTCTGATAACAGGAAAAAGCTCTTGCATAATCTTATTTTTTCAAAGCGCAACGCTTCGTCAAACTTCCTCTAACCGGATTCTAAACGTCACTCGGGTGTGGCCTCGAGACTTAGAACCGGTAAGAGGTGATTTCGACTCAGCTAAAAACGCGGTCCTTCGGACAAATTCAAAAATAAGAGTATGCAAGAGCTTTTTCCTGTTTTGCGAGTTACTTAATGCTTGCAAGAACCCGCCACGCCCGAGCCGATGGTTAGATGGACGGCTCGGAGGGGGGCTAAAGTACTTGTTTATTGCGTCTTCTTCTCGATAAAGACATCAATCATCTTTCGGATGTTATCTGCGGTTCCTTCGCCGTATCGGTGGTTAATTGTCATTTCCAATGTGTCGCCTGCGGCAGATGGTTCAGTGCCTCCCAGAGTGGATTCGGTGAAGCAGCGGAAAGAAACCAATTGCTCCGAAAGAGGAAGGTCATGTAACGATTCCGAGTCGGAGGCCATTCCTAAGGAACGCATCAGAATGGTATAAGGGGCTTTCCATTCCTGGAAGACATCCTCCACCTTTTCTAATACGGAAGGAGAAGCAGGGTCTTCTTCCTGACAGCAGCTCAAGGCCATAAGTTTTACTACGTAACCTTGCATAACAGGAATCAACTGGTTCATTTGTTCCCGTTGCGGTTCTTCCAATCCGGAAAGAAAGTCGATGGACTGTTGCAGATTCTCCATGTTGGAGGTTTCCGAAAAGGTTCCGCCCTTTTTGTAATCATAGAGCTCTTTTAGGGTGTCTTTTGACTGCGGATTCGATAAGGCTGCCATGGTTTCTGCCATGGAAATCAAGCCGTCCAAACGTGTCCGCTCCTTTTTTAAACGTTCAATGGCATCCCGATATCTTGCCTGACGTTCTTCCATATGGTCAAATCCGGTGACCGTATCAATAAATTCTTTGATTTCTTTGCGGGTATAGCCCACCATGGAAAAGAGCTGGATGGTGGAGATTCTGCCTACAGCATCTTCATCGTAGAGCCAGTAACCTCCTTCCGTGGTGGTAGTAGGGTGTACCAAATCCATCTTATCGTATTCCTGCAATGCTTTTCGGGAAACACCCACCAGTTTGGTTACTTCGCTTAATTTCATAAGTTTCTGTTCTGTATTCTGATTCATCTTACTATCTCCTTTTTGGTTGTGCTACAAATCCTTGTCCGGCCGTGACAGGACGTGTATGTTTTTTGTTACAAATGCATTGTAAACCTGCGCCCAGGGAGCAAGTCAAGCGTTTTTTTCATTATTTTAAAAAATGTCAAGATTGAGTTTGGGATATTCCTGTGTTACAATAGGTGCGAATAAAAAAAGAGGATTCAGAAAGGAACAAAAGATGTTAGCGGAATTATTTTTGACCTTTGCAAAAATCGGTTTGTTCACCTTTGGTGGCGGGTATGCCATGATTGCGCAAATCAAAGAGGTTGTAGTCGAGCAGAAAAAGTGGTTAGACGATGAAGAGTTGATGCAGATTATTACGGTGGCTGAGTCCACACCGGGACCGATTGCCATTAATATGGCGACCTATGTGGGTTACAAGAAAAAGGGAATTGCGGGAAGTGCCATGGCGACCCTTGGAGTGGTGGTGCCGTCCCTGGTGATTTTGTTTACCATTTCGTTGTTTTTGGATGCATTTTTACAAAACAAGTATGTGGCATATGCGTTTACCGGAATCAAATGTGGTGTGGCGTTTTTGATTTTGCGGGCAGGACTTGGCCTGTTCCAAAAGATAGAAAAACGGGCAATTCCGCGGATTACCTTCGGAATCGTATTTGTGTTGATGATTTTATTTGATTTGTTTGCCATATCCTTCAGTTCTGTTTGGTTTATTTTGATGGGCGGAGTTTTGGGAATTGCTTTATATGCAGTGTTTTCTCCGAAGAAGGAGGGAAAGGAATGATTTATTTACAGCTTTTTTTGGAGTTCTTTAAAATCGGTTTGTTCTGTTTTGGCGGAGCCTTCGGAATGATTCCGCTTATTGAGGAAACCGTGATAACCCACGGGTGGCTTACGGAGGCAGAGTTTTTCAACTTACTTGGTGTATGCGAGTCCACACCGGGTCCCATTGCGGTCAATACAGCAACTTATGTGGGCTCTGTCATGGGCGGCCCCCTCGGAAGTATCGTTGCCACGTTAGGCGTGGTACTGCCGTCGTTTCTTATTATTTTACTCATTGCATCCGTAATGAAAAACCTGACGGATAATAAATATTTCAAGGGATTTATGCGGGGTGTAAAGCCGGTGGTGGTAGCACTCATATTGTCTACGGGAAGTATGCTTTTGTTAAAGGCAATGGGATTTGCCAGACTGCATGACGTTAGAGTCGATGCGGTATCTGTAGTAATATTGGTGCTTCTTTTGGCAATCTATTTCGGGATTACCCGCTTTTGGAAAAAGAAGCTTAGTGCCGTGAAGGTTGTTTTGCTGTCGGCGGCATTGGGCATCTTGGTGTCTATGGTGTTTGAGGCAGTAGGAGCATAAAGCAGTTATGGGATTGTAAGTTTGGAGAATGTCGTTTGTGGGAAAAATGTGTCGTTCATGAAAACGTAGTTGCAGGACGATGAATTCTAATGATACAATAATATGTATTGGTATACGAAAGAAGGAGGGAGCGATATGAAGTTTGAGAAAATGAGTGAGAGAATTCACAAGGAAACGAAACTGTATATCAGAATACTTTACATATTGTTTTTTGCGATTTTGCTTTTGGCTTTATTTTGTATGGCATTTGAATGGAGTGGCTTTGATATTTTATTTGATGTCGGTAAGTATGTCTGGAATATCACAGCGATTATTCTGATTCTCAGAATGTGTATGTCTTTCGAAAATGTGCTGAAACAGCATGATGCGTTAGTGGATAGGCTGGAGGAAAAAGAAAGAGAAACTGAAAAGTAAGTAAAAAGAGAGGTCCCCTCTTTGGAACAAAAACGGTTGTTCCAAAGGGGGGACCTTTTTGTCACTGGAAGAGGTCGCAAGGGACCGTGCCGGAAGCCTGCGGACTCTTTGTTCCATTACGATAATCATACTGTTACCGATACAATATCCGCTTGATGGTATCTTCGGAAAGATGATACTCTGTGGCAAGGCAGGACACGGTAACGCCGGTCTGCTTCTTGGCGCGGATTTCAAGGTTTCTTGCTTCTAAAAGCTTCTTTGTACCGGACTTACTTCCCCATGCTCTGCGTGAGGTGGTTTCCGGCGGTATGTAAATAAGGCCGTCTCCGACGTAGCTTCGTACTTGATGAATGAGCCAGTCCGGAAGGACCTTTTCTGCGTTGATATATGACATAAAAATCACTCCTTTGAATGCGGCGAGATTGCAAAGGCTGTGTGACAGCGAAGCAATCCGTTGTTTAGTTACATTCAAAAGTGCAGCATATATCTGAATAATAATAAGCGGCTGTACCGCTCCGTACACTGCCGCTTAGATATAAGCTGCACGGAGCTGATCAAATCCTGTTAAGTTATGTCCTCTTAAACGATAATCCACGAAACTCACTCCCTTCTCGTGATAAAAAACAACTGCATCGGATAGTATTGTAACATAAAGGAAGTGTTTTTTCAATGTCAGAGATGTGTCATATTTGGTTTAAAGCGTTTTTGACATAAAGAAGTTCGTCCGGCGGGTTATTCCGGGGAAGGATAGCTGATGGTGTTTCCCCAGGATTTAATTTCCTCAAAAAATCCATCCACGGACATTAATCCGTAAGCCCATAAAAAGGCTCTGTCTTTTTCACTGATTTCGTCAAGACTCATCCAAAGGACCTCCTTTAAAGGCGGATTATCGGAGGTTTCTTCCGGATCATAGCCGGTAATCGGTTCCTGGTCTTTTGGTATGCTTACTTCGAAGGAATATTCGGCGCTCCCCTCTAATTTATATTGTACAGTCAGGGGCCGTAGAATGGTTCCGTCCACTCCGCATTCTTCTTTCAATTCACGTAGAGCTGCCTGCTCCGGGGTTTCACCATCTTCAATGCCGCCTCCCGGGACAGTGAAAAACTCGCGTCCGAAGTAGAATACTCGTTCCATTAATATTTTTTTGTCCCGAACAACAATTGCAACGCTGCGATTCCGCAGATATACATATTCTTTTTCCGTGTCTTGCATAAAAAGACCTCCTTATAGTTTGTAAATAATCAGGGAAGGATTTTCTCTGAATACTGCTCCACCGGGGCTTGGGAGTCGAATTTGTATGCATTAAATGCTACGCCCCCCACAATTGTCAACAAGAGTTGTATAATAATGATAGCAAGAAAGACAATGCCGATGGTCTTCCAAACTCGGCGGGACCGTCGGTTTTTTATTACCAGCTGTTCATTTATTCTTGATAATTGTTCGGCAACCATGTCTACATTTGCATCGACCGCGACAGAACCACCCAGCAATGCGCTGACATCTGTTTCGAGTACATCGGCAATCTTTTTCAGCAGTTCCGCATCCGGGACAGAATATCCTTTTTCCCATTTGGAAACAGTTTGTCTGACCACATTTAATCTATTTGCCAATTCCTCTTGTGTAAAGCCTTTGTTCTTCCGTAAAGTTTTAATCGTTTCATTAAGCATATGTGCGCCTCCTTTTTTTATAATTTTATTCTGTCACAGAAGCACAATTGCATCAAGCAACGCAAAGTAACATTGCGGGAAATATCAGCTGTGCAGGCTTTTGGACAGAAACAGAGTCCTTATGCCTATTCACTAATAACTTTTCGCGCAAAAGCTTTGACACCTTCTATCGCCTCATTCGTCTGAAAGGATGCAAGGTTGTCATTGTCCTGTACGGAATACATGCCGACATATTTGAGGTTCGAATGAATACACAATCGTTTCATACCCACTTCAAAAGGCTCTGTAGCATATTCTCCGTCATACCCATGAGTAGCAATAATAGCAACCTGTTTTCCTTCCCAAAGGCATCCTTCTGCGCACAACCGTACTCGTCGGCTACGTTCTGGCAAACATAACACTCCTTGCAAGGATTTATAGTTTTTTTCAAGTTCTATGTACTTTACCTCTGTACTTTGCTCCTTTAATTCCTCTATAAAATATTTACAGAGTTCAGCAGTATTGCCGTGAAGCCTTGGGCTTCCCATCAATATCAATACGTTCATTTTTCTTCTCCGATCTTGTTACATAAATCAAGTTTATGAATTCTATTATAGTTTGATTGCTTTCGTAGCAATAGATGAGTTAATATAGTTATCTAATGCAGTTCCGCCAATATCTTCATAAAAACCGACAATAGCGAAGCCCGCCTCAATCTGACCTTGAATCTGGTCCTCTAGCGTATGACTCCAAAGATAACCGCCGCTTTCAACAATTTTTCTCGTCTCCGGATCATCCATATGATCAATATCTGCATACGGAATCGTATTTTCTACACTAAAAACCCCTTGTTCTAATTTGCCGGCGTTAAAAATATATTCTATGGGATTTCCGAATCCTGCTAATAAAAGTCCATTCTTTTTCAGAACTCTCGCACATTCTCTCCATACAGGTCTGACATCATCAATATATCCATTCGACCATGGGTGTACGATACAATCAAAACTTTCATCTTCAAATATAGATAAGTCCTGCATATTTCCTTGTACCGTTTTAATTTGAAGATTATCCCTCCCGGCTACAAACTCATCTTTTTTTAGTTGTGCTTTGCTGTTATCAAACACCGTTACATCTGCACCGGTTGCAGCCAATATCGGCCCTTGTTGTCCACCGCCGCTTGCCAGACACAAAATCTTCTTTTCGGCAAGGTTCTCCGGGAACCAATTCGCCGGAACAGGCTTTGTAGGAGTCAATACAATACTCCAACTGCCTTCCCTGGCGCGATTCACCATTTCAGTTGTTACAGGGACAGACCACGTATCATTGTTTTCGGAACGTTCATCCCAGATTTTGCTATTCTCTTCTATATACTTCATTTTACTGCTTCTCCTTATCCCTTTTTGCGATTTTTTATGTCGGGCATACAAACAACGTGGAATTTATCAAGCTGTGATTTGCCCAATCATATAGTTTGCATATTCCATCGCATCTGTTTTGTTAAGCTCCATGGCGCCAACGGATGCATATTCATCAAGTGCCTGCTGTATCAAGTTTCTGTATGTTTCGGGAACATGAGCCAATCCCCATATACCGCCTTCCTGCTTTGATAAAATCAGGTTCTCTTGTTTATATGCTAAAACTCTGCACAGATTGAGTGTGATATAAACAGGGTTTTCCATAATGTCTGCCTCAGCCTGCCCAATGTCATTCCAAATGCTGTCGAAATATGTCTCTTGGCCAACGTCTTCAAAAATAGTTCTGATATCTTCCCCATAAAGGCATAGCCCCCGATGATAGATAATCATGATATGTGCTGCCAAATCCTTGTCCGTGCCTTTCATTTTTACGACATAATCATGTGGATTGCTTTTGTACCACTCTAAATGAGCCACAGAAAAGTGTAATTCAAAGGGAGTAGGATACACAAATGGCTTACAAACCGACTTTTTAATAATACTCATTTCAATTCCCTTTGCCGGTGCGAGAGTATTTAATGCCACAACCATGTCCATGTATCGGCGCTTCTCTTCATCGGACATGTCGCTATTAATCACAACAAGCAAATCCACATCACTTGTTTTATTATTAAAACAGCCCATTACTGCAGAGCCGTGAAGATATACGCCCACCAGGTTATTCCCTAAAATTTCTATGCTTTGTTTCACGAAGTTTTCTGTAACTGTTTTTAATCTATCCATAAATACACCCTCGTATGTTTAATATCCTGTAGTCTCGGTTAAAAGCCCCTCTATCCGCACTAAGTAGAACTCCGAAAAGTTCATTCCCGATGTTTCAAAATCCCGTAATGCTTCCATAAACCCATCGATAAACAGAAATGTCTTTCTTTGGTACTCGTATTCTTTCTCAATATCAAAGCCTGGGAACAGTACCTTATTGCACTCCATAAAGCGGATTTGGAATGCTCTTACAAAGTATTCGTTGATAACAGCATAATCTGTATTATAAAAGTTCGGTACGTCATTGTGCTTCGCAAAAAAGTCCGGATGTTTCCTTAATAAATCCACATGAGCTTCCACCACCGGATTTACAAAGCAGTGGGCGTATTCGTGGGCGATGCCTTTCGCAAAAAAGTCAAAGTTCCAATCCGGAGTTCCGTTTTCATCGTATTTCGGCATAAAACGGACAGTGTAGGCCACGTTATTGCCGTTCTCTTCCACAGAAAAGCCGTAGTTTCCGGCAAGGGGGCAAACAATAAGACGGAATGCATCCGGCTTTTGGCGAAAATAAGCGTCAATAAAGCCTACCCATGTATCAAAATCGCAGGAAGCGATATGGTCCAATATCCACTCATAATAGTCGGATTGACTTTCGAAAAAGGAATCAAAACCGGAAGTTTTCCTAAAATCCGCAACGGCGGTTCCCCAAACATGAAGAGGGTGTTCCGGGTTTGCGATTATTTTCTCCAGAGATAAAATAGCTTGCAAAGGACGGATATGGATGAAGTTTTCATTGCATATCATATCCTTTGTAATCTGTACCGCCGGATGGTTCTTGTAAGTTGCAAACCACGCTGAAATGGCGGTAGTGTAGGTCTTGTTATTGATACACTGGATGGTTTTGTCTTGTTGTTCGGAAAGATACAATAGGACCTGGACCAACTCAATGTCTTTGTTGATGTCTGCGTTCATGTTGTTGTTCCTCCCACTGAGACTTTTTTCTGTTTCTCGTTGGGTGCCATTCGTCGTAGCACCCCAACGAAAACGACTTTTTCTGCTTCTTGTTGGGTGCCATTCGTCGTAGCACCCCAACGAAATCAACTATTTCTGTTTCTTGTTGGGTGCCATTCGGCGTTGTAACCCAACGAAATCGACTTTTTCAGTTTTTCGTTGGGTGCCATTCGTCGTAGAACCCCAACGAAATCGACTTTTTCTGCTTCTCGTTGGGTGCCATTCGTCGTAGAACCCCAACGAAATCGACTTTTTCAGTTTTTCGTTGGGTGCCATTCGTCGTAGAACCCCAACGAAATCGACTTTTTCAGTTTTTCGTTGGGTGCCATTCGTCGTAGAAC